>CANQTL010000010.1 GCA_947626775.1 uncultured Lachnospiraceae bacterium | reverse complement strand
TTTTATCTGAAATACATCTCTGCAATTCATTCGGAAAATTTCAATTCAGGGCTTGACTTTTAATAGTTAGTCTTTGTACTTTTAACTATCTCCATAAATATATCATTAAATATCCGCATATGTCAAATATACGGAGTTAGAAAAATAACGATAAAGCAAAAATATTGATAGAAAAATCCATACATCACTTTGCATATAGAATAAATCTACTGATTGGTGTCTAAGATTTTGTTAGCTTTCTAGTTTCTTGATCATAGAGCGCAGTCTTTCCAGTGTTTCATCTGTGATGCGCCTGACTTCTTCCTCGGTATGGGTATAGTAAAAGGACGGCGGGAACAGTCCGAAACAGTTTCCGCCTGTGTAGTACCACCAATCGTCCATGCGTTTCAGCTTGATGTGGAATTTGACCTTTTCGACTATCCGTTTATCCATATATTCCCTCCTATTGCAATCTCCGATTTTGGTAACTATCGGTAATCTCCATTATAGGAGCAGAATAAGAATAAAGCAAGAGCATTTAGGAGTTTGTAGTATGATTAAATTTGATAAGCTTTTCCGAACCTTAAAGGAAAATGGGATAAGCCAGTACAATTTATATACCCACTATGGCATAAGCAGGTCGCAGATACAGCGGCTTAAAACCAATCAGTCCGTCACGACGCATACGCTGAATATGATACTGAATATCTTGGGCGACGGCTTCACGCTTGATGACATAGCAGAATTTACACCCGATGAAAAAGAAAAGGATAAAGAATAATCCAATCACGATTATCTCTATCCTTTTTTGGTGCGCCTTTTTTCATATGATATAAATACTTAAAACAGAAATAAACAACCTGTTAAGATAATGAAAAACAGCTTTGCTATATCAAAGCAATTTCATACAAATGTGATTTTTACGGCTTTCAAGGGGTTTATAAAATAAATACCCCGTCCATATTTTGGTTGTAAAAAAAACTTCTTATGTGACCGAATACGCTCTAAACTTAATGGCATTGGCGTTCTATCCCGTTGATGCCCGTTTCCAGTGCGCCCGGATCCCCAAACTCAGAGCCCCTGTCCGTCAGCAGAGTGCCAAAAAGGGACAGGAAGTCATAAGTGCCCAGTTTCTTTTCCATGCGGTCAAAGACCATGCGGACAGCGCCTTTGGTACAGCGGTTCATGAGAAAGGCAAGAAAGAGTTTCTCACGCTTGAGGAAAAAAGTCAGAAGGACTTTTTTGGAATCATTGGAAGAATGGACTGTATCCATTTCTGTCCAGTGATCCAAGCCAAGGGATAGAAAGTCTGAATACAATCTTCCCTGAAAGACAGCCCTCTCTGTGATCTGTGACCTGTGGCATTTACGGGGCTTGAATTTCACCTTGCGCTTCAGGTCGATATTTCTGGCAGTGAGGATCCCTTCATCCAGATAGTTGTAAAGAGTCCTGACAGACATATCAAGTTCCGGGTGGTTGGTGAGGATCTGATAAGGGGACTGCCCCTGTGCGATCAGAGGGGAGATGACCATATCCTTCTGCCGGAGTTCATGCTTTGTCAGGCAGATGCCGGAACGGGAATCCTGCAGACATTCCCGGTACTTTCTGTCAGCAAACTTAGCATCATAGCGATACTTATGAGCGATGGTGCAGTGGTTGATCGCCTTGTTACAGCCGTTGCAGACGTAAGGAGCCTTATCAAGCCTGTCGCAGCGTTCCCGGCAGAAGTCAGGGCAGGTCTGGTTACAGGTAGGACAGGAGGTACATTTGACGTTACACAGAATGATCTTGCCGCATACATTGGTCTTTCTGCAGTGATAGCGGTGTATGCAGAAGTTGTGAGCATTGTAAAAAGTGCCTTTGTGGTACCAGTCGCTGAGACGGTGGTTTCTGACCTCTTTGGAGATGGTGGTAGGATCCTTGCAGAGGAATCTGGCGATATCCTGAAAGGAGGAACCCTGGTTTAAGGCTCTTTCGATGTACCTGCGGTCATCAAGGGTAAGGTGTTTCTGGTTTCCTGGTATATATCTGCTCATGGTATTCTCCTTCTACTGCTGTCAGAAGGATAGGAAGATCATACCATGGGGATATGCAGAGGTAAACACTACTCATGCAGAAGTAAATTCCACCAGAGGATTTGAGAGTGGAATTTAAAATTTCAATTTTGGATTCCTCCTCTGCATCCAGCAATCCGGTGACAAGTTCCTTGATCAGTGTTATAATGTCCATGAGTATTGGTACTCCTTTCGGTTTTTGTTTTTTTGGTCAAAATCATTATACCTCAAGGAACCAATACTCTTTTTATTTATTTTCTATCAACTGTCAATATCTTTACTCCAACCCATAATATTATAGCGTAGACAGGAAAGTACAACTATCATATGACAGAGAAATTTTTATTCACATTGGTCATCATTGAAAAATTTTTATAGATAATGAGTGTACACTTACAGCATCTTAAAATACTCCAACGCCTCCCTGATCGCTGCCTCCTTCTCCTCCGGACACTTAGGCTGTCTTGCATCCTCAGCCTTTGGCAGGTTATAATTCTCCCTCTCAATAATCCCACATTTCCTCTTAATCTGCGCAATATACAAATTGCTAACCTTCAATCCGAATTTCTCCAGCACATACGCCTTAATTTCCTCATAGCTGGCTTTCTTCTCCGCTGCGGTCAAATCCATCTCGTCCATTGTCAATTTCACTTCAATATGCTGCTTGACATTGAGTTTGGACAATAAACATACCGTCTCCACATGCACACTCTGCCCGAACTGATCCACGGCCCGGACCCTTTTCAACTCATACCCGCCTGCTGCCAGCACCTTCAGATCCCTGGCCAGCGTAGCGGAGTCGCAGCTCACATACACGATGCGCGCAGGCTGCATGGCGAGCATCGTCTCCAGGCACTTTTCATCACAGCCCTTGCGCGGCGGATCGACCACGATCACGTTGGGATGTTTCATCTCCGGCGACAACCCCGCAAAGCCTATCGGATCCACCGCTTCCCCATCCTTTTCCTCCGCGCTCCCATAGAACGCCGGCAGAACTTCTTCGGCTTTGCCCACATAGAATCGCGCGTTTTCTATGCCATTGATGCGCGCGTTTTCGCGGGCGTCTTCGATAGCCTGCGGGATCGCCTCCACACCGCAGACCTGTCTGGCGCGGCGCGCCATGAACAGGGAAATCGTACCGATGCCGCAGTACAGATCCCACACAGTCTCCCGGCCGGTCAGCCCCGCATAGTCCAGAGCAATCGCGTATAATTTTTCGGTCTGTCCGGGATTGACCTGATAGAAAGAGAGCGGCGAAATGCGAAAAGTAACCCGCTCGTCTGTCTGCAGGATTCTGATGCTGTCCTCGATGTAGGGACTCCCCCAGAGCACCCTGATCTCTTTTCCCATAATCACATTGGTGCGCTCTTCGTTGACGCTGACAGCGATACTGACGATCTTTCTCTCAGCCGCGCTCTCCTGTTCTGCACCGTCCGGAAGTTCACCTGTCCTTTTTGTTGCCGCAGCGTCTTCGCTTCCTGCTTCGCCTTTTCCCCGCGAACCGTACCTGTCAAAATCCAGCCCGCGCAGTTTCTCCACCAGCTTATCTTCCGCGGGCAGTTTTTTCCCATTGACGACGAGGCAGACCATGATCTGGCCCGTGGCGAACCCTGTGCGGATCAGCACGTGTCTGACAAGTCCCGTCCCGTCCGTCTCTCTATAGGCGCTCACTCGGTTTTCGCGCATGTAGGCGAGCACCGTCTCTAGGATCTCCTGATTCTCCGCAGGCCCCAGCGCGCAGTCGGTATTGGCGACGATGTCATGCGTCCTGCCGGCATAGAAACCGGCGACGGGATTTCCGTTTTTATCATATCCGATCGGATACTGCGCCTTATTGCGGTAATGCCACGGCTCTTCCATACCGACGATGGGTTCCGTGATCCTGTCGATATACGCCGCGTCAAATCCGCCAATACGGATCAGGTTGTTTCTGACTTTTTCCTGCTTATAAGCGAGCTGTCTGTCGTAGTGCATCGCCTGAATCTGACAGCCGCCGCATTGTCTGTGGAAACTGCACCGGGGTTCCACACGAAAAGAAGAAGGCGTCACCACCTTCTCCACTCTCGCATATCCGTATGTTTTCCTGCACTTTGTGATCCGCGCTTCCACGGTATCGTCGATCACCGCGTCTTTCACGAACAGCGTGTAGCCGTCGGCTTTGCCGATTCCCTCGCCGTCGCTGCCGATGTCGTCGATCGTGACCGTAACGATATCATTTTTTCTGTATCTTTCGTGTTCCATCTTAACCCTCGTTCCGGAGCGTTTTCGCGACGAAAACCTGAAGTAAATTCCTTCGGAATTAACTTCGGCGTCACTCCAGTCTCGTTCCTCTCACATTGGACTCGAACAGTCTGTTATATCCGAGCCATCCCGTCTCGCTGCTGTTTTCCAGGATCTCTGTGAAGGTCTCCATCTTGGCGTCGGTGTTGTCCGCGTAGTTCAGCGCCACCGCCTCCACGATCGCGGGCTTCTTTGGCGAGCCAAACTCAAACTCGCCGTGATGCGCCAGAATACAGTGTTTCAGCTCGCCGGCCAGCAGCGGCGGAAATCCTTCTATCGCCCGGATCTTCTCTCCGATCATCTCACTGCCGATCACGATATGCCCGAGAAACTGCCCGTCGTCCGTATAGTCGTTCTGGGGAAATAGCGACAGCTCTCTTGTCTTGCCGATATCGTGGCAGATCGCCGCCGTCAGCAGCAGATCGCGGTTCAGCACGGGATACTGCGTACAGAAAAAGTCGCACAGTTTCGTCACCGCCAGCGTGTGCTGCAGCAGCCCTCCTACAAAACCGTGGTGCACGGTCTTTGCTGCGGAAGACTGGCGGAAAGTCTCGACAAACTTCTGATCCTGAACGAAAAACGCCTGCAGCAGTCTCTTCAGATACGGATTGCCGATGCTGTCGATATATCCTGTCAGTTCCCGCATCATATCGTCGATCGGAAATCTGCTTACCGGCAGATAATCCTCCGGGCGATACTCTCCTTCACGGCACTTGCGGACCCGCTTGACATTGATCTGGTTCGCCCCCTGAAAACTGGTGACGTCGCCGTGTATTTCTATGTAATCCAGGGAATCAAAATCTTCGATTCCGGCGCTGTTGGGATCCCAGATCTTGGCGTCCACCGTCCCGGTCTTATCCTGCAGGATAACGCTGTCATAGGGCTTGCCGTTCTTCGTGACCGCCGACTGTTTGTGCTTGCACAGATAGATGTCGGACACTCTGTCTCCTTCTCTGTAATCTTTGATATATTTCATACTGCCACCTTTCCGAAGCGCCTTGTAACAGAACCGGCGAAGTCTTTCTTAAAAGTACCGCCGACGCCTGCAGCGCTCCTGCCAAAATATACGTCTCACCGCCGCGGCATGTTACCTTACGCCCAGCGTCACATCCGCATTCATCTCCTGCCCCTGCCGCATCAGAACGAATTCCAGCGTATCCCCGGGCGCGGCATTGTACAGGATATCCAGCAGCCCGTTGTAAGTCAGAACCGAAGTATCGCCTACGCGCACGACCACGTCGCCGCTCTGGATGCCCGCCGCCATCGCGGGAGAATCCATCTCGACTTCTCTGACATACACGCCTTCGGGAATCTCCAGCTCTTCGCGGATCTCCCAGGGCACATCTGCACCGTGTATACCGAGGTAGGCTCTCTCTTTATCGTTGGACATCTTTTCGATGGTCCTCTTCAGCTCCGATATCCCGTAAGCGGTCAGAAGATTTCCCCTGTCTCCGCCTGTATTGGCATTGTCGATAACGCCGATGACCATGCCGTCCATATTGACGAGCACGCCTGTTGCGTTGCTGCCGCCATAGATATCCGTGGTGATCGTCTTGTACGCGGAGTCCGCCAGATCCACTACTGTCCCCACGGACGTCACCATGCCGTAGCACACAGAGCCGCTCGTGCCCGTCGGGCTTCCCAGCGCCATCACCGGCGTAGCCAACAGTTCGCTGTTGTTGGAGCTTCCCAGATTGGCGATCTGTATCACATCCAGAGTCTCTTCCTCAATATCTACCAGCGGCACGGACAGAATCGCCAGCCGGGTGGCGGCGTCCCGCTGCACCAGCTCCGCGTTCACCCGCGTCTGATCGCAGAAAGTCACGGTGATACTGTCGGCGCTGTCCAGCATCCCGGCGCTGACCAGAATCAGAATGGCCTTGCTGTTGTTCGCCACGATGATACCGGACGCCGACGCCCTGTTCTCATAGATGTCATTGAACCAGTCCACATCCGACACCACGCTTGTGACGGTGACGACAGCCCGCTCCGCGCTCCGCGCAAGCTCTGCCATCTCCTCATAGAGAAGCTGGTAATCGCCCAGCCCGAACTTCACCTGTGACAGCAGTTCCTCGATCTGCTCATTCTCCAGCGCAGCCGGGACAGACTCCGCCGCATCCGTCTCCTCCTCGACCAGCATGTCTTCCGGCTTCATCTCTTCCATCACCGTCTCCTCGGGAAAACGGACTTCCTCCGCTTCTTCCTCCGGATAGAGGCGGTTGCTGATGACCGGCTCCAGCACGAGGAACGTAAAACACGCGACCAGCCCGAAGACTACCGCCATCGCCACTGTGATCAGCGTCCTGCGCAGCAGCTTTTTCTTGTTGACCGGCTTCTTTTTGATCGTCTCGCGCAGAAAATCCGACTGCGTCGTCGGCGTATATTCTGCCTGCCCGCCGCCTTCTTCCGGCTTGTTTTCCGTCCCGATTTCCTGTTGTTGTCTGTCCTGCTCTCCCATCATATCCCGAACCTTCTCACTGTCTTTTCAGTATAGCTTTTTTCTGATTTCTTGTAAAGGTGCAGTGTGGATACGATGATCCTGCAAGAGTCCCCTCTACCCATGGCAATTTCTTTTATTTTATGATAGACTGGAAACGGGGTAGTCATCATGAACGAAAAAGTTCTTCGCGTTTTGGAATACAACAAGATCATCGATCTTCTGACGGAGCGGGCAAGCTCTGAGCCGGGCCGGAAACGGGCCGCCGCCCTTCTTCCCATGACGGACGTCTCGGAGATCATGCAGGCGCAGACGGAGACGGCGGACGCTCTGGCCTGTCTGTTCCGCAGGGGTTCGACTTCCTTCGGCGACAACAGGGATCTCGGCATGTGCATCCGCTCTCTCGAAGTGGGCAGTTCCCTGTCCGTCACGGAACTTCTGCATATCGCGGCCTTCCTGGAAAATGTAAACCGCATCAAGGCCTACGGACGCAAGGAGCGGGAAGATGCGCCCGCCGACTCTCTGGACGTGTATTTCGACGCGCTGGAACCGCTCACGCCGCTGGCCGGAGAGATCCGCAGATGCATTCTGTCGGAGGAGGAGATTGCCGACGACGCCAGCCCTGCGCTCAGACATATCCGGCGCGGCATGGCGCTCACCAACGACCGCATCCACACACAGCTCATGTCCATGATCAACGGCTCCTGCCGCACCTATCTGCAGGACGCCGTGGTGACGATGCGCGACAACCGCTACTGCATTCCCGTGAAGGCGGAATACAAGGGACAGGTTCCGGGCATGGTGCACGACCAGTCCTCCACGGGTTCTACCTTTTTCATTGAGCCTGCGGCTGTGGTGAATCTGAACAACGAGCTGCGGGAGCTGGAGCTGAAAGAACGCGAGGAGATCGAAGCGATCCTGGCCGGTCTGAGCGCGCAGGCGGGAGAGCACACGGAGATTCTGTCGCGGAATCAGCGGGCGATGACGGCGCTTGACTTTATCTTCGCCAAGGCGTCTCTCGCCATGGACCAGAACGCCACCATACCGGTATTCAACGCCGACAGGCGTGTCCGCATCCGACAGGGCCGGCATCCGCTCCTGGACAGAAAGAAAGTCGTTCCCATCGACGTCCGTCTCGGCGAGGACTTCGATCTGCTGATCGTCACGGGCCCCAACACGGGCGGCAAGACCGTCTCCCTGAAGACGGTGGGCCTGCTTGCGCTGATGGGGCAGGCGGGACTGCACATTCCGGCGGCAGACCGCTCCGAGCTGTCCGTTTTCCGGGAGGTCTACGCGGACATCGGCGACGAGCAGAGCATCGAGCAGAGTCTCAGCACTTTTTCCTCCCACATGACGAACATCGTGTCCATCCTGCAGGCGGCGGATACCGATTCCCTCTGCCTGTTCGACGAGCTGGGCGCGGGAACCGATCCCACAGAGGGCGCCGCGCTGGCGATCTCGATTCTGGACGATCTGCACAGCCGCGGGATCCGGACAATGGCGACCACCCATTACAGCGAACTCAAGGTATACGCTCTGTCCACGGATTTCGTGGAAAACGCCTGCTGTGAATTTGACGTCGAAACGCTCCGTCCTACCTACCGTCTCCTGATCGGCATTCCCGGCAAGAGCAACGCCTTCGCGATCTCTTCCAAGCTGGGGCTGCCAGACCGCATCATCGAGGACGCCAGACGGCATATCACTGAGGATAAGGAGAGTTTCGAGGATCTGCTGGCCGACCTGGAAAACAGCCGCCTGACCATCGAGCGGGAGCAGGCCGAAATAGAAGCGCACAAACGGGAAGTCCAGACCCTCAGACAACAGCTGGAGTCCAAACAGGAGAAGATCGATCAGACGAGGGAACGCATCCTGCGCGAGGCCAACGAGGAGGCCCGCGAGATTCTGCAGAGCGCCAAGGACGTGGCGGACGAGACGATCCGCACTTTCCGCAAGGCGGACACGGGCTCTTCCATAAAAGAGCTGGAGAAATCCCGTCAGAAAGTGCGCGACAAGATTTCCGAGAGAAACGAAAAGCTGAAACTCGCCGACGGCAGACCCGCCCATAAGATTCTGAAACCGACTCAGATCAAGCTCGGCGACAGCGTGAAGATCCTCTCCATGGGCTTAAAAGGCACTGTCAGTTCCCTGCCGGACAAAAACGGGAAGCTCTTCGTGCAGTGCGGCATCATCCGCTCCCAGGTATCCCTGGACGATCTGGTTCTGACGGAGGAGGAGACGGTTCGGACCGACCGGATGCAGCGCGGCTCCTCCGGCAAACTCAAGATGTCCAAGTCCTACTCTGTCTCCACAGAGATCAATCTGCTGGGGAAGACGGTGGACGAAGCTCTGCCGGAGCTGGACAAATACCTGGACGACGCCTATCTGGCGCATCTGCCGAGCGTGCGCATCGTCCACGGCAAGGGCACAGGCGCACTGCGAAACGCCGTGCAGAACTATCTTCGCCGCAACAAGCTCGTCAAGAGTTATCGGCTCGGAGAATTCGGCGAGGGCGACGCGGGCGTGACGATCGCGGAATTCAAGGACTGAACAGCCGCCGCAGAAAGCATAGAATCAGAAATTAAGAAAAAAGGGGTATCGCTATGGCAAGCAAACAGAAAATACTGATCGTGGATGACGACAACAACATCGCGGAGCTGATTTCGCTGTATCTTACGAAGGAATGTTTCGAGACGATGATCGCGGGCGACGGCGAATCGGCGCTTGCGGCGGTGGACAGCTTCGAGCCGAATTTGATGCTGCTCGATCTGATGCTGCCGGGCATAGACGGTTATCAAGTCTGCCGGGAGGTCCGCTCGAAATCCAATCTGCCGATCATTATGCTCTCCGCCAAGGGAGAGGTCTTCGACAAGGTGCTGGGGCTGGAGTTGGGCGCCGACGACTATATGGAGAAGCCTTTCGACTCGAAGGAGCTGGTGGCGAGAGTCAAGGCGGTTCTGCGCCGCTATAAACCTGCTGCCGCGGAGGCGAAGCCGTCCGATGTCAAATGCGTGGAATATCCCGATCTGATCATCAATCAGACCAACTATTCCGTCATCTATATGGGAAAGACGATCGAGATGCCGCCCAAAGAGCTGGAACTGCTCTATTTTCTGGCGTCCTCCCCGAACCACGTCTTCACGAGGGAACAGCTTCTGGATCAGATCTGGGGCTACGAGTATATCGGCGACACGCGCACCGTGGACGTCCATATCAAGCGGCTGCGGGAGAAGATCAGCGACCATGAGAAATGGCGCATTGCCACGATCTGGGGAATCGGCTATAAATTTGAGTCAAGACAGGATGTATTATGAGAAAAACGCTTTATCTCAAACTGATACTCGCCTATATCATCTTCGGCCTGTTCGGTTTCGTCGTGGTGGCTACCTTCGTGTCCAACATGACCTTCGACCATCTGAAAAAAGAGCGGGCGGACGACCTCTACAGGGAGGCCGTGCTGATCGCCAACACTTACGCGAGCGGCCTCTACAACAATGAGATCTCTCTGGAAGCCGTGAAGTCGCAGCTTGACGCCCTGGACGCATACCTGAATGCCACACTGTGGATTATCAATCCGTCGGGCCGCATGATCCTGGACTCCTCCTCCCCTCTGGATGTGGAAAACGAGATCGTGATCGAGAACTTCGATCCGACGATCACCGAAGGCTCCTACTATACGGTTGGGAACTTTTTCCACACTTTCGACGAGGAGATGCTGAGCGTATTCGCCCCCATCACCTCCGACTATAAGGTCAAGGGCTACGTGGTCATCCACAGCTCCATGCAGGATATCCGCTCGGAGACAGACAGCCTGCTGAACATCTCCTACATCACGCTGGTGATCCTCTTTCTGCTGTCCCTGATCATTCTGATCTTCTTTACGGAGATCGTCTATATCCCTCTGCGCAAGATTACGCTGGCCACGGAACAATACGCCAGCGGCAACATGCACTATGAATTTAATGTGGAGAGCGAAGACGAAATGGGATACCTGGCCGCCACCCTCTCCTATATGGCAAGCGAGATCGCACGGTCCGAAGACGACCAGAAAAAATTCGTGGCCAACGTCTCCCATGACTTCCGCTCCCCCCTGACTTCCATCAAAGGCTACCTGGAAGCCATGATCGACGGCACGATCCCGCCCGAAATGCACGAAAAATATCTCACCATCGTCCTGAATGAGACGGAGCGCCTGCACAAACTGACCAACAGCCTGCTGACCCTGAACAATCTGAACACAGCGGGGATGATGTTGAATAAGACGGATTTCGACATCAACAAGACGATCCGCAGCGTGGCGGCCTCCTTCGAGGGCACGTGCCGCGCCAGGACCATCGCCATCGAGCTGGTGCTGACAGGCGACGAGATGTACGTGACCGCAGATATGGACAAAATTCAGCAGGTACTCTACAACCTCTTAGACAACGCCATCAAGTTCAGCCACCACAATTCGGTCATCAAACTGGAGACGACAGAAAAACACAACAAGGTTTTCGTCAGCGTCAAGGACTCCGGCATCGGCATTCCCAAGGACGATCTGAAGCTGATCTGGGAGCGTTTCTACAAGTCCGATCTGTCCCGCGGCAAAGACAAAAAAGGGACAGGTCTGGGCCTGTCCATCACCAAGGAGATTATCCGCTCCCACGGGGAAAATATCAACGTCATCAGCACCGAGGGCGTAGGCACGGAATTTATCTTCTCCCTGCCGAAATCCGACATGGAGGACGACGACTAATCCCGCCACTGGAGGCGGTGGAGTTCCCCCTGCGTCTGCATACCGCCGAAGTGATTCTGCCGCAGCGCCTCATAGAGCACGATGGCCACGGCATTCGACAGATTCAGGGACCTGATCTGATCCATCATCGGGATACGGATACAGGCCCTTTCATTTTCCACAAGAATCTCTTCGGGAATTCCGCCGCTCTCTTTGCCGAACATAAGATAATCGTCCGGACTAAAAGACGCCTCCGTGTAGACGCGCTTTGCTTTCGTGGTCGCATACCATATCTTCGCACCGGGATGTCTCTCCTGAAATTCAGCGTAATTTATATACCTTGTAACGTCCAACTGCCCCCAGTAGTCCATGCCGGCGCGCCGGATTGATTTCTCATCCAGCCGGAACCCGAGCGGTTCAATCAGATGAAGGCTCGTACCTGTAGCGACGCAGGTACGGCCAATATTTCCCGTATTCGCCGGAATCTCCGGCTGATGTAACACAATGTGCATATTGCCCGTTTCCTATTTCCGCTCCGCCCGCAGCTTCTCTACGAAATGCGCCAGCTTGCCGATCGCCAGTTTCAGGTTGTCGAGCGAGTATGCGTAGGAGATGCGCAGATATCCTTCGCCGCAGTCGCCGAACGCCGTGCCCGGCACGACAGCCACCTTCTCTTCCGCCAGAAACCGCTCCGCAAACTCTTCGCTGGTCATGCCGAATTCCCTGATGCACGGAAAGACGTAGAACGCGCCGAAAGGCTCGAAACACTCCAGTTTCATCTCCCGGAAAGCGTGCATCAGATAGCGTCTTCTCTGGTTGTACGCCGTCCGCATCTCCTGTACATCCGCCTCTCCGTTCCTAAGCGCCTCGACAGCCGCATACTGGCTCGTAGTGGGCGCGCACATGATCGCGAACTGGTGAATCTTGGTCATCTGCTGAATAATTTCTCTCGGCCCGCAGGCGTAGCCGAGACGCCAGCCCGTCATGGCGAACGCCTTGGAAAAACCGTTGATCAGGATCGTTCTCTCCTGCATTCCCTCGATCTCCACGATGGACACATGCTTTTCCTTATAGGTGAGTTCCGCATAGATTTCGTCGGACATCACGAGGATGTCATGCTTCCGGATAACTTCCGCGATCGCTTCCAGATCCGCCCGCTCCATGATCGCGCCGGTCGGATTGTTGGGGAAGGGCAGCACCAGCACCTTGGTCTTGTCTGTGATGGCGTCCTCCAGTTCCTGTGCCGTCAGACGGAACTCATTCTCCGCTTTCAGCTCGATGATGACCGGCACGCCGCCCGCCATAATCGCACAGGGCTCGTAGGAGACGAAACTGGGCTGCGGAATCAGCACCTCGTCGCCCGGATTGATCACGGCCCGCAGTCCGATATCAATCGCCTCGGAACCGCCCACCGTAACTAACACCTCATGCGCCGGGTCATAAGCGACGCCCTGCTTTCTCTTATGATATTTGCTGATTTCCTCCTTCAGCTCCCTGAGTCCTGCGTTGGATGTATAGAAAGTCCGCCCTTTTTCCAGCGAATAGATGCCTTCGTCCCGGATATGCCACGGCGTGTCGAAATCCGGTTCGCCCACGCCCAGCGAGATGGCGTCGTCCATCTCGCTGACGATATCAAAAAATTTGCGGATACCCGAGGGCTTCAGCGCTACGATCTGTTCGGATAACATGTTTTTCACGGTGTCACCTTCTCTCTGGTATCTTCGTACTTCTTCGCGAGAATCGTTCCGTGATCCTTATATTTTTTCAGGATAAAGTGCGTCGCCGTGCTCAGGACGGAATCGAGCGTGGACAGTTTGTCGGACACAAAGCCGGAAATCTCCTTTAAGGATTTGCCCTCCAGCGTGACGAGCAGATCGTAGCCGCCGGAAATCAGGTAGACGGAAGTGACTTCCGGGTATTTATAGATCCTCTCGGCGATTGTGTCAAATCCCTGTCCGCGCTGCGGCGTCACCCGCACCTCGATGAGGGCGGAAACCTTCTCGATGGAAGTTTTCTCCCAGTCGATCATCGTGTGATAGCCGCAGATGATCCCCTCGGCTTCCAGAGCCGCCAGCTCGTTGACGATGTCGACCTCCTCCACACCCAGTATGACAGCCAGCTCCTTTAAATCGATGCGGCTGTTTTTTTCAATAATCGCTAACAATTCCTCTCTCATGATAATCCTCCGTTCTCCGTTTTGGTTCCTTTAATGTTCCGCGGCGGCATAGTAGATCTGATCCGTCTTCGGTTTGTCCAGATAGCGCTTCTCGCCGTCGTTGTAAACGACGCGCTCGCTGCCCTCCGTCGTCTGGCCGATCACGGCGGCGGGAATGTCTTCCCGTTCCAGCGCTTCCACAAGCGCCGCACCGTTCTCCGCCGCCATGAGCAGGCAGCCTCCCGACAGAAGTTCATAGGGATTCAGCCCGAAAAACTCACAGATCTCTATGGTTTCCTGCCGGACAGGAATTTTTTTCAAATCGACCGCAAGTCCAACGCCCGCCCTCTGCGCCAGTTCCCACAGAGCCGCATAGATCCCTCCGCCGGAGACATCATGCATACCGCAGGCGCCGGACTTCACGGCGGTGGCGGCCTCCGGTATCACGGACAGAAACCGCCGGTAGTCCGCCGCCTCATCTATCATGCGGGCCGGATATCTCGCGCACAGTTCCTGCCGATGCTCCACAGCCAGACGCACTGTCCCTTCCAGGCCGATCCACTTGCTCACGACCAGATCCATATTCGGCCCGACGCCCCGCATGGCGCGGCCCGCCTGCCGTTTCCCTATACCGGTCGCCGTCACGACGGGATACAGGACGCCCGGCGCGACCTCCGTGTGCCCGCCGACGATCTGTACGCCGCAGGCGCGGCATATGTCCCGCGCCTGCTCCATCATATACCGCAGAGCCTCTTCTTCCGTATTTTCCGGAAGGAGTATCGAGAGCAGGACGCCCACCGGCTCCGCACCGCCCGCCGCAATATTGTTCAGAGCCGTCGTCACCGCACAGGCGCTGACCTCTCCGACCGGCGCGTTCACAGGCGCGGCGGACAGCACGACGTCATCCGCGTCTGCAAACGACAAAACGGCGCAGTCCGTCCCTACGCCTGCGCCGTCTATCACTTCCTGCCTATGTACGTCTATTTTCCGCAAAACGGAACGTTTCAAAACGCTCTCCGATATTTTCCCTGTTCTCATGATCCTACGCCTGACCGACTGTTATTCTACTGCTGCGGCGGCTGCTCTGCGGGAGGCTGTTCCGCTGCCGCCGCTGCCTGTGCCGCCGCCGCATCTGCTGCCGCCTTATAGGCGCCGGCCACCGCCTTGACCTCATCCACACTATTGGTAGCAATCGCCGCCATAATGGCATTCCGGGCGCCCTCATCCTCCGTTGCGACGCCCACTGTCGCACTTCTGGGAACTTTCATGTAGCTGCTGCTGTTGATCTGCTCCCGGCTCACTTCCTCGCCGTTCTCACGCACGATCTTCCACAGCTGCGCCTTGTAGCCGATATGCGCCGACTGGACGACGCAGTATCCGAGCGGCTGCGCCTCATCTGCGTAGATGATCTCTTCCTCCGGCACGTTCCGCTCCAGGACAACGCTCTCGAAGCTGACTTCATGACCGGGGTCCCTCGTCTCCACACCGTAGATCGTAAAAGTGATCTGCTTGTCGGCATTGGTCCTGCCTTCAATATAGATCGGATAATCCGTGTTGTTTTTAAATTTAAAGTCTTTGCCGGAAGATTCCGCGATTGCCGCGTCCGCGGAAGGATCCACATAGGTGACGATCATGGAGTGATTGTACCGCTCTGTCACCTCCAGTTCCGACCGGAGCACCGCATTGTACAGCGTCGTGGAAACCTGGCAGATGCCCCCGCCCAGGCTGTCCACCACCTGGCCGTTGAGGTACGATCCCGCCATATAATAGCCGTTCTCCTCCGTAAAAGGAGACACCGCCTCGTAGGCGGAAAACTCCTCGCCCGGATACAGCGTCGTGCCGTCGATCAGGCTGCACCCGTTAGCCACATTCGCGCTCCTCGCCTTGCCGGAAGTGGAGTAACTGGTCGTAAAAGTCCCCAGCACATCCTTGACCAGGGCAAGATCCTCCGCCTTGCCTTTCGGTTCGTCCGTCGTGATCACCAGATCCACCGCGCAGTCGGCGCCGTCCCAGCTGCCGGTCAGATAATCGTACACGGCGTCCGTGGAAGCCGCCACATCGATGAGGATTCCCATCTGCCCCTCCGTGATCTCAAACCCGTTTTCTGTCTTTACCAAAGACGCGTTGACGGCCTCCTGATCATACTGTTCGGCATTCTGCTCAATGAGCGATCTGATCTTTGCCCTGTCAAAGTCAAAACATATCTCATATACTTTATTCTTGTATTCCAGATCCTTCAATTCCTTGTAACAGCGCAGGATGTCCCCGTCGTGTCCGAAGTTTGACACCTCGTCCAGCATTGTCTCGTTGCCCCACTTCAGGCCGAGCTCCTCGGCTGTGGCGGTGATCGTGCCGCCGTCCGCAGCGTTCAGTGTAATCTGCGCGCCGCCAAAGGAGGACACATACGACCTGATCTCGTCGCCGGCCTCTTCCACCGTCATGCCGGACAGATCCATATCGTCCGCATAGATTCCTGTCTCTATTCTGTTCTCCTCGGCATTAACCGGCATCGTGATAACTGTCAATGCCGCCAGCATGGCCGGTACCGCCAACGATAGCTTCCTCATGGATCTTCGTCCCTTCCCCGCGCGGAATTGCTCCCACAGATGATTTATGTTATAATGTAATGACCACACAGCAAAACAAGCGACGCCGCAGGCGGCATTTGTTTTGCTGCGGTCATTAACGAGCAAGCCGTCCGCGAAGCGGACAATGGCGCGCCATAGGCGCAGGCTTGCGAGTATCATGTAGCCCGGCATCAAGGAACTATACCCGGCGAGTCGCGCCGCAGGCGCAGGCTTGCGAGTATATATGTAACAGCAAAACAAGCGACGCCTACAGCACCGAAAGCACCAGCGGAACCACCATCGCAAGCACGATAACGATAATAATAACGGAAGAGATAATCTTCTTTTTTCTTCGGTTGAGCATAAAACGATTCCTCCCCACTTTCTGAAAGGATATTATATATGTTTTTTCTCATAAATGCAAGCGTTCTCATACTTTCCGCGGTCTTCTTTCTATATATGAAGAAAACCGGCAAAACCGACGGCCATGCGCAGGAGGACTTCTGGGAGAGGGAGCGTGCCGCAAACAGCACAAGACGCAAATCTCTGGACGATCTGGATTATATCAGGATACCGCTGGAAGACTTCCCGATGACGCTGCTCGCGGACGTCCCCAAAGCGGAGGATTACAAGCAGATCATCCGCTCTCTGAGCGAACTCCCCATCGTCAATTTTACGGGCATCAGCAATACGGAGCTGAAACTGCGCTACGGCGCTCCCAATATCGACCTTTTGATCTCCTACGATCAGAACTATACGCTTCTGGTGCGCACGCTGCAGCAATGGGCGCAGGCGCTCTACGACGCCGGCTATCCGGACGAAGCGCGGCGCATGCTGGAGTTTGCGGTTTCCACCGGCACCGATGTGAGCGGCACCTACCGGCTCCTCTGCCAGATCTACCGGGAACAGAACACGCCGGAAAAAATCGGCAGTCTCTACCCGATCGCGGAAATGCTCAACTCTCCCATGCAGAAACCTATCGTCCGTATTCTGCAAGAAGCCGATCGATCTGACGGCTAGCCTCGCTGCGCGTCAGCTTCCCGATGTCATAATCCAATATCAGTTTATGCTTGTCCGCCAGTTTATATAACTGCTCTTTCTGAGGTATGGTGGCCGGCGTGTCGCGTTTCGCCCGATAGCACAGTCTCCTCGGACGGAACAGACTTTTCTCTTTTTCCGTCTCCTCCTTCTCATAGAACTGCTCCGCCAGCCTGCGGTACAGTTCCACGGTAGCCCTCGCGTCTTGGAGCGCCCTGTGCGCGCTGTGAGCGATCCCGTAATGCCCGCACAGAAACGGCAGGCTGCGGCTCTCCAGCTCCGCGAGATACTTGCGGGCGATCTTCAGCGTGTCGATCCCGTCTCTCTCAAAAGACAGCCTCCGGTCGACAGCCGCCTTCTTGACGAAAGAATAGTCGAACAGGACGCTGTGTCCGAGTAACGGCAGTCCCTCCGTCATCTCAATCAGAACCGGCAGCGCCTCGCTGATATCCGGCGCTGAAGCCAGCTCTTCGTCGCGTATCCCGGTCAGCTCCGTGATGCGTTCCTCCAGAACCCTGCCCGGGTTTACCAGCGTGGTCCACTCCTGCGCTATCCTGTTTTGCTCCACTCTGACGACTCCGATCTCGATAATTCTGTCTCTCTTAGGATCTAATCCCGTGGTTTCCAGATCAATACAGGCATATGTCTCCGTCATAGGCTCTCCGTCCCCACTGCTCCGGCGCACGCCGTTTTCCGCGCGGTTTTGCGCCGTTTTCCGCGTGGTTTCGTCTCATATGCGGCGCGCCGTTCCACGTATAATAAATTATGCGCGGAATTGTGGCAATTTATTTGATATATCGTGTAATCCTCAACATGTTGTAGAAAATTCTCACAAGCCCCACAATATATTCAACTATATTTGCCGAATAACAACAATTTATAAAACTTTTTGCAGAAATATTCTGTACGGAATATTCTTATAGTATATTGGAATATTTTAATAACCTAATTGACCTACAATATAAGAAGGAAGTATAAATGAAAACACGGATTAAGGAACTTCGATCAGAAAAAAATTTAACACAAGAATCTCTTGCAAAACATCTCGGCATCAATCAAGCCATGGTAAGCAAGTTGGAAAACGAATCGACCACACCCGACGCAATGCTTCTGATACGTTTATCCCACTTCTTTCACGTGTCAACGGATTACATCCTGTATCTGTCTGAACAGCGCTTGAGCGCGGATTCCCTTCTTGCAGATAATTTACATCTTCTCAAGAAATATCAGCATCTTATTTCCTTATACCAACGAATGACTCCCAAACAGCAGGGTGCATGCTATACTTTTGTCCGCAGCATATTGGACGGCGGCGAGACTTCCGAGCCGCAGGTTTCATAATAATACAGCAATTCTTACAGATTGACAGACCACCCTTATATGCAGATAATATTCCCATTGCTGTCACATCTGATCTTCGCGTTATCGCCTTATGCGCAACGTGTCTTAAAGGAGACGGACCGGACGTTCCGTCTCCTTTCTTCTACGCATTCAGTTATTCAGGCCCGCCACGAATCTGTCAAAAGCCGCCTGCCCTTCCGGCGTTCTCTTATACACGCCGGCGTCCTCGAGAACCCGCATAAACACAAGCCCTATCTCCTTGTGCAGAATCTCCGTCACGTTGTCCTGTGTGACCGTCTCATAGCCGGGGAGAAAACCCTCCACCCAGTCGGCGTGCTTGGCAAGCGTCTCGTCCTGCCGGATATCCCGGCCCGCAACGATCGCTTTCCCGAGAAGATCCATCTCCTCCCTCAGTCTTGCGGGCAGAACCGCAAGGCCCATCACCTCGATCAGGCCGATGTTTTCCTTTTTGATATGGTGCAGATCCGCGTGCGGATGATACACGCCGAGCGGATGTTCTCTGGTCGTGATATTGTTGCGCAGCACCAGATCGAGTTCGTATCTGTCCCCTCTCTTTCTGGCGATGGGCGTAATCGTGTTGTGCGGCTCGCCGTCCGTCTCCGCATAGATAAATGCGGCTTCGTCCGTATAGCCTCTCCAGGCGCCCAGGATCACGTCCGCCAGCGCGATCAATCTCTGCTCGTCCTCAGAGGCGATGCGGATCACAGACATCGGCCAGTTGACAATACCGGCCTCTACGTCCTCAAACCCTTTCACCGTAAACGTCCTCTCCACCTGTGCCCGCGCCATGGCGAACTCGTAGTGTCCGCCCTGAAAATGGTCATGGCTCAAAATCGAGCCGCCCACAATCGGGAGATCCGCGTTGGAACCCACGAAATAGTGCGGGAACTGCTTCACGAAATCAAAAAGCTTACAGAACGTATCGTGCTCGATCTTCATCGGAATGTGCTGCGAATTGAACACGATGCAGTGCTCGTTATAGTAGACATACGGGGAATACTGGAACCCCCATCGGCTTCCGTTGATCGTCACCGGAATGACCCTGTGATTCTGTCTCGCCGGATGATCGACACGCCCGGCGTAACCCTCGTTCTCGACGCACAGCAGGCATTTCGGATACCCGCTCTGCTTCGCGCTCCTGGCCGCCGCAATGGCCTTCGGATCCTTCTCCGGCTTGGAGAGATTGATCGTGATATCCAGCCTGCCGTACCTGGTATCCGCCGTCCATTTCTGATCTTTCCGGATGCGGTACCGCCTGATATAATCCGAATCCTGGCTCAGCTTATAGAAATAGTCGGTGGCCGCCTGCGGGGACTCTTTTTCGTACAGCTCCCAAAAAGTTCTGATCACCTCGCCCGGCCTGGGCACGAGCAGTCCCATGATCTTCGTATCAAACAGATCGCGGTACACGATGCTGTTTTCCGTCAGGATTCTCTGGCTGTACGCGTAATCCGTCATCTCGGAGAGCACCGTCTCCAGCTCGTCCACGCTCACGGCGGGCTCTTCGCTCTCCTCCGGCCCAGGCTCATCCAGCCGAAACAGCTCTAACAGCCTGTTCGTCGTGTATATCCTGTCTTCCTCTGTAATCAGCCCGGTCTGCAGTCCGTACTGCACCAGCTTTTTGATGTTTTCGTGAATCGTCATCTTCTACACCTCCCGCTCACGCGCTCTCTGTATTCTGTTCCTCCAGCTTTTCAAGCCACTTACACGCCAGTTCCCTGTATGCCGCATAGTCGAACCGGTTCACCGCGTCGGAAACTTCTTTCATCTCTTCGCTCCAGCGGTCCGAAAAGTCGTAGCGGGAAAGTTCTACGGTCACTTCCTCCCCGCGGATCGAATCAAAGGTATCCGCACTCTCGACCAGCTGTCTCAGCAGTTCCTTTACCGCCTGCTCGTCGATCGGCTTCCTGTCTTCCTCCGCCGTCCCGGACTTCGTGTGATAGGGCAGGATGACCTGATACAGACCCCGATACATGTCGAGCATAGCGGGCGTCCTCGCGATAATCGGCCCCCACTCGCTGTTCTTGCCGTTTTCCTCCAGATCCTTCGCCAGTTCGGACAATTCCAGCGCCCCTATGGACTTGGAGATGCTTTTCAGAGAGTGCACCTCGATCGTGTACGTCTCCAGATCGCCGTCCGCCACCGCCTTCTCAATGATATCGGCCTTTTCTTCTATCGTATCCATATAATCGGACAGCACTTCGCGGTAGAGCTCTTCGTCGTCGCCGGAATATTTCATACCGACCGCGACGTCTATGCCTTCCATCTGCCAGGACAGAGAACCCGGCGCTCCCGCCGTCTCTTCCCTGTACGCTTCCTCCTCGGCGTCCCTGTTCGAGATCACCTTGCCGGCGGGAAGCCACTTCCGCAGCACTCTGTCCATGACGCGCATCTCGATGGGTTTCGGAACGAAGTCGTTCATGCCCGCCTCCAGGAACAGTTCCCTGGCGCCCCGCACGGCGTTCGCCGACAGCGCGACGATCGGTATCGTGCGGAAACGTTCCTCCTCCATGCCGCGTATGATCCTTGTCGCCTCCGCACCGTCCATCTGCGGCATCATGTGATCCATAAAAATCAGGTCGTAATCTCTCTCCTGTACCATTCGGATCGCCATCATACCGCTGTCCGCCATCTCCAGAGTCATCTTGTAGGGGCGCAGCAGTCCTTCCGCCACTTTCAGGTTGACCTTGTTGTCATCCACTAACAGGATGCGCGCTTCGGGGGCCGTAAACGTAATATGGCGGTTTTCTTTCTCGTGCTTGCCCATTCTTCTGGACGCCGACCGGCCGTCCTGCGTGTGCGAAGCCTGCAGCACGGTCTGCGGATCCGTCTCGATACACGGCCTTGCGTCTATAACGCCCTGCACCACGGTAAACGAAAATTCCGAGCCCTTGCCCGGCTCGCTCTCGGCAAAAATCGAACCGCGCATCAGATCGATCAGCTTCTTGGAGACGACCAGACCCAGCCCGCTGCCGCCCCTGGCACGGTTTCTGCCGCCGTCGCCCTGCTTAAACTTCGTGAACAGATCCTTCATCTGTTCCTTCTCGATCCCGATACCCGTATCCTTCACGCTGATCTTCAGCTCGATCTCTCTGTCCCGCCCGCCGACCGGCGCATAGTCCACCTCCAGGTGAATCGTCCCCTTCTCGGTATACTTGGCCGCATTGCTCAACAGATTCATCATGACCTGTTTGATGCGCACGTCGTCCCCGCGCAGTCTGGAAGGGATCTCCGGATTGATGTCCACGAGCAGCGCTACCTGTTTCTCTCCGAGCATAATCTGTATCGCGTTGACCACATCGTGCACGAGAGAGGTGATCTCATACTCTACCTCCGAGATCTCCAGCACGCCGGAACCCGCCTTGGTGACGTCGAGAATATTGTCGATGATAGTGACCAGATCGTCCCCGGCGGCACGGATATTGTGCAGATACTCCTTCTCCTGATCCGGAAGCGCATCGTTGCTCAGCGCCAGCTCGACCATGCCGGTGATGGCGTTCATCGGCGTCCTGATCTCATGGCTCATGTTCGCCAGAAAATCCTCCTTCGCCTGCGCCGCCAGCTCGGCCTCCCGCGCCTTCTCCTCCACCATCGCCTGCATCCGCTGCTGCCTTTTAATCAGCATCACCAGCAAAAACTGCATCAGATACACGCTGAAAATACGGATCGTGATTGCGATGGAACTGTCGCGCACGATGGATTTGGCCCACTCGCCCTGCACCGTCAGCTTATACACGATATAGATCGTGACAAACACCGCCATCAGATAATTCGCCCTGGGAACATGATAAAAAGAAATCAGACAGACCGCCGCACAGAACACGGTGAACACTTCCGTAAATTCATGAAGCATCGCGCTGTAGGCGGAAATGTTGATAAAAGTCAGAATCGCGACCGCGTACGCCTGCACCTCGATCCGGTCGCGATAGAATCTCTCTATAAAAATACCGCACAACAGACACATCGCAGGAACGATAAGCCATTTCCTGGCCATGCCGAGATACAGAATGATACTGATAAAATAGAATGAATAAAAACAAAACGCGCCGAACAAATACCGCGGAATCTTGTTTTTGCCGTCCTTCTCCATAGAGCAATCCCCTTCAGTACGCCGCCGTATTCCCCTTACTGGGCAAGCGCTTTCGCCATCTTGTCAAGCAGCGCGTCCTTCGCCACAGGCTTGATGATATACCCGGCCGGTTTCAGAGAAAGGCATTCCATAACCGTCGTCCTGTCCGTCTGTCCCGTCAGGAAAAAGACGGGGATATTTCTGGTGGCTTCCCTGCTCTTGATAATCTTGAGCACAGCGGCCCCGTTATACATAGGCATCATATAGTCCAGGAGGATCAGATCCGGCGTGTATTTCAGCAGAAAATCCACCGCCACCTTACCCGAATTGATCACGGTCACTTTATAGGCGTCCTGTAAATAATAGCGCAGTGTCTTGAGCGTATTCAGATCGTCGTCCACGATCAGGATATGCTTTCTGTTCGACACCTCCTGCGAATGTTCCAATACGAATTTCTGGTTCTCATCCATGGGTTCTTCTCCGCCTTCTCGCTGTACAGATTAACACTGTTATGCATAGTTAATTTATTGTATCATTAAATAAGATTGTATGCAAGATGCCCGACCCATGAAATATACTGTAAATTCCCCGAAAAGTCAAGGTTTTTCCTTTACTTTTGCGAGTTAATATATTAAAGTAAAATACAGAAAGGACTTTGGAAATTTATGCGCACAGTCACAGGACAATCGATCTCTTCCGCGCTTGCCGTCGGAACGATCCGGTTTTACCGCCATATCAAAAACATCATCGGCGACGCCATCGCCGCCAATCCGAACATGGAGCTGACGCGCTACCGCGCCGCCTACCAGACGAGCATGGAACAGCTCCAGAATCTCTACAATAAGACGCTGGCCCAGCTCAGCGCAAAAGAGGCGGATATCTTCGAGATGCACCGCATGCTTCTCTCCGACAACCGTTTTCACCGCGCTATCGAGGCCGCCATCATAGAAGAAGGCAAAACAGCCGAGTATGCGGTCTACAGCGTGGGGCAGAAGCTCTGCGAACAGTTCATGGCGATGGACGACCCCTATCTGCAGGCGCGGGGCGCGGATATCCAGGATATCATGAACCGGCTTCTGTTCGCCCTGTCCGGCAAGACGGAGAGCGCCCTGGATCACATCACCGAACCGTTTATCCTGATGGCGGAGGATCTGACCCCCAGCGAAACCGTACAGATGAGTTCCGACAAGCTGCTCGGCTTCGTGACGCACCAGGGCAGCCCCTACAGCCACACGGCGATTCTGGCCAAGACGATGGGCGTGCCCGCGCTGATGTCCATTGACATCGATGAAAACTGGGACGGACACCTCGCCATCATCGATGGAGAAAAGCGCTGTCTCTACATCGATCCCGACGACGACCTGGTACGGAAATACCAGCTGAAAATCAATTCCGACCGCAAAAGGCGCGAAAAGCTGCAGTCTCTCAAAGGACTGCCCGCCGTCACGCAGGACGGACGCCGGGTAACGCTGTACGCCAACGTCAACACACCCGCCGATCTGGCCGCCGCCATCGAGACGGGCGCGGAGGGCGTCGGCCTGTTCCGCTCCGAGTTCCTCTATCTGAACAAGAACGAGTATCCGGACGAGGAGGTGCAGTACGCCGCCTATCGTGATGTTCTGGAAAAAATGGCCGGAAAGCCTGTCGTGATCCGCACCCTTGATCTGGGCACGGACAAGAAGAGTCCCTATCTCGCCCTGGAGCCTGAAGAAAATCCGGCGCTCGGCTACCGGGCCGTCCGCATCTGCCTGAGTCAGCCGGAGCTGTTCAAGGTACAGCTGCGCGCGCTCCTGCGGGCCGCGGCGCTGGGCGAACTTCACATCATGTTTCCCATGGTTGTCTCCCTGCAGGAAGTGCGGGCGGTCAAGGATCTCCTGGCGGCGTGCAGAGAAGAACTGCACGAAAAAGGGCTCCCCTGCGGGAACCCGATTGTCGGCGTTATGATCGAGACGCCCGCCGCCGCCCTGATCGCGGACGATCTGGCAAAAGAAGTCGACTTCTTCAGCATCGGCACCAACGACCTGGCGCAGTACACGCTGGCGCTGGACCGCAACAACGCGCGAATCCACACGTTCTATGACCCGCATCATCCGGCGATCCTGGAACTCATCCGCATGACTGCGGACGCCGCGCACCGGCACGGCATACCCGTCTGCATCTGCGGGGAATCCGGCGCGGATCTGACTCTGACAAAAGCGTTTCTCTCCATGGGTATGGACGCGCTCAGCGTCGCGCCCAACGCTCTGCTGCCCCTGAAGGACACGATCCGCAATATTTCCCTATCGGTCTGACAGCGCCGCCCGCCCCGCAGCGGCCTCCAGCTCGCCGCTGATGAATTCCATTTCCTTCAGATACTGTTCTTCTATGCCGGCATAGTCGCCTTTCACATAGATGTAGCAGTTCCCCGCCGCCGCCGGCGTATAGGTCGTCGTGATCTCCTCGTCCGGCAGGTACGCTATGCCTGCGCCGTCCTCCGCGGCCTCTGCGGGCTGATAGTCCTGCTCTGTAATTTCTTCCGCCGCTTTTCCTGTCTCGTCACTGCCGTCTTCTACAATAATATAGGTCGTATCGCTGCTGTTGCTGTCCGTTCCGGCTGCGCCATCCTCCACAAGCACCATAGCGCCGCCAGACGGATCTGTCGTATCGCCATAGCTGTACTGCGTAACTTTCACACCGCCGCTGTTCTGCCTGTCGATATACTCTCGCAGATACGGATTCTGCCCGTAATCGCTCACGGGAAGGATCTCCCTGCCCTGTTCCCAGAGCACCACCGCCTCCCCGTAGGACAGCTCGCGGAATCTCCCGACCTCCTCCCCGGAGGAAACCTGATACAGCACCAGATCCCCCTGTCTGTCAGCCGCATAGCCGCTGATGCCCTCTATGGTCTCCGGCAGCGCGATCTGTATGCTGCCGGCTGCGACAGGCATCCTGACAAAAGCCTCTCCCTCCCATGTGTCGCCGTGGAACGAGGGATCTTTCGTGAACACAAGCACCACAGCCACAGCGGCGACCGCCGCCGCCAACGCCGCAGCAGCGCCAAGTACACGAGGTTTCTCTGTGATAAAACGAATCCGCTCTTTCATATTCCTGCCGCCTCCCGTCATGGTCGTCGCCGTGCAGACGACGTCCGACACATTTCCCCGCCGCGTGATGATGGAGAGCAGCGTCTCTCCATAGGATATTCTCTCTTCCTCACCGAGCGCCCTGATCGCGGACTCGTCGCACGCCAGCTCACAGTCCCGCTTAGACAAAAGCGCCGCAGCCCACACAAGCGGATCGAACCAGTACACAATGAGCAGCAGATTCCGCAGCAGAGACCAGAACCCGTCTCCGTGCCTCTTATGACACATCTCATGGATCAGCACATGACGCAGCCGCGTTTCGTCCGCGGCGATATCCGGTGGAAAATAGACCGCCTCCCGAAACGGCAGCCCATACAGGCAGGGCGATTTTAATCCGTACACGGTGTACAGTTTTGTCCTGCCGACAGCCCGCTTCGCCGCATCGTTCGCCGTCTCCCACACATACTCTTTTCTGCCCCGGCGCAGCCTGCGCGCAAACAGGAGATTGACGCCCGCGATCCCCAGCGCCATAACGATCATGCCACCCTGCCAGAAGCCGCGCAGAATGTCAAGCCATGTCAAACCGGTCTTTCCCGCCAAAAATACGGAGGTTGGCCCCGTTCTGTCGATCGGCACGGACAGCGATACCGCGAATTGGACGGGACGATCCAGCAGTGTCTCTACGTCTCCCGTCTGCTTTTCCAGTTCCCGCGCCAGATCCACCGCGCGAAACGATTCCAGAGAACCGATCGCCACAGGAACCGCCGCCACCGGAAACATCAGCCTGAGCGCCGCCAGGATCCAGAGGGCATACTGCAGTCTGCCGCTGATTTTACCCCGGAAAATCTTCCTGATCAACATGATGCAAAGTATCAGCACCGAAGAGGTAATGATGACTTCCTTCATAAAAATGTACCCCCTCCCGTCTTATCTGTCCCTGTGCTTCGCCTGTTCGAGAATATCGTACAATTCCTGGATTTCCTCCTGCGACAGCGCCTGATCTTCCACCATCGCGTTGACCATCATGCCCAGACTGCCGCGGTACACCTTCTGCAGAAATCCCCGTGTCTCCTGCATGGACGCCTCCCCGCGCGGCACGATGGGATAGAAGACCTTGGCGCGGCCATTCTGCCTGTGAGCCACCGCGCCCTTCTTCTCCATGCGGTTCAGCATGGTGATGATGCTGTGTTTGTCCCACGCCGTCTCTTCCCGCAGCGCCGCCGTAAGTTCCGTGATCGTACTCCCCTGACTCTCCCACAGGTGATTCATGATCTTCCACTCGCCGTCCGATAAGCCGACCATCCTGTCCATTCCTCCCGAAATCTTAGTATGAAACTTTCCGCCGGCGAAACCTTATGTTTCTTTCGCATTTGGTATACGCCTGTCTACTTATGTAAGTTCATATTACTCAATTGGTAAACATTTGTCAACCATAATTTGAACAAACCGCGCCTGCATGGGAAATTCGCGGAATGCTGCAGAGATGTCCGACGCTCAGCGCACACGGCGCCTAATCACCGCCGCTATCAGCAAAAGCAGCAGCCACACTCCATGCCAGCAGCGGTTTGCAGTCTCATCCTCAGAATTGGGGAGCAGCCACTGCTGCGTGGGGAACTCCCTGATATATTCACAAAGCGTCTGATGAAATTCCATCACCACAGTCCAGATAAATCCCATCGCCAATATGACATTCGTTGCACAATACGTTTTGGGCGAATGTGCGTCCACCACATAACAGTAATGCAGCAATTTATGGATCCCTATCCCCACGACTATACTGCACAGAACGGTAAAAATCCGAGTGTCGAAAGTCTTATCCAGATCCCATTTGATCCTGATCGCCATTTCCGGGACGAAGATAAATATAACGCTCATGACCGCCCCGCCTCCATATCTCCAGTGTTTGACGCCGGCCTCAACAGACCAGAAACCTGACCAGAAAAGCAGAGACGGCAGAAAAAACAGGGCAAAAACATTATATAAAAGAATAACGGCTTTATCACTTTTTTTCATTTCTATCCCTCTATGCCAGAATCGCCCCGGTCAATCCCAGGACGCTTCCGCTCCGTATTTCTCATATAATTCCTGCAGTTTGCGTATATCCTCCTCAGACACATTGTCCTGCAGATATTCCGCCGCCCGCGAGATTGATTCGCTGTTCACGCCGTCCTCCATAATATCCACGAGGTCGGACACGGTGTCTCCATCGGCATATTTCTCTACAATAGCCGCGGCTTCTTTCTTATCGGCCTCATCCATATTGTCCACAATGGCCTGCGCCTTGGCCGCCGCTTCGGGATCGCCGGAACTCTCCAGCGCTTTCTGAATCGCCTGTTCCATGACTGTCTCCGTCACCTTGCCCGCCACCGCGGATTTGATGCTCCCGGACAGCGAGCCGCGCACCAGCGCGAACAGGCATATCACGCATACGACAATCAGAAGAAGGAGCAGGACGATCGTCCCGACGCCTTTCTTCTTTTTCTTTCTCTTCTTACTCATCTCAGGCTCCGACTATCCGACCAGACGCACCGTCTCGCGCGCGATTGCCAGCTCCTCGTTGGTGGGAACGACCATCACGGTGACTTTCGCATCCGCGCCGGAGATGACTGCCTCCTCGCCGTGTACATTGTTCTTCGCGGGATCGACATTCGCGCCCAGGAAGCCGAGGTACTGTCCGACTGCCTCTCTCACCTTGGCGTCGTTCTCGCCAACGCCCGCGGTGAACGCGATCACATCCACGCCGTTCATCGCCGCCGCGTATGCGCCAATGTACTTCGCCACGCGGTATGCATATGTTTCAAGAGCCGTCTCTGCCGCCTTGTTGCCCTCTGCAGCAGCCGCCGACAGATCGCGGAAGTCGCTGGAAACGCCTCCCGACAGGCCGAGCACGCCGGATTTCTTATTGCACACGTTGATCACTTCGTCGGCGCTGATACCCTCTTTGCCCGCGATAAAAGTGATGATCGCCGGATCCAGATCGCCGGAGCGTGTCCCCATGATCAGACCCTCCAGCGGAGTAAGTCCCATGGAGGTGTCCACGGACTCGCCGTTCTTCACCGCGGAGATGGACGCGCCGTTCCCGAGGTGGCACACGATGATCTTCAAGTCTTTTCTGTCCTTGCCGAGAATCTCGGCCGCGCGCTTGGAGACAAAGTCGTGGCTGGTGCCGTGGAACCCGTAGCGGCGCACTTTGTATTTCTCATAGTAGGACAGCGGCAGGCCGTACAGATATGCCTTCTTGGGCATAGTCTGATGGAACGCCGTATCGAACACGCCCACCATCGGCACGTTCGGCATAATCTCCCTGCAGGCGTTAATGCCGATCAGGTTCGCCGGGTTGTGCAGCGGCGCCAGGTCGTTGCAGTCCTCGATCGCCTTGAGCACTTCGTCGTTGAGTACAACAGACGTGGCAAACTTTTCGCCGCCGTGTACGATGCGGTGTCCCACCGCGTCGATCTCGTCGAGAGATTTGATCACGCCCACCTGCGGGTCGGTCAGTTTCTCGATCACCAGTTTTACCGCCTCGGTGTGGTTCGGCATAGCCACTTCCGTCTTCACCTTGTCACCGCCCTTGGGCTGATGCACGATGGCGCCGTCGATGCCGATCCTCTCGCAAAGTCCTTTGGCCAGCACTTCCTCGCTGTCGCTGTTGATCAGCTGATACTTCAGGGAAGAAGAGCCGCAGTTGATTACCAATACATTCATTCTGATTACCCTCTCTTTCTATATGGCTTATTTGT
The DNA here is from genome assembly GCA_947626775.1 of uncultured Lachnospiraceae bacterium. Taxonomy (GTDB): domain Bacteria; phylum Bacillota; class Clostridia; order Lachnospirales; family Lachnospiraceae; genus UBA3282. The sequence goes on along the minus strand of CANQTL010000010.1, from coordinate 54,737 downwards.
GATTGATGGTTGGTTCAGAGCCGCGTTTTAATACGCCCTGCCCCAGTATACCATTTTTTTTGCGGGTTTTCCACAGCACACGCAGGTGTCGCTCAATTTTTCCTGCTCAAAAGGCATGCAGCGGCTGGTGACGCTGAGCTCCTCCTTGATCCTGTCCTCGCAGCCCTGCTCTCCGCACCACATAGCCTTGACGAAACCGGACTTCTCCGTGAACAGCCTGCGGAACTCGTCCATATCCTTCGCCACATAGGTGTGGCTGTCTCTGTGCGCTCTCGCGCGCTCCAGCATCTCCGTCTGCATCCTGTCCAGTATCTCGGCCGCCTTCGTCTCCAGTTCCTCAAGGGGCACTTCGATCTTCTCGCCGGTATCCCGACGGCAGATCACGCATTTATTCGCCTCGATATCCTTCGGGCCGATCTCCACACGGATCGGTATGCCGCGCATCTCCTGCTCGGAAAATTTCCAGCCGGGGCTCTTATCTGCATCGTCCACTTTCACGCGGAAACTGCTCAGCCGATCCCGCAGCTCGTACGCCTTGTCCAGTACGCCCTCTTTCTTCTGCTGGATCGGGATGATCATGATCTGCGTGGGCGCGATCCTGGGCGGCAGAACCAGACCGGAATTGTCGCCGTGCACCATGATAACCGCGCCGATCAGACGGGTCGTCGTCCCCCAGGAGGTCTGATGCACATATTTGAGCGTGTTGTCCCTGTCCGTATACTGAATGCCGAAGGCCTTCGCAAAGCCGTCGCCGAAGTTGTGGCTCGTGCCGGACTGCAGCGCCTTGCCGTCGTGCATCAGCGCCTCGATCGTGTAGGTTGCCTCCGCGCCCGCAAACTTCTCCTTGTCGGTCTTGCGCCCCTTGATCACGGGAATCGCCAGCACCTGTTCGCAGAAATCCGCGTACACGTTGAGCATCTGGATCGTCCTCTCCTCGGCCTCCTCTGCGGTCGCGTGGGCGGTATGCCCTTCCTGCCACAGAAATTCCCGACTCCTGAGAAACGGCCTCGTCTCCTTCTCCCAGCGCACCACGGAACACCACTGGTTGCACAGCTGCGGCAGATCGCGGTAGGACTGCACCACATTCTTATAGTAATCACAGAAAAGCGTCTCCGAGGTAGGTCTGACGCACAGTCTCTCCTGCAGGGGCTGCATACCGCCGTGCGTCACCCACGCCACCTCGGGCGCAAACCCTTCCACATGCTCCTTTTCCTTATTTAAAAGACTTTCGGGAATAAACATCGGCAAGTACACGTTCTGCACGCCGGTCTTCTTAAACATGGCGTCCATCTGCCCCTGAATCAGCTCCCAGATGGCATAGCCCGCCGGACGCAGAACCATACATCCCTTAATGCTGGTATAGTCGATCAGTTCCGCCTTTTTCACCACATCGGTGTACCACTGCGCGAAATCCTCCTCCATGGAAGTGATCGCTTCCACTAACTTCTTGTCTGCCATTCTTTCGTTTCCTCCGTATTGCTTTCACTTTTCAGAACTTTTCCCATTCTATTTCATGCTAGACTTTCGGCCGTATTTTGTCAACCGTCTTCGCCCACTTTCTCCGCGCGCGCCTCTCTGTCGATATACGCTCCGATTCCCATTAGAAGAAAGATAAAAGGCGTGCACAGTACCTGCTGGTAGCAGAAAAAGTTGTAGCACATATAGGACACGCAGGCCGCCGCGATTCCCGCCGCCCACATATTTTCCCGCGCTCTCCGCAGAGCCGTCTCAACCGACGCAAGGAAGATCCCCAGATAGGCCGCCGCGCCGAAAAATCCCTCGTTGATCAGCATATTCAGCCACTCGTTATGGGCGTTCGACAGCTGCTTCTGCCCCCAGAGCAGCTCCGCCTCCCCGCTGTAGTGCGCCGCCACATAGCTATGGAAACAGTCGGGGCCGACGCCGAACAGCTTATGCACGGTATCCATCCCGGCATAGACCTTCGCGCTGAAGGTCCAGATCTTTCCTCTGCCGTTGCCCCAATCATAATTCCAGTTAAAATAGGAAATGTCCGCCAGTCTGCGGGCGACGGCTCCGGGCAGCGCGCCCGCCGTCTGCAGTACGATCAGCAGGACCGCTGCCGCCACAGCCGCCAAAGCCGCCGCCGGCACAACACGGCGCAGTCTGCGCATGAGACGTTCCGGGTAGCGAAACGGCACGGCGCCTCTCCCCATCCCGTACAGCAGAAGCGCTGCGGCAAGACAGGCGAAGAGCAATATCCACGTCGCGCCCGACGTCCACATGAGCCGCGTCACAAAATCGGGCCGCAGCGCCGGATTCGGACGGATGCACAGCAGACAGTACATGAGCTTGCCGGCCGCAAAGAAAAGGGCAAGCGCGGCCATATAGCGGCACATCCGTTCCCGCGTCCCCGAAGACAGCACGAAGAAGACGACGAACGCTCCGGCCAGCCCGACATATGCGCTGTCGCTGTTCTGTGTCACCAGCGTGCCGAACCCCGCCGTCATAAAAATACCGCTCAGAACCCGCCACGGTTTTCTGTCCGCATAGAGGAACAGCCCCATACCGACAGGCAGCGTCACGATCAGGAAACTGCCGTACCAGGTGTTCTGCCCCAGCGTGGACAGAAACTGCGCCATCTGCTCCTGCGTCAGCCCATCATAGTACCCGAGAGGATCGATCAGCAGACGGTTCAGGATGCCCAGCGCATATACGGCGCTCGCTACGACGCACAGCAGCGCGAGGAGCTGGCGATAGTACCGCCCGAACCGCGACGCGCACAGATAGAGCAGAATGAAGCTGAGCTGCGCCATAAGACCCATGTTCCAGCCGTCATATCCCCACAGCGCATCGCCGAAAAACCCGCCCGCCGCCACAGAGATATCCGTGAAGATCAGATAGGCGAGCACACAGCAGTCCGCAGCGGCAAACTGCAGCCGCCGGCGCTCTCCAAGCCGGGAAATCAGACAGGCGGCAGCAGCAGCAAGAAGCAGAGCGCCGCCCGGTACCATGACGGCCCTGTACACGGCAAACTTGGCGCTGCCGATCTGGTGATAGCCGTCCCGCACATAGAAAGCGACCGCAGCGCACATCGCAGCCGCTACGGCAGCGAACAGATATTCCGCCAGCCGCACCAGCCTGGGCTTTCCTTCCGCCGCGCCCTTTTCTTCCTCACGCGCTTCCCCTGCCGTCCGCTCCATGCGCTCCGCTTCCTCCGCGCTCCGGCAAAGTCTCTCCCCGACGCCCGCCAGCAGAAACACAAAGGGCGTGTTCAGTACCTGTTGGAAACTGACTGTGTTGTGTACCCAATATGCCGCTATCCCGGCGGCGCACACATACAGAAAAGGTTTCCCTGCCCCATTTCTCAAAAAGCGCACAAACGCCGTCAGCAAAAAGCCGGCATAACAGAACCAGCCGAGCGCCCCCAGATTCACCAGCAGGGTGAGCCGTTCATTGTGCGCGTTGGTCAGCCTCTGACCGGCAAACTGCTCCGCCAGCCTGTCCGCCAGCGCGGGGATATCATACACATAATCGGCGAAACAGTCCGGCCCGATCCCGACGGCTTTGTGCAGGGCGTCCAGACTGCGGTAAGCGTCAAGCCCGCAGTTCCATGCCGCGCCCCTGCCGTGTCCCCAGTCCTCGGCGAAGATCCGCCATCCCTGCGCCCCGCCGCCCTGAAACGCCCCGTCGGCCATAAGAGCCGCTGCAGCCGCTGCACAGACCGCCGCCACAAACACAGCGGTCACAAGACCCCGGCGACTGCCGTACCGCGCCGGATGCTCCCCCTGCAGATACCCCCGCCGCCGCACGGCGCGCAGCAGCAGATAAACCGCCCCAGCCGCCATCAGAATGACCCACGCCGCGTTTCCGCATAAGAGCGCCGCCGTGATTCCCGACAGACCGTCCCCGTCCGTCCCGTAATTGTACCGCAGGCCCGGCAGCCTCATCATGGCGCGCCCAATCAGACAGCTTATTCCAAACAGCATGACGAGTTCCAGCAGCCGGTACAACCGTCTGACGCTGCCAAGCGACAACCCCAGAAACAGAACCGCCAGCGCCAGAAAGACAAGATATGCGCTCTCGCTCCCCTGCGTCACGCCGGCCAGCATCGCTATGACGCTGAAAACCGCCGCTGCGGCTCTTACCCGCACGCTGCCGCCGCACCAGTACAGCGCCATGCCGGCGGCTGCCGCCACCGACCAGTATCCGCAGAACCAGTTGATATTGCCGAGCGTGGAGATAAAGGTCTCCGTCTGTCCTTCCATGTCGATCGGATAGACGGAATACCGGTTGCATATCCCGAGCAGAAACACGCCCGCCGCCGCGAGAAGCCACATGCCGATCCATCTTATATCACAGTGAAAATAACGGGAAAAGAGGAAATAGAACGCCACCAGGAGCAGCTGGACGACGGTTCCCATATACCAGCCCTCCGCGCCCCACAGCGCGTCTTTTTTGTATGGAGAACACAGGTAGGAAAGCATCACCGCCACCAGATAGCCGTAGGCGAACCAGTCCGTCACGGACATATCTCCATAGATTCTTATCGGCCATGTCCTGTCGCGGCGCCAGAGCGCCGCCAGAAGAAGCACCGCCGCGGCAGCCGCCAGCGTGACCAGACTTACGTTGCGGAAAAAGACGAATTTCACCTCGCCGATATGCAGATAGCCGCCCGGCGCGTAAAAGGGATATACGACCGTCATCACCAGAAACCAGGCCATGACAATCCCCCGGCACACGTCTCTGTGCCAGCCTTCCTCTGCGCTTTGCGGCGCCCGTCCGTTATCTTCTTTTTGCCGCTTCGTCATCTGTTCGTCCAAAATCCCCTAACTCCTGCTTTCTCCATCATAATCTAAGGAGCTGTTTTCGTCAAATTCCCTCTGCGGCAGAACTGTGATTTTCTGTTGGATTTTCTTATGACATCACTACCAGCTGCAATTTCCGATGCATCCCATTAACGTATGTCTTTGCGGCGGCCAGCGCCCTCCCGCGGAGCGTCCGGATCTTTGCCGTCTATCCCTTTTCATTTTGATTGACGGTCCTGAGAATCTGCGTGACGGTGACGAGCGCCAGCGGCCCCTTAACAATACCGCCGACGCCGAACAGCCTCACCCCCGCATAGAGCGCCAGCAGCATATAGACAGGCGCAATCCCGATGCGCCTGCCGATCAGCTTAGGCTCCAGCAGTTCCCGTGTCACGATACAGGCCGCGTATAGAATCAGACATACCGTCATGCGCGCGTAATGCCCGTTCAGAAGCTGCCACAGGGACATCGGCACCAGCACGACGCCCGTGCCGATGAAGGGGAGCACGTCGAGAACGCCCGCCAGAATACCGAAGAAAATGCCGCCGCACACGCCCGCCAGACTCAGCGTAACGGCGCACAGCACGCTGATGGTCAGCATAAGGATCCCCTGCGCCCTCAGGAAAGTGGTGAGATAGGACAGAATACCCTCAATTACCGCCCACACCGAACGCAGCTCTTCCGAGCCCCGCAGATGCTCCAGCATGCCGGCATACTCCGTCTCCAGAAGAACGGCTGCCACACAGGTGACTGCGAGAAAACCGACCGCCGCGAACAACCCCTTGCAGCAGTTGTAGGAGGAGGACAGCAGGCGCGGCACAATCTGCTCCTGGACATTCTGCATCATGACCGTCACGCGCTCCGCGGCATAACTCTCAATCCGCCGTCCGTCCCAGCCGAATCTGCCGTCCAGCCCGCAGCAGCACTGATGAAAGAAGTTCTTTATCTGATCTCCGATCTGCGTACAGAAGGCGGGCAGCCCCTCGAGTTGTCTGCCGCCGCACAGCATCATCAGCCAGAGAATCCCCGCAATCAGGACGAGGAGCGGCAGAATCATGACAAATGCGAGATATTTCTTTTTGACAGGGATTCTTCTCTGCACCCGCTCCAGCAAAGGATAGCACAGCGTAATCATCAGGAATGCCAGGATAAACGGCGCGGTGAGACCGAAGAGATAGCGGAAGAAAAACCAGACTCCCGCCAGAACCAGACATATCTTCACCAACCGGTTGTGCAGGACGTCTTCCCCGCGCATGTTCCTCACCCCTCCGCATCATCGACGCGCCGTTCTATCAGGCGGCGTCTTTTTCGTCAAAAAAGAGGCCGGAATCTGTCTCTCCGCCTCTTCTTCTATCGTATTCCACTCTTCTATTATGCGGCTTTCACGGCTCGTTATGCGGCGTATGCCCTGCATAATTCTGCCAAAATTCCGGTCGGAAGACCCGGTTCTCCGGCTGAATCTCAAAGGTCAGCCTCCTGCCTGTTCCCGGATGGGAAAATACCAGTTTGCAGGCACACAGCGCAATCTCCTTGACACGCGCCTCCTCCGATATCCGCAGAGCTTCGGCGCCGGCATACTTATGGTCGCCGATCAGGCTCATCCCCGCGTGGCTCATCTGCACCCGGATCTGATGATGCCTGCCCGTGTACAGCCGTATGCCCGCAACCGCAATCCGCGGCGCACCGTCCGTCAGTCCCGGCGGCGCCGCCCCGTACGGCATGTCTGTCAGAATCTCATACGACAGCACCGCCTTTTTGGCGTCCTTCTCCTCCGGCTGCGCCACGCGCGCCGTGTTGGTTCTGCCGTCCCGCACCAGATAATCCGTCAGCTCTCCGCTCTGCGCGAAACCGCGGCCACAGATCACCGCCAGATAACTTTTCTCCATGCGGTTCTCTTCGATCTGACGCCCCAGCCGCGCCGCTGCCCGGCTGTTCTTCGCAAATACGAGAATGCCCTCCACAGGCTGGTCGAGCCGATGCACCACGCCCACATACGGACGCTGCCTGCCGCCGCTTCCGGAAGCCAGATAATTGGCGGTTTCGCTCGCCATGTCCGCCTGCCCGACCCGCGCTGTCTGCGTGGCGATGCCCGCGGGCTTGCGGCACACGATGATGTCGTTGTCTTCGTAAAGGATCCGGTCTTTTATCATAATTCTCTGCGTCGCCTGTTTTTCTGTTGTGGGTTTATGGACGCGCAGACCCGCGCTTATCGCCCTCTATTGTCTGCTCTATGGCATTCCATTTATAGATATTTTTGTCGATTTGACCTGCAAATTTCTTTTCTGACAGCTTCCCGCCGAAATAGTCCTCATACAGCCGGATATACATCTGGTCAAGCTCGGCATTCCTCTTTCTGAGCCTGTTGATCTCCACCATATCGGCAATCATCCTCTGAAAGCTCGGCCTTTGGAAGTTTGTCCCGGGATAGCCGTCGTCCACATAGAAAGAATATGTGGTCTTTTCAATTCCCCTTGCAACTGTGAATATTATAGCATGACCACCCCGGAAATCAAATCGTTTTTCCATGCTCTACCCGCTAAGATAGATACGCTCCACCACGATCCTTATCCGGTTTCTCCTTTTTTCTTCCCCGAATGTCTTTCTATTTCCCAACCCGTTTTTCCTATTTTCAATTAAAAAGGAATCGCCACAAAATTTTTACAGCTTTTCGCAGTACGGAAAGCTGTAAAAATCAGCTTATAGGAGGTCCTCCCCCCCCCTTAATCCCCTTCCTCCTTCTAAATCAAGCCGAAAGCAAACTTTCTTTAACGCATGCCCCCGAATAAAATAATCACAGGAAGGGATGTGGCATAGCGAACAGAACAAAATCGCAGGAAAAGGCACAGACATATAAAAATTGACCAAAAACAAACCGACCAGGTGATTCTCAAGTCCGTTTGTTTTGTGACAAAAGATTTATATTGTTCCCATAAAAATGCTGTTGAGTTTGGTTTGAAACATGATATACTATAAGTGAGCACAACAGCTTGAAGTATCCTTGATGCGAAATGTGTGCTGGGTGACGGAAGAAAGATCGACATTGAAGTACAGAGAGCCGATGACGATGACCACCAGAGACGTGTACGTTACAACGGCGCTATTTTTTCATTGATCCATTGCGTTTACACAAAATAAGTTACACTCTCCCCCATTATTTTATGCCATTACTTCATTTTTGATATTTATGAAAATAGCTTCGATTGACAAATTCCTGTTTCTCCAACCAATCTACCATATCTATAACTAAATAGAGACATAACATAAAAGCGCACAGAATAAATCTATACGCTTTTATATAATACTTTTTGTGGGTTTAACATTGATATTGAAAAGTGAAAAACGCTACTTATCAAAGAAACCCCAAATACCCCCCCCCTTAAATTTCCGTCATGTCATACCCAAATATCGCATCCGCAGATTATTCCGATATGCATACTTGCATATTGCGCTTAATAACATCCTACTGCTCGATAGCCGTGGAACGATATTCTATTGAAGCGACCGTATCATTTTTCAAAATAAAACACAATTTCATGCCGTCCTTCTCATACACCCGCATACCGTCTTCCTCTATCCACTCACTTCCGTACGCTTCGACCACTTTATCTTCCGGATCTCCGATCCCAACGCCCTCCGTGGTGGCAATGGTATCGTCTTTAAGAACCACAGTGGACACATAGTCCTTGTCGTCTGTCGGATAAGTGTCCAATTCAAAACTACCGTAAGTATACACTTTATCAATCCCTTCAAAAGCACAGCTTGGCGCCTCAAAATAAGAGTCCGGCTCCCCCAGCTGCTCTACGATAGGCGCGGCGTCCATATCCATACTGATAATCGTGCCGTCATAAGTAAAGACATATCCGCTATACTGCGTCGTGTCTTCCGCCGTTCCGACATTTTCCACCGCCTTTCCAGGCGTCGTCTCTTCCTGTTCTTTCTCCTGTATCGGTGCAGAGGTCTCCTTTATCGCGACATCGCCCTCTATGACCTTGACATTACTTCCGCAGCCACACAATACTGCTGCCATCATTATACTGCCTATCCATGCCATACTTCTCATTGTTTCTCTGCTTCCTCCTCTTGTCTTCTTCTGTCCTGCTCATAAGTGGCTGTCTTGCCAGCCCATATCTTACTTAATCTTTCTTCTGATCTCCGGTCGGCCAGATGATACTCATCCTGAAGTATCTGGCCCAGATAAGACGTGATCTTCTCCGCGCCGGAAAGATTCATGTGCAGACCGCCGTCATAAGTGTCAATGTTGTAATCCAATCCCGTCTCCTCTGTCAATTCCAGGAAGTTGATGTACAACAGGCCGTTCTGCCCGGCATAATCCTCGATCTGCTGTTCCCATTCATCGTACCAATACGGGTACAGCGAAGGCGCTTTGACCAGAACCAGTTCTATGCCGTTTTCCCGGCATAGCTTCGTCATTTTATCCAGGTACTGGTAGGCGTTCTCGCCGAAACGGTAATCAGCCAGCATCTTTCCTTCCGGCACATCCTTCGCCGGTTTTACGTCCACTCGCATGTAATAACCGTTATGCGATACTTTCCGGTTCGCGAACAGATACTCCACATCTTCCGCTTTCAGGCTGCTCCATCTGGAATGATAACGAAGAATCGGAAATATATAATCCAGGAAATGCTCCTCGTCAGTCATGGAAGCCTGTATGGCCTTCACCTTGGCCATGGACCATCTCATACCCTCCAGACTCATCCGGTTGTAAGCCTCGTTCTGCGGCTCGTCATATTTCATCGCCAGAACGTTAAAAACGACCACCTCCGGTTTCTCATAACGCAGAGTGTCTTCCAGAAGATAATAAGACTGCCAGATCAGCTGCTGCGCACTTCCCCGGATATAACTGTTGATCCCGTAATCCTCCCACAACACCTTGGGAGAAAAATTCTCGTATACTTCACAGTCCCCGATAAAGATCACATCATGGTCTTTTTCTTCCGCATAATATTCAGCTATCAGCCTGCCCTCCACGACATCTGATACATATTTCGGAAGCAGCAGTCTCTGCAGCATATACAATGTGGACGCGACCACCAAAACGGAACATACCGTCCGGATGATCCTCTTTCGTTTCATAGGTTCCTATGCCTCCCCAAGCCGTTAATCCGTATGCTAAAACTGGTTATAGATAAATTGGCTTGCATCGTATCCGATCCCGTAGACTCCCATCAGGAGCACGATCAGAAACAGCCCGTACCATACCGCGAATCTGACAGGATACGGTTTTGCCTCGATCTTCTCCCGCACGCTTCCGCTTCTTTGCAGCATGCTCACGGCAAAAATCAAAACCGTTCCCGCCAACAGGACAAGATAATCTGTAAGCTGCAGTCCCAAACCCAGTAGCGATCCGTCCCATAAGATATTCCAGTTTCTCGCTGTAAACATCGTCCCGAACATGCGGAAGGTCAGCGGCACATCCCGGTAACAATCAAACGTCCTGAGACAGCTCATCAGGAGAACTGTTCTGACAATCTGAAAAATACGAAAGCCAATCTTGTCTTCCACATGAAAGTGTGCGTGAAATCTTCGGTATAAAGGCTCCAGTTCCTGCGAGATCATGATGACCGCCCAGTTACCCAAGCCCCATACAATGAAATTCCAACTAGCCCCGTGCCAAATGCCCGTAGCGAGCCAGACAGCAAAAGAAGACAGATAAACGGGCACTCTCTTGCCGATACAGTTCCCCAGATATTTTCTGGAGACTTTTGATATTTTCAACATGGGGCCCGATATGGAAATCGGATAGAAAATATAATCCGTAAACCATGTCCCCATTGTGATGTGCCATCTGCGCCAGTACTCCTTGATGGATTTGGAAAAGTACGGCCTGTTGAAATTCTCTGTCACCCTTATGCCAAGACACTGTGCCGTACCGATGGTAATGTCGATGCCTCCCGTAAAGTCGGCGTACAATTCCAACGCGTAAAACATCATCCCGGCAAATACATAAGCACCGGTATAATCATCCGGGTTCCGGATTATCTCGTTGACGCCAATCAGCATCCTGTCTGCTATCACCAACTTCTTAAAATATCCCCACAGGATCCTCTGCAGTCCCATGCTGAACCTGCTCCAAGCAAACTCATGCTCCTCATAAAGAGTCTGCGACAGATCGTGGAAACGGCTGATCGGTCCCTGAACCAGCTGCGGGAAAAAGGAGACGAACAGCGCGAAGCGGAACAGATTTTTTTCTGCGGGAACCGTCCCACGATATACGTCGATCAGATATCCCACTGCCTGAAACGTATAAAAGGAAATTCCCATAGGAAGCAGCAGATCCACAAAAACGATAGTATGTCCGCTCCCGAACGCATGCAGCATTCCGTTTACATTGGCAATCACAAAATTCGTATATTTCAATACCGCCAGGATACCAAGATTGAGTATGAGCGCCGCCAGAAAAAGTCCGGTCTGGCGTTTCTTGACCCGCTCCTTATACGCTTTCTTCTCTTCTTTTCCGAGAGTCCCCTTGTGCGCTGCCAGATAAGCTTTCTGCTTCTCTGCCTGCTCCTCGATCTTAAACCCCAGATAATACACACTGACCGTAGTGACCGATATATATATGAGGTAATATGGGTTTGCCAGGAAATAAAATACATAGCTGAAAAGCAGCAGGAGCATCCACTGGAATTTTTTAGGAACGGTATAATAACACACAAACAGCAGCAGCAAAAACCCCAAAAATTCGTATGATGTAAAAAGCATTTCTATTCCTCGTCCTCCAGCTTTTGTATCAAATCATACAGTGCTCTTGCCGAATTAAAATTCTTTGGCAGGATATACTTGGCCGAAATGGTCACATCAAAAGCCTCCGCCACTTCCGAGATAATGGTTACGATATCAAAAGAATCCAATATCTTGTCATCCACCAGTGTATCACAGGTTTCAAAGTCCACATCCGGATGCAGATTGGTCAAGATTTCTATCAACTCTTCCATCTTCTTCAGTTCCTCCTGTTATCCATTTATCATTCTATATAATTATGATCAGAATCCGTATCTCGGGATTATCTGTATCATATTTTCTGCAGCAGTGTCAGCCGGTCCAGTTTTCCGTTAGCCGTGTAAGGCATCTCAGACAACCGGATGATCCTGCTGGGCATCATATATCTCGGCAGTTTTTCTTTCAGGCAAACGGTCAGTTCCTTTTCATTGATTCCACCGGTATAGAACAGTACAATCTTGGAACGCTCTTTATCATAGACGCATCCGGCCGATTTGATATCATCCAGCATGTTTACGTTAGCCTCGATCTCACCGAGTTCTATGCGGTGTCCCATATGTTTAACCTGATAATCCCTACGGGAAATAAATTCCAGTTCACCCCTCTCATTCAGGCGGCCCAGATCCCCCGTCCGATAGATCAATTCTGAATAAAACGGATTGAGTGGATTCTGCACAAATACTTCCCTCGTTCTCTCCGGATCATTATAATAACCCAAAGTCAGAGAAGCGCCCCTAATGCAGATTTCTCCGGGCTCTCCCGGCGTCGCGCTTTGATCATGTTCATCTAAGAGCAGAATCTGCGTGTTTCTGAAAGGCTTTCCGATAGGAATAACGTCGCCGGGTTCAAAATCCCGGTCCACTTTATAATAACAGCATACGCCCGTTCCTTCAGTTGGCCCATATAAATTGACGTAAACCGCATCGGGAACCGCCTTGCGCCATTTATTGAACTGTTTGACCGGAAAAGCTTCACTGACAAAAGCGATCAGGCGCAGGTATTGCGGAACCACGGTTTCAAAAGTTCCGAACGCCGATATCATCGTCAGCGCGGAAACCACCCAGCAGACCGTATTGATCCGATATTGGTTCATATATTCCACCAGTTTGACTGGGAACATAAACAACTCTTTGGGAATCAGGTACGCCGATGCGCCGAACTTGATCGTCACAAGCAGTTCTCTTAAACAGGCATCCATATACAAAGGTGCCTGATTGCCGAATATTGTATCTTCATCAAATTCCAACGCTTCCGTTAAGTGCTCTATGTAATCAATCACCGAGCGGTGGCAGGCCGTAACGCCTTTCGGAACTCCTGTGGAACCGGAAGTAAACACAATATAAATGGGATCTGTATCGAGGGCCCGGTCATATATTGCTTGCAGTACCTCTTCCTTTACCTGCGTGCGACAGACCTCATCGTAGAGCACCGCCCTGCCTTCAAATCCGATCTTTTCCGCAATCGGCAGCGTTGTGTCATCACAAATCATGATTCTTGCTGCAATGTTTTCCAAGATCAGATGTATTCGTCCTTCCGGCATTTCCACGTCTATGGGGACATAGTAGTTTCCGCCGAAAATAGTGCCGTAAAAAGCCGCAGCCATTTTCGGGTGTTTATTCATAAAAATGACAACCGGCTCTTTATATACACCATTGTTGCTCAAAAAAGTGCCTATCGACCGGCTTTGTTCGTATACCTCCCTGAAACACAACTCATCCGTACCGTCAGAATATGCCATTTTCTCCGGTGTTCTCTGCACAGTTTCAATTAAATAATCTAAAATATGTGTCTGCATCGCTTTCTCCGTAACCGCGGCGTTATTGCGCCGATAATTATTTTTATATGCCTTTCCTCTGTGCCGTTCGTATACTACTACTCTAAACGCTGATACTCCGCGCGCAAGCAGCCGCATTCCAAAACAGAACGGCGTGCCAAGACCTCCATAACATCCAGATACCCTGCCGGCAAAACATGATCCCTTTTGATCAAAGACAATTCCGTACAAGCCAGCAAAACCGTCTGTGCTCCCGCTTGGAATAACCTCTTTGAGATCTGATCGAAAAGAACCATGTCAACCGGTTTTCCGGCCTTAATCTGGCGGTAAATGATGTCCATAACGCCTTTCTGGTCTTCTGCATCCGGCACAAGGGGCGTAATGCCCACTCTGTGTAAAGCCTCCTGAAACAGTCCGCTCCTTATGGTTCCGCTCGTTGCAAGGATTCCCACCTTGGTTCGATGGTCTTCCTGAAGATAATATACCGTATCCTCTATGGCATGAAGAACGGGCAGCCCGATCTTTTCTTCCAGTTCCCGGTGAAAATAATGCGCTGTAATACAGGGAATGGCCAGAAGATCGGCTCCCATCTTCTTCAGACGGATTCCCGCCTCAACCATATCCGGCACTGGATTCATAGTACTTTCTCCTGTTATGAATTTCGTTCTGTCCGGAACGGCAGGCTTGCTATAAAGCACGATCTCCATATGCTCCTGATCCGTGGATGCATCGCTCATCTGCGTCAAAAGCTGCAGAAAATATGCTGTTGCCATTGGTCCCAACCCACCCAACACTCCAAGTATCTTCATTAGTTTACCTCCGGATACTGGCTGTGGTCGTAATTATGGGAATTACTGTGTGATGCGGAATACGCCATCAGTTGTTCTTCCGTCCACATACAAATATGCGGGTGATCAGGGCGTCTCGGCGTAGTATCAAAATGGTACCAGCCGTTTCCCACATTCACAAGATTCCAATAGTGGCTTGTCCTAGAAGGTATTTTGGCAATATCTATATTTGCAATGCCGGCTCTTGTCAACAGTACCTTAGATGTGCTGGCATACACATAGCAGTCTCCTTTACCGTCTACCAGACCCTCGTATGCCGCCCTTATCCAGTTTCCCTTTTCAGAATGACCGGTATAGCTTACATGAGACTGTACATATCCATAGATTGCTTCCAATTTCTGTCCTAGATCCATACCCGGTGATATGATCTGTGCCAACACGCCATCCGCAATGGCATTTACTTCGTTTTCATCATATACCCGCGGTCTGACCGTCACACTGGCTTCCGCTCTGGTTTCGTTTCCGGAAGCGTCCTTTGCGATGTAAATAATAGGATAAGTGCCTTCGAGATTCAGATTTACGGCACTATTATCAACCGTCAGACTCAGTCCTTCCTGACAATTGTCCGTAACGGTAACGTTCTTTTTATAGGAAACGGCACTTCCTACGATTACACTCAAATTCGTGACGCCGCTGATCACCGGTGCCTCTTTGTCTTCTTCTAAGATCAATTTCGCCGTCTTAACCGTCTGATTGCCGCCTGCATCGGTCGCACAGATTTCAAGCTCCTGCTCCCCTATAACAGTTACATCGGGATCGACTACAAAAGCTGTCTTTACCTCCGTAACATCTTCCACAGATACTACAAAATCGTCTGCCGTTCTGGTCAGCGTGGTAAAACTGCGAACATCGTGCACAGTTAACATCGGAGCAACCGTATCAACAATGTGTAACATCGCCTCATAATCATTACCGTCTACACGCAGTTCTACTTTATGATCTGTCGGAACCGTATAATCAAACTTATCTACGTCCGTCAGAAAGGCTGCATCTTCTCCCTCTATCACGAAATCCGACAGGACGGGCGGTTTGCTACCTGCCTCCAAGGTTAGTTCTGTTACTACTTGTGAGATAAAAAGTTCTGCCGCCACCGTGGTCGTATTGCCGCCCAGATCCGTTAAAAGGATCTCTACCTCCTGCTCCCCGGGCAGTTCAAAATCCGGCTTTTCGACATATGATACGGTTACTTTGGTGGCATCCTTGATCGCTGTCACAAATTCATCTGCGGCACACTCCTGCCCCAGTTCCAAATTTACCTTCACCCCTTCTCCCTCAGGGGCAATAGTGTCCGTTATATGCAAGGTGCTGTCGTGCGAGAAATACCCCGCCTTTATCTTCACATGATATTCGCCGGGAACAGACACGTCCACCACATCGCTGTCTTCGGCAAAATATGCTGGTTTATCGGGATTTTTCACAAAATCCGCAACGCTAACTTCAACGCCCGCTTCTGCATAACATTCACGATAGACCAAACTGTTTTCATATAAGAAAAAAGCGGCTAACAGTACAAGCACTGCGGCAACCACGGCACCTGCAATCCATATCCCGTGCCTTCTGCTGGATGCAGACAATCTTTCCGTTTGCTCCTGTCCGTCTTGTTTCTGTTCGCCATTTTCCTGTTTGATCCCGGTATCCATATCTTCCTTTGTCTCCATAATAAGCCTTTAATCGTCCTGTTTTCTAAGAAATGCCACAGCACTTCACAATATTGCTTATATCGTACTGTACACCCCCCCCCGCCTCGATATAGCACTCAGCAGATATATCTGTAATAAAATCCGGGCAAAAGCGAAGCGGCTCTCCCGAAACAATATTGATTTTAAGAGAATAGATATATCACAAGGCCTAAATTCAAACCACCCGCCAAATGATAATTCCCTTCATCCTCAGTATCTTTCTCAATACATTAAAATTATTCTCTCCACACTACATATTGAACCTCTGCCGAATTACAAGTAATAGTAAAAAACAAATTCCCCTTTTCATTTTCTTTTCTAAAATGAATACCAATACAGCCATCGACGTCTTCACTATAACTCTGTAACTCCCAGTCATCTTTTGTTGTAATTTTTACTACGCTGTTTTCCCCATTATAGTCTTTCCAATTCATATCTTCTGATAACTCATACATACTCTCTATCATACCAAATTGCATCGTTTCATGTATTGTCTCTATAGTATCTTGCGGTAAAATAGGAATGCCATCCGCAATAGCTGCTACATTATTCCTAACAAGGAAATCCACCTCTCCTAATTCTGGACAATCACGATAGGTGCTGGGCCAATTTTCTTCTGAATCACAATAATCTATCCACCTTGATCTATAGACTGTACCATCCGCTTTTGTCGTACCATCATATATATCATATATACTTACGTGTCCATCCCCGTATGTAAAAATCGGAGTATGAAGTCCAACATCGCTATATTCATAAGATTCTATTGAAATTCCTAATGCATCAATAATTTCTTCCCAATGGGGCATAAACAAGTCATACCCCATAATCTTTATATCTGCCAGTGAAAAATCTAATTGCACAAGTTGCTTAATAAAGTCTTCCAATTCGGCATTTCCTGTGAGTCCATATCCGTCCTGTAATGTTGCCAATGTCATCGACAGGTTATCGCTTTGCTGATATGCTTGTGCTTTTCCCAAATAGGCCTCTACATTCATGGGATCTATTGCAATCGCTTTATCAAACTCTATAATTGCCTGTTCATATTTTTTCTCTTCCAAATAGCGTGCACCCAAATTCAGGTGTCTGCCCACACGATTCACTGGCATACTATAGAATCCAACACCACTTAAAACAGCCAGAAGCGCTACTGCCGCTACAACTATAATAAGCTTGCCGTGCTTTTTCCTAATGTCAGAAATCCTACTAATCGAATCTTTTGCCGAAGAGGTTTTTATTGATACTGGAAAATCTACCGGATCCATCTCACCCTCATTTACTTTTATCTGGTTTTGCGGTTTTTGTTCTTTTATCATGCCCCACTCTTCTCCACAAATTCTCCAATAACTATAAGCTATTTACATCCCCATGAGATCGACGATATTCCTCTATCTTATCTTCCTGCGCACTTCCATTTACTGCAGTATAAACAAATCTAAAATTCACCATAATATTAACTTCATAAATATATCAGAGAGTCTGCCATCAATTCCCAATCCTTAATGATCTGATTCGAATAAAACCGTTGAAACCAAAGTCCACAAATTTCATGTCTTGAATATTTCTCTATATTCTTCTTTGCACTTTTTATACCCTCTTTATCTCAATACGCATTTCCAATCTGCCGAGTTTTATGACATTACCCGAAAAAACTTCAGCCTCTGTCGCTACTTTCTCTCCATTAAGATATGTATAATTGGACGACTGCAAATCTTTAATATAGAACTTGTCATCTCTCACCGAAATCTCGCAATGCTGCCCGGAAACCGATTTGTCATAGTCCAGTACAATATCACAGCTTTCCGCCTTACGGCCTACGACAACCACTCGATTCAAAGGCGCTGTATAGGTTCTGCCTGCGATATGGATATCCGTCAGGCTCACCTGATATGCCGCCGTCGTCGGCAGGATCAGCAGTGTCTCTCCATTATCGCCTGCACTTCCCAGCATTTCGGTAAGCTGTCCTTCATCTTCCGTCTCCGTTCCCCAAGGATTCAGAATCTGGCCGTCATCAAAAGGCTTAATTTCATCTTTGTCATCTTTCGTCCTTTTCCTCTTGATCAGAAATATAATGACGCCCACGCCCGCTGCCATTATCAATAAGACAATTCCCAGAATAAACGGCATATTGCCATGTCTTCGATGCTGTGTGCTCTGCGGTACAGATTCAGTCTGTTCCACCGTCCCGCTTTCTTCCTGATACAAGGACGGCTCCAACTTTTCTGTTTCATGCACAAGCGCATCATCCGTTTCCGCATCGACTACTACCTGGGGCATAGTTATCTCCGCAGACAATGTCTGAGAATCTGCGAACGTAATCTTAACCGTCTTCACACTGCCATCCATAAGCGACTCCGGCGGCGTAATCACCAAGCGCACAATATCACAGTCCTGTCTGAGTGCTTCGGAAATCGATAAAACATCTTCCGTTTCGTCCAGTAAAAAAGCTTCTGCCGATGTCATCCTGCTCAGTGCAAACATATTTTCCAACTCTTCATTATTATTTTTACCTACGCTTCCTATTGTATAGACCGGAATCGCAACCTCTTTGAGCAGAGAATACAGTTCGTCCTTTGTATAGCCAAGGGACTTATTGTCAACACCGTCCGATATGATAACAATTCGCTGATATACATCATCCTCAGGCTGTGCAAACTGTTCTTTGAGCACTTCATATAAGACATCTGTCAGATAAGTTTCCTGATCTTCATAAGCGATACTGTCTATCGCATGTCGCAGCGTGGTGTAGTCACTGGTATAATCTGCTATTACATGGAGTTCTTCACTAAAAGTTGCGATACAAAGTTCCTCTTGATTGATTCTGTCTGCAATCAGATCTTGCAAAAGCTGCCCCACTTTCTTCCTGTTATCTTCCGATATGGAGACAGAATTGTCCACCATTACCAGCGTCTGCATAGGCACATCCAACGCAGAAAGTGGTTTCATATCATATTGATCTACCGCAGCAGTCGCAATCTGCACTGACGTATTATGTGCGTCCGCTTCTATCCCTTTTACATATACAGATATCTGGGATTCTCCCGTATAAGTCTCAACAACAGCCGCACTGCCATCCGCAAACGCTACCGCACCAGCAAAAAGTACTCCCATGATTACAGTAAAGAATTCTTTGCGCAAATAACTCATTTTTTTCTTTTCGTACACTTTCCTTTTCATTTTCCGTTCTCAAAAACGTTTGTTGAATATCCTATGAATTACTCATTGTATGCTTTTGCAACAGTATCTAAAAATTCTTGCCATTCATCAGTTTCATAACCCTTAAAGAGAACCTCTACAATATCTTTATGATTAAAAAGATACTGAAAATTTGCTCCAATATTTCCCTCAGGATATAAAACTCCTATGTAATCATATTCAATCCCAGGATTATTTGAATCTAACTGCTTTATCCCATAGATCATCAAAGGCTTCTCCGCATCTCTCAGCATCACAACACTTCCGATCGGCAATAGATTTTTGATCATAACTCTGCTCCTTTTACATTAATTTTTGTTGTTGATAGCAAATTACTCAGTCTCAATCACTAAGCACCTGCATATTGTATCTGCGAATGGCCGCCAAACACCTTTTCCATCCACCCAGATACAGCTTTCTTGGCACTTTTGGCTACTCCTTTGATAACTTTTCCTGCGGACTCCACTGCATCCTGCATTTTATCCAAATCCAGTATCTTATCTGATACAAACTCTGTCACTTTTTCCCCTGTAAGTTTTTCACATACAATGTCTGCCACGCCGGATACAATAACCGCTGCACCACCAACCACTACAGCCGGGGCTCCAACTCCCAATGCCGCACATCCTACGGCTATACCTGCCGTAAGTGCCGCTCCCTTAGCGATATCTATACCGGTTTCTGTTATGGTTTCCGCCACTGCCCTTTCCTTACTTATTTCCTGATCTGTGCCAAGTTTTGTCTCATATTCATCATAATTAGCAAATCCGTTTGCTACTAAAGATAATGCCCATCCGGCGACTTTAGTCCCTTTTACACGATATTTACCATCAACCTCTTCTAACCCCAAGCCGGATTTCAAAGAATCTTTTGCAGAAGTTGCTGTCCGTTCAAGCCATCCGGCTTTGGGATCTACACTTTTGGCAGTGAAACCAAAAAACTTTCTCCAGCCTCCCTCTGCACCTTTCTTCAGCCAATCTACCGTCTTAAATATTCCGATTCCACTGTTTCCGGCGCCTTTCAGTATAGAGCCCCAATCTTTTGCGCTCAGCCCGTCGCCATCCACAAGCAATTTTACGGCGCTTATTGGAAAAGCTGCCATTTCACCGGCAAGTCCAAATTTACCCAATACGTCCAGCGCTATCTTTCCCAGTTTCTTCCATGTTTTCGTTAAATTATTATCCGGAACCTCTGTATCACCAATTGTACTGCTAATTCTATTTATAGAATTTCCCCTGTCTGTGACTATCTTTTTCCCTAATATCGCACTCTCTGTATTCTGATAAACGTTCAAGACTTCCTGCAGAGTCTGGCTCATGCCTTTTACGCTATCCTGATGCTCTCCCACCCTATCTGCAACGCCATGCACACGACTTTTGAGATTATATACCGTCGCCAAATTAAATCCCAACGAATTACCGATACCTCGAATATCGTTTTCCAATTTTCCCAATGTCTGAGCCAAGGTATTTTCCATATCTATGACGGAAACTACCGTTTCTGATTTTACCGTAAATTGAGCCATTTTATGTACCTTCTCTTATCATGGAAGCCTGTTATCTGATATTTCATAACGAGAATTTACCCTATCTGTTATATGCCCCAGATAGGGATAGCTTCCTAAGCTATCCCCGTATTATTCATGCCGTCAGCTGATCACATCCCCTGCCAAGCTGCTTCCGGTTTCAACATTGACATTCTCTGCAGTAATATACTGCTGTGCCATCTCGTTCAAATCTTTGACATGCTCCTGTATCATGCGATACATTTTGTCCATATCATCCTGCAGCTGATGAAACTTGGTATTGTATGTAGTCGCCGCCTCTCCTTCCCATACAGACTGCAGACTATCAATGATAGAAACCATATTATCCAGCAGAGATTTCACCTGATTTCCTGTTCCATTGAACTCTTCCGCAGTACTAATCAGTTTCTGGGGATCCACTTTAATAATGCCATCCATAATTCCTCTCTCCTTTTTTCATCAAATAGTTAAATACGTTTGCGATCAATAGGTTCTGCTCTGAGCTGTAGAGAAATTCTGCGTCTCGGCCATATCGTACTTTGCAGCGATATTTTCTAATGCTACACAATACTGCTCGATCAGATTATAGAAATTGTCCATCTGCGTTTTGTCATTCTTGAACGCCGTGTCAAAAGCATTTCTCGCAGACCCCTCCCACATAGTAATCAACGAGCCTTCCTGCGTCTCCAGATTACCCGTCTGCGTCTTGAACTGCGCATTCAACTCGCGAAGCTCCGACGCCTTTGCTTTTAATTCCGATGATGTTACCTGAAAAGCTGCCATGTCAATTCCTCCTTTTATGATGTATGATAAATATTTATAAAAATATTATCCTCAGTATATTCTCTCCTGCGCTATCGCCAGCGCAGCCATCTCCGCGTCGTATATACGCTTTGCTATTGTTCTGATTTCCGATGCCGCAGCGTACAGCGACTTGGCGGTTTCGTTCATTTTATCCTGCAGTGAACTGCCCTTGGACAAATACAACTCTGCATTTTCACCTTTCCAACCGACCGAAAGATTTTGCATGATATTACCAAGCTCCACAGTTGACATCTTATTCAATTTTTCAGCTATGGCTTCGATCTTATCCGCCTGCCCCAACGCTTTCTTGAAATCAAACTCAATCTGTTTCCGTGTCGCCATTCTTTTCTCCTAACTGATAATGTCTCCCGGCAGTTCCGCAGCCATGGACTGCACCGCCGCCTCCGCCGTCTCATAAGTCTGCGCCATCGACACAAGGTCCTGTGGATGCTCTTTCAGGCGGCGCATCATATCATCAATCTGCGGTTTCTGCTCCTGATATATCTTTCTGTGAAGTTCGCCCGCCTCACCGATCCAATAATACGAAGTCCGGCCGATGATAGTTTCCATCTGTTCAAAACACTCCGCCATCTTCTGAATACTGGCCGAGACAGTTTCCGCTTTGCTGTTGAGCACCGCCGAATTTACTTTGATCTGCACTTCCCCAAAAATCGCCATGATAGCTCCTCCTATACACTGATTGCTGAAACAATACCATGAACTTCATTCTCGCAGATATTGTACTGATCCCTTGCATACTCCATGCTCTCTATCAGCGATGCCACCGTGCTGCACATGCTTTTTCCATTCTCATAGTCAATGCCAAACTGCCGGACAAACTCAGCATTTGCCGGTCCATCCCACATCGTGTCAAGCTCAATTACCTGGTTAAACATTTCTTCCAACTGCATTTTTGCTTTCGCAAGCACAGATTTCAGTCCGTCTATATCGCTCGCCAGCGTAGACGTATTGATTCCAATTTCCTTAATCGCCATCTCATGGCACTTCCTTTCTATATACCACCTAATATATCCGCTATGGCGGAGAAACGATTCAAACCTGTTTTACGCTGCGCATATGTGACAACGCTCTGTTCCGCATTGTTACAAACTCTGTTCTCACAGTTCATATAGTACAATAGCGCTTTATTCAGGACCTGTGCCATCTGCCTCAGAATCATATCCTCGGTATCCATCTGCACACGCAAATGTTCCAGCCGCGTAACCGCCTCACCCATAGCGGAAAGACTTTTCAGAGCACTGATCGCCTCGTCCAGTTCTATTCCCTTTGCAGACAATTCCAATGTCTCCCTTTCCATATGATTACATTCATGAACCATCTGCTCCGCTATCACATTAAACATTGCCACTCCATCTATACCATAATCAGACTGTTTCCATTGTGAATTCCCTCGGCCGCCAAAGACAAATTCTTCCTTAAAATTCGTTTATCTTCTCTGGTACACAGCAATAAATCCTCTATTCTGCCCACAATTTTGCAATGTTCCTTCTGTCCGACCAACTCGCCAATCTCCTCTATGATCGCGCTGATCTTTTCTTCTTCATCCAGCTGAAAATCATAAACATTGCCAACTGCCGGCACATACACATCAACCAATATCATGCCCAATTCCTCTCTGCACAATCTCTCTATAATTCATTGATACCAGTGTAATATAGCATCGCGACAATGTTGCGATTATCTGACAGACTACCTGTCTATCGGGACAAAAAGCACTTTTTCTTCCCTGTACATATACCAACACTGCCGCAATATTATATTGTCCCAGGCTTCCTTTTGCAGCGCCATTTCCACCAACCACCTCCCTCCCGTTTCCAGCTGACCGTACCCGAATATGATAGCCACCATACCATTACCATTCCACATAGTCACAGCATGCATTATGCTAATAATGGCCTAGAAGATAATAATCACTACTCTATAACTGATTTATCAGATTTATCAAGATGAACATATTTTTCTAAAACCCGCAATACCCTCATCCCATCCTTTACTATGTTCTCCATCGAAAACTATAATAGATATGCTGTACAGTTCTATCTTTAAAAAAGGCCTCCATTCTAAAATGAGAGAGACTGCCAGCTTGTACATCTGTTTCAAAACCAGCTATCATATCATAATCATACATATATTCATCCATATTGTCACTTTCTCCACATCGCACTTCTTTTTCATATATATCCTCCCAATATACTATTTCATTGTTTTCCTGGCTAACATCATCTGCCATGACCACATAAGTACACATTGTATGATTCATACCCAAATCTTTATCAAATATATTCTTCTCTTCCGTCGGAATTATAGAGTTCTCTTTCAAAGTTTCTGTTTCAAGAAGTTGACACCATTTTTCATAACTATCGCCTATCGATAATGGCAGATCACATCTTGCCAAACCAATACTCAATGCTTCCGTCTCTTTTCCATTTATTTTGTTCATTGACAAAAGTCCTTCTTCGCCATCTTCATAATAATCCCAAGCAAGACTCATACTTTCTTCAATATTTTCGTGACCAGTATCCATCCACAACGCAACGCCACTTTCAGATATACTTTCATACACTCCGTCCTGCAATTTAATAAATCCCGAAAAATATCCGTCGTAAACTTCCGTATACCCCAGTGCTTTCAAAATTTCTTTCATACGAGGTTCCTGCAAATCATATCCCATAATTCTTACATCTGAGATATCAAATTCAGGAACACTTTTCAGCAGTTTTTCCCATTTTACTGATAAAGTCAATTTCTCAATCTCATCCAGATATGCCTGAAAGTCCACGCCGGGCACTTTATCCCGATACTTCTCAATCAGGGCTTTTACTTCGTCATAACGCTCCTCTTCGATGAGCCGTTCAATATAATCTGTCAGGCAGTCCCCGACAGCCTCCTTCACCCGCTCATCTCTGGTCTTCTCATAACTTGTCTGCAAAGTCTCGATTGCCTTCTCTATATCGCCCATGCCTTCATACGCCTGCGCCTTGCCCAGATACGCGTCCACACTCATCAGGTCGATGGCAATAACCTGATTGAACTCTACGATTGCCTGTTCGTAGTTCTGCTCTTCCAGATAACGGGCACCCAGATCCAAGTGTCTGCTCATGCGGTTAGCAGGCGTATTATAAATGCCGACACCAATCAAAACCGCAAACAATCCCGCGGCAGCGATAATGATCCTAGTGAATCTGCCGCGCTTTCTGCCGTTGTTGCCGCCTGGTGCTGTATTTACAAGTTTGTCCATAGATTTCTGTTCTTCACTCATACTTCTGTTTCCCTCGATCTCCTACCCTTATGTTCTCAATACTTTCATCATCCTGCACAATACTATATATTGTAGCTGTTATCATACATTGACTTTCTCGCATCTATATCTTGAAGAATCTGAGACGTGAGACTTTACTTTTTCTCATTTATTTCTACACTTTACATTCGACAAAAGCCTTGCCTGAATCGATGCAATATGTTATATAATCTACAATGAGTTTTTATAAAGATAATTAAATTCTTCTCTGCCAATACACCGGCACACTGATCAGATTGATCATTGATCTATCACTAAATCCCGTCTGGTCTTTCATCTGTCCCAGCGGACATCTCACAGCCACACGGCTGTTCTCACGAAAGGTATCTGTCTATGTCTTTAAAATCTACTTCTGCCGCCATATCAACAAAACCGGGCAAAACAGATAAACGCCCAAGACTTCAACGTGTCAACTGGCATGAGGCCGCCGTCTGTGCTCTGCAGATTGATCTACGTGACTACGACGATCTCCTAGAATACATGACAGAGTATGTTCTCGGCAAAAACGGTCTCCGCATCGACCTGCTGGTCATCAAAAAACTGACGGAGCGGATCATACCAAAAGATATCGCCCGCCTCTTCCGCTCCTTCAACCTCTTCGAGATCAAAGGGCTTGGTTCTTCCATCACTACTGACGCCTACTATAAAACCATCGGCTACGCCGGACTGCTCATCGACCAGAGCAGCGGCCGCAATGCATATTCCGCCCTGGATATCAGCCTGACTTTCTTAAGTCTCCGCTCTCCCCGCAGACTGATATCACATCTGCGCAGAGACCGACATTTAACGGTTGCAAAAATCGCCGCGGGAGTATATCATATCAGTAAAGAGACTTTTCCTGCACAGATTATCGTTACAAGCGAGCTCTTGCCGGAAGACTGCCTGTATCTGCGCTGTCTCACCGACAGACTGGCGGAGACAGGATTGGCCGACCGGCTCGCAGACGATTACAGGCTGCACCAGGAACAGGAAGTTTACATCCGTTATCTGCACCAGTTGACCCGGGCCAACACGAAAACGAAAGGAGAATCACTCATGGTTTGTGAAGGTTTATTAAATCTGTTCGGCACCAGTTCCGAAGAGATTATCGAACGCACCAGGCGAGAAGACAGTGAATACTATCTGCCAAAAATCGAAGAACTTTCATCTCAGAACACTTATCTGAAATCCCTGCTGCAGCAGCATAACATCCCTTTTGATTCGGATGCCGGAACGTCTGCGGACTAAGTCTTTGTCCGCATAGCCTGCTAGGATGTCATCTGTATTCTCTGTCCAGTTCTTCCCTGATCCGTCTGCCCGCAGTATTGTGGTAGATAATTGATGCGATAAAAAGCGCTGCCGAAACCATGATTAGGGCGATTCCTGCGCCTACTATGAATGTGCCGCTCATCTTGTGAATCCTTTCTTCTCATATTTCGATTATATATTTTTTCTGTCAAAACTCAGTCAACATAGTCAATAGAATAATGAACATATTGAAGCGTGTCATCCAAAAAATGTGCTGATATAGAAAAGCTGTTTATACTTTTGTTTTCTACGCCAATTGTTAAAGATGCTATCATATCGTAATCATACCAGTATGCATCTGCAATAATGCCCTTGTCACGTATAATTGTTTCATACGATTTTTCAAAATAACTGATAAGCGGTTCCTCCCCTTCATCCGACGGCACAGTATAAAGTTGCTCTGTATAAGCTGTATTCGTCCTTTCTTCCGTTCCGTTTTCCGTAGTTTCAACAGCAAAGCGTGATTTCTTGATCAAATCCACCCCTATTTTTTCACACCATTTTTCATAACTATCCTCTAGCACAATCGGCAATTCGCACCAATCCCCAACTAAATGGTGCAGTTCCGGCACCTCATCATTCACCTTACTTAAATTCAAAACAGAACCATCATACCCAAAAGTACCGAGAGAAGTTTCAGGCGTAACAGGAACAAATAGAACTAAATCAGTCCCATCTTTTCCTTCTGTCTCCCCCACATACACAATTCCAGCATCTCCTATAGATGTATCCCCATATGGATACCCCAAAGCCGCCAACACTTCATCAAAATGTGGTTCCAACAAGTCGTATCCCGCTATCGTAATATCCTCAAGATCAAACGCCGGCACATTTGCCAGCAGTTCTTCTCGTTCCGCCTCTGCTTTCAATTCTTCAATCTCGTCCAGATATGCCTGAAAATCTACGCCGGATACTTTATCCCGATACTTCTCGATCAAGGTTTTTGCCTCGTCATAGCGCTCCTCACTGATGAGTTGCTCAATATAGTCTGTCAGGCAGTCTCCGACAGCCTCCTGCACCCGCTCGTTCTCTCCATCCAATTCCAAGAGTTTGTCATAAACCGCAAGCGCACTGTCATAGTCCGCCGCCTGCACATAGCCTGCCGCCTGTTCCAGATAGGCATCCACAAGCTGCGCCCTGAGCTGCGCATCCCCTGTCTTCTCATATCCAGCCATCAAAGTCTCGATTGCCTTCTCCATATCGCCCATGCCCTCATAGGCCTGCGCCTTACCCAGATATGCGTCCACGCTCATCGGATCGATGGCAATAACCTGATCAAACTCTACAACCGCTTGCTCGTAGTTCTGCTCTTCCAAGTAGCGAGCGCCCAACTTCAGGTGTCGGCTCATGCGATTAGTGGGTATATTGTAAGTACCGATGCCGATCAGGGCTGCGATCAGCACTACGGCGGCCGCAATCATTCCCATAAACGTTCTATTTCTCCTTTTGTCAGATGCGGCAACTGCGGACTCCGCCGCCATATTTTCAATCCGTTTAAACTCTGGTTGCACTGATTGCTTCTCCATCTTTTCTGTTGATTTCTGCTCTTTGCTCACTTTTTCTCTCTGTTTCTTCACAATCGCTTATCTATACTCTCTGTTCAATTTTTTCTCTAATCTTTTATTGCCCAAGTCTAATTGTCTGGCCAACTGATGTGCTAGCGTATTATAAATACACACGCCGATCAGAACTACCATCAGCACCGTCACCACAGCAATAAACAGCTTGTCCTAATATAATGGGCTTTCCTCTGTAAATCCTTCAATACCGCACAACCTATCAATCTCCTCCGGTTTAATAAACATAATTCCTGATTCTGTACTACCATTATCACTTACAATATAATCGCCATTATCCTGTCTTATCACATTCCAATGTCCTCTGTCAAAAGATACCGGAAAGACTTCCACCGCTCCTGTTTCCCATTCAAAGTTCCATTCTACATTGCCGTTCCACAATCCTGTGTCCACATTGCCGCTTATCACACGATAAGTTACGCCCTCTGCCAATTCACTACTCCATTCTCTCACCACAAATTCTCCCTGAGGTAGATCCGCTTGCCAGCTTCCTTTTGCCATATAATTATTATTGTCATAATAACCAAGCCACACGCCCTGTCCTTGTCGATCCTCCCCTTCATATTCTCCATAGTAAATCATATAGTTGCCATAAACTTCCGAGTCCACCTGATAGATACCGATCTCTCCATATTCAGTGCTGATCCTGTGAATCTGCTCCAACTCGTGGATTCTCTCGAGAATCTTTGCAAATTCTTCAGACTGCATCACTTCAAAAACCTGATCATAGTCCTCGTCCCGACAATAATGCGCTATCCGATCAAGTACGCTCTCGACCGTCTGCACATAATTCTTCCACTCTAAAATTTTTTGGTACATAGTCTGAATTTTATCCAGCTCTGTTTTTAAACGCTGGTTTCCCGTCGCAGCATATCCATCTGTCAATAGGCTGATCGCTTTTTCATACGCGGCGGCTGCATCGTCCGCAGACACCGCCGCCTTATTACTGCTCACAGTGTCAGTATATGATGATGCCAGCATAAGATAATTCTCTACCAAGCGCTCTTCTATATTCGCATTATGCCCAGTCCTATCGTAACCCTCGCGCAATATGCTGATTATTTTCTCTAAGTCTTCCGGATATACCCGCTCTGCTGCCAGATAGATGGCCGTTACAGAATCCATATACTCCCCAAGTTCGGCCTCACTTAACTCCTCAAGTTCGGTCAAGGCCTTGTCATATAGAACCGTCAGCTTAGTGTTGTCGTCCATCGCAATGTAAGCTTCTATACCTCCCACATATGCTTCTATACACCGTTCGTCTATTGTGATAACTTTCTCAAAAGCAACTACCGCCTGCTCATAATCTTGTTCTTCCAGATAACGGTTTCCCAGATCCAGATATCGACTGACGCGGTTAGCTGGCGTATTGTAAAGACCGACACCAATCAGAACAGCAATCAGTACCGCTGCAGCGATGATGATTCCCATGAATCTGCCGTGCTTTCTGTTGTTGCAGTTTGGCATTGCACCTTCGGATTCGTTTGCAGACTTCTTTTCATTATCACTAACTGCAGATTTTAAGGTAGCCGACTGTTCTAGTATTTTGTCCCTTTCCCGTTCCATCTGTAACTGCGCTATATCTGCCGACTGCGCTGTTATATGCTCTGTACTCTCTTGTTTTTCGTTCATTCTTCTGTTCCTTTTTCTTCATTACGTTGGTCATTATTATCCAGTATCCACAACGCTTATGCGTTTACTTCAAACAACTCATCTCATCATAAACTCTTTCTGCAACCCACTGTCCTTTTTTCGTCAATACTTCTATGCAACAGTATCTCTACACATGAAATGCTTCCCATATACCCTCTGAAGGAACTTCCCATACACTTCCATCCGAACCAATACCTTTGTTCCCAATCAGGCATGTCTTTTTTCCATCTTTTATTTCATAACAATAATCATCTCCAGATATGGTATTAGGATACCGCAATCCATCAATTTCATTATGTATATGCTCATCATGAACACAGTAAGCTACATGTAACACATCATAATCTAAAGACCTTATAACGCCTATCACTTTCCCATCACTGGTTGTCAGGCAGTAATCCATACTCCAATAGACTTCTTCATGTGGATACTCGCTGCATTTGTCTATAAAATCAGGTGCTTCCATAATGGCATATACCGCCTCATAATCGCCAGCCATCATCTTGGCAAATAAATCATCCACCCATGTGCCTTGTGCCTGCTTTTCCCTTTCTGCCACTCTGTCTAAAATATCCTGAAAATCAACATGATCAGTCTTTGCCCCGTATCGATCCGCTACCTCCTTCACTTCATCCAGCCGCTCTTCATCCATCAGCTTGTCCACATATTTCTGAAGACAATCTCCCAGCCCTGTTTGATAATCTTCATTTTCATACGCTTGTTCCGGCACTTTATCGTATTCTTCCAAAGCCTTCTCATATTCTCCCTGCTCCGCATACCCGTGCGCCGCTTCCAGGCTTTTGGCCAATGCTTCTTCTTCCGCTTTTTTCTGGTTCTCCTCCAGTTTTTCTTTTATTCCTGTATCTTCTGTCTGTTCCGCTCCTTTCGCCAATACTTCGATAATCCTGTCTGTATCGCCGTTATATACATTCTCTGCCGCCAGATATATAGCCACAACCGATTCTATATCCTGTGCCTCTGCATTCTCATCTGCACTTTCTGCTGCGGACAAGGCATTTTCATATACCTCCATAAGCCGGTCGGCATCGTTTATTCCCATATACGCCTGAATCTGTCCCTCATATGCAGGCAGACATCTGTCATCGATTGCGATTGCCTTTTCAAAAGCTACAGCCGCCATTTCATAATTCTCTTCTTCCAAATATCTATTGCCCAGGTTTAACTGCCTGGCCAGCTGATTTGCCGGCGAATTATAGATACCCACGCCGATCAGAACTGCGATCAGAACTGCCGCTGCAGCAATAATCCCAATGAATCTGCTGTGTCCTTTACTGCTCTTTTTGTCCGACGCCAGACCGTAAGTCTGATTCTCCCTCATTTTTTCTTCCCGTTTTTGCCCTTCGTTCATTTCTTCGCTCTCCTTATCATTTTTGTATAATTTATTAATCTATATTTTTATCCCGCACAATATCATATAGCTCGTCATTCCTATCACGTCATCACTCCCACCCTCCGTCTTTAAGCTCCTGTATCATATTGTCGAGTATCTGCATCTCCATGTCCTGTGTCTTGCCGCCATACAGTTCTTTCGCTTTCCCATAATATTCAAACGTCTTCTGATAATTCCTATCCGCGTTCTCCAGTGTCTGCTGTCTGTCTGCATCGAGGAAAGCCAGCCGTTTGTATGTTTCATAGCGATCTGGATAATCTTTCGCCATATCAAGAAGCGTCTGCTCCGCCTCATCGAATCGTCCCAGATTTTCATATAGAATCGCGATATTCTGCTGCAGCTGAAAGGTCACATAGCCGCCGTCACGCACTTTCTCAAACAGCGTCAGCGCTTTCCCATAATATGCGTCAGCATCTGCTGTTTCGCTCTGTGCCTTTCTGGTGTAGGCTTCCGCCAAGTACTCCGTCATAACCAACGCATCCACCTGATCGAACTGCCCGACATACTGTTCCAGCAGAGCAATCTCATCATCCACGGTATCGTCGCCCATATCGCGGTAAACGTCCCTCAGAAGCAGAATCGCACGCTTTTTCATGCTCCGGTCATCTGTCAGACTGATCGTGCGATTCAAACAGTCAACCGCCTCAGAATATTGTCCCTGCACATGGGCAATCTCTCCCTGCGCCATGCAGATGGAATCCTCCGTAATCCCCAGTGCAATGCCTTTCTCTAACTGTGCCCCAGCCTCTTCAATCCGCCCGAGTTTCGCCAGCGCTATGGCGTAATCTCTGTAGTACAGGCCATTCCCGCCATATAACTGCAGTGCCTGCGCTATATATTTCTCGGCATTGCTGTAATTCGCCGTCTCATAGTACGCATTCCCGACTAGATAGCAGATGTTAGCGAAGCGTTCTCGCGCGCTTTCCGTATCCTGCCCGAAAGGGACAGTGTTTATATAAAACTCTCCCTGCCGAATACATTCCTCATAATCGTTTTGCAGATAAAGCATATGGACTTCTTCTTCGTAGGCTTCCGTTCTTGATTCATCCATCTCCTTTGCCTGTGTCAGACAAAGTACCGCCGCGTCATAATCTGCGTTGCTCATGGCCGTCTGCGCCTGACTGATCAAGGCGTAGTAAACGCTGTCTTTCTCCACACGCATTCTGTAGAGCCCGAAGAAAATCAACAGAATCCCACACGCCAGAGCGACGACTCCGACGCCTTGTATCGCGGTCTGCTTTCTGTGCATGGTGATATAACGCCTGTCCAGCTTATAACAATTGCGGACAGCCTTCAGGTATTCTGTACCATCAGCGTACCGTTTCTCCGGCGGAAACGCCGTCATCTTATCCAGAATAAGCGCGAATCCCTCGCTGATCTGAATATTCACCTGATTAATTGGTATTCTCTGCTCAAAGTCTGCCACGGGTTCGACTCCCGTCAACAGATAATAGAGCGTCATGCCCATACTGTAGATATCTGAGCGTGTGCTGATGCCCTTGCCGAAAGACTGCTCATACTCTGTCGCCGGGCGCTTTCCGTCCCACGCTGCTGCGTCTGACACCTGTGCCGCCGTCTTATCGCTGTTTTTCTCCCACAGAAGCTGGGTTTTATCTTCATCCTGATTCGTCAAAAGCTCCGTCGTCTCATCGGTTTCGACAACATGCAGCAACTCTGTCCGGTCGTCCTGTTGCTCTCCGGAATCCTGATTGGGAATATTGTTCGCGCGTCGAATGGTATAGTTCTTAGTAATCTGCGCATATACGGCGCTGTCCCGGTACTGTTCCGGCGGGGAGAAACCCGCGCTGATCCCAACTGCGGATTCCATATCTTCGCCAATCGCAAGCGAAATATTAAAATCTATCAGGCACAAATCGCCGTCCGGTGTCAGCATGATATTCGTAGGTTTGATGTCGCTGTGTATGATAGGCGGGTTCTGCCCATGCAGATAAGCCAGCGCCTCTCCCAGCTGCTCCGCCCATTTGAGAACCTGCTTCTGGGAAAATCGGCCGTGTCTTTTGACGGCATCTTCCAGATTTTCTCCCTGAATATAATCAATCACTGTGTACACACCGTCCGGTGTCTCGATAAAGTCGTAAACACGCGGGAGATATGGGTGTTTGAGTTTTTTCAGGATATCTGCCTCTTGGCGCAGGTCAATTCTGCCGATCACTTCATCCTTGATTCTCTTGACGACCACATCTGTCTGCAGTCTCAGGTGTCTTGCTCGGTAGACGATACCGCCGCCACCGGCGCCGATCTGCTCGATGATTTCATATGTACCACCCAGGATCGTTCCCCTTTTTACCATGTGCTTCTCCTCTTTCCCGCTTTTGTTTCCGACTGCCTTATATGCTGATCCGCCTCGTATGTCTGTCAAAATACAGTATCCGAAAAAACAGACGATAAATCTTTGCGCAGCAGCTCCGCTATTCTGTTGGAAAGGCAAGATTCAATATGTCTGCCATCATGATCCGTCACGGCGCAATATTCATACAAACCGTCCCGGATGAGCAGATATTGTCTGACACACTGCTTATCCGTTACAGATATCCATTTCAGCCTGTCTGTAATGGCGTCTTCTCTTATCATATCCGGCAGAATATTGCCTGCTCCATCACAGCCTCCGTCCGTCGATTCGCCCGGCACAGCGTCCGATCCGCCGGCCAGTTCATCCGGCTGAAATCCGCATTCACATATCATTTCCGGCAGCGTTTCTATCCGGCAGGCCGACACCCTGTTGACAATCCCGTCCGTGCCCTGCGTTGACACGAAAACCGCGCGCTTTCCAAGGTAAATACATCTGGAAGGATGATCTCCTCTTTCACTGCTGTATATCAGGACATGCTTCGCCTCTGTGATGATTTCCAGCATGGCGTCAAGATCAGGCTCTATGGTGATCCGCTTCCTGTCGGATCCATTTCTCTCTTCTTCCCGAAAAGTCAGAAGTCCTCTCTTGCTCAAGGCAAACAATGCCTCATATACGTCCTCCGTTTTCGGGTTCCGTACCTGTTTCATCCGAAAGCCATACAACTCGTCCATACCCTTCATGGATAAAAGCACCGCCAACTCCAGATCTTTCAAATAATATGCCTTATCGATGTTTATCATTGCTGTTTTCCCATTCCCTTCAGCTGCGCCTTATAACTTCTGGAGAGCGGCACGTCAAAGCCGTCGCACAGATAGATTATATTTTGGGATAATACAATCCTTCTGATTTTTCTTATATTCACGATAAATCCTCTATGACAGCGGGCAAAAAAATCCGGCAATTCTTCGGCCAGCTTATCGATAGACGAATAAAAACCGTATTCTTCTTTTCCCAGACATACATATATTTTTTTTGCGCGCGCTTCAAAAAAGTATATCTGTTCATATGGAACGCTGATGGTTCCCTCCCGTGTCTCTATCACATAAGACTTGAGATTCCCCTGTTTTTCTCTGTCCGCATACTCTAAATAATCTTCCAGAAAATCATACAGGCTCTCCCTGACCTGACGCTTTGTCCAAGGCTTTAGCAACAATGCGTCAACACGAAGCGCCGGACGGATATACTCCATAGGCGATATGGACGCGTCCGCCAATACCAGCAGACGCATCTGCGGGTAAAGCCTCCTAAGCTGCGGCAGAAATTGCAGGGAATCCCTGTCGCAGATGTCATATATCATCATATGGACAAGCGGTTTCTCCACAAGGAACTGGCGCATCTGTTCCAGAGAGCAAACGTTTTTGATCTCCCAAAAATCCTCGCTGATTTTTGCAATGATGTCCCACGCCGTCTCTATAAGCCCTATACTATCTGGTTTTTCCCTGGTGTATACTAATATGGATACCATCGCGCTACACTGAGTGATACTCCCCTCCCTGACTTCTGACCAATGGTACGACAACTTTGCGCACATCTTCGTCATCATTGGCCGGCAGCATCCCAATGCCGGGCTTCTGCAACTTCGTCTGCTCCGTATACGGAACATAATCAAAATTCATGATTCTCTGTCCCGCCACATTTCCGCCAAAATGTATGCCCGTCTTGTATTCGACAAAATAGTCAAACAGCTTTGTTCCGGCAACTTTGGTCACATCCTCCTGGTCATAGCAAGCCGCCCAATATATATTATGTAAACTTCCCTTGTCTAAAATATTTTCCACAAAAGCTTTCATGTCGGGCACGTCCTTCGGGTGCAGCACATGCACGACAAAATCTGCAAGATCCGCAACAAAAATGAACTTTGCAGGATAACTGCACATATCCGCATAGATTTCGGTGTCCGACAACCCCGCCTGTATATCCGCTTTCTTCCTACTGTTGCGTTCTTGAAAATCCGGTAGCAACTTTGAAAAAAAGTCAAACAGCTTGGCATCGTCGTTGATCAATTTCAGGTTCTCCTGTTCTGTCAAAGCCAAAAGTTCGCCTCCGAAATCAATGACAACGCTCTCTATTCCGCGCAGTACTGCAGACTTTATCATGACCTTGAGCATATTAGTCTTGCCACTTCTGGCCTTACCTGCAATGAGATAGCAATACAGTCTGCTTAAATCAACGCTGTATACCGCCGCATTCTGCATATTATAACCAACCGGAAGATGCCTGTCGTCCTGGTACGCTTTGACGGTGTCTTCCAATTGCGCGAAATCACTCCAAACCGGCTTCTCCGGAATAACAGGTATCTTTCTCGCACATTCTCTGTCCCATTTCTGCAGCATAACTGACGCCAGAGCTTCTATCTGCTCCATGCGCTTGAAATCATCCTCGGCCTCAAACGCAAGCGCCGTCTGAAATTCCAGAATCTGTTCGCCCACCTTCGCCAGACCACGTCCTTTCACATTGACTTCCGGCAGCGTATCAATGTGCATGGTGCGTAGTACTTCCGCATATTGAAATCTGTCGTTCATTTCCAGACAGATCACCGTTCTGAGATTATCCGCAATCCTGTTTGGAATTTCCAGCGCTCCAAAACCGCCGGCCGTCATCATGAGAAAAATCCCATAGCTGACGCCGTCTTTTGAAATCTGCAGAATAATGTCCTCATAGACGTTGTTTGTCTTATTCTTAAAATTCGAATAATTGTCTATCACCAGCACCACAGCCGGCAGCACCTTGCCGTTGACTCGAATATACTGGCTGTAATTGCCGCCCTTAAACATTTGCTTGCGCTCTTCGAGCATAGTTCCCAGCATGTGAAAGAATTTGGCTAGTTTGTCGTTATCGTTCTCATACATCACACCGCCGACATGCGGCATCCGTTCAAAAGCCGACAACATTTGGGCACTGAAATCTATCGCATAGATATTGACGTCTTCAGGCGTATATCTGCTGACAAGCGCATAGACAAAGGTCTGCAGGAAAGTGCTCTTTCCGCTCGCCACCGTTCCGATAACCGCATGATGTCCGTTGCTGGAAAGACTGACTGTCAGAGTATCCTGCGCCTGGTTCACCGGATCATCATACATGCCGACCGGAACTTCCAGATTCCAGTCACTGCCGTTATCATGCCAGCTTTTGCCGTCAAAGCATACGATCTTCCCATCGTCTAAGAGTGTTTCCCAATATAACTCTGTCGGCAAAACAGGCAGCCACAGCCTGATATTATGCACATATCCGTTTTTCTCAGCCACCTCCGCAAGATACGAGACTACAGCATCCAGCTGTGTCTTCTGCTTCTTTTCAGGCAATTTGAGGCGCTTGCGGTCAGCATAGCTCAGTATCTTCTCTGCCATATCTTCGCTGTCTTGAGCGGATTCCTCCTGTGAATACACTCCTGCTATCGCCGTCAGAAGATCCTTTATTCGCAAAGCATTGTAATCGGTATAAGGATAATCAATGCCCTGATCCTCCAGCGCCCGGAACAGCTTTCCGATATATTTTTCCAACCAAGTTCCATTGTTCAAAAGCGCTTCATATGTGGCTTTCTCCCCGGCGCGCAGCGTCTCCGCAGTTTCAACCAGCTCTGCGATCCATCTGATCCTGACAGCCGCCATCTGCTTTATTTTCTGTCGATTGCCAATCAGAGCCGCTTTGCCTGTCAGGGAAAGCATATGCGCAATGTCCGCTTTCATACTGCCCTTTTCGTCATCATATGCAGCACCGCTGAATCCCGACTGGAATAGTTCAAACAATTCGTCATTGCCCACCTGCATATAGCAGCGGCCCGCCTGCGTAATATATGCGGCATCGGGCCTGTGCAGCATATCATTGCTGTCCTGTCTGTCCTGCACGCGCAGGCACAGCCTGAATTTGGAGTTGCTCCATATATTGTCATCCACCGTCCCGCTCGGTTTCTGGGTCGCCAGGATCAAGTGTACGCCCAGACTTCTTCCCACCTGCGCAACGCTGATCAATTCACGCATAAAATCAGGCTCTTCCCGTTTCAGCTCCGCGAATTCATCAATGATGACAAACATATGCGGCACGGGAATACTCGCCTCGTTATTCTTGTACAGCCTTGTATATAGATTGATATTGTTCACGCCATGTTCGTTAAAGATGCGCTGCCTGCGTTTGTTCTCGCTCTTGATCGAAACCATCGCGCGCTTCACCTGATTGCCGGACAAATTGGAGATCTGCCCCAGCATATGCGGCAGGCCGTCAAACAGATGCGCCATGCCTCCACCTTTGTAGTCGATCAGGAAGAATCCCACATCGTATGGACTGAAATTGACTGCAAGCGACAAAATGTAAGTCTGCAGCGTCTCACTCTTACCGGAACCGGTAGTGCCCGCGATCAGGCCATGCGGCCCATGATATTTTTCGTGAATATCCAGATACCAGCCGGCGCCTCCCGCTTTCTGCCCGATCAGCGCTTTCATACTGTCATAAGTTCGGTTCTTGCGCCATCTGTTTAGCACGTCCAGATCTTCCAGCCGCTGTATGCCGTACATATCAAAAAAGCTCAGAGAAGTCGGAATATCCCCGCCCGACTGTGTCTCATGCACTCGGATATTGGCCAAATTTCTCGCCAGCGCTTCCAGCTGCCCGTTGGAAACACTGTCAAATGTGATCTTCTTCCGCTTATCAATATCCTCATCAATCCCGTACATGCCTTGAAAGCTTTCATCATTCTGAATAATAAAATCGCATGTGTTGGGAAGATTCTCGTAACTGTCCGTCAGAAAAATCGTCGTGATATCCTGATTGGTTTCCTGATTGATATACTTTGTAATCAACTCTCCTTCCAGCAGTTCCGGGTCGGATATAAATACGATAAACTGTGGAAGCGCAAGTCTGTCTTTCCGGGAAGACAGCGAGCTCTTATTTTCCTCCCTGTTTCTGAGAACCGTGGTAATCTCATACAGTACGTCTCTCGCCTCAACGGGATTCTGCGCGATGTATCTGCTCTTTTTGTTCTCCGCCCATACATGCGGCAGCCATTTCAGATATACCCAGTCAGCTGCCTCTTCTTTGCTCTCGTCATAGATGAACGCCAATTTGACATCCGTATAGCAATTAGACGCAGCGATCTGGGCGACCAGTGTATGCATGACGGCCGCCGCACCTTTTTTCTTGGCCCCGCCGACAATACCGATCATTCTGTGCCCGCACAGATCCACGCAGATCGGCACGTTGTGGAGCTGCTGAAAGCTGTCGCGAATCATGGCAGGCTTTTCTGCCAGTGAATCATTAATTAGCGTAAACTTTTCTTTCGGGATCATGATATTGACCTGGAACGGCATATCCCCTATTCCCAGTCTTTGATCCAAAAAATCATCGTGGCTGACGTTACGATTCCACAGGGACGGCGACGACGCATCGTAGCGGCAGCATTCTTCCGCCGGCAGATACATGGCATTGAGATTTTGTATACTTTTTTCATATCTCTCCTTAATGCGGTTTGAACAGGATACCAGATACTCTCTGTATGCATCAAATCGATGCATCTCTTCCGCATGTTCTTTTTTCTTCTCAGCATTCAGGTTGACAATCGCCCATATCGTACTGATCACCGCCGATGACACAGCTGTGACAAGTCCTGTATACATAAAAGCACTGCCTGAAGAACCACTGGCTCTCGTACTGTAGATGGCTAACAGACAGCCCAAAAGCATCGGCAGCGCCATAGTCATGGAGGGCCCGATCAACATACCCAGCGGCTTCTTATCTACATTCTTAGGCTGCGGCGGTGCTTCTATCTCAATCGTGTCGTTCTCCAGCTTATAGATCTGCCGCGGCGAGCGATGATATATAATCTTCTGATAACCTTCCTCCATCATCACATCGGCATCGGCGTTGTCCTCCACATACTGCTTTAATATGTCATAGTTTAAGGCCGTATTGTCATTCTGTGAGTTGATTGCGATGATACTGCCTAAGTAGACAATGGACAGTCCGAACAAATTAATACAGTCACCGAACTCAAGTAGTCTGACACCCGCAATACGCTTGGAATTGACAAAAACGCCATTGCTGCTTCTGTCCTCGATAACCGTCTGCGCGCCCTGCGTACGGATGCGCGCATGCACCCCTGATATCAGATTACGGTTATTGTATACAATATCATTCTTCGAATCACGACCGATTGTGATCTCCGGCACATTCCTAATGTCATATTTCTGAAATACCTGAAACGAGCTGTCCGTCTCATCAACCATGACAGAAATCTGCTCTTTATTAACCAAAATGACGGTCATCAGATCCCCGTCATGCAGATCCTCACCATCATATTTTTCCCGGCTTACGGTGTATTGAATCTGATAATCCGAAGATGACAGAAAATGCCAGCAATGTTCGATGACTTCCATTTTCAGTTCCACATCTTGATCCAATGAAAAAATATCGTTATCCAAGAAAATTGAACTTTCAGAATTGTTAAGCGCCGGCAACAGAAATTGCCGGAATGCGTTCTTACTGTGCACAGAAAGAATGATGCTCATGTCAAGCCGATTCCCTCACCCTTCATAATTGTCGTATTTGTCTCACTTTTACAACCGATTTTAATACATTTCCATATTATTATCAAGTAAATCGGTTGAAAAAATGAGACAAACTTAAACGGAAAGGATTCATATGCCAAAACCACGCACACAAACCGGAGAAAAAAACTTAATCAGCAAACAATTGATTCATCTAAGGGCTATTTATGGATTGTCTCAAAGAGATTTAGCACGGCAATTACAGCTGGCCGGATATGATATGGATAAAAATGTGATCACCAGAATCGAGACTAATAAAAGATATGTTACAGATATAGAAATTAAGGCACTGTGTGAATTATTCCGTATCACCTATGAAAAGCTGCTGGATGGCGACATACTGCCGCCTGACGGATAGTCGCACAAAAGCGCCGCCATCTGCCTTTTTCTTTCTAACCTAATCTTCTACACCTATACCGGGTGGTTTCTTAGCCTTCTGCGCATCATGGGATTTTGTAGGCCGTACCGCAAGCTCCGCTTTCTTCTTCGCCAGTTTTTCTTTCATAGAGATACGGCTGTGCGTTCTGTTACGTTCCGCGATGTGTTCTGCCTTTTCCTGCGACGGCGCATTCTTTTCATCGCCTGCAGCCGGAAGCGAAAGAGTTGTTTTATCCTTTCTGTTATCCAGTTTTTCGGTTTTTGACAGCGAACTATATTCTGCCAGCTGCTCCTGCACTTCTTTCGCTTTGCACATCATCTGCTCTCTCACACTGTCTGCCGACTGTATGCCTTTCCCAAACATATCGATGATTCCCTCCCGCAGACTATCCGAAACAAGCGCCTTTAGGAATTTATCGATATATTCGATATCGCCGTTTCTGATATCTGCGCCTATACTCTCCGCCTGAGCCCGCCTGTCCTTTACGATTTCATTATATTTGGAAACATCATATTCATAGGCAAGGCGATCAACCTCTGCAGCGATCTTTTCGGCAGTCTGGCAGCTTTCAAATGTGATGTCTTTCTCCGCAAGGAACTCCGGCACCTCAGTAAAGCCGAAACGGTCTACATAGAACGCTTCCTCTGTATCGTTCTGGTGCAGGACTATCACATCGCTTACCGAGAGAGAATGACCCCTAAAATCTAACGGGTGATTCACATTGAACTGGAAGTATAGATCACCAAGCGTCGTTCCCTGTTTTAGCAGCGCTTCGTAGACCGATTCATAATTATCACTGTCCACTTCCCGATTCGCCTTTTTCAGAGATTCCAGGCTTTCAAACCGAATATCATGCAGCGATTCTCCCTCTTTCAGCTGATAGATGATATATCTGTCACCCCCGTTGCTTTCTAGGTATCTAGCCCGCAATTCTCTTATTCTTTCATAACATTCTTCTTTTGATCCCTCGAAAATCACTCTCGCTCTATTCATTCCGATACTTTCATATACACCATAATGCCGATAGGTCGGGCGGACCATAAGCTTATCGGGATCGAGTTTTGCCTGCGGTTCATGCAGGGAAGACTCTTCCTTTTCCATAAGGGAAAACAAATCTGCGCTATTTTCCCTGAAGCTGTAATGTCCGGCTGTCCTGCTGGCTATGATGATATGGTCTACAACAGGTATGTTCATCAGCATTCCCTGCAATATGGTTCTCATACGCAGAAATCTTCATGGGATAATTATGTAAGTATTATCATGACCTGGCCGATAAATTTCTGCTTGTTTTCTATGAACTGCCATGAGTAGGGTCAAACGTTCCTTCCGTGACATATCTGAATACCATAACTCTGGCATTCTTGTTGCCCTGCCGGATGATACGGCCTTCACGCTGCTCAATGTCCGCCGAGTGCCATGGCACGTCAAGGTGGTGCAGGGCTATCAGTCTGTCCTGCACATTTGTACCGGCTCCCATCTTCGCCGTCGATCCCAACAAAAAATGGACCTGTCCGTTTCTTACTTTTCCGAACAGTTCCGCTTTTTTGTTTCCATATTCGTATCATGAATAAATACTATTTCCTCTTGCGACACCCCTTTTGCCATGAGTTTTCTTTTCATGTCATGGTAGACATCATCAAAAATCTCGCATTCTATACCCTGTCCATTAGAAACAGCCTGTGTTTTCCCCTTTATTATGGGAGTGGATAAATCACAGAAAATAAGCTGCGTCGATTTGTGTGCCACCGTATCCTGCTATATCTTAAAGGCTTTCTCAACGCACACATTTACTTTGGAATTTTCATCATCCGGCAGCATATCATTGATAAGCCGCTGATCCAGTGCCAGTTTTCTACCGTCATTGGTTATCTTCAGTATGTTATCTTCTGACGAATTTACACCGCCGCCTCTCACCCTCTCCGCACGATCAGCTGGGGATTTCACCACTTCCTGCTGATATTCGCTGGGTTTCAGCGTCACATTGACATATTCCGCTTCCGGCACTGGCAACTGCAGCATATCTGATGTCTGAATATCCGCTGACTCTTTAAAGAAAGAAATCAGCTCGAGCAGATTGAAGAACTTGGCAAACCTCGTTTTCGCCCTGTAACCGGTTCCCTCCGGAGCCAGTCCGTTAGCGCCCACAGAAAAACAAATGCCGCTTCGCGTCGCCTGTTTTACTGCTGCGGGCGCTATATCTTAAATCGATAGCCCACGCCCCAGATCGTCTCGATATACTGCGGCTTCGCCGTGTCGAACTCGATCTTCTCGCGGATCTTCTTGATGTGCACGGTAACGGTGGCAATGTCGCCGATAGAGTCCATGTCCCAGATCTCGCGGAACAGCTCTTCCTTAGAATACACATGATTCGGGTTTTCCGCCAGGAAAGTCAGCAGATCGAATTCCTTTGTGGTAAAAATCCGCTCCTCCCCATTCACATAGACCCGTCTGGCGGTCTTGTCGATCTTGAGCCCTCTGATCTCAATGATATCGTTCATCTTCTGACTGCTGCCCACCAGCCTGTCGTAGCGCGCCATATGCGCCTTGACCCTGGCTACCAGTTCGGAGGGACTGAAAGGTTTCGTCATGTAATCGTCCGCGCCGAGCCCCAGACCCCTGATCTTATCGATATCGTCCTTCTTGGCCGACACCATGATGATCGGGATATTCTTTTCCTCCCGGATCTTCTTGCACACCTCGAAACCGTCCATGCCCGGCAGCATCAGATCGAGAATCACCAGATCGAACTTACCCGACAGTGCCGTCTCAAGCCCTTTGTCGCCCGTGTTCTCGATCGCCACCT
The DNA here is from genome assembly GCA_947626775.1 of uncultured Lachnospiraceae bacterium. GTDB lineage: Bacteria > Bacillota > Clostridia > Lachnospirales > Lachnospiraceae > UBA3282. The sequence goes on along the minus strand of CANQTL010000010.1, from coordinate 12,069 downwards.
CGAAATCGCTCAGCTCCAGATAATCTTTTTCCAGATCGGCGATCGCTTCCTCATCCTCTATGATCAGTATTTTACTCATACGTACCACCCTTTCTTTCTATCTATATAAAAAACATGTCAGGCAGATCACTCCTGCGGCGCCTGATATTTGCGGATCACGAAGTGCATACACGTTCCCTCGTTCTCCTTGCTGGTCGCCCAGATATAACCGCCGTGATCCTCTATGATCTTCTTTACGATGGACAGCCCGATGCCGCTGCCGCCCTTGGAAGAATTGCGCGAGGCGTCCGTGCGGTAGAATCTCTCGAAGATGTTCGGCAGATCCCTGGCCGCGATTCCCATGCCGTTGTCCTCGATCTCCACCCGTATGGAATCCAGCTCGTCAAGGATGCGGATGTCGATCACGCCCTTCTCCTTGTTCATATATTTTACACTGTTGCTGATGATATTATTGATCACGCGCTTCAGCTGCTCGGGATCCGCGATGATCTGCGTGGACGGTTCGACAAGCGCGTCATAGTTCAGCTCGATGTGCTTGGCCTCCAGATCCAGACCGACTTCCTCCACGCAGTCCCCGAAGTAGTCCATCACGTTAATGCGGCGGAACGTGTACGGGATCCGGTTGTTGTCGATGCCGGAATAGGTTGTCAGCTCGTTGATCAGCCGATCCATGTCGTTCGCCTTGTCGTAGATGGTGCGGATATACTTGTCCATCTTCTCCGGCGTGTCGGCCACCCCGTCCATGATGCCTTCCACATAGCCCTTGATGGACGTGATCGGCGTCTTTAAATCGTGCGAGATGTTGCTGACCAGTTCTTTGTTCTTCTGCTCGTGCTCCAGCTTCTCGTCCGTAGACTCCTTCAGCCTGAGCCGCATGTCCTCGTAATTGCGGTAGAGCTCGCCGATCTCACCCTTTTCCTCCGTCGTGAGCATGTATTCCAGATTGCCCTCCGCAATGTTCTGCATGGCGGTGTTGAGCTGATTGATCGGCTTTAAAATGCCCTTCTGGATCCACCTCGTCAGCAGAACGCTCGTCAGGCACAGCACCAGAATCAGAGAGAGTATCATCTCCCGCAGCGCGCTTCTGGAGATGAGCGACCGTACGCTCGTCACGATAAAGAAACTGCCGTCGCTGCCGTCGGTAAACCGGAAATCAAGCTGCTTGACCAGTTTCTTCATATCGTTATAGTACAGCCCCGTCTCGGCGTCCGGCATCGCATTGCCATACTCCGGCAGCATGGCGAAGATCCGGCGGGTATCGGTATCGTTGTCCGTGTAATAGACGTCCCCGCCCTTGCGCACAATGATATAGGAAAACTTGTCGTTCAGCTCTCCGCTGATTTCGTCCAGATAAGCCCTGTCCTCCAGCCGGAACGGCGCTTCGGCAACCTGATCCTTGACTTTCTGCAGAACTTTCTCCGTCATACGGCTGTAATTCTCTATCGTATAGGCGCTCGCAAGGTTGTCCCTGTCCAGAAAGCCGATCTCGTTCTCCATATTTTCCGCATGACTGGCCACAACGATAAACGCCGCGATCGTCAGCAGAAAAGGCACCAGCACGATCGCCACTGACGTGACCAACAGCCTCGTCCTGAATTTCACCGGAAATCCCCTTCCTTCGGTTTATTGCTTTCGTAGGTATTTTATCATATTTTATTCAAAAAAAAATAACTCCCAACCGATAAACTTATAAAAAATTTATTAAAAAATGCAAATCGGAGTTCCCGAAAAATTTCTAAAAAGTTTTGCAGATTGGCATTGCGGCGGCCGCGCCTATCATATATAATTAGTATTGCTACTTGTTAAGCGATAAGATATGCCATGCAGATTCCTGCGGCATGTCCTAACAAGATAAATCCAAACGAAAAGGAGAATGCGATTATGAAGTATGTATGTCAGGTATGCGGTTATGTTCACGAAGGAGATTCCGCGCCGGATAAGTGCCCGGTATGCAACGCGCCCGCCGAGAAATTCACGGCGCAGGGCGGAGAGAGAGAGTGGGCTGCAGAGCACGTCGTAGGCGTTGCCAAGGGCGTCAGCGAAGATATCATGGCTGATCTGCGCGCCAACTTCAACGGCGAGTGCACCGAGGTCGGCATGTACCTCGCTATGGCGAGAGTCGCTCACAGAGAAGGCTATCCCGAGATCGGTCTGTACTGGGAGAAGGCTGCCTGGGAAGAGGCAGAGCACGCTGCCAAGTTCGCAGAGCTGCTCGGCGAGGTTGTGACGGATTCCACCAAGAAGAATCTGGAGATGAGAGTCGAGGCCGAGAACGGCGCTACCGCAGGCAAATTCGATCTCGCTAAGCGCGCGAAGGCCGCTAATCTGGACGCGATCCACGACACCGTACACGAGATGGCAAGAGACGAGGCCCGCCACGGCAAGGCGTTCGAGGGGCTGCTGAAAAGGTATTTCGGCTAAGCCAAACGCCTGTTTTAATGAATCTTTGAAGCGGAAGGGAATGAATCAGAAATGGTTTGTTCCCTTTTTGATATTGATATGGTATTATCTCAGTGAGAATCGAGGTTTGGAGTCAGGAGAGAGGTATGATGAATGAAACTTATCAACCGCCATTCACAATGACTGAGAAAATAACGAATTTAATTGTGGAAATCGGCGAATATGTGGGTATGATAGCCGCTTATGATGCTTTGCGTCCAAATCCGGTTCTGCGGCGTGAGAGCCGAATCCGAACCATATACTCATCTCTTGCGATTGAGCACAATACACTTACGCTGGAACAAGTGACGGATGTGATTAACGGCAGGCGCATATTGGGTCCACCGCAGGATATCCGAGAGGTAAAAAATGCTTATGAGGCATATGAACGTGTATCGGCTTTTGATCCGTACAGCGTCAAAAACCTTCTGCTTGCCCATAAGATTATGATGGAAGGACTTGTGAAAGAAGCGGGCAGTTTCAGGAGCGGTAATGTAGGCGTGTATGCCGGAGAAAAGTTCATTCATGCCGGAACGCCGGCAAAATACGTGCCGGATCTGATACAACAGCTTTTCACATGGTTGAAGCGGAGTATGTATCATCCGCTCGTAAAGTCATGCATCTTTCATTATGAGTTTGAATTCATTCACCCATTCTCCGACGGAAATGGACGGACAGGCAGACTGTGGCAGTCGCTGATCCTGCAAAAATGGAAAGAAGTCTTTGCATGGATTCCGGTGGAGACGCTTGTGCATGAAAATCAAAAGGAGTATTATATGGCGCTTCAGCACGCTGATGAAGCCGGCAATTCCACAGAGTTTGTGGAATTCATGCTGATTATGATACGTGATGCCCTGAAAGAAATCCATGAAACGCACAGCAGCAACGATATCGCAGCAAATGTCGTAACAAATGTCGCAACAAATGTCGTAACAAATGAAGAAAAAGTATTGGCCTTATTAAAACAGGACGGAAAAATGTCTGCCAATATGCTTGCCGTATCGGTAGGTATCACGCAGAGACAGGCGCAGCGTATCCTTGCAAAGCTGAAAAAAGACGGTCAGATTGTCCGCCACGGAGCAACCAAAAACGGATATTGGGAAGTAGTGAAGTGATTCATATTTTCTTTTTTGTTACAGAGTAAGTTTCCTTTTTGAAAAAAGGATTATAAATATGAAAATAGAATAGCTTAGTTATTCTCGGTCACACCAAAGATGCGAAAGAATTACACATTGTTGTTGGATCAGATGGCTATACGATATTTTTCATAACTGCCTATTTCCCAAATACCGATAAATTTGAAAAAGATCTTAAAACAAGGAAGGAGTGAATCCTATGTGTATGTATTGCAAATGTAAAACAACCGTTCCGTCATTGACTACTCATGTGGTAAATTATAAAAACTGTATTATTATCGTAAAAAACGTCCCTTGCGAAGAATGTGAACAATGCGGCGAAAAGTATTATTCCGACGAGGTAGCCAGGCGGCTGGAAATTCTTGTAGATGCCGCCAAAAAACTGATGCAGGAGATCGCCGTTATCGATTACTCTAAGGCCGCATAAAAGATGCAACGACATGGCGCGGAAAGTTCCCGCGCCTGTTATGATTTAAAAAGAATGTTGAACCAAGCCAGGTTAAAAGGCAATAATCCATGGGAATGGAATAAAATAACCCACGCAGTTACATGGGAAGATCAGTTATGGATCCGATTTGAAGGCGAAGATATCACATGGGAGGACGTCAGATGGAGACGGTAAATAACGATATTCTCTCACAAGAATTAATCTTAGATCATATCTGAAAGAGCTGATGTCTTTTGATATGTTAATATTAAATGCCGACAGACATTTCGGCCTTATCGCCAATGCAAAAGAAAATATTTAATATGGACATCTATTGAAGGGCACGGATATAACATAAAAGCCAGCGATTGGAGCTTTATGTTCACCGAAACACCTCCCGAGCTTATTCTATCCACTTTCTAACCATTCTAACCAGTTCTGTCAATCAATCTGGTTAGAATCGGCATATATGATCGTGTAAAAATCAGCACACCAGTGCGATTTTTCAATCTAGTATCCTCTCCTGATAATCTCTGAGAGCCTATACGCCACGTCCCGCAGGCTGCCCGACACCATCCCGCGAAACCAGGCCAGATACAGGCTGCCCGCGCCGCCCGCGTAAAAATAGCACCGCTCCATAAAGGCGGCTCTGGCGCGCATATCGTCGCTGATATCCGCGGAGGAGGCCAGATGTCTGGCGATCAGATCTGGCAGCCCTACGATAAAAAGATTCGTGGGCTGGGAACTCATAAGCGCCAGAATCAGCTCTTTATTCTGCTCAAAATACTCCGAAATTTTCAAAAAGAACGGCAGCGGTTCTCTCAGCAGATACGGAATCTTCGTATCCGCAAGCAGCGCATACAGCGCCTGCACGATCTCGTCTTCCATGCTCTGAATCAGCATATTGATATCCGCATAGTGCGCATAGAAGGTGCCGCGGTTCAGTCCGGCTTTCTCCACGATACCGGTCACGGTGATCTTATCGAGCGGCTTCGTCATGAGCAGTTCGATGAAGGCGTCCTGAATCATTTTTCTGGAACGGACGGCGTTCCTGTACTCGGTTTTCTGTGGCATAGAGTTTTCCTCCGCGTCGCTTGTTTTTCTTTTGTGTCTATTATATCATAATTTTTGAACATATAATATATTTCTGTTCAAAATTATACATGCGTATGAAATCTGTTCATTGTGTCCGGCTTTTTACCGTATTATAATATCTGTCGTGACAAAATCCCTGTTGCGGGCAACAGGCAAAGGAGTGATTTGATTTGGAAAACCCCAAGGATAAACAGGCCGAACCCGGCGGCATGATTAAGGTTGCGACTTTCATTGTTGACAGGCGCAACCTGCTTTTTCTTCTGTTCGGCATCGCCATCATTTTTTCCGTCATCTCCATGAACTGGGTCAAGGTGGAAAATTCCATGTCGGCTTATCTGCCCGATACCACCGAGACCAGCCAGGGACTGGACCGCATGGAAGAACAGTTTATTACATACGGCACCGCAAAAGTGATGGTGACAAATATTCCTTACGACAAGGCGGAGGAGATCGCGGATCAGATCGAGAATCTCGACTCCGTCATTATGCTGACTTTCGACAACAGCACGGAACACTACAATAACTTCTCCGCGCTGTATGATATCACCTTTGGCTACGAGGAGACGGACGATCGGGCGCTGGAAGCGCTGGATGAAGTTAAGGAAATGTTCTCCGACTACGATATCTATGTGTCCACGAGCATGGGGGACGCCTCGGCGGAACAGATCGCCAGCGAGATGCAGGTCATCAGCGTGCTGGTAGCGATCGTCGTCGTCACGGTACTGCTCTTCACTTCCCAGACCTGGGCGGAGGTTCCCGTGCTGTTGCTCACCTTTATCGCGGCAGCACTGATCACGAAGGGAACGAATTTTATCATGGGAACGATTTCCTTCGTGTCGAATTCCGTCACGATCGTTCTGCAGCTGGCGCTCTCCATCGATTACGCCGTCATCTTCTGTAACAGATACAAGGAGGAACATCAAACGCTCTCCATCAGAGAGGCGGACATCGTGGCGCTGAGCAAGGCGATCCCCGAGATTTCCTCCAGTTCCCTTACCACCATCGGCGGCCTGATCGCCATGATGTTCATGCAGTTCGGCATAGGCCGCGACATGGCGCTCTGCCTGATCCGCGCGATCTTCTTGAGCCTGCTGGCCGTGTTCCTTCTGATGCCCGGCCTGATTATGCTGTTTGGCAATGCGATGGATAAGACGCATCACAAAAGCTTTATCCCCAAGATCCCTTTCGTCGGGAAATTCGCATACAAGACGCGCTACATTATGCCGCCGCTCTTTTTGGCGCTGATCGTCGTCGCTTACATCGTGTCCTCGAAGTGCCCTTACGTGTACGGCTACTCTATGCTGGAAACGCCCGTCAAGAGCGACGCCATGATCGTAGACGAGATGATCGAGGAGAGTTTCGGCGCCTCCAACATGGTGGCGCTCATCGTGCCGGCCGGCAATTATGAGAAGGAAAAAGAACTTCTGCACGATCTGGAGCTCTGTCCGGAGGTGGACAGCACGCTGGGACTCGCCAACACCGAGGCCATGGACGGCTACATGCTCACTGACAAACTGACCGCCAGGGACTTCTCGGAACTGCTGGAACTGGATTACGAGGTGGCGGAGCTCCTGTACATGACCTACGCGGTGAACGACGAGAACTACGCGAAGATCGTCAACGGTCTGTCCACCTACAGCGTGCCTCTGATCGACATGATCATGTTCCTCTACGATGAGGTCAGCGAGGGCTACGTGACGCTGGACGACGAGATGATGGATACGCTGGAAGACGCCCACACGCAGATGCAGATCGCCCTTGACCAGCTGCAGGGCGAGGAGTACAGCCGGATGCTGATCTATCTGAATCTTCCCGAGGAGGGCGACGAGACATTCGCCTTCCTGGACAAGATGCACGAGATGGCTAACAAATATTATGAGGGCACGATCCTGATTCCGGGCGAAGCCACCAGCCAGTACGATCTGTACAATACTTTCCAGACGGATAACACGGTTGTCAATGTGGTGTCGATCCTGGCGGTGTTAGTGGTCCTGCTTTTCACCTTTATGTCGGCGGGCATGCCCGTACTGCTGATCCTGATTATTCAGGGTTCGATATGGATCAATTTCTCCTTCCCCGCCGTGGAACAGAAGAATCTGTTCTTCATGAGCTACCTGATTGTCAGCTCCATCCAGATGGGCGCGAACATCGACTACGCTATCGTCATCTCGGGGCGGTTCATGGAGCTGAAAGACAAGATGCCCAAGAAAGAAGCCATCATAGAGACAATGAACTTCGCTTTTCCGACGATCGTCACGTCAGGCTCCATGCTGGCCCTGGCCGGTATCTTCATAGGACAGATGTCCTCGGACGGCGCGATCTGCGGCATCGGCCAGTGCCTCGGCAGAGGCACGATCCTCTCCATTGTCATCGTTATGTTTGTCCTGCCGCAGATCCTGCTTCTCGGAGAAAAGATCATCGACAAGACGTCCTTCGCCGTATCTATCCCTCTGAAGCTGGAGAGAGTCTCCGGTCTGGTCCGCGTGGACGGCCTCATCCAGGGACAGATCAACGGCTCTGTCATCGGAGAGATGCACGGCTTCATCCGCGGCGACGCCAACCTGTTTATGAGTACCGGTAAGCTGGAGCAGCGCGAGGAGGACGGCAGCGTGCCCGAAATACCGGAATTGCTTCCGATGCAGCCACAGGCATCGGAGAAGGAGGCGAACGATCATGAGGAAATATAAGCTGCTCTCTGCCCTGTTGGCAGCATCGATCATTATACAGCCGCTCACCGCCATGGAAGCGGCGGCGGCGCCGGCGCAGTCCTCTGCAAAAGACGCAGCCGCAGCCAAGGACGGCGCGGCAAGTTCCGAGGCGGGCGGCTCAGATACGGAAGAGACGGCCCCGACCGAGACAATCGAGATCAACACCGTGGAGGATTTCAAAAAATTTGCCGACAACTGCCATCTGGATTCGTGGTCGGTCAACAAGGTCATCTCCCTGCAGAAGGACATCGATCTGTCGGGAGCCGCTTTCGAGACGATCCCCGTTTTTGCAGGCACTTTTAACGGCAACGGCCATACCATATCCGGCTTTCGACCGAACGACCAAGGCTATATCGTCGGTCTGTTCCGCTATATCAAAGCCGGCGGCACAGTTAAGAACCTGACGGTGCAGGGCAACATCACCGCCACCAACGAACAGGAATGCATCGGCGGTATCTGCGGCATCAATTACGGCACGATCAGATCCTGCAGCTTCCGGGGTATCGTGAGCGGTCAGAATACGGTGGGCGGCGTGGCCGGTCTCAACGAGGTCTCCGGCGTGATCGCCAACTGCCTGTCGGACGGCCGCATCACCGGCTTCCACTCCACGGGCGGCATCGTCGGCTCCAACCACGGCCTCGTCGCGTTCTGCAGCAACAGCGCCGGCATCAACGACAACTCCGACTGGGTGGAGGAAGACGACGAGATGGGTACCGGTATCTTCTTCAGTCTCCAGGCGTCGGAGGACGAGATCGATCTGTACAGCGGCGTGGACACGGGCGGTATCGCCGGCTATTCGGACGGCGATATCGAATGCTGTGAAAATACCGGTACGGTCGGCTATGAACATACCGGATACAATATCGGCGGCATCGCCGGGCGGCAGGCGGGACTGGTGCGCCTGTGCACCAACGACGGCAAGATCTACGGCAGGAAGGACGTCGGCGGCATCGTCGGCCAGATGGAGCCCGATATCGAAGTGGACGAGGCGCAGTCTCTGCGCAACGCCGTCAACAAACTACACGATCTGATCGAAAAGACGCTGGACGATATGCATGAAACCAAGAACGTCCTCAAGAGCGATCTGGACAATCTGAACGCTTACGGCGACAACGCGCTCTCCTCCGGCGACGCGATGGTCGGTCAGATGACGGACTTCATTGATGACAATATGGAACAGACCCAGGCGATCGCCAGCCGTATCGATTACATGATGGATATGCTTCCCGGCATTCTGGACAATGTCTCCGCCTCCGGCGACGCTTTCGGACGTATGAACGACGCCCTCGGAGAACTCCCGGACGATCTGGATTTCATGTCGTCCGTAGGCGGCGCCTACAACGAGACAGACTATAACAGGATCTCCCTGCTCTCCACAGTGGGCGGTCATATCCTCTCCAACTCCATCAACCCCGCGGAAGGGGACACCGTCACGATCACCGCAGCGCCGAACGACGGCTATCGCCTTGATACCCTGGCGGTATACGACGCCGGCGGCAGCGCGGTCGCATGTTCCAAGACCAGCGATACGCAGCGCAGCTTTACCATGCCCGCCTCCAACGTGCGGGTGGAAGCCTATTTTACATACAATGATCCCACCGGATATTCCCTCTCCTCCTACGACGGCGGAGAGTCCGAAGCATCCGGAGAGACATTTGAAGAATATGTGGAGACAGCTCCCGGCAGTGTCTCGGAAAATAACATTCCCTCTGGCGACGAGGAAGAGGAAAACGGTCCGCAGATCAACAACGGACTTGCGCCGATGCAGCCCATCGTCACGGTTCCGGAGAATTCCGGCAGCAGCGCTGGCAGCTCCCCTGGCAGCTCTTCTGGCGGCGGGTTATCGAATCTTCTCCCGCGCGTCCCCAATACGACCTCGGGTCCCACTCTTCCCCTGGCCAGCGGCGACCAAGTCATTATCCTGCACTCCAATCTAAGCGGCAGCGCCTCCTGGGAAATCGATGGTACGACCGCCACTCTGACGATCCGCCCCGACACCGCCTACACGCTGAGCGGCGATCCGGTGGTGATAGATGATGCCGGCAATCCGGTGCCACTCTCCCGCACGCAGAGCGGATCCTACCGCTATACTTTTAACACGAGTGACGTCACCGACTTCCCTGTTCACGCCGAGATCACGTTCGCCAAGCTGAACAAGAACGACGCCCTGAGCAATTCCTCCGGCAACATCCACTCCTCCATCGCCGATCTGCAGCAGAGCTCCCTCCAGGCGGAGGCGTGCATACAGCGGATCCGGGATATCATGGGCACCACAGAGTGGGGTTCTCTCGGCGACGAGAAACAACGTCAAGTTCTCGCGGAGATCATGAATCTGTACGGCTACATGGACGACATGTCCGCCTCGGCCTCCTCAATCCTGGGCGGCTTCGGCACGATAGCCAACGTCCTCGCTCCCTACATACAGGACGCCGCCGAGGACGCCCTCGAGGACATCGAACATGCGACCGACGAGCTCCACAACATGATCAATTCCCTCCGGGAAGCGGGCCGCGGCGTCAGAGTGATCGTAGACTATATGAACGGCCAGCCGGATATCCAGTTCGCCACGCTCGGCCCGGAATTCGACGCCAGCCGCGAAGATCTGCACACACAGCTCGTAGGGATCTCCGACGCTCTGAAGAGTCTGAGCAACAATGCCTCCGACTACTCGGACATCGTCAACGAGGATCTGAAAGCGGTAAACGACCAGCTCAACGTCGTGTTCAATCTGCTGGCCGACCGTCTCACGGATTCCTCGGACCCCAGCGTGGAAGAGCTGTACGAGGATGCGGACACGGAAGATATCGAAAACATCTTTACTGGCAGGGTCGACGCCAGCATCAACAACGGCATTATTAAAGGCGACATCAACATCGGCGGTATCGCCGGTTCCATGTCCATCGACGAGGAGGATCCCGAGGACAGCGCCGCCGGAAGCGTGGACTATGAGATCGGCAGCCATTTCATCACCAAGTGCATTGTCAGCGACAGCGTCAACAACGGCTACATCACCGCCAAGAAAGACGGCGCCGGCGGCATCGCCGGCTATATGCGCCACGGCATCGTCACAGACTGCGAGGGCTACGGCAACATCGAGAGTACCGAAGGAGACTACGTCGGCGGTATCGCGGGCGAATCCCTCACGGTCATCAGAAACTGCTATGCGCTCTGCTCCGTCTCCGGCGCCAGGGATGTGGGCGGCGTAGCCGGATACGCCAACACCCTGCAGGACTGTTATGCCATCGTATCCGCGGAAGCTACCGTGGGAAGAGTCGGCGCGATCGCCGGCGAGATCTCCGAAGATGCGGACGGCGTCGTGTCCGGCAACTACTACGTGGGGGACGACGTCTACGGCATCGACAACATCAGCTACGCGGATATGGCGGCTCCCATCGCCTACAGGGATCTGCTGGCGACGGCAGAATATCTCCCCACAGAGTTCTGGCACCTGAAAGTGACCTACCGTGTGGAAGATACCTATCTCGGCACCGAGGAAGTGAAGTACGGAACGAGCCTGGCCAATCTGCACTATCCGGAAATTCCCGCCAGAGACGGTTTCTACGGCGCCTGGCCGGATCTGTCCGATCAGGTCATGAAGGGCAATCTGCTTATCGACGGCAGCTACGTGGATACCGTCACCGTTGTGGAGAGCTCTGAGAAGGCGGAATCGACGGGCGAGAACGCTGCGGCATGGCAGAAACCCTACGCGCTCGTGGAACAGGCTTTCACACAGGACACCGTGCTGAACGCAGAGCTGAGCGACCGGGAAGGGCCGCAGGAGGCGCAGAACAAGCCCCATGTCATCTATGACATCTCGCTGGAAAACAGCGGTATCGGCGACAAGGACACCTTCGCGGTCAGACTGCTCAACCCTTACGGCGAGAAAGTCAAAGTCTACGGCCTGACAGGCGGAGACTGGATCGAACTGGAAAGCAAGGCGAGGGGACAGTATCTCCAGGTGGATATGACCGGCCCGCAGGAATCCTTCTGCATCGTCAACACCAAGGCCGACGCCCTGTTGATTGCCGTCATTGCAGTCGCCGTCATCGCCGCCGTTATCGTTGTGTTCCTCTTTATCCGTATGTCCAAACGCATCAACCGGAAACTCGCGGCGCGCATCAAGCGCCGCGGGTAAAGCTGCAATACAAAGACTAACTATTAAAAGTCAAGCCCTGAATTGAAATTTCCCGAATGAATTGCAGAGATGTATTTCAGATAAAAAAGAGCTGAAATTTAGTTCTTAGTACCTTGAAAACTGCATGAC
>CANQTL010000009.1 GCA_947626775.1 uncultured Lachnospiraceae bacterium | reverse complement strand
GCTCACAATTCAATCAATAACAGAAAAATGGTTCTGGGATGCACATCCCAGAACCACTTTGTCGACAGTCTGAAGCGGCACATGAATCTCATGCGCCGCTTTTCTTACCGTTTACTGTTTTGGATCAAGCGTTACCGCCGCTTGACGGGAACCACCTGTTTAGATGGACTCGTGGAACGTACGGGAGATAACGTCTGCCTGCTGCTCCGGTGTGAGCTTGATGAAGTTTACAGCGTAGCCGGAAACACGGATCGTCAGCTGAGGATAGTTCTCAGGATGCTTCTGAGCGTCCAGCAGAGTATCTCTGTTGAGTACGTTTACGTTGAGGTGATGGCCGCCCTTTGTTGCATAGCCATCCAATAAAGAAACTAAGTTATCTACCTGTGCGGTTGATGCTGCCATAATAAAATCCTCCTTTTATATTTTTTTATTTGTGTTGTATCAAGCCGTTACACTTACAAGCTTGCGCCGTGCACACTCACAAGCCCGCTGCTTCGCAGCTTGCGCTTGCTCGTTTACGGGCTGTCGCCCTATGGATTTATGCCGCGTCAGCTCTTCGTGAGCAAGCTCCCGAGAGCCGCCGCGTCCTAAATCCGCACGGCTCGATGCTATTTAAAATCGTCCAAACCCTCGTGGAGAGTCGGTACGCTGCAGGCCAAGGGAGTACGGGAACAATCCGTGCACCCCATGGTCTGTACATTCTTAGCGTCATCGGATTTGTCGTCGACGTCTACATTCACATGCCCGACGCCCTGCGCCATGCCGGAATCCATCATCTTGACAAAATCCTCAATCATCTGGTTGTTATCCATATATTCCTGTTCCCTCCTTCAATAGATCATATCCGGAAAAAAATCTGTCATATATGGATTTTTTTCCGACCTTCGTAAGAAAGTCATATTATTTGTTCAGATCCAGCTCGATATCGCCGGCGAACACCTTATCCTCTTTGCCGAGAGCGCCCGGAATGATGGTGAAGGTATTGGAGATACCATCCTGTGCATCATTGAACGGAAGCTTGGATACGGAAGACAGGGATGCTACCGCACCGTGGGTATCACGGCCGTGCATCGGGTTAGCGCCAGGAGCGAACGGCTGACCCTTCTTACGTCCGTCAGGCGTGTTGCCGGTAGCCTTACCGTAAGTTACATTGGAAGTAATGGTCAGGATGGACGTTGTAGGAATACCGTTTCTGTAGGTGTGGTGTCTTCTAACTGCCGTCATGAATTTGTGTACGATCATCTGTGCGATCTCGTCTACGCGGTCGTCGTCGTTGCCGTACTTAGGGAAGTCACCGGTGGTCTTGAAGTCAACGATAACGCCGTCCTCGTCTCTGATCGGCTCAACCTTTGCGTACTTGATCGCGGACAGGGAGTCAGCCACGATGGACAGACCCGCAACACCCGTTGCGAAGTAGCGCTTAACGTCTCTGTCATGCAGAGCCATCTCCGCTCTCTCATAGCAGTATTTGTCATGCATGTAGTGAATGATGTTCAGCGTATTTACATATACGTCTGCCTGCCACTCCATCATGTCGATGAATTTATCCATAACGTCGTCATAGTCGAGCACGTCGCCTACAACAGGACGATACTTAGGACCTACCTGTTTCTTGCTCACTTCGTCGACGCCGCCGTTTAACGCGTACAGCAGGCACTTCGCGAGGTTCGCACGTGCGCCGAAGAACTGCATCTCCTTGCCGACTACCATGGAGGATACGCAGCATGCGATCGCATAGTCATCGCCGTGTACGACTCTCATCAAGTCATCGTTCTCATACTGGATGGAAGAGGTCTGGATGGACATCTTCGCGCAGTACTTCTTCCAGTTCTCGGGAAGTCTCGTGGACCAAAGAACCGTCAGGTTCGGCTCCGGAGAAGGACCAAGGTTCTCCAGCGTGTGCAGATAACGGAAGCTCATCTTCGTTACCATGTGACGACCGTCCACGCCGACGCCGCCGAGGGACTCCGTTACCCATACCGGATCGCCTGCGAAGATCTGGTTGTACTCAGGTGTACGAGCAAATTTTACACATCTTAACTTCATGATGAAGTGATCGACGAACTCCTGGATCTGCTCCTCGGTGAAAGTGCCGTTAGCCAGGTCTCTCTCAGCGTAGATGTCAAGGAAAGTAGATGTACGTCCGAGGGACATCGCAGCGCCGTTCTGCTCTTTGACGGAGCAGAGGTAACCGAAGTAAGTAGCCTGAATCGCTTCCTGTACGTTGGTAGCCGGCTTGGAAATATCGCAGCCGTAGGAAGCAGCCATCTCTTTCATCAGCTTCAGAGCCGTCATCTGTTCGGAGAGTTCCTCGCGAAGACGGATTACGTCGTCGGTCATCACGCGGCCTGTGGAATCCTTCTGATCCTGTTTGTCCTCAAGAAGTCTGTCGATACCGTACAGAGCAACACGTCTGTAGTCGCCGATGATACGTCCGCGTCCGTACGCATCCGGAAGACCCGTGATGATGTGGGCGGAACGGCAGGCTCTCATCTCCTGGTTGTATGCGTCGAAGCAGCCTGCATTGTGTGTCTTTCTGTGTGTTGAAAAGAACTCGCTGATCTCGGGGTCAACCTCGTAGCCGTTGTCGGAGCAGGCCTTCTCAGCCATTCTGATACCGCCGTAAGGCTGTAAGGAACGCTTGAAAGGCTTATCTGTCTGGAAGCCTACGATCTTCTCTTTGCTCTTATCCAGGTAGCCCGGGCCGTGGGATGTGATGGTGGATACGACTTTGGTATCCATGTCAAGCACGCCGCCTGCCTCGCGCTCCTGCTTCTGCAGATCAAGAACCTGTGCCCACAGATCCTTTGTGTCCTGTGTAGGAGCTGCAAGGAAGGACTCATCGCCATCATAAGGATGGTAGTTTCTCTGGATGAAGTCACGGACATTGATTTCTTTGTCCCACTTGCCGCCTACAAAATCTTTCCATTCTGGTCTCATTTTGAAAAGCCTCCTCTGATATTATTTTGTGAATTTTGTGACATTTTTACTAAAATGTCCAAAAATACTTTTTCAGTACACATATTATATGTTAAATCGGGCATAAGAGTCAAGTCGGGCTTTGTACTTTTTCGCATACAAACTCCAAAAATTTTTGAAAAAAATTGTGAAAATTGTATGTAAAATTTATGAAAACACAAAATACAGAATACAGAAGAGCGCGAGGACGCAGGAGCCGAGGCTGTCTGACAGGAAAAAGGCGGCACGGGCTTGCGCGAATACGGGTTTGGGATTATACTATTGAGACATGGAGGTATGCGGCGCGCCGCATACGGGTATGATGACAACAAAGAGTTCCGCAGCGGCG
This sequence comes from uncultured Lachnospiraceae bacterium, assembly GCA_947626775.1. Taxonomy (GTDB): domain Bacteria; phylum Bacillota; class Clostridia; order Lachnospirales; family Lachnospiraceae; genus UBA3282. Next base: position 80,969 of record CANQTL010000009.1, on the reverse strand, counting down.
GAGCGAAGGAACGGAGGTATAGGATCATGGCGGATATCACGAAGGATATGACGATCGGCGAGGCGCTCAATGTGAATCCTGAGATTGCGCCCGTGCTTATGGGGATCGGCATGCACTGCCTGGGCTGCCCTTCCGCACAGGGCGAGACGCTCGAGGAGGCGGCGATGGTGCACGGCATCGACGTGGACGAGTTGATGAATCAGATCGCGGCGGTATAGTCTGCGGCAGATGAAAACTCCCAGCGCAAAGATGTTTGCGCTGGGAGTTTGTGTTTGAAAAAACTGTTTTCAGATCTGTGCCAGTGCTTCTATGGCGTGTTCCCTTATCAGCGGTTCATAGTGCTCCTCCAGGTAGGCCCTGGCGGACAGAATCGATCTCTCCGGCCTGCCATACTCCGAAAGCAGATTGCAGACGCGGTTGAAATCCGCAGGATCCTGGTTGGCAGAGCTGATCACCAGCAGATAGCAGCCGCTTGCGTCATCCTTGTATAAGGTGCTGTCTCCGTGGTAGGAAACAGACGCCATGCGGGCGATTCTGGTCGCGTCGTGCAGCGTTGCGAAAGAGAACAGCAGGGTTGCCGGCTGTGCGGTAATCTGTTCTCTGGCGGGCGCTTTGGGCGCCTGCGGCTGCGCGGGGACGGCTGCCTCTTCCGGGGAAGTCTCGGAACTTTCCGTACTGCTCAGTCTGCGCAGCATGTTCAGCACGTCATCCGCGCCGTCCGTACGGGCTGTGTCCGCGTCCTCCGTCTCGTCGTCGTAGTCGTCTTCGTCCTCATGGACTGACGGCGCGAATTTGGAAAAACGGGTATCCAGTTCCTCGGGATCCTCCACCTTGGTGATAATCAGAACGATACACTCTGAGTTCAACGGAATCGCCTCAATCATCAGAGGAATGTCCTCCGCCTCGAAACCGCATTCATATGCAGCCTGCTGCATCATATCGCGGAACAGTGTCTTCGCTTTTTCCGTGCCGTAGGCAAGTTCGCTGATTTTTAACTCCCGGTTCGCGAGATCTTCTCTTGTGAGTGTGCAGCGGATCTGCTGCTCGTTTACCTTTTCTATTTTCATGAGATATTCACGTCCTTCTTGGTCACAATGATTCCCTGATCCGTACTCGCAATTCCGCACAAAAAACGTCTCATGCGATTTACAAGTATCTTATACTTTGCGTCGATTTTAGTCAATAGTGTGCATAAAGTATTTAAAAAAATTTAATTATTTTAGAAATCCCTTGCTTTTTTGTCACATTGTGGATATAATCAAACTACAAGATGTCTCCGGCAATCGGCAGCGAAAGGAGGCAGCGCGTAAACTTCATATAATAACTTCATCTTCTCCGCGATGTCAGTCTTTGGGGCGGAGAGAGTCTTATAGGCAAGTGCCTGATCGTAGACCAGATCTTATTCTTTCTATATTTCACAATTATAATTCACAAGGAATGAGTAGGTTATACAGTTATTTCAGTTTATTTGCACGTCGGAGATATCTTGAAACTATTTAGCGCCTTATTATATCTTATGCCATTAGTATATCACGAAACTCTTTTTGGCAAACTAAAATTCAGGATAGGCCGGAACAATGTGCGACGGTATGGAAAAACATATGTAGATCACGTTGATTTTATACGTCAAACACAGAACGCCGGGCATTCAGGCAAGTTCCCGCCATGGCGCTGCGGCGCAGGATCCGGCGGTTATGGGAGGTAAGGCGCGCCTTGCAGCAGTTTGGCTTGAGACGGCGGCGGGACAGACACAGCCGCTGTTTGTGACGAAAAATGTCAAAAAGTAATGACTGAAAGGAAATAGTTTGTTATAATGAGGACGGTCAGAAAGGAGCTGGATACATGAAAAAGGTCATTCCGGTGCTAATCGCGATCGTCCTTATTATCGTGGTTGGAGCAGTGGGTTTTGGGGCAAGGCTGGTGGAGAAATATTCCTACTCTAAAGAGAGGGCGGATCTGGCGGAATATTTTGATATTCAGGGGGACGACGACGTCCCGATCATCCTGCAGGACGAGCAGATCGAGGAACACGCGAAGCTCTGGGACGGAGAGTGTTATTTCGATCTTGCGACGGTGCATAAATATTTCAACGACAGATTTTATCATGACAAGAAGGAGGGCCTGCTGCTCTATGCGCTGCCCGACGCGGTCGTCAGCGCCGCGGTCGGTTCGCAGACGGTGACGGTGGGCGACGATGCGGAGGAACGCGATTATGTGATCGCCCGGTATGAGGATGATACGCTGTATATCGCGGCGGATTTTGTCAAAGAATATGCGAACTTCTCCTATGACCTGTACACGGAACCAAATCATATGCAGGTGTACACTGAGTGGAACGAGAGACAGGTGGCTGTGATCAGGAAGGATACGAAAGTACGTTATCGCGGCGGCGTCAAGAGCGAGATCCTGACGGATGTAAGCGAGGGCGACAAGGTGATCGTGCTGGAGGAGATGGAGACGTGGACGAAGGTGAAGACGGCGGATGCATTCATCGGCTATGTGGAGAACAAGAGGCTGAAGGATCAGACGACGGAGACGCCGGAACCTGTGACAGACTATACGGAGCCTGAGTATGCGTCCAATACAAGGGACCACAAGATCAACCTCGCGTGGCATGCGGTTGCCGGGATGGCGGGAAATGAGACGCTGGCTGAGGCGATGGCGCAGACGAAGAGCGTCAACGTGATTGCGCCCACATGGTTTTCCCTGTGCACTGACCAGGGAGATTTCGTCAGTCTCGCATCGGCGGATTACGTATCGAAGGCTCATGATATGGGTCTGGAAGTCTGGGCGGTCATAGATAACTTTAACGGCGGGGAAGTGGATACTTATGAAGTCCTTGCCGGGACAAGCACCAGGCGTTCCCTGATCGACCGCCTGATAGCGACCGCGCTGGAATACGATCTGGACGGCATCAATGTTGACTTTGAGAACATCAGTCTGGATGCGGGCGAGCCGTTTGTGGAATTTATCAGGGAACTGTCTATCCCCTGCAGGGAGCATGGTCTCGTGCTCTCGGTGGACAATTATGTGCCGATGGGCTACACCGATCATTATAATAGGAAAGAACAGGGGATTGTGGCGGATTATGTCATTATCATGGGCTACGACGAGCACTACGCGGGCAGCGCGGAAGCGGGTTCGGTGGCGTCGATTGATTTTGTGGAGAAGGGAATAGCGGACACCGTGGAACAGGTGCCTGCAAAGAAAGTGATCAATGCAATCCCATTCTACACGCGGATATGGGAAATGAAGGGCACGCAGCTGAGCAGCCAGGCGGTGGGTATGGCGACCGCGAAGCAGTTCATAGACGATCACGGCATTGCCACTGTGTGGGACGAGACGGCCTGCCAGAATTATGGAGAGTGTCAGTCCGGGGACAGTTATTATCAGGTGTGGCTGGAGGATGCGGAGTCTGTCAGCGTGAAACTGAACATTATGGACAAGTATGATATCGCGGGTATCGCCGAGTGGAGGCTCGGCTTCGAGACGGCGGATATCTGGGATGTGATCGAGGGATATATGAACCGATAGAGAAGACGGGCGGCGGCATTTTTCAGGGACTCTCTTCATATGCATTTATAGAGGAACGAATGTTGGGAATGGGATATGAAGAGGGAGAGGCAAGAGGACCGAGAGGCGTCTGGCAGAGCGGCGCTTCTGCTGCTGATGGCCGCAGTGTTCTGTCTGGCCGTGCGTGGCGGCGGGCGGCTGCTGACGGCCGTTTCGTCGGACACAGCGGCACCGGAAAAGGACAGACCATGTGTTGTGATCGATGCGGGACATGGCGGACAGGATCCTGGCAAGGTGGGAATAGACGGCAGCCTGGAGAAGGATATCAATCTGCAGATTGCGTTGAAACTGCAGAAATTCCTTCAGATGCAGGACGTCGAGGTCATCCTGACGAGAGATTCTGACAGAGGGCTGTACGACGAGGATGCATCCAACAAGAAAGTGCAGGATATGAAAAATCGGGTGGCGCTTATCGAGAAGCATCGGCCCGATCTGGTGGTGAGCATACACCAGAACAGTTATCATGAGGAATATGTGCACGGCGCTCAGGTATTTTATTATGCGACCAGCAGCCGCAGTAAGGAACTGGCCGAACGCATACAGCAGATCATGGCCCGGGAGCTGGACAGGGACAATGCCAGGCAGGCGAAAGCGAATGACAGTTATTATCTGCTGAAAAAGACTTCCGTGCCGATCGTAATCGTGGAGTGCGGATTTTTGTCGAATTATGAGGAGGCGCAGAAGCTGTCGTCGGACTCCTATCAGGAGAAGGCAGCCTGGGCGATTCATCTGGCGATCCTGCAATGGCTGAACGGGGAGACAGACAGGGAAGGATAAGGGCGTGGAGACGAAGCTGGTCCGGATAGACGAGAATCATATTGACGCGGCGCTCATTGACGCAGCGGGAGAAGTGATCAGAGCGGGCGGTCTTGTGGCTTTTCCGACGGAGACGGTGTACGGCCTGGGAGGCGATGCTCTGAATGCGCAGTCGTCGGAGAAGATCTACCGGGCGAAGGGAAGACCCTCGGACAACCCGCTGATCGTACATATCGCCGATATGGACGCGCTGGGGACGGTCGCGCGGGAGGTGCCGGAGAGCGCGCGGAAGCTGGCCGGGCGGTTCTGGCCGGGGCCGCTTACGATGATCCTGCCGAAAGCGGATATCGTGCCCCGTGAGACGACGGGCGGGCTGGATACAGTGGCGGTACGGATGCCGGTTCATCCTGTCGCGCGGGAGCTGATTCGGGCAGCAGGCGGCTATGTGGCCGCGCCCAGCGCGAACCGTTCGGGAAGACCAAGCCCTACGCTGGCGAAGTATGTCATAGAGGATCTGGACGGCAGGATCAATATGATCTTGGACAGCGGCGATGTGGAGATCGGCCTGGAGTCTACGATTGTCGATCTGACGACGGAGCCGCCGGCTATTCTGCGGCCGGGATACATTACGAGACGGATGCTGGAGGAGGTGCTCGGGGAGGTCGCCGAGGACGGTACGATGATGCGGGACGATTCCGGACAGGCTCCCAGGGCGCCCGGCATGAAGTACAGGCATTATGCGCCCAGAGGAGAGCTGACGATTGTAGACGGAACCGGAGAATGTGTGATAGAATATATCAACGGCAGGATCGAACGGCACCGCGCAGAAGGCAGGAAAACGGGCGTCATATGCACCGATGCGAGCGTGGGACGGTATCGGGCCGACGTGTGCAAAAGTGCGGGAGACAGGCGCAGCGAGGAGACGGTTGCACGGGAACTGTACCGCATTCTGCGGGAGTTCGATGATGAGAACGTGGAGGTCATCTATGCGGAGGCGTTCGATACCGACGGCATCGGGCAGGCGATCATGAACAGACTGTTAAAAGCGGCGGGACACAGGATCGTGCATGTATCATAACAGAGAAAACGGAGGGATGGCTATGATAGCGATTGGGAGCGATCACGGCGGATTTGATCTGAAGGAAGCGGTTATCGCATATCTGAAGGAACAGGGGATCGAGTATAAGGATTACGGGTGTTATGACAAGAAATCCTGCGATTATCCGATCTATGGACGGGCTGTTGCGGAGGCGGTGGCCGGGGGAGAGTGCGAGAAAGGTATCGTTATCTGCACGACGGGCATCGGAATCTCCATCACCGCCAATAAGGTTAAGGGGATTCGCTGTGCGCTGTGCGCGGATACGCTGTCGGCCAGGATGACCAGACTGCACAATGACGCAAATGTACTCGCCATGGGCGGGGGCATCGTAGGGCCGAATCTCGGCGTCAGCATTGTGGACGCTTTTCTGCACACGGACTTTTCTGCGGAGGAGAAGCACGTGAGAAGAGTGGGAATGATCGAGCAGTAAAGTCGTATATACGGAGGAAGTTTATGAGGTGCAGGCGGACAGCGGCTGTGGCGGCGGCAGTCTTGATGCTTGGATTTACGACCGTCACCGCTCAGGCGACGGATGAGACGCGCCGGCAGCTGGAACAGGCCGAAGAGGAAAAAAAAGATACGGAATCCGCGCTGGAGGGAACAAAGGAGAATCTGAACAATCTGAATGAACAGAAAGATTCTCTGGAGGGCGCGCTGACAACCCTGAATACAGAACTCTCGCAGGTGAGCAACAACCTGAGCGATTTGGAGAGTAAGATTCACACGAAAGAATCGGAGATCGACACGCTGAACGCCGATATCGAACAGGTGCAGCGCGAGCTGGAAGAGGCGATCCGTCTCAAGGACGAGCAGTATGCGACGATGAAGAAGCAGATCCGGTTCATGTACGAGAGAAGCGATTATCTGTATTTGGAGCTGTTCTTTTCGGCGGGGAGTTTCTCGGATTTCCTGAACAAGAACAGCTATATTGAGCAGTTGTCCGCCTATCAGCAGAAGGTGCTGCAGGATTACAAGGACGCGCAGGCGAAGATGGAGCAGAAGGAAGAAGAGCTTGAGCGGGATATGGCGCAGCTTGAGACGGACAAGAAAGATCTGGACGACTACAAGGTACAGGTGGTAGCGGAACAGAGCCGCGTTTCGGGGCTTGTCAGCCAGACCTCGCAGTCCATTGACGCGACCGAAGGACAGATATCGGAGGCGGAAGCGCAGGCGCTCGCCTATGAGCAGCAGATCAAGGAGCAGGAGGAAAATATTTCCGTTCTGAAAGCGAAGCTGGCGGAAGAAATCCGTATGGCGGAACTGGCGGCGCAGTCGAGCTGGCGGGATATTTCCGAGGTGTCCTTTGCGGAGGGCGACAGGTATCTTCTGGCGAATCTGATTTACTGCGAAGCCGGCGGCGAACCCTATGTGGGTCAGGTGGCGGTCGGTTCCGTGGTCATGAACAGAGTGCTCAGCTCGGTCTATCCAGATACTGTAACAGGCGTTATTTATCAGTCCGGCCAGTTCTCGCCGGTGGCCAGCGGCAGGCTGGCGCTGGCGCTGGCGGAAGGCAGGGCGACGGCGAGCTGTTACCAGGCCGCGGACGAAGTCATGAGCGGCACGACCAATGTGGGCAACTGCGTCTACTTCAGAACGCCGATTGACGGCGTGACGCCGAAATACACCATCGGCGGGCATATCTTCTATTGACGGCGCCCGCGTAAACGAGCTGAAACACGCTTTGCGGGTTTCACCCGTCAGTTCCCCTGGCGATGATCTGTTCGATCGGAGCCTGCAGTCTGTCGAATTTGCCGGCATAGATAATTTCCAGCAGGCTGTTCAGATTGCGCAGGGAGGTTTTCAGGGTATCCTCAGAGATCAAATTGTCATTCAGCGCCGTGACGAGTTCGTCGAGGTCGACGACTTTGACGAAACCGTCCGGGTAGACGATTACATCCGCCAGCAGATCGGTTACTATGTAAGTGTCCGTATCGGGATGGTGTTCGTAGGTCACGATATCGCAGTACCAGTAGAGAAGAGAGCCGTCTTCGCGGTAGAATTTGCTGATCTTGAATCCTTCCTGCAGATAGTAGCAGGAATAGCCGTGATGCAGATCTCTGCGCGGCTTGATGGTGTTCCAGGCGGTGATGATCCTGTCGGCGTCCCTCGACAGGACGCGGTCGTCCTTCAACAGAATGCATTCCTCGGGGATCAGTCTTTTGCGGTAAAGAATCGGATCTGCCATAGTACCTCCTGTGGGTCGTGCCTTAGAGATGTTCTTATACGTTACGTTACACTGACGCTGGTAAAAAGTCAATGTAAATTGCGCGGGAAATTCGCTTTTTTTATCTATTTTTCACAATAATGCTGGACATAAGTACCAGAAATGGTTATAATTTTACTCGTAGGCTGTCCGCGTCCGATCTGTGGGACGCCGCAGCGGCCGTTTTTGTGAGAAGGGGAATGCGGTGGGATATAATAAGAATGTGTACCATGCGCTTATGATGATAAGCCAGTTTGGTATCAATATGCTCGTCCCTATTTTCATTTGTTCTTTTGCCGGGATGTTCCTGGACCGGAAGCTCGGCACTTCTTACTGGACGGTCGCGCTGTTTTTCGTCGGCGCGCTGGCAGGCTTTACCAACGTATTCAGATTTGCGAAGAAAATATATGAAACCCCTGCGCAGACCCGCAGACGCGGCAAGGAGCGGCAAAGTGGCGAGAGTGATGAGAATGTCCATGAAAAAGAAAATTGATCCGACGCTGTTTGATCTGTGCCTGGGGATTCTTCTGTACGGCGTGATATTCCAGGCCGTGCTCCTGTGCTTTTCCAGGCGGGCGGATTACAGTCTCGGGCTCTGGATCGGCGTGTTCCTCGCAGTGGCGGGAGCGGTACATATGTGGTGGTCGATCGACAGGGGGATGGAGCAGGCGGCCAGGCAGGCGGCAAAAACGGTCGGCGCAAACAATCTGATCAGGTATCTTGTGCTGGTGGCCGTAATGTTCGTGCTGATTTATACGGATTTTGCCAATCCGATTTTTATGTTCTGCGGATATATGGGAATGAAGATTTCCGCGTACCTGAATCCGTGGATGTGCAAGATCCGTTCCAGGATAATCAAAATATAGATATGGAGGAGGTGATAGTATGGAACAGGGTGTTCTTCTGACTTCGGGAGGCGCCGACATCGACTTTATGGTCCACGGCGTTTTTTCCTACGAATTGTTCGGACAGACCATCTGGATCACGACAACTCATGTGTGCGTGCTGATCGTCATGCTGGTGATCGTCGGCTTCTGCATTGCGGCTAACCGCGCCGTAAGACATGCCACGGACGTTCCGGGGACTTTCCAGAATATTGCGGAACTGGTGGTGGAGATGCTGGACAATATGATCGGCGGGGTTATGGGGAAGTTCAGCCCGAAATTCCGCAATTATATCGGGACGATCTTTATCTTCATCCTGCTCAGCAACATATCCGGACTGTTCGGACTCAGGCCGCCGACTGCGGATTACGGCGTGACGCTGGCGCTGGGTTTGATGACGTTCACGTTGATCCACTTCAACAAATTCAAGCACAAGAAGGTCAGAGGCGTCGTTGCGGAACTGTGCGACCCGTGGCCGTTCTGGGCGCCGATCAACATTATCGGCTGGGTGGCGGTGCCGGTTTCGCTGTCGCTTCGTCTGTTCGCGAACGTTCTGTCGGGAACCGTCATGATGGCGCTCATATACGGGCTGCTCGCGAAGATCGCGGTTGTCTGGCCGGCGGCGCTGCACGTGTACTTCGATCTGTTCTCCGGCGCGATTCAGACTTATGTGTTCTGTATGTTGACGATGACATACATTACCGACGCCTGCACAACGGACGAGTAGGCGTATGAGACAGGGAAGGAAATACCATTTTTAATTTTATAAGACTAAAAGGAGGAAATAAAAAATGGGAGAATTTAACACAAACTTTATTTTAGGATGTTCTGCGATCGGCGCGGGCCTCGCGGTTATCGCGGGTATCGGCCCCGGCGTAGGCCAGGGTATCGCGGCGGGCCATGCTGCTGCTGCGGTCGGCAGAAATCCGGGCGCGAAGTCCGACGTTACTTCCACCATGCTTCTGGGTCAGGCGGTCGCTGAGACGACGGGTCTGTACGGCCTGCTGATCGCGATGCTGCTCTTATTCGTTAAGCCTCTGGTGCCGTAAGAAAACATGAGGCGTGTTTTTAAGACGACAGAAAGGAGGATAAGGGCTTGGGTACGTTAGCGACACAGATGGTATTGGCGTCCGCGCAGATGGAACCCAGACTGTTTGATCTGGATTTTCAGCTTCTGCATGACGCCGTCCTGATGATCATAGCCGTGTTCGCGCTGTTTCTGATCGCGTCGCATCTCCTGTTCAATCCTGTGAGGAACATGATGCAGAACAGGCAGAACCGGATCAAGAACGAACTCGACAGCGCCGCCGCGGACATGGAAGACGCGCGTGCGCTGAAGGCAGAGTACGAGGCGAAACTGAAAGACATCGACAAGGAAGCCGAGGCTATTTTGGGCGAAGCGCGCAAAAAAGCGCTTGCCAATGAGAACAAGATCATAGCGGACGCAAAGGAAGAGGCCGCGAGGATCATCGAGAGAGCCGGCGTAGAGGCGGAGCTCGAGAAGAGCAAGGCGGTCGACGAGGTGAAGCGCGAGATGGTGGTTCTGGCATCTCTGATGGCAGGCAAGGTCGTGAACGCCGCGATCGATACGACCGTTCAGGACAGTTTGATTGAAGAGACGTTGAAAGAAATAGGTGAGGGCACATGGCTAAGCTAATTTCAAAGACATACGGAGACGCGCTGTTTGAACTTGCGGTCGAGAAGAACAAGGTGGACGTATTGCTGGAGGAAGTCGAACAGCTGAAACAGGTGCTCTCCGAAAATGAGGAATTTGGCAGACTGATGAACCACCCTAAGATCATCAAGGAGGAGAAGATCAAGGTTGCCCGTAATGTGTTTGAGGGCAGAGTGTCGGAAGAGCTTATGGGTTTCCTCACGGTGGTGATCACAAAAGACCGCTACCGCGATATCGATGCGATCATCGACTATTTTATCGCGGAGGTGAAGCGGTATCAGGGAATCGGTATCGCGACAGTGACTACGGCGGTTCCGCTCAGGGAAGAACAGCGCGGCAGGATCGAGCGCAGACTGCTGGATACGACGAAATACACGAAGATGGAGATGCATTACAGCGTGGATGAATCTCTGATCGGCGGTATGGTGGTCCGGATCGGCGACAGAGTCGTGGACAGCAGCATCAGAACGAAGCTGAACGAACTGCAGAAAGAATTACTGAAGGTACAGCTCTGACGGGAGTTGAGGCCGAGATCAAAAATAAGAAGAAAGGTGCGTATGATCCATGAATTTAAGACCAGAAGAGATCAGTTCAGTCATTAAGGATCAGATTAAGAGGTATGCCTCCGACCTGGAAGTGTCCGATGTCGGCACGGTTATTCAGGTTGCGGACGGTATCGCCCGCGTGCACGGACTTGAGAATGCTATGCAGGGTGAACTGTTGGAGTTCCCCGGCGAAGTTTATGGTATGATATTGAACCTTGAGGAAGATAACGTAGGTGCGGTTCTTCTCGGGAGCCAGCACAGTATCAACGAGGGCGATATCGTAAAGACTACGGGACGCGTGGTAGAGGTGCCCGTAGGAGACTGCATGCTCGGACGTGTCGTGAATGCCCTGGGTCTGCCGATTGACGGCAAGGGGCCGATCCAGACTGATAAATATCGTAAGATTGAGAGAGTTGCCTCCGGCGTTATCACGAGAAAATCCGTAGATACGCCGTTGCAGACCGGTATCAAGGCGATTGACGCCATGGTTCCCATCGGCAGAGGACAGCGTGAGCTGATCATCGGCGACAGACAGACCGGTAAGACGGCGATCGCAATCGATACGATCATCAACCAGAAGGGGCAGGGCGTTAAGTGTATCTATGTTGCGATAGGGCAGAAAGCGTCCACCGTTGCGTCTATTGTCAAGACGCTTACAGAGCACGGCGCCATGGCCTATACGACCGTGGTTGCGGCGACGGCGAGCGAACTTGCGCCGCTGCAGTACATAGCGCCGTATTCAGGCTGTGCGATCGGGGAAGAGTGGATGGAGAACGGCGAAGATGTGCTGGTGATCTATGACGATCTGAGCAAGCATGCCGCCGCATATCGTACACTCTCGCTGCTGCTTCGCAGGCCGCCCGGACGTGAGGCGTATCCCGGCGACGTCTTCTATCTGCACTCCAGACTGCTGGAGCGCGCGGCGAGGATGAGCGAGGAGTACGGCGGCGGTTCTCTGACGGCTCTGCCGATCATCGAGACGCAGGCGGGCGACGTGTCCGCATACATTCCTACGAACGTCATCTCCATCACGGACGGTCAGATCTATCTGGAGACGGAGATGTTCAATTCCGGTTTCCGGCCGGCGGTCAATGCGGGTCTCTCCGTATCCCGCGTGGGCGGTTCCGCGCAGATCAAGGCGATGAAGAAGATCGCGGCCCCGATCCGTACGGAGCTGGCGCAGTACCGCGAGCTGGCGGCATTCTCCCAGTTCGGATCCGAGCTGGATGCGGACACCAAGGAAAAGCTGGCGCAGGGCGAGAGAATCAAGGAAATCTTAAAACAGCCGCAGTACCAGCCGATGCCGGTACAGTATCAGGTTATTATCATCTTCGTGGCGACGAACAAGTATCTGCTGGATGTTCCGGTGGAAGACATCACGAGATTCGAGAAAGAACTCTTCGAATTCCTCGATACCAAATATCCTGAGGTGCCGGGAGCGATCGCCAGGGACAAAGAGATATCCGACGAGACGGACGCTAAGCTCAGAAAAGCCGTCGAGGAGTTTAAGGTGCAGTTTAAGTAGAGATAAGTAGAAAGAAGAAGGTGACGCTATGGCCTCAATGAGAGACATAAAAAGGCGTAAGGGCAGTATACAGAGTACTCAGCAGATAACCAAAGCCATGAAACTTGTTTCTACCGTGAAACTGCAGCGGGCGAAGCAGCGCGCGGAAGAATCCAAAGCGTACTTTAACTGTATGTACGAGACGGTGACCTCCATGCTGGCGAAGGCCGGAGGACTGGATCATCCGTATCTGAAGGCGGGAAATTCCGAGAAGAAAGCGGTCGTCGTGATCACTTCCAACCGAGGGCTTGCCGGAGGATATAATTCTAACGTGGTCAAGCTGATCACCAAGGGCGATTTCCGCAAGGAAGATCTGGAAATCTACGCGATCGGCAAGAAGGGCAAAGACGCGCTGCAGCGGTATGGATATACGATCAGGGAGGAAGATCCGGACGTCATTGAAGAACCGTCCTACGTGGACGCTATGGCGATCAGCCGCAGGCTGCTTGCGTCTTATGCCGCCGGGGAGATCGGCGAGATCTATCTCGCGTACACCGGATTCAAAAATACCGTTGTGCACGAGCCTACGCTGCTCAAACTGCTTCCCGTGGAACCTTCCGCAGAGGAGCAGCCGGCGCGTGAGACAGACAGCAAGGCGATGATGAATTTCGAGCCTGAGGACGACGAGGCGCTGGACATGATCATTCCGAAATATGTCACCAGCCTGATCTACGGCGGTCTGGTGGAGGCATGCGCCAGCGAGAACGGCGCGAGAATGCAGGCTATGGACTCCGCAACGACGAATGCTGAGGAAATGATAGATCATCTGTCGCTGATGTACAACAGAGCGCGCCAGGGATCTATCACACAGGAATTAACAGAAATTATCGCAGGTGCAAATGCCATCTCATAGTGATTGAGCGGGCGTGGGCTGAACTGTGAAAGTAAATAAACATGAGTGAAAGGAAGAAGAGATGGCAGAAGTAAAGACAGGTGAAAACCTTGGAAAAATCACTCAGATCATCGGCGCTGTACTTGACATCAAGTTTTCGGCGGGCAATCTGCCGGAGATCAACGACGCGATCAGGATTCCGCTCAAGGGAGAGGGAGAACTGGTCGTAGAGGTGGCGCAGCATCTGGGTGACGATACTGTTAGATGTATCGCTATGGGTTCTACCGACGGGCTGGTGAGAGGTATGGATGCGGTCGCGACGGGCGCGCCGATCACGGTGCCGGTCGGAGAGAATACGCTGGGACGTATCTTCAACGTTCTGGGCGAGCCCATCGACAATAAACCGGCCCCAACGGACGTAGGGTACGAGCCGATCCACAGACCCGCGCCTGCGTTTGAAGAGCAGTCCACGGCGACGGAGCTTCTGGAGACGGGTATCAAGGTCGTCGACTTGCTGTGTCCTTATCAGAAGGGCGGCAAGATCGGTCTGTTCGGCGGCGCCGGCGTAGGCAAGACAGTTCTGATTCAGGAGCTGATCCGCAATATTGCGACGGAGCACAGCGGTTATTCCGTGTTTACCGGCGTAGGCGAGCGCACCAGAGAGGGTAACGATCTGTATCATGAGATGATGGCGTCGGGCGTCATCGATAAGACGACGATGGTGTTCGGACAGATGAACGAGCCGCCGGGAGCAAGAATGAGAGTAGGTCTGACGGGACTTACGATGGCGGAGTATTTCCGTGACAAAGGCGGCAAGGATGTGCTGTTATTCATCGACAATATTTTCCGTTTCACGCAGGCGGGTTCCGAGGTATCGGCTCTGCTGGGACGTATGCCCTCAGCGGTTGGCTACCAGCCTACGCTGCAGACGGAGATGGGCGCTCTGCAGGAGCGTATCACATCTACCAAGAGCGGTTCCATCACTTCCGTGCAGGCAGTCTATGTGCCGGCGGATGACCTGACGGACCCGGCGCCGGCGACGACGTTCGCACACCTGGATGCGACGACGACGCTGTCCCGTTCCATCGCTGAGCTTGGTATCTATCCTGCGGTCGATCCGCTGGATTCCACATCCCGCATTCTTGATCCGAGAATCGTCGGGCAGGAGCATTATGAGGTGGCCAGAGGCGTGCAGGAGATTCTGCAGAGATACAAGGAACTGCAGGATATCATTGCAATTCTCGGTATGGATGAGCTGTCCGAAGAAGATAAGCTGGTCGTATCCCGGGCCAGAAAAGTGCAGAGATTCCTGTCTCAGCCGTTCTTCGTAGCGGGACAGTTTACCGGTCTGGAGGGCAAGTATGTGCCGATCGCCGAGACGATCCGCGGCTTCAAGGAAATCCTGGAAGGCAAGCACGACGACATTCCGGAAAGCTATTTCCTGAATGCGGGAAGCATCGACGACGTGGTCGCCCGCATGAGCAGCAAAGCGTAAGACAGGCGATTTCGTAAGGGAGCGGTAGCGTATGGCTGACGATAACAGAAATTTCACATTAAAAATTATTACACCGGACAGAATCTTCTATGAGGAAGAGGTATCTATGGTGGAGTTTAACACAGTGGAGGGCGAAGTCGGTATTTATAGGGATCATATACCGATGACCATGATCATCGCGCCGGGTATCCTGACAATTACCAGAGGCGACGAGGTGAAGGAAGCCGCGCTTCACGCCGGGTTCACCGAGGTTCTGCCAGACAAGGTTACGATTCTTGCCGAGATTATAGAATGGCCGTCGGAGATCGACGTGGCGCGGGCTGAGGAAGCCAGGTCAAGAGCCGAGGAGAGAATCAGGGAACATGCTCCGGGAACGGATATGGCGAGAGCGGAGCTGGCGCTGAAGCGTGCTGTGGCAAGAATTGAGAGCGTGCGGGAATAACTGTATAAATGCTGAAGGGGCGGGTTCACAATCCGCTCCTTTTTTTCATATGATAGGATAAAAAGATACGGAGCGGATGCGGTATGAATCAGTCCGGAATACTGCCGTTTTACATGACCTATCCGCTGCCCCTGTACTATCAGCAGGAGGACAGCGTCACGCGGGATCTGGAGTATCTGCAGCAGATGTATCCCCTGCAGGCCAAAAAATATCAGAGGATCATAGCGGAGACACTTGACTGTATGGACTATGAGGGAAGCATGATCTACGATGAGTATCCCGACAAATGGCAGCTCTACAGGCTGTCACAGATCGTCTCGGGCAGAATCAGAGAGGCGGAAGGGGAGAGCTGCGATACAGAGGACGGAGAGATCAGCGCTCTGATCCAGGTTCTCGTGTTCTATGAAATCTACAGAAAGCGACATACAAACAGGAGAGGCGTCTTAAAATTTTAGTTGTGGTTTTCCCGCAATCTTATTAAAATAGAGTCAGAGTGTCAGAAATAAGCCGAAGAATCTGCAGATCCGTGCGGCGAGGAGAAGAGCGGGAAGAAGTTATCATGAAAAAGGCGATTCTAAAAGGGGTTTTGCTTGGAATTATCTTTGCGGCAGCGCTTGCGCTGATCAGCAGAATCATGAACCAGGGGAACACCGATATGACAACCGAAATGAATCAGGCGACGTATCCGATTCTGTCTCTGTATGCGGAGGGGCATCTCGTAAACAGCCTGCACGGATATGCGCAGAGCATGGATACGGCGCATCTGCGGGATACGATACAGCCTGTCGGGAGCGACAGGAAGATCGACGCACGGATCGAGACATATGGGGAAACTGTCAGCAGTATCGCCTTTGAGGTACGAAGTATTGACGGAAGCCGTCTGGTGGAAGATACCGAGGTAGAAGAATATGAGCTGGAGGACGCGGCGATTGATTTCAGCATCACACTGAAGGATCTGATCGACAGCGATACGGAGTATATGCTGGTGTTTCTGGTGACGCCGGAAGGCCGTTCCCCGATACGGTATTACACGCGCATTATTCTGAGCGATGCGATGCATGTGAGGGATAAGCTGGATTATATCGTGGATTTTCATGACAGGACATTTGACAAAGAGGCGGCGAAAGATCTGACCAAATATCTGGAATCCAATGCCGAGGGAGATAACACGACCTTCCGCAAAGTGACGATACACAGCAGTTTCGATCAGATTACCTGGGGTGATCTGCCGGTCAGGGAGGCCACGGAACCGGAGATTTCGATTATGGATCTGTCGGAGCAGCTGGGGACGTTTGCCATGGGCTATCTCGTCTCTGTCCGGGACGGGCAGGCCGAGAATTATTACCGGGTCAGGGAATACTACCGTATCCGGTACACGCCGGACAGGATGTATCTGCTCGATTATGAGAGAACAATGGATCAGATCTTCGACGAGGCGTCGGACAGCTATGTCAATGACAAGATTATGCTCGGCATCGTCGGCGGAGACGTAGATCTGGTGGAGAGCGACGGCGGCAATGTCCTGGCCTATACGGTATCGGATAAGCTGTATGCATACAATGTGACGGACAATAAGCTGGCCAGGATTTTCAGCTTTTACGGCAATATGGAAGAACTGTTCGACGAAAGAGACATGTATGACCGGCATGGCATACAGATCTTGTCAGTGGATGAGACAGGAAATGTAGCGTTTCTTGTGTACGGTTATATGAACAGGGGACGTCACGAGGGAAACGTTGGCGCGGCGGTGTATTACTACAGCAGTATGACGAACACAGTGGAAGAAATGATTTATATTCCCTGTGACAAATCGTATGAGCTGCTGGCGGAAGATATCGGGAAACTGTCCTATGTGAACAAGGCGGGGATCTACTATTTTCTGCTGGAGGGCAGTGTGTATGCCGTCAACCTGGAATCCAGGGAGTGTCAGACGATCGTATCCGGACTGCGGGAGGGCAGCTATCGTGTGTCCGATTCCAACAAGATGCTGGTATGGCAGGAAGGAAATGAACCGTATGCCGGAGACAGTTTGAAGCTGCTCAATCTGAGCACGCAGCGCCAGACGGCTATTCAGGCGGGAAACGACGAATATATCTCCGTACTGGGTTTCATGGAAGAAGATCTGATATACGGGCTGACCAAAAAGGCCGACGTCGCGGTGAACAATGCGGGCATACCGACGTTTCCCATGTATTGTGTACAGATTCAGGGCGATGAAGGCAAAATCCTGAAAACTTACCGCAAGGACGGTATTTATGTGACAGGAGGCGTGATCGAGGGAAATCAACTCACGCTGTCCCGGGTTATGTGGGATGAAGAGAGCGGAACATACAAGTCTACGCAGAGCGATCAGATCATGAGTACAGATCAGGTCAGAGAAGGCAGCAACCGGCTCAGCTATGTAGTGACCGAGAACTATGAGACGATCGGAGAGATCGATGTGAAAGACGAGATCGATGCGAAAGGGCTGCAGCATCTGTCTCCCAAGGAAGTGCTTTTCGAGGGAAACAGGGAGATCGCGCTGCCGGACGGGGATGGCCGGGCGCTTTCGGCGCGATATTATGTGTATGGAAAAGATGGCATAGAGGGAATCTATGTCGATCCCGGAGAGGCCGTCGCGCTGGCCAGCGAACTGTCCGGCGAGGTGACGGATGACGGCGGCGGGTATGTCTGGAAACGGGTCATAAGAAGTACGAGGAATCAGATCATGGCGATCACGGAGGCCAAGGCGACAGAAAATGACAGCGCTCTCGCGGTGTGCCTTGACACCATCCTGAAGTATGAGGGAATCTCCAGGAACACACAGCGCCTGCTGGACCGCGGCGACACTGTATTCTCCATTCTGGAGTCGGATCTGGAGAACTGCACGATCCTGGATCTGTCGGGCTGTACACTGGACGCGGTTCTGTATTACGTAAATCAGGATATCCCGGTGCTGGCGCTTCTGGACGATGGCAGCGCGGTGCTTATCACCGGGTTCAACGAACTGAATATCGTCGTGATGGATCCGACGACGGGCACACTGTATAAAAAAGGCATGAACGATTCGACCGAGTGGCTTGAGGAAAACGGAAACCGTTTTATCACTTACGTGAGAAAAGGCGGTTGAGCGCAGACGGAGAGCGGGGCATGACGAAAGAGGAAACGATGCGGAAAGCGGATGCGGTTATTTTTGATATGGACGGCGTTATCTTTGACAGCGAGCGTCTGGTACTGGAATGCTGGGAGAAAACAGGAAAAACATACGGACTTTCGGACATGAGGGAGACATTTCTTCCCTGTATCGGAACCAACAGTGCGAAGACCAGAGAAATTGTGCTGGAGCGATATGGGCAGGATTTTCCCTATGAAGAGTTTTGCAATAAGGCGTCCGCGTTGTTCCACGGGATTGTGGAACGGGACGGGCTGCCTGTGAAACCGGGTGTGAGAGAGCTGTTAGAGTATCTGCAGGAATGCGGTATGCCGCTGGCGCTGGCGTCCTCCACCAGACTCGCGGCCGTCACGCAGGAGCTGAAGCAGGCCGGGCTATATGAGTATTTTCGCGTAGTGATGGGCGGCGATCAGCTGGAACACAGCAAGCCGGCGCCAGATATCTATCTCATGACATGTGAAAAAATGAACGCGAACCCCTGTCGCTGCTATGCAGTCGAAGATTCTTACAACGGTATCCGCGCCGCGCACAGCGCGGGCGTCAGGCCGATCATGGTACCCGATATGCTCCCGCCGACAGAGGAGATGCGGGATAAGAGCGTGGCCGTGCTGGACGATCTGCTTCAGGTCAGGGACTGGCTGGACGCCGTGCGTTAGAGCCTGTGCGGGCGAAATTCGATTTGGTGGAAACGTCGTCAGCCTGCGCTAAACAGTGAGCCGCGGTATTTTTCCAGTGTGAACAGCAGAATCATGCCGAGGACGCCGCAGGAGATCACTTCGCCTGCGCCTACGGTCAGGCAGTAGTAGCCGTAGCACTGCAGCACGGACATGCCCTCGATCAGCAGGCCATAGCCGTAGATCAGCACCAACGGTACGATAATTGTGTTGGCGAGGATCGGGCAGAGGGGAGCGCACCATCTGCGGCTGCGCAGCGCGTATGTGCCGAGCGCGCCCAGAAGCGTCGCGATGCTGCCGAAAATAATGTCGGGCAGGGCACAGCCTGTCAGGATATTGCTCAGCAGACAGCCGATAAAGAGGCCGGGGATTGCGGCGGGGGTGAAATAAGGCAGAATCGTGAGAGCCTCAGAGAAACGGACCTGTATGGCGTAGTTGGCAAGACCGAAAGCGTTGGCGATAAACGTCAACACCACATAGATGGCGGCGATCATGGCCGCCTGGGTCAGAAATGCTGCATTCTTGTTTTTCATATTCATTTGTCTCCTTTAGTTTTGTTTTACGTGAGGAAGGTCTCGAACTCACGGCATTCTTGAAAACCCGCGTGCCCGCGGGAGATCAACGTGTTGAGTATAGCATGATGGGGAGAGAAAAGCAAGAAAGCAGAGAATTTTATCCGCAAGAGAAAGGCGTAAGATACAATGGCGGCAGGCAAACGGGAGACAGAACGTATAGGCTGGATCGATATCGCAAAAGGAATTGCCATTTTGGCAGTGATACTGGGACATACTACGCCGGGGGGGGGCACAATGGCGGAAAAAATAACACGGGGAGTGATTTTTTCGTTTCATATGCCGCTGTTCTTCATATTAAGCAGCACCGCATTCAGGATGTCTTCGGATAACGATGAGTTTTTGCGCAAAACGGAAAGAGCATTTCGACATTTGGTTGTCCCGGCAGCTTTTCTGTATATGTTGAGACTCGGATTAAATGTCCTTAATCATTTCGGTTCCATTGCATGGAAAAGTTACCTCATGGAAAAGATCAACATCTTTGTTTTTGGAAGCGGTGTAGCGGTCGATGTGATGGGCGCGTCCATTCCGGCACTTGGTATTCCGTGGTTTCTGCTCGTACTCTTTCTGGGGCGGAGTCTGTTTGATTATCTGCATCTGAAACTGGGTAGAAAACAATTTGCCGCGGCGCTCATTGCCTGTACGCTGAGCGGCGTGGCGCTGGGGAAATTGCAGTGGCTTCCCTTCTCCTTTGACATAGCGCTTGCTGTCATGCCGTTTTTTGCGTGGGGTGTTTTCCTGAAAAGAATCGACATTCATCACAAAACTTGTCTGTACGGAGCACTGTCGTTTTTCATCTGGGGAAGTACGCTGCTTTTGAGTTATATGACGGAAAACAGTTATCTTGAACTGGCATGCAGAAGATATACGTTGTTTCCGGTCTGCTATATTACGGCTATCGCAGGGACTATGTTTTTCTGCTATCTCAGCGCGGCGGCAGACGAGGTTAAAATAATGGCGCCGCTCAGATATCTGGGAAGAAATTCCATGTATATGCTCTGGATCCATACGATGGATTATGCTGTCAGTTTTGTGTGGAGCATTACGGGAAACGGTTTTATCGATGCAGGTTTAAGAATTTTGGTGGACATTCTGCTCTTTTTGATGCTGATGAAATTTATGGATTTCATGAAAAAATATGGCTTTCGGACAAAAGGGAAAATTTCGCAGTAATTGCCGGAAAGCTTATGAAGAGTGCGGAGACGGCACGAGTCGTGTGCTGGCTCTTAGAAAGCTCATTATGCTTCACTGGCAAAATCGGCAGCTTATTCTTTTGCGGAATAAGGAGCATTTTCTATTTCTATCCAATTATTCGGGAATCCCATATATTTATACATTTGCGATCTTTGCAACTGTCGTGTAGACAGCAGAAGAGTGTTGAGAGCCTTATTGATGTCAGTTACGCACTGTGAAAAGTCTTCAGGACTTAGAAGATATTTAAGTACAATAATTACTGCAAATAAATCTTGTTTTCCTTTGGCATATTGAATATTCGGCCTGGGAATATGCAGATACTGATGTATATATGTGTCATGGATAGAGCCTTTATTGTAGCGATAATTAAATAAACGTTCGTTGTGGGCACATACGTTACGGACGCGGGCAAGCAGATCCAGCATGCGGACAAGGTCGCTTTCGGTAATATATTGGAACTCGATACTCACTTTGGCTTGAATTTTTTGGGGCAAAAAACTATAGAACTTTGATACGGTTCCCAGAGTTAAGGCTTTCATCATGACCCATAATGGAATATTTCCATGATTACGTAACTGATGTTGTATATAAGAATAATCTTTAGGATCGGAAGCGATTTTGGATAGGCGACCTATTAGATCGTTGATATCTGCCTGGTTAGAGGAAGTATAGTTATATTTCGTTGCATTGAGATATTGTTGTTGATCTTCGCCGTAAGTTTCACAGAAAGAATAGGATATGAGTGATTTAATATGTTTTTCTACTTTCAAAATATTGCGTAAAATAATAGTTCTCAAAGTATCGTCAAAGATATAGAGAGAATAAATGTCGTCTAAACTGGTATTCGGTTTATATATGCTGCTTTTAGATTTAAAAGGTTTTTTGTATCCTGAGATGAGGGCGAAATAGCTGAGTTTTTTTAAGAGTTCTATAGCTTTGTCGTGGCTGGGGATCGTCAATCCTTTGTCGGATAGTTTTTGAAGTTGCTGTTCATAAGTTAAAAACGGTTTGTCGTTTGTAGTACACATAAAAATTCTCCTAATATACAAGAGAGCCCCCGCAGGGACTCTCTCAGGTTGCGGGCCTCGCAGGTATTCCGCAACACGATCACTGAACTCACTATATCATGGCAAAAACGACTTGTCAAGCGATTCGACACCAACTTGTCAGCGGATGATTGCCTGAGAAAGTAACATTCAGCAATACTATTATATGCGAGATCAATTAAAATATCCCAAACGAAAATAGTGTGAAAAACAGTTGTCAATCCAGCTCCCCCGCATGATATCTCGCCACAATCGACTGGATGCGCTCCACGGGATTTAAGAGATCGCTGATGGAGGTGTCATGATTCAGGGTGTCGATGATGTAGGCGATGTATTTGCTCAGATCGCAGTCGATGTACCATTCGCGGGCCAGCAGTTCCGGCGTCTGATAGATCAGGTTGGTCGTCAGCACCCGGTAGATTGTGCCGTCGGCGTAGGCTTTGTCGAAACGGTCCAGGCCCGCTGTGAAAAGACCAAAAGTCGAAAATACAAAAATTCTGTTGGCACGACGCTCTTTCAGTGCGGCGGCAACTTCCAGCACACTCTCGCCGGAGGAGATCATATCGTCTATGATGATCATATCCTTACCCTCTACGCTGGAGCCGAGGAACTCGTGTGCGACGATGGGGTTTCTGCCGTTGACGACGCGCGTGTAATCTCTGCGCTTATAGAACATACCCATATCCAGTCCGAGTACATTGGCGATGTAGATGGCGCGGCTCATGCCGCCCTCGTCGGGGCTGATCACCATCATGTGGCCGCTGTCCAGCTTCAGGCCTTTTACGTGGTTCAGCAAACCCTTGATAAACTGGTAGGCGGGCTGTACCGTCTCGAAGCCATGCAGCGGGATCGCGTTCTGTACGCGGGGATCGTGGGCGTCGAAGGTGATGATATTGTCCACGCCCATATTTACCATCTCCTGGAGGGCCAGCGCACAGTCGAGAGATTCTCGTGCCGTTCTCTTGTGCTGTCTGCTCTCATAGAGATAGGGCATGATGACGGTGATTCGTCTCGCCTTGCCGCCCACCGCGGAGATGATGCGTTTTAAGTCTTGATAATGGTCGTCGGGAGACATGCGGTTTTCATGTCCGCAGAGCGAGTAGGTCAGGCTGTAATTGGTTACGTCGACCAGAATATAGAGGTCGGAGCCGCGGACGGACTGCTTGATGACGCCCTTGGCTTCGCCGGAGCCGAAACGGGGAACGGCGGCTTCCAAAATGTAAGAGTCACGCTGATAGCCTGAGAATGCGAGAGAGTCTTTGTGCTCGCTCTCGCGTTCGGTGCGCCACTTCACGAGATAGTAGTCAACCTTTTCTCCCAGAGACCGGCAGCCTTCCATGGGGATCAGTCCCAGGGAGCCTACGGGTATGGTCTCCAGATTTCTTTTTTCTTCACGTCTGGTCATGAGAGAAACCTCACTTTCTGTTAAGCAGTCGTTTCCTGTACATTCTGATGTCTTGTCCTGACAGTTTGCAGATCTCATAGTTGCTTGTGATACGGGAAAAGATGCGGTCGGAATATCTGTTCCGCAGTTCTTCGAGAGAGAGGTTGGTGGAGATGATCGTCGCCTTCTTACCCATATGGCGCTCGTTTAAGAGGGCAAACAGCTGGGAGGCCACAAACTGGTTTGTCAGTTCCGTGCCCAGGTCGTCCACGATGAGCAGATCGCATTGATACAGGTCGGCGCACGTCTCACGAAGCTCTTCCCGGTTTTTGTAATCAAAGGAATGTCTTGACAGCAGATCGAACAGACCGGTTGCGCTAAAATAAATTACGGAATGCCCGCTCTCGATCAGTTCCTTTGCAACACAGCCGGATAGAAATGATTTCCCCGTACCCACTGTACCATAAAAAAACAGATTGTGGTAGTCGGAATTGAAATTTTTTATAAAATTCCGGCAGGTATCCACCGCGTTTCTGAAGCGGGACAGATCCTCGCCCTCATAGTATTCGTAGGACAGAGCGTCGAAATTCTCCGTCCGGAGCATCTCCTGTATATTGGACTGTTCATACAGCAGCGTGATCATAGCCTGCTTGAAACAGTGGCATTTCTGACCGTCGATATATCCTGTATCCCGGCAGTCGGGACACTCGTAGACGGGCTCCAGATAGTCGGCGGGCAGTCCGTGATCTTCAAGAAGCTGCGCTTTTCTGCCGGACAGTTCCGCCAGGGAATCTCGCAGATCCTCCATGGCGTCCTCGTCTCCTGCGAGAAGTTTTCTACCCTGTGCAACGGAAATCGAGGCGACTCTGTCCTCAAGTTCCCGGTAGGCGGGAATGTGATCGTAGACATATGCCAGACGCTCCTGCACCTGATGTCTGCTTTTCTGCTGTTTCCTCTCATATTGATGAAGGATCATATCGTATTGGGCGTTTGTCAGTGACACGGTTGGACTCCTTCTCGGTGTATGGTAAGGACCGGCAGCCGGCCCAGGCCGTCGGGCGTATTCAGTTGCTCAGGAGCTCTTTCTCCAGCACATCGAAGTCATAGTGATTCTGCGCAAACTGGTTAAAGGCATTGCTGGCGGCAGCGGTATTTTTGGATGCTTTTGCCCTGCGGTAACTCTCGTCTGCAAGCCGGATATCGCTCTTGCGGCGCACGCCGGATTTGTACCAGCTTTCCAGGATGCTGTCCGCATATTCAAAACGGTGTTTGTCCGTGGCGAGCACTGTGCGCTCGCAGGCTGCATAAATGACGTCGATGTCCAATCCAAACTCTTTGGTCCAGCGTGTGATGTAGGCGACTTCCGTCTGCGTGGGGACGCTGTTTTTGCCGAGCGCCTTCATGATATCATACACGGATTTGTCATATTTGCCGACGAGACCGGCGGCCTGCCCGGGGGTCGTGATGCCCTGCTGCGCCCAGCTGATCGCGACTTTTTCTATGTAGCGCAGATCTTTCTTGTCTCTGTCCACGCAATACTGGATCAGATAGTCGATCAGATCCTCGGAAAAGCCGAGCCTGTCCGAGATAAAAAGCATGGTGCGGATCTCGTTGGGACTCAGCGTCTTTTTGAGATACTGTTCCGTGATAAAGAGCAGTCTGGAGGTCGCCTCGTCCGATTTGAACGCCTTCAGTTCATCCAGCGTGTAATTGGGCTTGACATAAGGGTTCTCCTTGGAAGAGATCGGCACGACGGAGGCAAGCGGCGCCGAGCCTGCGGCGGACACCGTCGGTACTGGCGCTGCCGCCGGGACGACCGGGAGCGGCGCGAAATCCATCAAATGAATGCCGGTCACATTTTTGCGCTCATCGTACTCGAGAGAAAGAAGCTGCTTTTTTTCCCAATATTTGAGAGCCCGCATCACATCTTTTTCGGTATAGTTGAATTTGTCCGCGATGTCGGAGATGCTTGTGGAAAGCCGTGCGCTCATCATGCGGATCAGATACAGATAGATCTTGAGCTGCGCGTCGTTGGCCGCCTCCATATACTCGTCGATAAAACGGTTGGAAATAACCGTAGAATTCACATAATTATCCTGATAAATCGTCAAATGACCCATGATTGCACCACCCTTGGTCCCATGAAAGGACGCCTTGTATACCCCATGAAGAGTACATGATGCATTATAGCATAGCGATATTTAAAATGATATAGGCAAACTGCCATAAACGGAGAGGGCCCCGGATCCGCCTGCGTGTGGACGATGTGGATATCTGTGCGCGGGCATTGAAATTGCCGGAAAAGATTTACACAGAAATATCCACAGAAGATCGATCGAAAGGGTAGCCGCCTTCTGTGGATATTGTGAATAATTATTTTCGTAAAAGATTTTCTCCGATTTTTACGACGTCTCCCGCGCCCATAGTTATCAACAAATCATCCTTTGTGCAATTTGTCAGAAGAAAATTTTCGATCTCCGCAAAGGAGGGAAAGTAACGGCAGGAATGTCCGAGCTTTTCGATTTCCGCCTGCAGAGTCTGCGAGCTGACGCCGAGCGTATCCGTCTCCCTGGCGGCATAGATGTCGGCGAGGACGATCTCGTCAGCCAGGGACAGCGCCTCGGCAAATTCATGCAGAAACGCTTTGGTGCGGGAGTAGGTGTGAGGCTGGAACACACACCATATCTTCCTGTGAGGATAGTTGGCGGCTGCCAGGAGTGTGGCGCGGATCTCTGTCGGATGGTGCGCGTAGTCGTCGATGACAGAGGCGCCGTTGACTTTGCCCTTGTATTCAAAACGCCGGTCCGTGCCGCCGAAGTGCAGAAGCGCTTCGGCGGTCACATGTTCGGGGACGCCGAGAAGATCGGCGAGCGCGATCGCGGCGGTCGCATTGTACACGTTGTGTTCTCCGGGAACGCGGAGAGCAAATACGCCTTCTTTTCTGTCTCCGCCGCGCATAAGATGAAAGGAGGGACAACCCGCATCGTCGTAGACGATCTGAGAGGGAGCGTAGTCGAAGTCCGGCGAAGGTCCGTAAGTGATGACCCGGCAGGAAAGATCGTCTGTCAGTTCTCCGACACGCTCTATGGCTCCGTTGATGATCAGTGCGCCGTCCGGAGGGATCAGCCGGGCAAATTCATGAAAAGAATGGCGTATATCGTCGATATCTCTGAAGAAATCGAGATGGTCTTCTTCTATATTAAGTATGATGCCGATCTTCGGGAAGAAACTCAGGAAACTGTTGGTGTACTCGCAGGCTTCCGTGACGAAGCGGTCGCTGCCGCCGACCCGGATGTTGCCGCCGATGGGCCGATAGATACCGCCGATGGAGAGCGTGGGATCGTCGCCGTTTTCCAATAGGATCTGTGAGATCATGGATGTGGTGGTCGTCTTGCCGTGTGTTCCGCTGACGGCCACGGGCGTCTTATAGTTTTTCATCATCTGTCCCAGGAGCTGCGCACGGGTCAGAGTCTCGATTCCGCGTTCCTTCGCGGCGATCATCTCGGGGTTATCGGGTTTGATCGCGCTGGTGTACACGATCAGATCGATGTCGTCCGAAAGATTCTCCGCGCGCTGCCCGTAGAAGATCCGCGCGCCCCTGGTCTCCAGTCCGCGGGTGAGCGGCGACGGCGTTCTGTCCGAGCCGGAGATGCGGAAACCTTCCGACAGCAGGATTTCGGCGAGGCCGCTCATGCTGATGCCGCCGATTCCGATGAAATATATATGGATCGGTTGTTTGAAATTGACTTGATACATGGATGTCTCCTCAGAACACTTTTTTAATAGTATTATACTCATTTCGCATAAAAAAACCAATAGAAATTACCATGCATGTTCAAAGTGAACAAATATATTGAAATTTGCGGCGAAATATTGTATATTATTAACACAAGAAAGAGAATCGTGTGCGAATAAATTTGGCAAATTATATTCACTTTCCCGCCAGACTGTGTTATAATTATGAAACAATACAAGTATACATGAGCGGATATAATTTATATTTATATAAAAAATATAGAAATAAGAGGTGATATGATGGTTAAGAAAGAAATGATTGCCATGCTTCTGGCTGGCGGTCAGGGAAGCAGATTAGGCGTGTTTACGTCAAAGGTCGCAAAACCGGCGGTCTCTTTTGGCAGTAAATATAGGATCATCGACTTTCCGCTCAGTAACTGTATTAATTCCGGCGTCGATACCGTAGGCGTGCTGACGCAGTACCAGCCGCTCCGGCTGAATACTCATATCGGAATTGGTATTCCGTGGGATCTCGACAGGAATATCGGCGGTGTGACGGTTCTGCCGCCCTATGAGAAGAGCGCGAACAGCGAGTGGTATACGGGCACGGCCAATGCGATTTACCAGAATCTGGACTATATGGAGAGCTTTAATCCAGAGTATGTTTTGATCTTATCGGGCGATCATATCTATAAGATGGATTACGAAGTGATGCTGGACTTCCACAAGCAGAACGGCGCGGAGGTGACGATCGCCGTTATGCCCGTTCCCATGGAGGAGGCGAAGCGCTTCGGCATCATGATCACGGATCAGGATCACAGGATCGTTGACTTTGAGGAGAAGCCGGCGAACCCGAGAAGCAATCTGGCGTCCATGGGTATCTACATTTTCAGCTGGAAGACTCTGAAGGAAGCGCTGCTGACCAATGCCGATCAGCCCGGCCTGGATTTCGGCAAACATATTATTCCTTACTGTCATTCAAAGGGGGCGCCTCTTTACGCCTATGAATTTAACGGATACTGGAAGGACGTTGGAACGCTCAACTCCTATTGGGAAGCCAATATGGAACTGATCGATCTGGTGCCGGAATTTAATCTGTATGAGGAATACTGGAAGATTTACACGAGAAGCGAGATCCTGCCGCCTCAGTACCTGGCCGCGGACAGCGTTGTGGAGAAGAGTATCATCGGCGAGGGCTCCGAGATATACGGACAGGTATATAACTCCGTGATCGGCTGCGGCGTGACCATCGGCGCAGGCACGGTCGTCCGGGATTCCATCATCATGAATGAGACGAAGATATGCGGCAACTGCGAGATCTATAAGGCGATTATCGCCGAGAATGTCCTGGTGGAGGATGATGTGAAGATCGGCGTCGGCGAGGAGGTTCCGCATGAGACGGATCCGCATATCTACAATCACGGACTCGTAGCGATCGGGGAGAAGAGCGTGATTCCCAGGGGCGTTACCATCGGTAAGAATTCCGTCGTTTTCGGCGAGACAAGCGCGGAAGACTATGCGAACGGCAGTCTTCCGAGCGGAAAATCTTTGATTAAGGCAGGTGATAAAAAGTGAGAGCGATAGGAATTGTCTTAGCGGGCGGTAATAATCACAGGATCAAGGAACTGACGCAGAAGCGCGCGGTATGCGCGATGCCCATTGCGGGAAGTTATCGAAGCATTGACTTTGCACTGAGCAACATGTCCAACTCGCGTATCAACAAAGTGGCGGTGTTCACGCAGTACAATGCGGGAAGTCTGAACGAGCACCTGAGTTCCTCCAAATGGTGGGATTTCGGACGCAAACAGGGCGGACTGTTTGTATTTACGCCGGCGGTGACGGCGGAGAGCAGCGTGTGGTACCGCGGCACGGCGGACGCTATCGCACAGAACCTTGCCTTCCTGAAGAACAGCCACGAACCGTACGTAGTGATTTCCTCCGGCGACTGCGTTTACAAGATGGATTACAATGAGGTGCTGGAGTACCATATCGAGAAAAAGGCAGATATTACCGTGGTATGCAAGGATATGGCGCCCGACGTCAATGTGGACAGATTCGGTACGATCAAGATGAACGAGGAGTGCCGTATCGAGGAGTTTGAAGAGAAGCCTATTGTGGCCAACTCCAATACGATTTCCTGTGGTATCTATGTAGTCAGGAGGCGCCAGCTGATCGAGATGATCGAGAAGTGCGCGGAGGAGGACAGATACGATTTCGTCAAAGACATTCTGATCCGCTACAAGAATATGAAGCGTATCTACGGATACAAGATCAAGGATTACTGGAGCAATATCGCCACGGTGGAGGATTATTATAAGACCAACATGGATTTCCTGCAGCCGGAGATCAGGAATTATTTCTTCCGGCAGTATCCTGACATCTACTCCAAAGTGGACGATCTGCCCCCTGCCAAGTACAACACGGGAGCGAGTATCAAGAACAGCCTGATCTCCAGCGGCTGTATCGTAAACGGCAAGGTAGAGGATTCCGTGATTTTCAAGAAGACGTATATCGGTAACAACTGCTACATTAAGAATTCCATCATTCTGAACGATGTGTATATCGGAGATAATACGCATATTGAGAATTGTATCGTGGAGAGCAGAGGAACGATACGGGCGAACTCTTACCATAAAGGAGAGAACGGAATCGAGATCGTAGTAGAGCATAATGACAGATACGTGATTTAATCTTATGATGGAGGGCGGTTGCTATTATCGATACCAAGTATTGTGTAAGAGGCATGGGGTTATGAACTAAATGTTTATTACAAGCTACGTGGCTTGATGGGTATGACTTGTGTGGAAAAGCTTGTGAAAACCGGCAGGTTTCTGTCCGGTATCATATGATAAGGAGGCTGAGCTCATGAGAATTACTGATGTCCGCGTGCGCAAAATGACTCAAGACAGCAAAATGAAAGCAATCGTCTCAATTACTCTGGACGATGAATTCGTAGTACATGACATTAAAGTGATCGAGGGTGAAAAGGGTCTTTTCATTGCAATGCCCAGTAAGAAGGCGAATGACGGTGAGTATCGGGATATTGCTCATCCGATCAATTCAGAGACTCGTGACAAGATCCAGAGAATTATTCTGGAGAATTATGAGAAGGCTTTATTAGAACCTGATGATGAGTAGCAATGCATAGTGTGGAAGAAAAAGGGCGCGTACAGCGTCCTTTTTCTTGCGTACAATTATTTCTTGTGGAAACAGGGAAATGTTGATAAAATGAGAAAATACAGGAATGGAAATACTGTCGGCAGTCGGGAGAGGGCAAGACATGTACATTATCGTTGGTCTGGGAAATCCGGACGGTAAATATCGGAATACGAGACACAATATCGGATTCGACGTGATCGACGTCATTGCGGACAGAAACCGCATCGAGGTGGGAGAACGAAAGCACAGGGCGCTGATCGGCAGGGGAATTGTGGGCGGTCAGAAAGCTGTTCTGGTGAAGCCGCAGACATACATGAATCTGAGTGGTGAGAGCGTCAGAGAAGTCATAGATTTTTATAAGGCAGATGAAAAGAGCGAACTGATTGTGATATCGGATGATATCAGCCTGGACGTGGGGCAGATCCGCATTCGCAGGAAGGGAAGCGCGGGCGGGCACAACGGGCTCAAAAACATCATTCTGCATCTGGGACATGATGAGTTTCAGCGCGTGAGAATGGGCGTGGGTGAGAAGCCGGAAGGGTATGATCTGGTGGACTATGTGCTCGGGCATTTCTCAAAGGAAGAGCGGGAGATCATGGACGAAGCCGCCGTGCGCGCGGCAGAGGCGGTCGAAGTGATGATTGCGGAAGGCGCGGACACGGCGATGAACCGTTTCAATCAGAAGAGCGAGCGCAGAGCGTAGCGGGGATACAGGCGAGGTAAAATACAGGGACGACGGAGGTTGGATATGAGGGCGTTGCTTGCTCCCCTGGAAGAGCTGGGAGCGTATGAAGAAGTGAAAAAGATGCTTGCAGGGCGTGAGGTTTCAGTGGCGCTCAGCGGCTGTGTGGATTCTCAGAAACTTCATGTGGTATACGGGCTGGGAGAAGAATTCCGCTATAAGATGATTGTGACCTTCAGCGATCTGCGGGCCAAGGAGTTATACGAGGACTACAAGCTCTATGACAGAAACGTCATGCTGTACCCGGCCAAGGATCTGATCTTTTTTCAGGCGGATATCCATGGCAATCAGCTGACAACGGAACGGATCAAATGTCTGCGGAGGCTGATAGAGGGCGGCCCGGTCACGGTGGTTACGACCTACGACGCGCTGATGGCGCCGCAGCCGCCGGCAGATGCGTGGAGGGAACATGTGATCCGCATTGACAGGCAGAGCTGCGTCGAGGAGAACGAGCTGTCGGCCCGTCTTGTGGAGCTGGGCTATGAGAAGAATTATCAGGTGGAGGCGCCCGGACAGTTCAGCGTCCGCGGCGGCATTGTGGACGTCTTCGATCTGACGGAGGATAATCCCTATCGGATTGAGCTGTGGGGAGAAGACGTAGAATCCATACGAAGTTTTGATCTTCTGAGCCAGCGGTCCATAGAGAAGCTGGAGTCCATCTCGATTTATCCGGCGACGGAGCTGATTTTGTCGGAAGAAGAGCTTCGGGCGGGTATCGGCAGGATCCGGGCGGAGTGCGCGGAACATGCGGCGGCGCTGCGCGGGGAGAGAAAGACGGAGGAGGCGCACCGCATCGAGACACAGGTGCGGGAGCTGGCGGAACAGCTTCTGGAGCTTGGCGTCTCTCGAAACGCCTTGAATCTTGACAGTTATGTGAGATATTTCTATCCGGAGCTCTCTTCTTTTCTGGACAATTTTGAAGCGGATAAGAGCTGTGTTTTTATCGAAGAACCTCTGCGGGTCAGAGAGCATGCGTCTGCGGTGGAGGTAGAATTTCGCGAGAGCATGATGCACCGCGTGGAGAAGGGATATATCCTGCCGGGACAGATGGATATTCTGTACAGCGCGGAGGAGACGGCGGCGCGGATCGCGCGGGGCCGCGTAGTGTCGCTCTCTATGATGGAGGGCAAAAATCCGCTTTTTAAGCCGGATGTGAAATTCGATCTGCAGACGAGAAGTCTGTCGTCTTACAACAATAGTTTCGAGGCGCTTGTCAAAGATCTGCGGGGATATCGGAAGCGGGGGTACCGCGTGCTGCTGCTGTCGGGTTCGAGGACGAGGGCGAAGCGCCTGGCGGAGGATCTGCGGGATCAGGAGATCAGCGCTTTCTACAGTGAAGATCCGATGCGCGAGGTGCAGCCGGGCGAAGTCATGACCTGTTACGGGAGGGTATTAAAGGGCTTCGAGTATCCGCTCATCAAGTTTCTGGTCATATCGGAGAGCGATATCTTCGGGGCGGAAAAGAAGAAAAAGAAGAAAAAAAAGATTTACCAGGGACAGAAGATCAATGATTTCAACGAACTGCGCGTGGGGGATTATGTCGTGCACGAGAGCCACGGCCTCGGGATCTATCAGGGGATTGAGAAGGTGGAGGTCGATAAGGTCGTCAAGGATTATATGAAGATCGCCTATCGGGACGGCGGGATTCTCTATGTGCTTGCCACAGGGCTGGACGTGATCCAGAAATACGCTTCGGCGGAGTCGGGCAGCAGGCCCAAGCTCAACAAGCTTGGGACGCAGGAGTGGAATAAGACAAAGTCGCGGGTGCGGGCCGCCGTGGACGAGGTGGCGCAGGATCTGGTGGAGCTCTATGCGGTCAGACAGCAGAGCCACGGATACCGGTACGGCGCGGATACGATCTGGCAGAAAGAGTTTGAGGAGATGTTTCCCTTCGAGGAGACGGAGGATCAGATGACGGCCATCGCCGCCACCAAGGAGGACATGGAGAGCGATAAGATTATGGACCGCCTGATCTGCGGCGACGTCGGATACGGCAAGACAGAAATCGCCCTCCGGGCGGCTTTCAAGGCAGTGCAGGAGGGAAAACAGGTGGTATATCTTGTGCCGACCACCATTCTGGCACAGCAGCATTACAATACTTTTGTGCAGAGAATGAAGGATTTTCCGGTGCGCGTAGATCTGCTGTCAAGATTCCGGACGGCAGCCGAGCAGAAAAAGACTGTGGCGGATATCCGAAAAGGCATGGTAGACATCGTGATCGGCACGCATCGCGTGCTGTCCGCGGACGTGCAGTACAAGGATCTGGGACTGCTGATCATCGATGAGGAACAGCGCTTCGGCGTGGCGCACAAGGAAAAGATCAAGAAGCTGAAAGAGAATGTGGACGTTCTCACGCTGACGGCGACGCCGATTCCGAGAACGCTGCACATGAGTCTGATCGGCATACGCGACATGAGCGTGCTGGAGGAGGCGCCCGGCGACAGGCAGCCGATCCAGACTTTTGTATGCGAGTACAACGAAGAGCTGGTCCGGGAAGCGATTGTACGCGAACTGTCCAGACAGGGACAGGTGTATTATGTCTATAACAGAGTCAACAATATTGCGGACATTGCGGCGGCGATCCGAAGACTTGTGCCGGAGGCGAACGTCGCTTTTGCACATGGACAGATGAAAGAGACGGAACTGGAGCGTATCATGTATGACTTTATAGACGGCGAGATTGACGTGCTGGTGTCTACGACGATTATTGAGACCGGGTTGGATATCTCGAATGTGAATACGATGATCATTCACGATTCGGACCAGATGGGGCTGTCGCAGCTGTATCAGCTCAGAGGGCGCGTGGGGCGGTCCAACCGCACGGCGTACGCTTTCCTGATGTACAGAAGAGACAAGATGCTCAGGGAAGTGGCGGAGAAGCGGCTGGAGGCGATCAAGGAGTTTACAGATCTGGGGAGCGGTTTTAAGATCGCCATGCGGGATCTCGAGATACGCGGGGCCGGCAATCTCCTGGGAGCCAGGCAGCACGGCCACATGCAGGCGGTCGGGTATGATCTGTACTGCAAGATGTTAAATGAGGCGGTCAAAAACCGCCGGGGAATCTCCACGGCAGAGGATTTCAGTACGAGTATCGATCTGGACGTGGACGCCTACATTCCGCCGTCCTATATTGTCAATGAGGTACAGAAGCTGGATATCTACAAGCGTATCGCGGGAATCGAGAATGAGAGCGAGTGCGGCGATATGCGCGAGGAGCTTCTGGACCGTTTCGGGGAGATACCGGGATCGGCGGAAAATCTGCTGCGGATCGCGCTGGTCCGATCTCATGCGCACAGGCTGTATATGTCTGAGGTGAAAGGCAAGGGAGAGACGATCCGGTTCACGATGCGGACGGACGCGCCCGTCAGGGTGGAAAACATACCGAGGCTGCTGCAGGCCTATGCCGGCAGGATGAGCTTTGAGCCTAAGGGAACGCCGGAATTCCGGCTGCGTTTCAGGAAGTGCGGCGTGATCGAGAAGGACGAGGAGACGCTGCTGTCGACGACGGAGACGGCGCTGCGGGATATGGAAGATCTGCTTTTGGATCAGAAAGAGGAAGCGCGGATATGATTTATTTGGACAATGCGGCCACGACGAGAACGGCGCCGGAAGTCGTGGAAGCCATGCTGCCGTATTTTACGGAACATTACGGAAACGCCGGGGGAATATACCGGCTGGGATGTGAGAGTAAGAGGGCGGTTGCCCGGGCGAGGGAGACGATTGCGTCGACGCTTATGGCAGAGCCGGGCGGGATCTATTTCACGTCGGGCGGCACGGAATCCGACAACTGGGCGATCAAGGCGGTCTACGAAGCGTGCTGCGGGAAGGGCGGTCATATCGTCACATCCAGGATAGAGCATCACGCAGTCCTGCGCACCTGTGAATATCTGGAGCGAAAAGGCGCGCGGGTCACGTATCTGGATGTGGATGAGGACGGGATCGTCAGCGTGGAACAGTTAAAAAAAGCGATATGCCCGGACACGGTTCTTATCTCAGTCATGTACGCCAACAATGAGATCGGCACGATACAGCCGATCCGGGAGATCGGGGAGATCGCCGCTGAACACGGTATCCTGTTCCACACCGACGCCGTGCAGGCGTACGGGCAGATTCCGATCGACGTGAAGGACTGTCATATCGATATGCTGTCCGCCAGCGCGCACAAATTTTACGGGCCGAAGGGCGCCGGTTTCCTGTATATCGGAACTGGAACGAAGCTCGGATCCTTCATGCACGGCGGGCAGCAGGAGCGGGGCCGGCGCGCGGGGACGGAAAATGTCGCGGGCATCGTCGGCATGGCGGCGGCGGCAGAGCGCGCGTACCGCACGATGGAGGAGAGGGCGCAGAAAGAGGCACGGCTTCGCGATTACCTCATTGAGCGGATCATGAGGGAGATCCCGGATGCGAAGCTGAACGGGCATGCCGTAAAACGTCTTCCGGGCAACGTGAATGTCAGTTTTGCGTCTGTCGAAGGGGAGACTGTGCTGATCATGCTTGATATGGAGGGGATCTGCGCCTCCAGCGGTTCGGCGTGCACTTCCGGCGCGATCGATCCATCCCATGTGCTGCGGGCTATCGGCCTGATGCCGGAGCTGGCCCGCGGGTCTGTCCGCCTTACGCTGGGGGAGGAAAATACGAAGGAGGAGATGGACGCCGTGGCGGAAGCGCTGGCGCGCAGCGTCCAAAAAATTCGAGAGATCGCGATATAAAGTCCTGAATATGGGACTCTGCTTTTTGTATCCTTAGATCAGAACAAAAGTTCGACCGAACTTTGGGAAGGAGATAAGGATATGAAAGGATATGCGGTAAACAGCGGTTATATGGGATATGTGGACGGGGAATATATGTTGTTTGCGAGCGAGGCGGATTACGAGGACTATATCGGGAGGTAATTCGTTGCATATTTTGTGAAAATAGGGTACACTTTCCATGTGCGGGTGTTCGGTTCCTTTCGGGCAGCCGCGCGGTACGCATCATCATGACGGAGATCGGCGGGAGAATGGGCGAAGAGATAACAGGTATGAGGAGCGCGAATGGAAGGAAGCAGCCGTTTGGCCGGATTGCCAGCTGGATCAGGCAGGAGAAAGCGCTGACGGGCTTTGTGCTGATCACGGTTTTTCTCATGCTCTGCAGCGTCGTGTGGGTATACCATATCAAGGTGTTGAATGCGCCTAAAGTGTATTCTGACGGCTTTGGCTACTATGTGTATCTGCCTGCGGTGATCTATCGCGATTTCAGTTTCGGGTTCACGGAGAACTGGGAGCATCCGCTGACGCTGATTGAGGCTGCGGGAGGCATGATAGACAAATACCCGGTGGGCGTGGCCATTATGGAGAGTCCGTTTTTCCTGGCGGCCCATCTGCTCTCTCTGCTGCGGGATGCGCTGACCGGAAGCGCGACGGCGACCGGGTATTCCAACCTGTACCAGTATATGATACTATTCGGAGGGATCTGCTACTGGGCGGCGGGCACTGTGCTCCTGTATGCGCTGCTGAAGCGGTATCTGGGATTTTCCGGCAGGGTCTCGCTGCTTGCGTGCGCGGCGGTCACTTACGGGACCAATCTATTCCACTATGCATCTTATGACGCGTGCTTTTCCCATATTTATTCCTATTTTTTGTTTGATCTGTTTCTGTTTTATCTGTGCCGCTATGAGGAACGTGACAGAGAAAACAAAAACAGACTCTGGCAGACCTGTATCTTCGGGCTGCTGGCGGGTTTGATCTTCATGTGCCGCAACACAAATCTGCTGTTTGTGCTGACCTATGTTTTCTATGGCGTCCGCGACGGTAAAACGCTCCGGGAGCGCATGCTGACGATACTGAAACCGCGCAGGGCGGTGCCGATTGTCCTGGCGGGCTGTGTGTCCATATTTCCCCAGCTGTTATACTGGCATGAGGCCACAGGGAACTGGTTTGTGTATTCTTACGGAAATGAGCCGTTTTACTGGCTGAAACCTCAGCTTATGAATTTCCTGTTCAGCGTGAGAAAAGGCCTGTTTTTCTGGAGTCCGCTTCTTTTGCTGGCGGTGGCGGGAATGGTTCTGGCATTCAGAAGACGGCGGCAGCTTGATACGGGACTGACGGTGTTTTTTCTCGTGATTGTCTATGTGTCGAGCGCATGGTGGTCATGGTACTATGGCGGCTCTTACGGACAGCGCGTGGCGGTCGATTTTATGTGCCTGTTTGCCGTATTTCTCGCGCATGTATTCAGCTGCCTGGAGGAGACGGGCCGGAGAGACGGGGGAAGGTATAAACTGGCCGCCGTCGGGGTATACGGATACTGTGCGGTGTGCGTCGCGTGGAATCTGCTGTGCATGATCGCCTACTGGTACCGCGTGCTCCCGTCGGATATGGCGGACTGGGGAACGGTCAGGGATATCGTCGGGATGCTTGGGTTATAATACGGCCTGTGACGCGCATTTTTTGCACAGCGGCCGGCACAAACATAATTGCCAAAAAAAGGGCATAGGTATATCATAGTAATGTCCGGGGCAGGACGGTTGGAGAAGAGCGTGGTCAAAAAAATCGATTCGATAGCGGTGAACTATATAGACGAGGGCGAAGGCGATGTGGTGCTGCTCCTGCATGGCTGGGGCGCGAATATCACACTGTACGCCGGCATGATTGGAGTGCTGTCGCAGGATCACAGGGTGATCGCGCCGGATATGCCGGGATTTGGCAGGACGCCGGAACCGCCGGAACCATGGTGCGTGGACGACTATGTAGATTTTATTGTCAAGTTTCTCGCGTCTTTTGAACTGCGCAGATTCAGCGTTGTAGTGCACTCCTTCGGCGGCAGGGTGTTGTTTAAACTGAACGCCAGGAAGGATCTGCCCTTCACGATCGAGCGGGCGGTGCTGATTGACAGTGCGGGCATCCTCCCTAAAAAGACGTTACGGCAGCGGATGAGCCTTCGGTGCTATCAGGCGGCACGAGCGGTTATGAGCACCAGGATACTGCATTTTCTCTATCCTGATGCGGTGGACAATATGCGCCGCAGACGGGGATCCGCGGACTATAACAGCGCTACCCCGACGATGCGCGCTACGCTGGTAAAGGTCGTGAATGAGGATCTGGAGCCGCTGATCCATCTGATGAAATGTCCTACGCTGCTCATCTGGGGAGATCAGGATACGGCGACGCCGCTTGCGGATGGCAGGAAGATGGAGGAGCTGATTCCTGACGCAGGGCTGGTCGTCTGCGAAGGGGCCGGTCATTTCTCATACGCGGAGCAGGCGCCCAAGGTGCACGGCGCATTGAAGGCGTTCTTTGCCTCACAGGTTAGCGCGGCAGGATAGGATCAGGTGGGAATACTGTTTATGATGAATATTTTGGATATGGTTCTCGCGGTTGTGTGGCTGGGCCTCTTTGCCGCGGGGATCGTGCGGTATGAGAGATATATCGTGCATATGTTTCAGGAGAACTCATATAAGCCGCGGGAATATATGGAATGGCTGCGGGTGCACAGCAATGTCGGCAGACTGCTGGGAAAGAGTCTCTATGCCATTGCCGCGCTGCCGCTTGTGCTGGTTGGCAGCAGAGGATGCATGATTGCGGCGTGCGTGATGAATGCAATGACCATACTGGTCAACAAGATGCCGTCGGCCAAGAAGCCGCTCGTGTACACAAAAAGGGTGAAGCGGATACTCGTCACCTCCGCGGTGATCTATGCCGTGGCAATCCTGGGAGCGGTGTTTTTCGGGACCCGCAGGCTGCAGGCATGTATGTGTATTCTGCTGGCGCTTTTCCTGGCGCAGCCGTTCCTGATTCTGCTGGTAAATCTGATCAACAGGCCGATCGAGCGCGGGATCGACAGATACTATATCAGAGACGCGGCGCGTATTCTGCGGGAGATGCCGGATCTGAAGATCATCGGTGTGACCGGCAGCTATGGCAAGACCAGCGTCAAATATTTTTTGAGTACGCTGCTCTCCGTACAGTACAATGTGCTGCACACGCCGGGAAATTACAATACGACGCTGGGAGTGGTCAGGACGATCAGGGAACAGCTCAGGCCTTATCATGAAATCTTCGTCTGCGAAATGGGCGCGAGAGAGGTGGGCGATATCAAAGAGATTTGCGATCTGGTGCATCCGGGCTATGGCGTTATCACTTCTATCGGCCCGCAGCATTTACAGAGTTTTCATACGATTGACAACATCATCGCCACGAAGTTCGAGCTGGCCGACGCGGTGCCGGCGGACGGCAGGGTATTTCTGAATTACGACAACGAATACATCCGGGGGCGCCGGACTGACAAGCGGGTGGTCAGCTACGGAACCAGGGGAGAGGACGTCGCGTTCCGTGCCTATGATATCGCGGTGTCTCCAAGCGGCTCGTCTTTTAAGATGCGGGACGAGAAGGGGGAGGAGTACGAATTTCACACCCGGCTGGTGGGCAGTCACAATGTGCAGAATATCGCGGGCGCTGTGGCGGTGGCGCATACGCTTGGAATCCCGATGGAGAAGCTGCGCTATCCCGTGAAGCAGCTGGAGAGCGTGCCCCATAGACTGCAGCTGATCAGGCAGGGGGACCGTATTCTGCTGGACGACGCTTACAATTCCAACAAGAGCGGGTTCAAGGCGGCGTTAGATACTCTGGCAATGTTTCGGGAACTTCGTATTCTGGTGACGCCGGGCATGGTGGAGCTGGGGGATAAGCAGTATGATGAGAACAGAGAAGTGGGTGTGTATGCAGCCGATAAGTGCGACTACGCGGTTCTTGTCGGCAGAGAACAGACCAGGCCGATTCAGGACGGCCTGAAGGAGGCAGGATTTGCCGGCGGTCATATGATCGTAGTGAATACGATTCAGGAGGCTTTTCAGATGGTCAATGCGATTCCGGACGAGAGACAGAAAATCGTCCTGATCGAGAACGATCTGCCTGACAATTACGCATAGACGGGCAGACAGGAAACACGGTTTGGCGGAGGGAACTATGAAGATTCGAGTAGGCGTATTTTTTGGCGGCAAGAGCGTGGAACATGAGGTGTCTGTCATCTCGGGGCTGCAGGCGTACAATGCCTTTGACCGGGGTAAGTATGAGCCGGTGCCAATCTATATCACGAAAGAGAACGAACTCTACACGGGAGAGGCGGTCGGCGATATCGCCAGCTACAGGAATATCCCGGAACTGCTCAAAAAAAGCGTCAGGGTTTTCTTCCTGTGCGAACAGGGCAAACTGCAGCTGATCCGCTATCCCGTGAAAAAGATGGGGAATTCCGTTGTGGCGCAGATCGACGTGGCGTTTCCTGTGGTGCACGGCGCGAACGTGGAGGACGGTTCGCTGCAGGGATTTCTGCGGCATTACAACATCCCGTTTGCAGGCTGTGACGTGGCGGCGTCCGCGGTGACGATGGATAAGTATGTGATGAAGGCCGTGCTCAAGGACAACGGCATTCCCGTACTGGACTGTGTGACGCTGAACGTCAGGGAATATGAGCGCGGCGAGGCGGCGGCCTGTGACAGAATCGAGAACAGAATCGGCTATCCGGCGATCGTCAAGCCTGTGAATCTCGGCTCCAGCGTGGGAATCAGGGTCGCGAAAGACAGGGAGGCGCTTACGGGGGCGCTGGAGTACGCTTTTACATTCGGGCCGCGGGTACTGATCGAGCATGCGATTATGAGTCTGCGGGAGATCAACTGCGCGGTTCTCGGCGATTATGAACACGCCGAGGCGTCGGAGTGCGAGGAACCGGTCTCCAGCGATGAGATTCTGAGTTACGAAGATAAGTATGTGGCGGGCGGCAAGGGCGGTTCCGAGGGGATGCGCACTGCCAGGCGGGAACTGCCCGCAAGGCTGACGGACGAAAAGCGGGAAGAGATCCGGCAGATGGCGGTCAAAACCTTTCAGGTTCTGAACTGTAACGGTGTGTCAAGGATCGACTTTATGATCGATCGCGACACGGACCGGGTGTATGTCAACGAGATCAATCCGATTCCGGGTTCGCTGGCTTTCTATCTGTGGGAGACGCTGGGCAAGCCCTATGCAGAACTGCTTGACGATATGGTGAATCTGGCGCTCAAGAGAGAGCGCGAAGAGAGAAGCGTGCTGACTTCTTTTGACAGCAATATTCTGCAGAACGCGAACCTGTCGGGGGCGAAGGGAGTCAAAAAATAAACAGAAGATCAAGGATGTAGTCACAACATCCGGTTCCTTTACGAAAGAGCCGGAGGTTGTGAGGTTTTAGGAGGGCAGGAGGGTGATATTGAATTTGAAATTAAATTTTGGCCATCTGTGAATGAACCTATCATTACGTATCAGTTGTCCATATGTCTTTTGGAAGACAAAAAACCCGCAATCATTGGCAGTAATGGAAAAAAGAGTTCCGGGGGGGGGTTCCAAAGTAGAGGCGCAGGAAACTGCTGACGGCAGAATCGTGCTGCGTTTTCAGGACGGAAATTTTAAGGATCCGTTCGTGGCACGATTTGTATCTGACGGAACGATTAAAATGTTTACCTATCTGGTATTGCTGAAAGATCCGGAGAAGCACGCCCTTCTGTGTGTAGAGGAACCGGAGAATCAGTTGTATCCGGCGCTGCTGATGGAATTGGCAGAAGAGTTCAGATTATACGCCGAAGAAGGTGGACAAGTATTTCTTTCCACACATTCACCCGATTTTTTGAATGCGGTTCGCCTGGAAGAATTATTTTGTTTGGTGAAAGAAAATGGATACACGAAGATTTATAAAGCCTCTGAGAATACTTTGATTAAAGAATTATATGAAGCGGGAGATCTGCCGGGGCAACTATGGCGTCAGGGGATACTGGTGGAAGAGGTGGTCAGATGACGCTTGTGTTTTTACTGGAAGAATCTTCCTTACCATACCGCATAAATTAAAGGCGTGGCGCCAGCCGGGCACAAAATTCGTGATTGTCATGGATCAGGATAGCGGAGATTGTATTCAGGTAAAAAGAAAACTGCAGGATTTAGCATCACCATATGGCAGAGAAGTGCTTATACGTATTGCTTGTAAAGAATTGGAAGCATGGTATTTTGGCGATTTAAGAGCAGTGTCTTTAGCGTACGATTCTGATGTGGAGAAATTGTCTCAAAAGAGAAAGTATAGAATTCCGGATTCGATTGGGAATCCCAAGGAGGAATTGTAAAACAGGTTTGAACAGCCGCGCTTCGGTGCGGCTGCCCGCATGAAATTCAGAAATAAATATTGTCAAAAAATTCTTCCGGATAGATCGACTTGTCATTCCTATCACATTAGCAATCCACACCGATTTTCCTCCCGCCATGCATATAATTTCCACCATTACAAATAATAGTAAAAGCAAAAATCAATGAAAAACAGTGACGCGGCCATTCGGCTGCGATTGACAGACGGAGGTTATATGTATGAAGGCGACAGGCATTGTCAGGAGGATAGACGATCTCGGGCGGATCGTGATCCCTAAGGAGATCCGCAGGACATTGCGGATCAGGGAATCGGACCCGCTGGAAATCTTTACCGACAGGGAGGGCGAGATCATCCTCAAGAAATATTCCCCCATCGGGGAGATGGGGACGTTCGCGAAGCAGTATGCGGAGAGCATGGCTCAGGTATCGGGGCATGTGGCGATGATCTCCGACCGGGACCAGTTTATCGCGGTGGCGGGCGGCATGAAAAACATGCTCGGTAAGTCAATCAGCAGAGAGCTGGAGGAGAAGATCAACCACCGGGAGAGCGTTGTTGCGGCGAAGGGGGACCGAAATTTTATTCAGGTCAGCAACGATCAGGAGGACATCAGCCATGAGGCGATCAGCCCGATTATCTGCGAGGGCGATGTGATTGGGTCGGTGCTGCTCCTAGAGACGGACCACAAATCCAGGATGGGCGAGGTGGAACAGAAACTGATTCAGTCTGCGGCAGGATTTCTGGGGCGGCAGATGGAACAGTGATAAAGGCAGAGACGATGAGACGAAGCGGCGCATGGCGGACATGCGCCGCTTTACTGCGCGGGGGTTCCTTACAAAATTGTAATTTGCTATCGGGCGGCGCACCGTATACAATGAATGGTAGAGAAAGGTCCGCGCGGCGGACGGAATTTTGCGGAAAGGGAAAGTCATGGATAGGATATTGCTCCTGGAGGATGATCTGAGCCTGGTCAACGGGATGTCGTTTGCCCTGCGGAAAGCGGATTATGAGGTGGAGGTTGCGCGGACGGTCAGGGAGGCGGAGGATAAGTGGGCGGAGGGCGCATACGATCTGCTGATTCTGGATATTTCGCTGCCGGACGGTTCGGGGTTTGAGATCTGCCGGAAGGTGAGACTGACCTCGAAAGTGCCGATTATTTTTCTGACTGCGCGGGATGAGGAGATCGACATTATCATGGGGCTGGACATGGGAGCGGACGACTATATTACCAAGCCGTTTAAACTGGGCGTGCTGATGTCGCGGATCAACGCGCTGCTCAGGCGTGCCAGGGATTTCGCGGCCTCGGATGCGGAACTTGCGTCCAATGGGATCAGAGTGGAGCTTCTGAAAGGACAGGTATATAAAAACGGCGCTCCGATCGATCTCACGGCGGCGGAATACAGGCTGTTGTGTCTTTTTATGCAGAGTCCCAATGCGATTCTGTCTAAAGAACAGATTCTGGAGAAGCTGTGGGACAGCGAGGGCAGTTTCGTGGACGACAACACGCTCACGGTATATGTGCGCAGGCTGCGCATGAAGATTGAGGACGATCCGGGAGATCCTCGGATGTTGGTTACCGTGCGGCGCATGGGATACAAGTGGAACGTAATTTGAAAAAGCGGCGTGCAGAGCGCGCCGATATGCGGATTGAGAGGTGCGGAATGAACATATTTGCGGACAGGGAGATCAGGAGACTATTTGCGGTGATAACTGGCGTTATGACCGCATTTTTTGTGGCGGCAGAGATTGTTGTCTGCAGGAAATCCGCGGCGGCAGTCTGGCTGGCGGTTCTCTGGCTGCTTCTGTTTGGCGGCGTCATCGGTTCCTGTCTCGGGTATTTTCGAAGGCAGCATGGGAAGATGGCGGCTGTTGCAGAGATCATCGATACCTATCTCGGCGGGGACGAGACGGCGCGTATCGACTGCGACGAGGAGGGCGGGCTGTACCGCTTGTTTCACGAGGTGAATACGCTGGCGACGGTCTTGAATGCCCATGTGCAGAAAGAAAAACGTGCCAGGGAATTTCTGCAGAATATTATTTCGGATATTTCCCACCAGCTCAAGACGCCGTTAGCCGCGCTCAATATTTATAACGGCCTGCTGCAGGAAGAGGCCGGGGAGGAGGCGGTGATCCGCGAGTTTGCCCTTCTGTCGGAACAGGAGCTGGACAGGATCGGGACGCTGGTGCAGAATCTGCTCAAGATTGCCAGGCTGGACGCGGGTTCTCTGGTTATGGACAAAGCGCCTGTCAATGTGGCGGATATGATGCGGGATGTGGAGCTGCACTTTTCCTACCGCGCGAAGCGGGAGCAGAAAGCACTCGTGCTCGACGGCAATGAGGATATTCTGCTTATGTGCGACAGGGACTGGTTGACGGAGGCGGTCAGCAACCTGGTCAAAAACGCGCTGGATCACACCGCAGCGGGCGGGCATGTATGGCTCTCGTGGCGGCGGATCACCGATCTGGTACAGATCACTGTGCGGGACGACGGAGCGGGGATTTTGGAGGAGGACATTCATCATATTTTCAAACGGTTCTACAGAAGCAGCGCTTCGCGGGACAGTTCCGGAATCGGTCTGGGGCTGCCGCTCGCCAAGGCGATTGTGGAGGCGCACGACGGGAATATCACGGCGGACAGCATAGCCGGGCGGGGCAGCACGTTCACCGTCAGCTTTTTGACGACAAAACTGTAAGCTGAGATTCACGAGAGCGTAAGAATCGGGTGCTATACTTTCGGGTATCAGGAGTCTTCCGGACGGCGGCGATGTGCGCTGCAAAATGGCAAAACGGAGGACAATACGGGAAGGAGACGGACATGAATTTACTGGAAGTGCAGTCTATCTGCAAGACATACGGCAGCGGGGAGGCCGCTGTCGAGGCGTTAAAAAATGTGAGTTTTACCGTGCCCAAGGGCGAGTTCGTGGCCGTGGTGGGGGAATCCGGTTCGGGCAAGAGTACGCTCCTCAACATGGTCGGGGCGCTGGACGTGCCGACGTCGGGCAGGGTGCTGATCGACGGCAAAGACACTTTTTCCATGAAGGACGAGCAGCGCACGATTTTCAGGCGGCGCAAT
This sequence comes from uncultured Lachnospiraceae bacterium, assembly GCA_947626775.1. GTDB lineage: Bacteria > Bacillota > Clostridia > Lachnospirales > Lachnospiraceae > UBA3282. The sequence goes on along the minus strand of CANQTL010000009.1, from coordinate 36,044 downwards.
ATCGGCTTTGTCTTTCAGGCGTTTCATCTGGTGCCGGAACTTACGGTGGAGCAGAATATCATCTTTCCGCTTCTGCTGGACTACCGGAAACCGAATCAGGCGTATGTGGAGGAACTGCTGGACGTCCTGAATCTGAGAGAGCGAAGACATCATCTGCCGGGCCAGCTTTCCGGCGGGCAGCAGCAGCGGGCAGCGATCGGGCGCGCGCTGATTATGAGGCCCATGCTGATTCTGGCGGACGAGCCTACCGGCAATCTGGACACGAAGAACAGCAGCGAGGTGATCGCGCTGTTAAAACAGGCGTCCAAGCGGTATGAGCAGACTATCGTCATGATCACGCACAACCGTGCCATCGCCTCCGCGGCGGACAGGGTGCTGCAGGTGTCGGACGGCGTGCTCACGGATCTGGGGAGGTGTGCGGAATGAGGAGTTATCTGGAACTGGTCAGGCTGTCGGCGAAGGCGCGCAGGGGACAGAACCGTATGACTGTGCTGTGCATTGTACTGTCCGTCTTTCTGGTGACGTCCGTTCTCTCTGTGATGGACACTTATTACAGTATGGAAACCGAGCGCCTGATCCATAAGCACGGAAGCTTTCAGTATCCGGACTGGGCTTATCCGACAGCGGCGGTGGTGTTTCTGTTGATTCTGATCGCGGGCGTTCTGATGATTTCGGGTTGTCTGAACAGCAGCGTAGCGCAGCGGACGCGGTTCTTTGGTATGCTGCGCTGTGTCGGCGCAAGCCGCAGACAGATCATCCGGCTGGTCCGGCTGGAGGCGCTTGCCTGGTGCAGGCAGGCCGTTCCGCTCGGCTGTCTGTTGGGAATCGCCGCTGACTGGCTGCTGTGCTTTGTCCTTCGCTGTCTGGTCAAAGGCGAGTTTGCGGAGATACCGCTTTTTTATCTGAGCGCTGTCGGCGTTGTATGCGGCGTCGTGCTGGGTGTGGTCACGGTGCTGCTGGCGGCGCACGCTCCGGCGAGAAGAGCGGCGGCGGTTTCTCCGATTGCCGCAGTGTCGGATGTTTTCACGACAGGCGGCGGGTCGGTGCACGAAGCCGGAACGCGTCGTCTGAAAACGGAGACAGCGCTTGGCGTCCGTCACGCGGCTGCGCCTAAGAAGAATCTGTTTCTGATGGCCGGCTCTTTTGCGTTTGTGATCGTCCTGTTTTTTGTCTTTTCGGCGGCGCTGGAGTTCGGGCGGCGGCTGCTCCCTTCCATGAATCCTCTGGCCTGCGATATACAGATCAGCAGCGCGGACGAGAGCAATTCGCTGGATCGGGATATGGTGCGGGAGATCGCCGCGCTGCCGGGAGTCAGCCAGGTGTTCGGGAGCAGTGTGGCGCTGGGACTTCCCGTGCAGATCGGCGGGGAGAGCAGGCGCATCGATCTGGTATCTTACGACGGCAGTATGATGGAAGCCTCGAAAGAGGCGGTAGCGGCGGGAGAACTGTCGCAGATTTATGGAGATTCAGGCCGGATCCTGACAGTCTATGACAGGAACCGGATGCTGAATCGTGTGGGCGACACCCTGCAGATCGGCGGCGAGGAGCTGACAGTCGCCTGCGTGGTGTCGGCAGGGCCGGGAATCATGGCGGGCGACGTGGTGGCGGGGTGTTCGGAAGAAACTTTTGCCCGCATCACAGGGGAGCGGGATTACTGCTGTCTGTCCGTCCGGCTGACGCGCGGCGCGCCGGAGGAGACGGTAGAGGCGATACGGCGGCTTTCGGGAAGCGGACGGTTTGAAGACCGGCGTACGGCGGCGCGGATGGAGCAGGGAACTTACTGGGTGACACGGATCGGGGCTTACGGCTTCCTGGTGATTATCGCACTGATCGCCGTGCTGCATATCATGAACAGCGTTTCCATGAGCGTGTCTGCCAGAATCCCGCAGTATGGCGTCATGCGCGCCGTCGGTATGAGCGGGCGGCAGCTGAAGCGGATGATCGCGGCGGAGACGGCGGCCTATGCGGCTGCAGGGGGCGTGCCTGGCTGCGCGCTGGGGCTTCTGATGCACTATTGTCTGATCAGACGGATGGTGCTTTGCTATTTCGGCGGCAGCTGGCGGATGCCGGTGGGTGTGCTGCTGACAGTGTTTCTGCTGCTGTCCGGCGCCTGCGCGCTGGCGGCGTACGCGCCGTCGAAACGCATCGCAGACATGGAGATTACGGAGACGATCAGTCATCTGTGAGACGGAAGGAGAAATCGATTGTGATGAAAAATTATCTGGAACTCGCCTCCATATCGGCGAGGACGCACAGGAGGCAGAACGGCATGTCGATTTTCTGTATCGCGCTGGCAGTGTTTCTGGTGGCGGCGATCTTCGGCATGGCGGATATGTTTATCCGCAGTCAGATGCTGCAGGCCAGGCTGGAAAACGGTACATGGCACATTGCCGTGACGGACATCACGGATGAGGAGGCGGCGCAGATCGCACAGATGGATGGGGTGGAGAGCGCTTCCAGATACGGCGTCATGAATTTCAGGGGCGAAGAGGGATACACTCTGGGCGGTAAGGACGTCGTTATCTGCGGGATCGATCCGGGTTATCAGGATATGATGCTGTTCAGCGAGGATCGGGAGGCGGAAGGGACGCTCCCGGACAGCGACGGGGAGGCGCGCGTCGTGCGGAGCGCGGGAGACGAGCTGGGTATCGGAATTGGGGATACGATTACGATAGAAGGACCGCATGGGGAAAAACTGTCCTTCACGGTTTCCGGATTCCTCGGCAATATCGATAAAACGATGCGGGATGATTCCTACGCGGTGTTTGTCACCACGGAGGCATACAGGAAGATCTTTGCGCCGGATCTGCAAAGCGACGCGCTGGCGGATTATGACAGTCTGCTCTTCGTCCGTTTCGCGCGCACGGGACAGATACGCCGCCTGACGGAGACGATCAGGGAGAGATTGGGCCTGACGGAGGCGCAGACGGTTGAAAATACGGAACTTTTGGCGCTGTCGGGGCAGAGCGGCGATCGGTTTGTCCTGATGATATACGCGTCGGCGGCGGTGCTTTTTGTGCTTGTGCTGGCGGCGGGCGTCCTGATGATCGCCGCCAGTCTGAACAGCGGCGTGGCACAGCGAACCGCGTTCTTCGGGCTGCTGCGCTGTACGGGGGCGACGGCCGGGCAGATTATGCGTCTGGTCTACCGGGAGGCGCTCGGCTGGTGTCTGTACGCCGTTCCGTTTGGGATCGGTGCGGGCATGGCGGCGGTCTGGATCCTCTGCGCGGTGCTGCGCGCGCTTGCGCCGGAGTATTTCTATGCGCTGCCTGTGTTCGGCGTGAGTGTGCCGGGCGTTGTGACGGGGATTCTGGTGGGCGTTCTCACCGTGTTTTTTGCGGCGAAAGCGCCTGCCAGGCGGGCGGCGGCAGTATCGCCTCTGGCGGCGGTGTCGGGGAACGACGGGCATAAGACGCCTGTGCGCAGGGCGGCGAACACCAGGTTTTGCAGAGTGCAGACCGCGCTTGGCCTCCATCATGCCGGGGCGAGCCGCAAGAATCTGTTCCTGATGGCAGGGTCTTTCGCATTCAGCATTATCCTGTTTTTATCGTTCTATGCGACGGTGGATTTTATGCGACATGCCATCAATCCGCTGAAACCGTGGACGCCGGATCTCTCCGTGATCGGTCCGGACAACAGCTGCACTGTGCCCGGGGAACTGGCGCGCACGATTTCGGAAAATCCGGCGGTGAGCAGGGTTTTTGGCCGTTGTTTCGCCTTTGCGCTTCCGGCGGACAGCGGATCGTGGGCGGGTACGGCGGATCTGGTCTCCTATGAAGAGAACCAGTTTGGCTGGGCCGCGGAGTACCTGGCGGAGGGGTCCATGCAGGAGGTCATGGACGGACAGGACACCGGACTGCTCGTCTATATGCCTGAGAGCCGGATCAAAGTGGGCGATACGGTGACGCTGGATGTGGACGGCGGGAAGAAGGAAATCCGGATTGCCGGGCTGCTTTCCGGCAGTCCTTTTGACACTACGGCGGGAACAGAGCGGATTGTCTGTTCGGAGGAGACGTTCCGGCGTCTGACAGGACAGACGGATTACACCATCATCGACGTGCAGCTTCGCCGGAGCGCGACGGATGAGGATGTGGCAAGGATACGTCGTATGGTGGGAGAAGGATTCACTTTTTCGGACAGGCGGCTGAGTAACCGGAACGTGCGGGGAGCCTGCTATTGTTTCTATCTGTTTATATACGGCTTTCTGGCGGTGATCGGTCTGATCGCGGTATTCAATATCATCAACAGTATCGCCATGAGCGTGTCTGCGCGCATCAAGCTGTACGGCGCTTTTCGGGCGGTAGGTTTAAGCGTCAGGCAGCTGGCCGGAATGATCGTCGCGGAGGCAGCGGCCTATACGGTGACCGGCAGTCTGTTTGGAATTGTGCTGGGGATGGTATGCAACAGAGTGTTGTACGATATGCTGGTGACTTCCCACTGGGGAGACGCGTGGAGCGTTCCTGTCGGCGCGCTCTCGGTGATTCTGGGGATTGTCCTGGCGTCCGTCGCGCTGGCAGCCGCAGGGCCCGTGCGGCGGATCAGTCGCATGTCTATCGTCGATACGATCGGCGCGCAGTGAGCGGGCGGATCAGTCGCTGAAGTATTTGGAAAATTCGCCGTCGTCCGCGTCGAAGAAGCAGAAGCCGACGATGCCGCGTCCCGTGTGGGCGCCGATGGCGCAGCCAACCACGGAGATCATGGTGCGCCTGGGATGAAACGCCTCCTGTACCAGAGCGTTCACGAAATCCAGCGATTCCCGGTCTTCGCCGTGGCAGAGCGCAACCGTGCCTCCCTCCCTGGGGCAGCCGTTCGCCTGCGCGTACTCTATGAGATAGCGAAGCGCCTTCTTGCGGCCGCGCACAGTCTTGACGACAGACAGGGCGCCGATGTCGTTGACGATCAGAACCGGCTTCATGTCCAGCGTCTCCGCCAGCGTGCCCTTGAATTTCGTGAGCCGGCCTCCCTTGATCAGATAGGCGAGCGTCTGCACGGTAAAGACATGCCTGATGTGGTAGATATAATATTCTGCGGCGTCGACAATCTCTTTCTTGGACGCGCCCTTTTCCAGCATGGTGACCAGTTTGCTGACGACGAGGCCGAATCCGGCGGAGGCGCATTTGGAGTCGATGATCGTAAGATCGAAGTCGGGATATTCTTCCAGCAGGCCGGAGAAAGCGATATTGGCGGCGTTGTAGGTCCCGGCGATGCCGGTGGAGAAACACAGATAGATCACACTGTCGCCCGCCTGCGCGTAGGGCAGAAACGCTTCTGTGAACATGGCGGGATTGATGTGGTAGGTCTTCACGTCGCGGTTGATATCGTCCAGTATGTGATAGAATTCCTCCGTCTGGATCGTCGCGCCGTCGAAATAATCGACGTCGTCGATTACCACCGGCGTCGGTATCACGTGCAGCTTGTGCTGTTCTATATAATCTTTCGGCAGATCGCTTGCGGAATCGGTAATGATACGTAACATGGGATACTCCTTTTTACTGAAAATAAAAACAGATCCGCGAAAAAGCACAGACCGTCTTGCCCTGTCTGTTTTTCCGCACATTTACATCATAGCGAAACTGAGAGGACTTTTCAAGAGAAATCCGTGATTTGACAAATCTGTCGTCGCTCCGTCTGCAGATCGGGAGGCGTCCGGCAAATTTTTCCCCAGCGCAGAGTTGACATAATCCGACATCCTATTGTATAGTTATGTTGACATAATATGAAGATTATGGTAAACAATGCGCAAAGGCGCCGCAAAAACGCCATGCGCGAGCTGAAAGGATTTCGACGGACACAGATGAGAAACAGGCGATTTACGAGACATGTCATAAAGGTTGCGGCTTATATGGCGGCGGCAGGTATTTTTTGCAGCCAGACGATGGTCGGCATGGCGACGGAGACGGAACCCGGGGAACTGGAGGAAGACGCTGTCACCTCAGACGGAGATCATGAGGATCAAACGGACACAGAGGAGACGTCCGGGACGGAGACGGACGGCGCAGAAAGCGGCGGGCAGGAGGACGGGGGCGAAGCGCGCCTGATCACGGCGATCGCTGTGCTGCCGGCGGAGCAGACCTATCTGATTTATGAAAAAAAACCGTCGCAGGAAGAGCTGGACGCCAGGTTCCCGGAGACGCTTACCGTTACGCTGGACGGCGCGGAGGATTCGGAAGAGATCGAGGTGGCCTGGGAGTGCGGGACGGACTATGAGAAGGAGTGGTCAGGCGAGGGCAAGGAACTCTATACGTTCGGGCCTGTGTGGGATGAGGAAGTCTATACGCTTTCGGAAGAAGAGGCGGAGACGGTCACAATTCCCACGGTGACGGTGGAGATCGCGCACGAGGAAGTCGCGGGACAGATCGAGGATCTGGAGACGGCGCAGGAAGATCTGGAAGAGATCACAGAGCAAAAATACATTCTTGCGATCGTCTATCTGTGTGAACAATACGAGGTCAAAGAAGAACCCGGCGTCGAGGCGGATACGGTCGATACGGTGGTATGCGGACAGTCGGTGCAGATTGTCGGCGTGGAGCTGGACGAGGCGGGAAACGTGTGGTACGAGGCGTCGTTCTATGATCGGGACCAGGAGTATACGGGTTATATAGAGAAGCGTTTTCTGGTTTCTTCGGACGAGAAATTCCTGACGTGGGCGGACGAGTATGTGAAAAAGGCTCAGGAGACGCCCAGGAAAAAGGCGCGGACGATCTCTCTGATGTCCACGATTTCGTCCTATCCGGACGTCAACCAGTTCCCGGCGTCCTATCAGGGGAAACTGCTGGCGCTGAAACAACAGTATCCGAACTGGACTTTTGTAAAAATGGAAACCGGCGTCGACTTCAACACGGCGATTGCAAAGGAGCTGGGCGATAAAAACTGGATCAGCAATTCCAAACCGGCTTCCTGGAAGAACGGCGCGGCGGCGCAGAGCGGCTGGAGCTACGCCTCCGAGGGGGCCGTGCGCTACTATATGGATCCGAGGAATTTTCTGACGGAGTCTTCGATCTTTCAGTTTGAGCAGCTTACCTACAACGAATCTTATCACACGGAGAGCGCTGTGCAGGCGATCATTGCAAACTCGTTTATGAGAGGCGATATCCCGAATGAGGGGATGACCTATGCGAGCGCTTTTACAAGGATCGGCAGAGAGCTGAAGGTGAGTCCTTTCCATCTGGCGTCGAGGGTGCTGCAGGAGCAGGGCACGAACGGTACTTCCGCGCTGATTTCCGGCGCCTACAATGACGAGTTCAGGGGCTATTACAATTACTTCAACGTGGGGGCGAGCGGCAGGGATACAGATCTGATACTCAACGGACTCAGGGAGGCAAAGAAGAGGGGCTGGAACAGCAGATATGCTTCGCTGAAGGGCGGCGCGTCGGTGATCAGCCAGAACTATATCCAGCGCGGACAGGATACGCTGTATCTGCAGAAATTTAACGTGACCACCAACAACAGATACGAGCATCAGTACATGCAGAATGTCATGGCGCCGTCTTCGGAGGCGCCGAACATTAAAAAAGCGTACGCCGGTACCGGTTCGCTCAACAACAGCTTTGTGTTCAAGATACCGGTGTACGGCAATATGCCTGCGTCGGCATGTTCCCAGCCGGATACGACGGACACGATCACGCTGAATAAGACGTCCATCGACAGTCTGGCGGTGGACGGGACGGCGAAAATCACGCCCTATGTGAACGGTTCGAGAGTGGACAGTGTGAGCGTCCTGACTTTTGCCAGCAATAATACGGGCGTCGCGACGGTGGACGCACAGGGCGTCGTCAAGGCGGTTTCGCCTGGTCAGGCGACGATCACCTGTTCCAGAAGCGGAGCTAAGAGCGCGTCCTGCACCGTGACGGTGGTGAAGGCGGAGCCGGCAGTGGATACGCCGGTGCTGTCGCCGGTTGTCTATCGGGAGGGACTGAAGCTGTCGGACGTCGCGCTGCCCGAGAGGTGGAGCTGGAGCAATGGGAACACGCCGTTGGAGGCGGGCACTTCGTCCTATCCGGCGGTCTATACGCCTGCGGATACGACGAAGTATCTGACGGCGACCAGACAGATCGGCATTAAGGTCTCCCAGACGATTCCGATATGCAGCGTGCCGGAAGGACTCTCGGCAAAACTGGGAAGTAAGCTGGGGAGCGTCGCGCTTCCCAGGGGTTTCACATGGGAGAGCGATCCCGAGACGAATCTGGACCGGGCGGGGGAGCAGACATTCTATCTCACCTACGATCCCAACGATAAAAATTATCTGATCTTAAATCATATTCCGGTCGTGGTCAGGGTGATAGATGACAGCGTTCAGCCGCAGGAGCCGGAAGAGGAATACCAGGGACCTCAGTTCGGAGGCGACAGCGGTACGGGCGCAGGCTCCGGCAGCGGCGGCTCCGGTATGGGCGGTACGGGTTCCGGTGCGGGCGGTTCTGGTTCCGGGTCAGGCGGTATGGGTTCCGGCGGCGCGGCAGGACAGGGAAGCGCGGACAGCGGTACGACGAGCCGGGAGAGCACGGGAAGCAGCGGCAGCGGTACGACGAGCCGGGAGAGCACGAGCAGCAGCGGCAGCAGTACGGAGAGTCAGGGGAACCCCGAGAACAGCGGTACGACGAGCCAAGGCAGTACGACAAGCCGGGAAAGCACGAGCAGCAGCGGCAGCAGTACGGAGAGTCAGGGGGACCCCGGGAATAGCGGTATGACGAGCCAGGGCAGTACGACCAGTCAGGAAAGCACGGGAAGCAGTTCTCCCGGCTTTGAGGGTCCGGGTATTGAAGAGCCGGGCCTCGGCGGTACGAGTCAGGGCAGTACGACGACAAGCAAGGAGAGCACGAGCGGCAGCGGCGGCACGCCGACAAGCAAGGAGAGCACGAGCGGCAGCGGCAGTACGACGACAAGCAAGGAAAGCACGAGCAGCGGCAGTACGACGACAAGCAAGGAGAGCACGAGCGGCAGCGGCAGCACGACGACAAGTAAGGAGAGCACGAGCGGCAGCAATACAACGACAAGCCGGGAGAGCACGAGCGGCAGCGGCAGTACGACGACAAGCAAGGAGAGCACGAGCAGCGGCAGTACAACGACAAGTAAGGAGAGTACGAGCAGCGGCGGCAGTACGGAGAGCCGGGAGAATACAGGCTCCAACAGTGCAATCAATGTAAGCGGCGCAGGCGGAACAAAGGCGGCCGGCGGTAGTACGGCGGGCGGCAACCACAGTACGCTCCTGGCAAACGCCGACGTGGTGACGGAGCCGGATGGCAGAGAAGGGGAAAGCCGGGAGGAAACGGCTTATGAGAGATCTTCCGTGACCATGGATATGGAAGACCTCCCCGTTCTGACGGATGAAATGCTGCAGATGGCGAAAGGGCAGAATGTCGATCTTGTTCTGCGCATGAATGACCGCGCCGCATGGCGCGTGAATGCGGGCAGTGTGCAGGGAAGTTATGCGGATACGGATATGAACGTCCTGTTTGACCGGGGAATTGTCCCGCAGGATCTTCTGGAGCAGCTGGCGGACGGAAACGGCTGTCTGGAGTTCAGTCTTGCACATGACGGGCCGTTCGGGTTCGGCGCGCAGCTGCAGCTTCTGCTGGATCCGGCGGACTGCGGGCGGTACGCCAATCTGTTTTATTATGATTCGGCTGCCGGGACATTGGAATTTATATGTGCGAGTGTCATCGACGAGAACGGTTATGCGGTGTTTGACATGGAACATGCGTCTGATTATGTCGTGATCATCAGTGATTATCCGATGACGGACGGCGCGGAGGAAGCTGTCGGGAGCGATGCGCCCGACGCCGGGTTCCCGTGGGGAAGACTGGTGATTGCGGTCGTGATCATCGCAGCGCTTGCCGCATTGGCGGCGGGCGGCTATCTCTTCTTCAGAATGCGGCGGGATGACGACGAGGAAGAAGAGGAAGATGACGATGATGAGGAGGATAACGATGACGGCGAGGATGAGGAGGAAGAAGATCTCGAGGAGATCGCCGTAGACGATACACAGGACGGACAGGCGGCTGACGGGACATACATACCCGGGGAACCGGAACGGGAAGCTGCACAGCAGGAAACAGAGGACAAGACGCAGAACGCGGAAGACGACTGGATCGAGGATGAGGACTGGCATGAGGAAGAGCCGCAGGAACAGGATCCGTATGAGGACGATCACGCGGAGAACGACTGGATTGACGATGACGAGTGGGATATTGCCAACGACTGGATTGACGATGACGAGTGGGAACGGAGAAATGCGAAGAAAACTACCGCATAACCTCTTGACAAGCGTATTTTGTCCACACTACAATAAAGCGGTATCTTAAAGGGGACGGAAGTGTACGGCCATTTACAGGGAAGGAGAGCAAAGTATGTATCAGAAAGTTGACCCGAATCTGAATTTTGTGGACAGGGAGAAGGAAGTGTGCCAGTTCTGGAAGGACAACGATATTTTCCGCAAGAGCATGGACTCCCGCAGGGAGGGAGAGACCTACACCTTCTATGACGGGCCGCCGACCGCCAACGGCAAGCCACATATCGGTCATGTGCTGACCCGCGTCATCAAGGATATGATACCGCGATACCGTACCATGAAGGGATATATGGTACCCCGTAAGGCTGGCTGGGATACCCACGGGCTTCCGGTGGAACTGGAGGTGGAGAAGCTGCTCGGCCTGGACGGCAAAGAGCAGATCGAAGAATACGGTCTGGATCCTTTTATCGGCAAATGTAAGGAATCTGTGTGGAAATACAAGGGCATGTGGGAAGATTTTTCCAACACGGTCGGTTTCTGGGCGGATATGGACGATCCCTACGTCACGTACCATGACGATTTCATTGAGTCCGAGTGGTGGGCTCTCAAACAGATCTGGGACAAGGGCCTTTTGTACAAGGGATTCAAGATCGTGCCCTACTGCCCGCGCTGCGGTACGCCGCTGTCCTCCCATGAGGTGGCGCAGGGGTATAAGGCGGTGAAAGAGCGCTCGGCGGTAGTGCGTTTCAAAGCCGTGGGAGAGGACGCCTGGTTCCTCGCCTGGACGACGACGCCCTGGACGCTGCCTTCCAACGTGGCGCTCTGCGTGAACCCGAACGAGACCTATGTGAAAGTCAAGGCGGCGGACGGCCGCGTCTACTATATGGCGGAGGCGCTTCTGGACAGTGTGCTTGGTAAACTGGCAGGGGACGGCAATCCCGCCTATGAGGTGCTGGAGACTTATGCCGGCACGGATCTGGAGTACAGAGAGTATGAGCCGCTCTTTGCCTGCGCGGGTGAGGAAGCTGCCAGACAGCACAAGAAGGCGCACTATGTCACCTGCGACACTTATGTCACGATGACGGATGGTACCGGCATCGTCCACATCGCGCCGGCTTTCGGTGAGGACGACGCCAACGTGGGACGCAAGTATGATCTGCCGCTGGTACAGTTTGTCAATGAGAAGGGCGAGATGACGGAGGAGACGGCTTACGCGGGGATGTTTGTCAAGAAGGCCGATCCCGAGATACTGAAAGATCTGGATCGGGAGGGTAAGCTGTTCGACGCGCCTAAGTTCGAGCACGATTACCCCTTCTGCTGGCGCTGCGATACGCCGCTTATCTACTATGCCCGCGAGTCCTGGTTTATCAAGATGACAGCGGTGCGCGACGATCTGGTGCGCAACAACAAGACGGTCAACTGGATTCCCGAGTCCATCGGTGAAGGACGTTTCGGCAACTGGCTGGAGAACATTCAGGACTGGGGAATCTCCCGCAACCGTTACTGGGGCACACCGCTCAATATCTGGGAGTGCGAGTCCTGCGGGCATATGCTGTCCGTCGGCTCCCGCGAGGAGCTGGAGCGGTACTCCGGCGATCCGAAGGCGAAAACGGTGGAGCTGCACCGGCCCTATATCGACGAGATCACGATTACCTGTCCCGACTGCGGCAGGGTGATGCGGCGCGTGCCCGAGGTGATCGACTGCTGGTTTGACTCCGGCGCGATGCCTTTTGCACAGCACCACTATCCTTTTGAGAATCAGGAACTTTTTGAAAAGCAGTTCCCGGCGCAGTTTATCTCGGAGGCGGTGGACCAGACGAGAGGCTGGTTCTACTCCCTGATGGCGGAGTCCACGCTCCTGTTTAACAAAGCGCCTTTTGAGAATGTCATTGTGCTCGGGCATGTACAGGACGAGAACGGGCAGAAGATGAGCAAGTCCAAAGGGAACGCGGTGGATCCCTTCGAGGCGCTGGAAACCTACGGCGCAGACGCGATCCGCTGGTATTTCTATATCAATTCCGCCCCATGGCTGCCCAACCGCTTCCACGGCAAGGCGGTGCAGGAGGGGCAGCGCAAGTTCCTCGGTACGCTGTGGAACACCTATGCATTCTTTGTGCTGTACGCGAATATCGACAATTTCGATGCGACGAAATACACGCTGGAATATGATAAACTTCCCGTCATGGACAAGTGGCTTTTGTCCAAACTGAATACGGTTGTCAGGGAAGTGGACGATGATCTGGAACACTACAGGATCCCCGAGGCGGCCCGCGCGCTGGACGATTTCGTGGATGAGATGAGTAACTGGTATGTGAGACGGAGCCGTGAGCGTTTCTGGGCAAAGGGAATGGAACAGGATAAGATCAACGCCTACATGACGCTGTACACGGCGCTTGTGACGATCTGCAAGTGCGCGGCACCCATGATCCCTTTCATGACGGAGGAGATCTATCTGAATCTGGTGAGAAGTATCGACAGCACCGCGCCCGAGAGCATTCATCTGTGCGACTTTCCCAGGGCGGACGAGTCTATGATCGACGCGAAGCTGGAGGCGGACATGGAGGAGGTTCTGAAGATCGTCGTGCTGGGACGTGCGGCGCGCAACGCGGCCAATATCAAAAACCGTCAGCCCATCGGCACGATGTTTGTGAAAGCGGAGCATGCGCTGGACGCGTTCTATCAGGAGATCGTGAAGGACGAGCTGAACGTCAGGAATATCCGTTTTACGGACGATGTGCGGGAATTTACGAGCTACAGCTTCAAACCGCAGCTCAGAACGGTGGGTCCGAAATATGGCAAACAGCTTGGCGGCATCCAGAAGCACCTGGCCGGTGTGGACGGCAATGCGGCGATGGACGAGCTGCGTGACAAGGGCGCGCTCGTGTTTGAGGTGGACGGCGCTGAGGTGCGTCTCGCGGAGGAGGATCTGCTCATCGATATGGCGCAGAAGGAAGGCTATGTCTCCGAGGCGTCGGGCAGCGTGACGGTTGTGCTGGACACGAATCTGACGGAGGAACTGATCGAGGAGGGCTTCGTCTATGAGATGATCAGCAAGATTCAGACGATGCGCAAGGACGCGGACTTTGAGGTGACGGATCACATCAGAGTCTCCGTGAGCGGCAACGACAGAATTGCGCGGATCGTGGACAAAAATGCGGATGCGATCTCAGACAAGGTGCTGGCTGACGCGATTGTTTCCGGAAAGACGCTCGCCGTATCCAAAGAGTGGAACGTCAACGGCGAGAACGTGACGATCGGCGTGGAAAAAATGTGACGTCTATCGGAAAATACAAAAAAACAAAAGATCCGACAACAATTTAAGCACTTTGCTTATAGCCAAAAACGTAAATACCATATATAATAAAATGGAGTTTATGTTTTGCAGGAAACCCGCAGATAGCATACGAGGAGGCACATGAATGGCAAAAAAGGCTGTGACATCAACATTTGATACAGAATTATTCAAGAGAAGCGTTCTCTATAACGTGAAGACTCTTTACAGAAAAACTCTTGAGGAGGCGACGGATCAGCAGATCTTCCAGGCGGTATCCTATGCGATCAAAGACGCGGTTGTCGATCAGTGGCTGACGACCCAGAAGGAATTTGACAAGCAGGATCCCAAGATGGTGTACTACCTGTCTATGGAGTTTTTGATGGGGCGTGCGCTGGGCAACAATATCATCAATCTGCAGGCGTATAAGGAAGTGAAGAAGGCGCTCGACGAGCTCGGCATCGACATCAACGTGGTGGAAGATCAGGAGCCGGATGCGGCGCTGGGCAACGGCGGTCTGGGAAGGCTTGCGGCCTGCTTCCTCGACTCGCTGGCGACCCTGGGCTATGCGGCTTACGGCTGCGGCATCCGCTATCGCTACGGCATGTTCAAGCAGGAAATCCGGGACGGGTACCAGGTGGAAGTGCCGGACAACTGGCTCAAAGACGGCAATCCCTTCGAACTGAGAAGGCCTGAGTACACCAAGGAAGTCAGATTCGGCGGCTACGTCAACGTCTATGTGGACGAGAACGGCAGGAGCAATTTCCGCCAGGAGGGATATCAAGCGGTGCGGGCGATCCCCTACGATCTGCCGGTGGTAGGTTATGGCAGCGGTATCGTCAACACGCTGCGCATCTGGGACGCCGAGCCTGTGGAGTGCTTCCAGCTCGACTCTTTTGACAAGGGCGATTACCAGAGAGCGGTGGAGCAGGAGAATCTGGCGAGAAATATCGTGGAGGTGCTCTATCCCAACGACAATCATTACGCCGGCAAGGAGCTGCGCTTAAAGCAGCAGTACTTCTTTATCTCCGCCTCGGTGCAGGAGGCGGTGGCGCGGTATATGCGCAAACATGACGATATCAGGAAATTCCATGAAAAAGTGACGTTCCAGCTGAACGACACGCATCCGACCGTGGCGATCGCGGAGCTGATGCGTATTCTGATGGACGAATACTATCTGACATGGGACGAGGCGTGGGAAGTGACGACGAAGACCTGCGCATACACGAACCATACGATCATGTCAGAGGCTCTGGAAAAATGGCCGATCGAGCTGTTTTCCAGACTGCTGCCGAGGGTTTATCAGATTGTGGAGGAGATCAACCGCAGATTTGTGGCGCAGATCGAGCAGAAATATCCCGGCAATCAGGAGAAGATCCGCAAGATGGCGATTATCTACGACGGACAGGTGAAGATGGCGCATCTGGCCATCGCCGCAGGCTACTCCGTCAACGGCGTGGCAAGATTACATACGGAGATCCTGAAGAATCAGGAGCTGAAAGACTTCTACGAGATGATGCCGGAGAAGTTCAACAATAAGACCAACGGCATCACGCAGAGAAGATTCCTGCTGCACGCAAATCCGCTTCTGGCGGACTGGGTGACGGCGCATGTGGGAAGCGACTGGATCACTGATCTGCCCAAGATCAACAAATTGAAGATCTATGCGGACGATGAGAAAGCGCAGCATGAGTTTATGAACATCAAGTACCAGAACAAGGTGCGTCTGGCGCAGTACATTCTGGAGCACAACGGCATCGAGGTAGATCCCCGCTCCATCTTTGACGTTCAGGTTAAGAGACTGCACGAGTACAAGCGGCAGCTCCTGAACATCCTGCATGTGATGTACCTGTACAATGAGCTGAAAGAGCATCCGGATATGGATTTCTACCCGAGGACGTTTATCTTCGGCGCGAAGGCGGCGGCGGGATATATGAACGCCAAGCTGACGATCAAACTGATCAATTCCGTGGCCGACGTGATCAACAACGATCCGGACATCAACGGTAAGATCAAGGTCGTGTTTATCGAGAACTACCGCGTCTCCAACGCAGAGATTATCTTTGCGGCTTCCGATGTGTCGGAGCAGATTTCTACGGCCAGCAAGGAGGCGTCCGGTACAGGCAACATGAAGTTCATGCTCAACGGCGCGCTGACCCTCGGCACGATGGACGGCGCAAACGTAGAGATCGTGGAGGAAGTCGGAGAGGAGAATGCGTTTATCTTCGGTTTAAGCTCCGATGAGGTTATCCGCTACGAAAACTACGGCGGCTACGATCCGACGGAGATCTTTAATAACGATCCCGATGTGCGCAAGGTTCTGATGCAGCTGATCAACGGCACGTACGCGCCGAACGATCCCGATCTGTTCAGACCGCTGTACAATTCCCTTCTGAATACGCAGAGTACGGCCAAGGCGGATACCTACTTTATCCTGAAGGATTTCAAAGCCTATGCCGCGGCACAGGAGAGAGTCGAGGCGGCGTACAGGAACGAGAGCGGCTGGGCGAAAAGCGCGATTCTCAACGTGGCCTGTTCCGGCAAGTTCACCTCCGACAGAACCATTCAGGAGTATGTGGACGAGATCTGGAAGCTTGACAAGGTCGTGATTCCGAAGCCGGCCGTTGTGAGCGAGAAGAAAACAACGGGCAAATAAGAGATGATGAGAAAGGCTGTTGTCCGGTGGACAGCAGCCTTTTCTTAGGCGGGGAATATTGTATGGGAGATGACCTGACAGATCTGCAGATACAGGAGCGGGATATCGCCCGCATCGCCGGACAGATTCTGCCCTGTTATGAAGATATTTTCGGTGCGGACTGCACGGTGGAAAAACTGTATTTCTCAGAGAACAGAACCTGTCTGGTGAGGGACCGGGGCGGTCAGATACGGGCCGTTCTGCGGCTGAGCAGGCCGCATTACCACACGCTGGAGGAACTGGAGGCCGAGGCAGCGTGGCTGTGCCGGCTGCGGGAGGACACGCGGCTGACTCTGCGGGAGCCGGTTGCGGGCGCGGACGGGAAGTGTATTCATGCGGTATCCGGCGGAGAAGACGGGATCGTCTACGGTACGATGTTCTCTTATCTGACGGGTACACTGCTGGAAAATCTGGCGCTGCCGGCACAGCGCCCATGGTTTGAGCGGATCGGGGAGGCGGCTGCCGTGCTGCACGCCCATGTGCGGGGCTGGGAAGGTTCCCGCAGGCTGCCGCGTTTTCGCTGGGACTACGAGAACACGCTGGGCACGCACGCCCTCTGGGGCGACTGGCGGCGTGTGCCGGGGCTTACGCAGGCTGACCGTCTCGTTCTGGAGAGAGCGGATGGAAAGATTAGAGCCGGGCTTGCGGCATATGGGATCACGGAGGAGAATTACGGTCTGATTCACAGCGATCTGCGGGGCGCAAATCTGCTGACGGAAGGCGGCAGGCTGAAAATCCTCGATTTCGACGACTGCGGCTATGGCTGGTTCATGCAGGATCTGGCGGGTTCGCTGAGTTTCGTGGAGACGGATCCCTGTGCGCCGAGGCTGGCTGAGGCATGGCTTGCAGGCTATCGGAGAAGGGCTTCTCTGCGGCGGCAGGATATCGGGATGATTCCCACTTTTGTCATGATGCGCCGTCTGCAGCTGACGGCCTGGGTGGCAAGCCGGGGCGCCTCCGATGCTGTGCGCGGGATCGGCGGGGATTTTACGGCGGGGACCGTGGCGCTGGCGGAATGGTATGTGCAGCAGTAAGAGCGGAAAGCGGTGTTGCACGAAAAACAGATATTGAGTATAATGGACGAAAAGCCTGTGCAGGAAAGCGCAGGATTGCGGGCGACAGGATACATAGAACAGACGCAGACATAAATCATTGGCAAAGAGAGGAGACATTATGATCAAATTATCAGAGGGCGGCGCATATCTGCTCGGCGGAACGGACATCGTATACGACGGGGCAGACGCGGCGGCGCAGATCAGGAATAAGACGGGTAAGGAAGTATCGAAAGACAAAGCCGCGCAGAACACGATGGCTTACGGCATCCTAAAGGCGCACAATACCTCCGGCAATATGGAAAAGTTAAAAATCAAATTTGATAAACTGACTTCCCATGACATCACCTTTGTGGGGATCATCCAGACGGCCAGAGCTTCGGGACTCAAAAAGTTCCCGATCCCCTATGTGTTGACGAACTGTCACAATTCGCTGTGTGCGGTGGGCGGCACGATCAACGAGGATGATCATATGTTTGGCCTGACCTGTGCCAAGCGGTACGGCGGCGTCTATGTGCCGCCGCATCAGGCGGTCATTCACCAGTACGCACGCGAGATGCTGGCGGGCGGCGGTAAGATGATCCTTGGTTCCGATTCCCATACCCGGTATGGGGCGCTTGGCACGATGGCCATGGGCGAGGGAGGCCCGGAGCTGGTTAAGCAGCTTTTGTCCCAGACTTACGACATCAATATGCCGGGCGTTGTGGGCGTATACCTGACGGGCGAACCCGTGAAGGGTGTGGGCCCGCAGGACGTAGCGCTGGCGATCATCGGCGCGGTGTTTGACAACGGCTATGTGAAGAATAAGGTGATGGAGTTCGTCGGCCCCGGCCTGGCCTCCCTGAGCGCCGATTTCAGGATTGGGATCGATGTGATGACCACGGAGACGACCTGTCTGTCTTCCATCTGGCAGACAGATGAACAGATCCGGGAGTTTTATGACATTCACAGCAGGGTCGAAGAGTACCGGGAACTGAAACCGGGCGACGCGGCGTATTACGACGGCATGATCGAGGTCAATCTGTCCGAGATCAGACCGATGATCGCGATGCCTTTCCACCCCAGCAATACCTATACGATCGACGAGGTCAACGCCAATCTGAAAGATGTGCTGCATGACGTGGAGGAGCGCGCCAGGGTGAGCCTGGACGGCGCGGTGCCCTATTCCCTTCAGGATAAGGTCGTGAACGGCAGATTTATGGTGGATCAGGGCATCATCGCGGGCTGTGCGGGCGGCGGCTTCGAGAATATCTGCGCGGCTGCGGATATCCTGAAAGGTTCCTGTATCGGTGCAGACGGGTTTACCCTGAGCGTGTATCCGGCCTCCATGCCGATCTATATGGAACTGATCAGAAACGGCTGCGCGTCTGCGATTCTGGAGACGGGAGCAGTCCTGAAGACGGCGTTCTGCGGCCCCTGCTTCGGCGCGGGCGACACGCCGGCCAACAATGCGTTCAGCGTCAGACATTCAACCAGAAACTTTCCGAACAGAGAGGGCTCCAAGCTGCAGAGCGGACAGATCGCTTCCGTGGCGCTCATGGACGCACGCTCCATCGCGGCGACGGCGGCCAACAAGGGCGTGCTCACACCGGCTACGGAATATGACGGCACGCTGGGCAGATACAAGTACCACTTCGATGCGAATATTTATAAAAACCGCGTATTTGACTCGAAAGGCGTGGCGGACGAAAGCGTGGAAATTCAGTTCGGCCCGAACATCAAGGACTGGCCCGCTATGGGTGCGCTGCCGGAGAATCTGGTGCTGCGCGTAGTGTCTGAGATTCATGATCCGGTCACCACGACGGACGAGCTGATTCCCTCCGGAGAGACGTCCTCCTATCGTTCCAATCCGCTGGGTCTGGCGGAGTTTACGCTCTCCAGAAAGGATCCCGCCTATGTGGCGCGTGCCAAGGACATCCAGAAGGCGGAGACGGCGCGCATGAACGGCGAGCATCCCTGCCAGGCGCACCCGGACGTCAAGCCGGTGATGCAGGTGATCAGGAAGACTTTCGCGGGCGCCACGCACGAGAATACGGGTTTCGGCTCCACGATCTTTGCGGTGAAGCCGGGCGACGGTTCCGCCAGAGAGCAGGCGGCGAGCTGTCAGAAGGTGCTGGGCGGCTGGGCCAATATCGCCAACGAGTACGCCACCAAGCGTTACCGCTCCAATCTGATCAACTGGGGAATGCTGCCTTTCCTGATTCCCGCGGGCGAGCTGCCCTTTCACAATCTGGACTATCTGTTCTTCCCGGGTATCAGGAAAGCGGTGGAGGAGAAGGCGGAAGTGATTCAGGCGTACAGGGTATCCGTGGAGGAAGACTCGCTCACGGCGTTTGATCTGCGTCTGGGCGAACTGACCGACGAGGAGAGACAGATTATCCTGAAAGGCTGCCTCATCAATTATAACAGAGTTTAGACTAAACTAATCGGCTTTCAGGGCCGATATATAGAGTACAAGGGACGGCTGATCTTGGCCGGACGGTTGTCTCTTGAATCTGAATAGGGATCAGACCACGGACGGTATTTTTCAAAGAAAAGGATTTACTTTGAGGATGCCGTCCTTTCTATTGCCATGCATCACGGAGGGTGCAGCCGGTGTCACAGGCGGGCGTAGGTTTGGTCTGGGCAAAAAGGAGGTAATGGTGAGAATTGATTCCAGTGTAGTGAGTATGGAATCGAGCAGAAGGTATACTTCTGTGACGGCAAAATCAGCGAGCGCGTCCACCGTGCGGCGCACAGGCGGCCCAAAGGAGGATCTGGAAAGTCTCTTCGGCGACCTGATCGATTCCGGGGAAAATGCGGAGCAGACCGGAGAGAGTGAAGAAAATCCCGCGGAGCTTGAGGATATCTCGGCACATTTTAAAAACATGTCCAGGCCGGGGCGGGTCAGTACGAGACAGCAGCCGCAGGATGCAGTCACGACCATCAGGCAGTATTGTATGCGGTTTCTGATGGAGCTGCTGTTCGGTTTCGGCAGGAATGACAGAGATCCGTGGAATACGGGTGCTGTGCAGCCGGGCGCGGGCTTTGACCAGAGAGTCTATCAGGCGGGGTTCGTCACCAATTCTTATTATCACATGGAGCAGGAGTGCACGTCCTTCTCTACCACAGGCGTGGTGAAGACGGCGGACGGCAGGGAACTGTCGTTCAACCTGGAATGTTCCATGAGCCGAAGATTCGAGGAGTACTATGAGGAGACATACAGTACGGGGATCAAGTATTGTGATCCGCTCGTGATCAATCTGGATACGGATGTGGCGAGTGTGTCCGACCAGAAATTCTATTTCGATCTGGATCAGGATGGCACGGCGGAGGAGATTTCTTCGCTTGCGTCCGGCAGCGGTTTCCTGGCCTTGGATCTGAACGGCGACGGCGTCATCAACGACGGCGGAGAGCTGTTCGGCACGAAATCCGGCGACGGGTTTGCCGACCTGGCGAGATATGACGCCGATGGCAATGGCTGGATTGACGAGGCGGATGAGATCTGGAATAAGCTGCAGATCTGGACCAGGGACGAGGCAGGAAACGATATTTTGTACCATCTGTCTGACCTGGGCGTGGGAGCGATCGGGCTTGGCAGCGTTTCTACAGAATTTTCGCTGAACGCTGCGCAGGACAACCAGACCAACGCACTGATCAGAAGAACGGGCATTTTCCTCTATGAAAACGGAACAGTGTCCACCGTGCAGCACCTGGACATGGCGCAGCATCTTGATGTGGCGCAGTAAGGGCGCATGGGAATAATACATGGGGCATCCACATACAAATAGTACATGCGGGGTGTTTCATGAAAGAGAGCAGAATCGTCTTAAAAAAAACAGACAAAAGGGATGCCGGAGGCTTCCTTTTGTTTGTTTTTTTGCTGCCTTATGTATGCGCCTGCCTGTGGGGACATGTCGGCGTGGACGACGGCGCGGCGACGGCGGAGGAGGAGCCGGACGGCGCCCGGAAGATCCTGGCGGATATGGACTGGGGCGTCTGGGAGCTTGGGCAGGAAGAGTATGTCGCGTACAGGCTGTCGGAGGTCATGCCGGAAGACTACGAGCCGGAAGCGCTCAAGGCGCAGGCGGTGCTCATCAGGACGGAACTGGTGCGGGCGTGGCGGGAACAGGGAGACGAACCGCTCCGGGTGGCGGGAGACGGGCTGCAGGAGTGGTACGATGCGGGTACGGAAGCCGGACAGGCGCTCGCGGCCTATGAGGAAGCGGCGCGCTCGACGGCAGGGCTGTATCTGTCCTATGAAGGGGAGCCCGTGCAGGCGGCTTATTTTAAACTCAGCAACGGGCGTACGAGAGACGCGAAAGAAGTGTGGCAGACCGATCAATATCCTTATCTGAAGAGCGTGCCCTGTGCCCAGGACAGAGCCGCCAGAGATTATCGGAGTGACACGGCTGTCTCACGGGTCGGATTTCTGCGAGAGATACAGGCGCATATAGGCGGGGAGTCTGCTGAGGAGGAACTGTGGGATGGTATGCGGTTTGAGCGTGACGGGGCCGGATATGTGACCGATGTAATATTTTGTGCGGACGGCGGGGAAGTCGGGCGGATGGACGGCGAGACGTTTCGGTATCTGTTTGATCTGGCCTCGGCGTCTTTCGAGGCGGAACGGACGGACACGCAGATTATTTTTCATGTGACCGGCGCGGGACACGGTTTTGGTATGAGCCAATACGGGGCAAACTGCAGAGCCGTGAACGGCGAGACGTATGACCGGATCCTGAAGGATTATTTTTGCGGAGCTGACTTAGCAAAAATTGAATAAGCTGTCAAAAATGGGTAAGACTAACACCATGTAAACTTTTTACGAAAGGCCGGCAGGCCAATGTGAAAACAGGAGGCAGGATTTCATGGTAAGAAGAAACAGAAACGGTGTTAGGAAAGAGAGAATCATTATGCTCGCGACATCGGTGCTTGTTCTGACGGCGCTGACTGTGACGGGCGTCTTTGTGCGCAGGAGCAACGATGCGGAAAAGGAAGACTACGTGGTAGATTTCGACACGATCGGCGGGGAGGATCAGCTGACCGCGGAGAATATGCTGTCCGGCGACGAGCTGGATACGCTGTTCGCCGATGTGGGAACCGACGATCTGGATTATGACCCGAATTTTCAGGAGGCGAACTCTCAGAATGTAGAGAACAGCGGGGACAAGCTCTCCGCGTCCAAACAGGACGGGAGCGATCAGGGGATCAAAAGTAAGACGAGCGTGGCGGACGACGGCCAGGGAAACTCCAAAGAGAAGACAGGCGCCAAAACCGAAGTGACAGAACAGACCGGAAAGAGCGAGGAAGAGGAGGAAGGCATGTTCGACGAGACGGTGGACACCGCTAGTCAGACCGGAGAGCCGGAGACGGCGGAGGCGATCTCTACGACTGTGCAGCCGGCCTTGGATTTTCATGAGGAGGACGGCCTGGTCTGGCCCATCGTGGGGGACGTGCTCATCAATTACAGTATGGACAAGACGGTCTACTTTCCCACGCTGCAGCAGTATAAGTACAATCCGGCGATCGTGATCGCCGCCAGCCAGGGCGATAACATCACCGCGGCGGCCAACGGACGCGTGACCTCTGTTGCCTATGATCCGACGGTGGGAAATACGGTGGTGACCGATCTCGGAAACGGCTATGAGCTGACTTACGGACAGCTGGAGAATATCATCGTCTCCGAGGGCAGCTATGTGAGCGTGGGAGACAGCATCGGGACGGTGGCGTCTCCAACAAAGTATTACAGCATGGAGGGGACAAATGTGTACTTCAAGCTGACGAAGGACGGCGAGCCTGTGAACCCCATGACACGGCTGCAGTGACGGCGGCGGGGAACGGCTATGCTGGAGATCGTGCACGGAAATATCAAGACGATGGAAGAGCGGGACTATGACGACGGTTATCTCAGGATAGAGGACGGCAGGATCACTGCTCTGGGAGATATGAGGGAGTATGACGCCTCCGGGCGGCGAGGGACTGAGGATGTCCGGGTGATCGACGCCAGGGGCAATCTGGTCATGCCCGGCATAATTGAGGCGCACTGTCATATGGGGATCACGGAGGAGAAGAAAGGAAGGGAAGGGGACGACTGCAACGAGACGGTCGACCCCGTCACGCCGTATCTGCGCGCGGTCGACGCGATCAATCCGATGGACGACGCGTTTCACGACGCTCTGAAGGCGGGGATCACGGCGGCTATGATCGGACCCGGCAGCGCCAACGTGGTGGGCGGGCAGTTTGCGTTCCTCAAGACTCACGGCAGATGCGTTGACGAGATGGTCGTGAAGGCGCCCGCGGCCATGAAGGTGGCGTTCGGCGAGAATCCTAAGACAAATTACGCGGAACAGAACATTTCGCCCGTCACCCGCATGGCGATCGCAGCCAGGCTGAGAGAAGAGCTGACGAGGGCGAGGGCGTATGAAAAGAAGATTGCGGAGGATCCGGAGACGGAGAGAGATTTCCGCTACGAGTGCTGGCTTCCGGTGCTTCGGGGCGAGATCCCGCTGAAAGCGCATGCGCATCGGGCGGACGACATTCTGACGGCGGTGCGCATCGCAAAGGAGTTCGGGCTGAAGATGACGCTGGACCACTGCAGCGAGGGACACCTGATTGTCGGGGAACTGAAGGAGGCGGGGTTCCCGGCGATTGTCGGACCGGATATGGCGAGCCGCAATAAAATTGAAGTTCGCAACATGGCGTTCAAGACGGCGGGACTGCTCAGCAAGGGCGGGATCCTCACCGCTGTCACCACGGATCACCCGATTTCCAAAATACAGTTTCTGCCGATCTGCGCGGGACTGGCGGTCAAGGAAGGCATGGAGATGGAGGAGGGCCTGCGCGCCATCACGATCAATCCTGCGAAGATCTGCGGTGTGGACGACCGGCTGGGCAGTCTCGCCGTCGGCAAGGACGGCGACGCGGTCATCTTCGACGGCAATCCGATGGAGGTGTTTACAAGGACGCTGTGCACGGTCATCGAGGGAAAAATTGTATATTATGATGAAGAATGCGGATTTTTGTGTTAAGATGTTGTCATGAATACAAGACGTTTCAAGACAGGGATCTGTATATTGTTCGCTGTGCTTCTGCCGCTGACGGGCTGCGCCTATGCCGATGAACTGACGTCGGACGCGGGCGGGACAGGCGGCGGGGACGGTTTGTTCACTACGCTGGGACTGTCTCCGGAATTTGATTATGAAGTGCCGGAGAGCCTGCCGAGCATTCTGGTCGATCAGCAGGGCTATGCCGTCAGCAGCAGCAAGGTCGCGCTTTTCTGCGGGGAGGAACTGCCGGAGACCTTTGAGGTCATTGATGCGGAGAACGGGCAGAGCGTCTATTCCGGTAAGATCGAGCGGAAGGGTTACGACGACGAGACCGGCGTCTGTATCAGCTATGGCGATTTCACATCTCTGCGGACGGAGGGCGCCTATTACATAGAGGCGGCGGTCATCGGACAGTCCTATGCTTTTGAGATCGCGGAGAATCCGTATGAGGAGCTGTACGACACAGCATTGAAACAGTACTATTACAACCGCTGCGGGCTGACGCTCTCGACGGAGCTGGCGGGGGAAGCGGCGCACAATGCCTGTCATACCAAGGAGGCGCAGATGAAGGATGAGGCTTCCGTGAAACTGGATGTGTCGGGCGGCTGGCATGTGGACGAGAGCGGAACGAGGGATGTCCCGACGGGCTGCAGCACCGTCAATCATCTGCTGCTCGCCTATGAACTCTATCCGGAGGTCTTCGGCGACGAGACGGGTATTCCCGAGAGCGGCAATGGGATTCCCGATGTGCTCGACGAGGTGAAGTATGAGATTGACTGGCTTATGAAGATGCAGGACAGCAGGAGCGGAGCGGTATACTCCGCCGTCAGCAGCGCGGACAGTGCCGCGCTGGGCTATCTGCTCTATATTGATTCCGTCACGATGGACGCCACAATTCAATTTGCGGCGACGATGGCGAAATTCAGCTATCTCTATCAGACTTACGACAGGGAATTTGCCACGAGGTGTCTGAAGGCGGCGGACAGGGCTTACCGCTATGCGGGGCAGTATCTCGCCGACGTGTCGCCGGAGGAGTATTTCTACGCGTCCACGGAGCTCTATCGCGCGACCGGGAACTACGGCTATCACAATGAGATCAGAAGCTATTTTCAGCAGAATCCCGTGACGGATATGGACAATAATTTCATCTTTTGGGGCTGCGTCACTTATCTCTCCACCAGACAGAAAGTGGATGTGGATGTCTGCGATACGCTGATCAGGATTCTGATGCTGGAAGGGGAGCGGATCTCCTATGCCTCGAAAAATTCCAAGTTTCTTGTGAGCATGGACGAACAGAAAAAAGGCAGCGCGGAACTGCTTAAAGATATCACGCGGCTGGCGGTTGTGGATCATATCATTACCAACCATGAGTATGCCACCGTGTTACAGAACCATCTGCATTATCTGCTGGGGCGCAATCTCCAGTCTGTCAGTTATCTGGACGGAGCGGGAGAGCGCAGCTATGCGGGGATTGACGGAAATATGGGGATTATGAATCAGGTGGAATTGAACGCGGAGCTGGTGCTGATGATGAGCTCGATTATGGAGGAACTATACTTGGTGGAAGAGTAGGGCGAACGTGGAAAACGCGGCGGAAACTCTAAATTTTAGTTACACCAGCGCCTTGTTTTTCTCATAATTGGTCCGGATGACGTCCTGTACCGCCGCGCTTAAATGGCGTTTCTGCTCGCGGTCCAGATCCCGTACATAGATGGGCTTGCCGTACTCGATGACGACGTGCGCTTTTCGGATCCAGGGCAGATGATCCTCCCAGATCGCAGCGGCATTGTTGATGCTCATGGGAACGACGGGACAGCCGGTCTTCTCGGCGATCTTAAAGCTGCCGTCATGGAATTCCAGCAGAACGTCGTCGGTTCTGTTGCGCGTCCCCTCCGGAAAGATGCAGATGGAGATGCCGGATTTCACCTTCTCGATGGCGGTAAGGATCGACTGCATTCCGGCCTTGATATTGCTCCTGTCCAGAAAGATACAGTGCAGATATTTCATCCAGGTGCTCAGGGACGGCACGCGCAGCATTCCCACTTTCGCCATGTAGCCGGTGGGCCGGGGCACGCGCACATAGGTCATGATGACGTCGAAATAGCTCCTGTGATTGCCGATGTACAGCACGGCTTCGTCCTTCGGCACGTTTTCTTCCCCGAGTACGGTTACGGAGACGCCGGAGAGAAAGAGGACGACGCGGAACGCCCAGTTCACGATCGCCAGCGAGCTGCGGCTCTTGACGTCGGGATTTACCTTGCCGATCAGAAATTCCACGAACTGGATCGGAAGACTCACAATCAGAAACACTGTCACAAAAACTGCCACCAAAACCAAACGGATCATAACCTGTCATCCCCTGTCTTTCCCTGATTTCTTATAGTATATAGGTTGTCGGCGCAATAATCAATAGGAATACAACGTATTGCCGGATAATAAATTGAGTAATAAGAGTTTATTTCGGAGTGAAACCTATGAACAGACTGTCTGAATATCGGAAGAGGATGATAAGCGCCTGTCTGGTCTGTCTGCTGTGCATGAGCGTCTTCGCCTGCGCGAAGAAGCAGGATGCGATGGAGAAGATACGGGATCTGGAGTGTACGGTCATCGCGGAGGAGAATCTGCCGGAGGAACTGCTTGCCATGATCGAACAGAAGAAGGCGGAGGCGTTTAAGATCACCTTTGAGGACAAAGGGTTTCTGTATATCTGCATCGGGTATGGGACGCAGCAGACGGGCGGTTACAGCATTGCGCTGAACAATCTGTATGAGACGGCCAATGCGCTCTATGTGGACACAAACCTGATCGGACCATCCCCGGAGGAGAAGAGCAATCAGGTGGCGAGTTATCCTTACATAGTGATCAAGACGGAGTTTATCGACAAGCCGGTGGTGTTTGATTAGCATAAGCGCCTGGGCGTCGGCTGACAAAAGAATTGGCGCGGGGCGGTATTTATGATATGATAAATATGGTGTTTGGCGGGCCCTGGCGCCACAGGGACAGAGGATGGCAAAGACATGTTATTGAAGAACGGTTATCTGATCGATCCGCGGTCAGGAATGGAAGGGTACAGAGACATTCTTATAGAAGGGAACAGGATCGCGCGGATCGCTCCGTGCGGGGAAAGCGCGCCGTATGCAGAGAATGTGATTGATCTGCGCGGACGGACTGCCGCGCCGGGTCTCGTGGACGTGCATGTACATTTCAGGGATCCGGGACTCACCTACAAGGAGGATATCTATACGGGCGCAAAAGCCGCGGCCAGAGGCGGTTTTACCTCGGTGGTGCTGATGGCCAACACGAAGCCGCCCGTGGACAATGCAGAGACGCTTCGCTATGTCATAGGCAGGGGAGCGGAGACGGGGATTCGAGTCTATTCCTGCGCGAATGTGACGAAGGGAATGGGCGGCAGGGAACTGACGGATATGGAGGAGCTGAGCGCACAGGGGGCGGTAGGCTTTACCGATGACGGAATTCCGCTGACGGATGAGAAACTGCTGCGGGAGGCGTTAAAAAGAGCCGCCGCCTGTCATAGACCTGTCAGCCTGCATGAGGAGAATCCCGCGCTGATCAAAAATAACGGCGTCAACGCGGGCAGAGCCGCGCTGCATTTCGGGATTGGCGGATCGCCCAGGGAGGCGGAAATTTCCATGGTGGAGCGGGATCTGCGGATCGCCATCGAAGAGGAAGCGGATCTCTCCATCCAGCACATCAGCACCAGGGAGGCAGTGGAGCTGGTGCGGCAGGCGAAGCGGAAGAGCCAGCATATCTACGCGGAAGCGACGCCCCATCACTTCACCCTGACGGAGGAGGCTGTGATCGCGCATGGCACGCTGGCCAAGATGAACCCGCCGCTCAGGGAGGAGACGGATCGACTGGCCATCATCGAGGGCCTGCAGGACGGCACGATCGATATGATCGCCACGGACCATGCTCCTCACAGCGCTGAGGAGAAGGCGAGGCCGCTCACGGAAGCGCCCAGCGGCATCATCGGGCTGGAGACGTCCCTGTCTCTCGGCATACGGGAACTGGTGGACAAGGGATATCTGACGATGATGGAACTGATGGAGAAGATGAGTCTCGCACCGGCGAAGCTCTACCGGCTGGACGCGGGATACCTGGCGGAGGGTGGTCCCGCCGATTTGGTGGTCTTCGATCCGAACGAAATGTGGACGGCGGAAAAGTTCGTGTCGAAGGCTTCCAATTCGCCTTTCACGGGCGAGACGCTGCCGGGCGTGGTCAGCTATACGATCTGCGGCGGCAGGATCGCGTATGAGAGGAATGCGCACGAGTAGCCGTCATGGCCGGTGGCGCAGCCGGCGGGCTGCAGACGAAGGAAGAGAAGGAAAGGAACGACCAGCATGGACATACAGACAATTCCCAGGAAAAAGGTGACGGCAGCGGTCGTCTCGCAGGAGCGGATCGCGGAGCAGATCTATGATCTGTGGATCGAGACGGAGCTTGCGCGGGACGCGCATGCGGGACAGTTTGTGGCGGTTTATCCGCACAATGCGGCGACGCTGCTGCCCAGACCGATCAGTATCTGTGAGACGGACGCAGAGGCGTACAGGCTGCGGCTCGTGTACCGCGTTGCGGGCAGAGGGACGGCGGAGTTTTCCTCCTATCGGGCGCATGACACAGTGGATGTGCTGGGCGTACTCGGCAACGGGTTCCCGACGGAACGGGCCGCGGGGAAGCGGGTTTTTCTCATGGGAGGCGGTATCGGGATCCCGCCTATGCTGCAGCTTGCGAAAGAGCTGGATGCACAGAAGCAGATTCTGTTGGGGTATCGGGACCAGAATCTCTTTCTGCACGAGGACCTGGGGCGTTACGGTCAGGTGTATATTGCGACAGAGGACGGCAGTGTGGGCGTGCGGGGCAATGTGATGGATATCATCCGGGTCAACGAACTGACCGCGGACGTCATTATGGCCTGCGGGCCAATGCCGATGTTAAGGGCGGTCAAAGAGTATGCCGCGGCACAGGGCATGGAGGCTTACATTTCTCTGGAAGAGCGGATGGCCTGCGGTGTGGGGGCCTGCCTCGGCTGCGTCTGCGCGACGAAGGACGTCGACAGCCACTCCCATGTGCACAACGCCCGCATCTGTACGGACGGGCCGGTATTTGAGGCAGGGGAGGTAAACATCTGATGAATACGGAAGTGACGATTGCGGGTGTGACATTTAAAAATCCCGTTATGACGGCGTCCGGAACTTTCGGTTCCGGTATGGAATACAGTGACTTTGTGGACTTAAACCGCCTGGGAGCGGTGGTGACGAAAGGCGTGGCGAACGTGCCGTGGCCCGGCAATCCCACGCCCCGCGTAGCGGAAGTATACGGCGGGATGCTGAATGCCATCGGCCTGCAGAATCCCGGCATTGATGTTTTTGTCGAGCGGGATATTCCTTTTCTGAAGCAGTACGACACGAAGATCATTGTCAATGTCTGCGGCAGGACGGTGGAGGATTATCTGGAGGTGGTGGAGCGCCTCGGCCATGAGCCGGTGGACATGCTGGAGATCAACGTGTCCTGTCCCAACGTGAAGGAGGGCGCAATCGCTTTTGGGCAGAAAGCGGATTGTCTCTATGACATCACTTCGCAGATCAGGAAAAAAGCGAAACAGCCGGTCATCATGAAACTGAGTCCCAACGTGACGGATATCACGGAGATGGCGCGGGCGGCGGAGGCCGCGGGAGCCGATGCGCTCTCGATGATCAACACGATCACGGGAATGAAGATTGACGTCAACAAGCGGAAATTTGTGCTGGCCAACAAGACGGGCGGACTGTCCGGCCCTGCCGTCAAGCCGGTGGCCGTCCGTATGGTCTATCAGGCGTCCCATGCTGTGAAGATTCCGGTTATCGGTATGGGAGGCATCGCGGACGGAGAGGATGCGGTGGAATTTCTGCTGGCCGGCGCCAGCGCGGTCGCAGTGGGCGCCATGAACTTCGTCGATCCGTATACGACGGTGAAAGTGGTCGAGGGGATCGAAGACTATATGAGGCGTTTTCATGTGGAGAACGTGACGGAGCTGATCGGCGCGGTCACGGAGTGAGTCGGAGATTTTATGACTGTCCTTCGTCTCTTCGGATCATGAGAGAACCGATTGTCAGTATGCCGAACACGCTGATCGCCAATTCATGCCATGTAAAGTAGGAATGGCAGCTGGAGTGTTCCTTGGTGAAGGCGTACCAGATGAAGGGATAGGCCGATACAAAGAAAAGCATGGCAATGCGGGAAAGAGAAAACTTGTCTATGGCAATCCGCCGCCTGATTCCGCAGATTGCCATGCAGATTACCAGACAGAGCAGTGCGGCGAGGAGAACCTTTTTATTGCAGACGTTCAGATTCAGCTGCAGTGTCTCCAGATAAGAATGTTTTTCGCCGAAATAACCGCTGCGGTATTTGATTTCCTCAAACGCGTCCAGCAGGATATTCTCGTCGGTCAGCACGGATGCGATGATCCATTTGGAAGCCCACATGCCAGCGTAGCCAGCGCACCATGACGCGGAGTAACAGACGGTGTTTTTGCATGTGCGGGAAAACGGAGTCCTGGGAGCGATTGTCCCAAGGTAAGCGCTCAGCGGGACGCCGAGCGTGATAAAGGGATATGTCAGGAGGTCGAAATACGCCGTTGCGATTCCCGCGAGGAGGAACAGGTAATTCCTGCGGGTATCGTTCCAGTATCCTTGCAGTTTCGGCATAAAAAGCGCGATCAGAGAGAGCACTGCGATGTAGAAACACGGGGAATACTGCAGAGAGCTGAAAAGGCTGACCGGCGACAGAAAAATGTACATGCCGCAAAAGGGAAGGATCATCTGCCGGCTGGAAGATCTGGATAAAATATATAGAAGGGTAAAGACAAGTATCAACTGGACGATCATGTTGATCTGCAGAATGTCGGAATAAGTATAAAAGCGCAGGAGAGGGCGCAGAACGACCTGATAGCCGTGCCAGTATCTTCCATAGGTTTCCGTCACGTAGCTGTCGTTGGCCAGAACGACCGCTTCGTATAACGAATTCATGGGATTGGTGTTGTTCACGGTCATGTGCGTGCCGAGCAGAATATCGCTCAGTCCGTCCGATACACAGGTGTAAGTAACGTTGATCAGCAGGCCGTCCGTAAAAATATCCAGCATGGTCTCCTCTACGTCTTCCCATATGTGCGCGCCGAGACCGAGATGTTCCAGTTCGATGGCGGACTCATAGACGTGGTCGCGTATCTCGTCCGGCGAAACGGAAACGTAAGAGAGGGACAGCGCGGCGATCCCTATGAATGAGCATGCTGCAATGATGACGATTTCACAGATGAATGTTCGGACGATATTTTTCATCGCGACTCCTTCCGGACAGAGATATCCTCTGCATGACCAACGATATCAGTGTAGCATAGGGACAGGGATTCTTCAAGGATAAATCGGCGGCGCAGTATACAGGCCGGAGAACGTGACGGAGCTGATCGGCGCGGCCACGGAGTAAAATAAAACGCATATTCAGCCTCCGCGCGGCATACCTTTATACTAAGGATACGCACGGAGGTTATTTTGTGGAACTGGTAAAGAAGAAGATACATATGGATCGGGTCGGCAGCAGGGCCGGTACACAGATTGTATTGGAAGAGGATGTCAATATTTCAGATAACAAACCCGATGCCGTTCATCTGCTGAACAGCAAGGGCGAGATCATTATGGAGGAGATACGCGCCGGAGAGAACGCGGTGAATCTTCGGGGCCGTCTTGTGGTATCCCTTCTCTACCTGACGGATACGGAGGGCGCCTGCGCCAGCATGGAGACGGTCATTCCCTATGAGGAGAAGATCAACATGGACGGTGTGGGAAACGGCGATATCATACTGGCTGACTGTGCGATAGAGGATCTGACGGCAGGACTGATCAATTCCAGGAAAATCAGCGTCCAGTCGGTGGTTTCCTTTACCTTGGAGATGGAGGAGCATATCGAGCAGGATGCGGCGGTGGATCTCGTCCACGACGAGCCGGTGGAGTACAGGAAGCAGACCTATCCGGTCGTGCAGCTCGTTCTGCAGAAGAAAGATATCTTTCGGCTCAAGGAAGAGATGGAACTGTCCGGAAATCTGCCGAACGTGTTTCGGACGATATGGAACCACATTGCCTTTGACCACGTGGAGTTTAAGGCTCTCGAGGAGAAGATTTCCGTACAGGGCGAGATGAAGGCCTTTTTCCTCTATGAGGGAGAGGGCGACAGCGACAGGACGCTCTGGTATGAGAATACCGTGCCGTTTAGCGGCATCATCGAGTGCCATGGATGCAGGGAGAATATGATTCCCGATATCTCATACAGCCTTGGACAGTGCAATGTGGAGGTGCGCCAGGATTTTGACGGCGAGGAGAGGGTGTTCTGCGTCGAGCCGGTGCTCGATCTGGACATTCATCTGTACGATGAAGAAGAACTGGAAGTGCTGTCGGATCTGTACGGCGTACACAAGGAGATCGAGGCGCTTACCGCCCAGGTTCAGCTCAAGAGTCTGCTGATGAACGGAAGCGGCAAGTGCAAGATCGCGGAGCACGCAAAAATCCAGAATCCGGAGATGCCGATGTATCAGCTGATCCATTCGGAGGGAGAGGTCCGGATCGACGAACAGACGGTGGTGGAGAACGGAATCGCCGTTACGGGGACGCTGACCGTGACGACGCTCTACCTGTGCGGCAGCGGCGCGAAATCACTCTATTCCACGAGAAACGAGATCCCCTTCCGGTATGTGATTGAGGCGGAGAATATCACGGCGACCAGTATCTATAAACTGCACTGCAGTATCGAACAGCTGACAGTGACGATGCTGGACGGCGAGGAACTGGACGTGAAGGCGGCTCTTCAGTTCAGGGTGATTGTCTTTGCGGTACAGAAGAGCGAGCTGATCACAGATATCAAGGTGGGGGAGCTGGATCCGAACAAGCTGAACAGCCTGCCGGGTATGGTGATCTGTATCGCAGCGCAGGGAGATACTTTGTGGGATATCGGTAAGCGTTACTATGTACCGATCGCGCAGCTCAAAGAAGTGAATGAACTTGTCTCCGAAGAGATCAAGGAGGGAGATAAGATACTGGTGGTGAAGGGGAGCTTGTAAAACGGAAGATTTTCCTATATACTGTACTATGGTTGCAGGATACGTCCCTGTGTGGGCGGAAAGTACGGCGGGGAAACTGATCATGAGAGAGATACCGATCTTAAAAAATAGAATATTTCTGTACCTGACGGAGTTTTTCGCGGGTATGTCGGTGATGGCCGTGGAACTGGGCGCCAGCAGACTTCTGGCGCCTTATTTCAGTTCCTCGCAGATTGTCTGGACGATCATCATAGGGACGATTATGATCGCTATGGCGCTGGGGAATATCTATGGCGGCAGAAGCGCGGACGCAGATCCGGATCCGGACAGGCTTTACGGCAGGATTCTGACGGCGGCCGTCTGGATCGCGGCGATTCCCGTGGCCGGCAAATATATCATTCTGGGTATTTCCGCGCTGCTGATTTTCACGGTCAGCACCAATTTCCTGATCTGGGCGGCGTTTGCGGCATGTATCGTCATCTTTGTATTCCCGCTTTTCCTGCTGGGGACGGTGACGCCGTCGCTGGCGAAGTATTCCGTGGACAGTCTGGAGGACAGCGGCAAGGTTGTGGGGACGCTGGGCGCTTTCAACACGGTCGGCAGCATCATTGGCACCTTCGTTCCGACTTTTCTCTCCATACCGGCGGTGGGAACTTCCGTTACATTCCTGATCTTTGCGGGGATTCTGCTGCTTCTTTCGCTGCTCTATTTTGTGAGCGGCAGGAGAGGCGCTGTGAAGGGCGCGGCTGCCGCGGCGCTGTTTGTTCTGTGTTGTCTGCTCGGCTGGTCGGACAGTTTTGCTTTCTGGGAGAAGGATCTGACTTACGAGGGAGAATCCATTTACAACTATCTGCAGGTAAAAGAAACTGAGAGAAGCGTTATCTTGTCGACCAATGTGCTCTTCGGCGTGCAGTCGATCCTGATGAAGGAGGACGGTCTGACGGGTATGTACTATGATTATGCGATGGCGGCGCCGCTGATGACGGAACGCGACAGGCCGGAGGAGTGCAGCGTACTGATCCTCGGTATGGGGACAGGCACTTACGCGCACCAGTGCCGCGGCTACTATGGCGACATGGCGATAGAGGGCGTGGAGATTGACGAAAAGATCACATCTCTTGCGCACAGGTACTTTGCGCTGCCGGAGGATGTGACGGTGACGACTTATGACGGCAGAGCCTATCTGAATGCCGTCGAAGAGAAGTACGACGTCATCATGGTGGACGCCTACCAGGATATCACGATTCCCTTTCAGATGTCCTCGGTGGAATTCTTCACGCTGGTCAGGGAGCATTTGAATGAGGGCGGCGTGATGGTGGTCAATATGAACATGCGCGGAGGCGGTGAAGACAGCATCAACCGGTATCTTGCGGATACCATATGCAGCGTGTTCGGGGAGGTGTATACCGTGGACGTGGCGGGTTCTACCAACAGAGAACTCTTCGCTTCCGACGATCCGGGGCTGCTTGAAAATCTGGAGACGCACAGGACGCGGCTTGCCGACGGGGATCTTGCGGCGCTGATGGCCGCGGTGTCCGGCAATCTGACCGTCTATGAGCCGGGAAGTCATATCATGACGGACGACAGGGCTCCGGTGGAACTTCTCGGCATGCGGATGATCGACGAGGTGATCCGCGACGAGGTAGCCTATTATAAGAAGATTTATGAGGAGCGCGGAGTGCAGGGCGTGATCGACGCGCTGTAGCGCCGGACAGCGGGTGAAACATAAAGGAAGTCAGGCCGTAAGACCTGACTTCTTTTAAATAGTTAAGGATGAATATGATAATACAGATCAGTTTGACGTTGTGAGACCGGCGTCCTCCGCCATCTTGTCAAACTTTTCCATCACAGCATCATAGGTCCGTTTGGAGATATCCGGAAGCTCGCCGCCCCACGTCTTCTCCGCCTGCTTGTAACCCTTCTTGAACGCCTCGCGCATCTCCTCGATCTTATCGGGGTCGCCGCCTGTCAGCGCGGTCGCGAAGTCAATGATTCTGTCGGATGTCTGTTTTACGCCCCAGTAGCCGTCTTCCGAGACGTCCTTTTCCGCCTGTGCCTTCGTAGCGGCGTCCACGGTGAAGTCGCCGCTTGCGAGGAATGACCAGATACCGTTAGCAGTATTGTAGGTCTGTCCCTGCTTGGTCATCAGCTGTTCAACGATGCTCTGCAGCTGTCTCGTGTGAGCCTCTGCATCCGCCTTCAGCTTATTCACCAGGTCGGTATTCTGGGTGTAAGTCTTCGCAGACGAAGCGCTGTTTTTGGATGCCTCATAGACAACGCCGGCCTCGTCCTTCTCCTCGGAAGTCTTTCCGGAAGTGTTCTCCTGGGCGGCCTTTGTGCTGGCAGCCTGACTTGTCTGGTAAGCGTCATAAGTATTCGTAGCACCTGTAATTCCGTTTACGCTCATTGGTATCCCTCCTTGGAATGTGTTATAGTTATAAATTTGCGGTTGCGGAATAGGGGATGACTCCCCACATCTATTTATTATATCGTACCACATCTTTGAAAAAATTAGGAGTAAAAATAAAAATTTTCCAGCTTTTCGTGACAAAAAACCGGACGTTCAGGACATGGCGCGGGAGGAAAAAAGAGTGATTCGGGGTAGGAAAGGCGAAAAAAATATATTACTCAAACTTCGCACATAGAATTTAGCTATGCACCTTGAAAATCCAATATCTGGCAGTTATTCAGTTG
>CANQTL010000008.1 GCA_947626775.1 uncultured Lachnospiraceae bacterium | reverse complement strand
TAAAGATGGTCAATAAGTCTGGCCAGATCAAGGGGCTACTCTGTCTGCCTTATTCCTACAATAAACTTACGCTATCCCAGGATAACCGCCTATTGACTTCTCGGATCTGTCTGCTATAATGAAGATACAAAAGGAAAGCACCCACTCCAAAGTGGATGCCTCACAATACTAAGTTAAGTGTCCTTACGGACACCGCCCCTCTGTTGGCAGACAGCGGGGCTTATTTTTTATGCTTCTTTCTCTCTCGGAGAAAGGTGAGCAACGCAATAACCAGCATACTTAGCGAGATCAATAAACTGATCACATCCAGTATAAGCCCGAAGGCTTCATAGACTGTCATACGCGCCACCTCCTTCCTATGTACATCAGCAATATAAAACTGCTGATGCCTGAATAGACTAGGAGGCTGCCACCCTGTCATGGGCACTTTCCTATGGCTCTCGCCACGTTATCAATATACCATTTCCAACATTACACTGCAACCGTTTTCTACTATACTAAAAGGCTTAAATTTCTTTCTCTCCTTCCTGCACTGACGCTGTAAATGTCTGACAAAAAAGCGCACAGATTTTACTCTATACGCTTTGATGATATCAAAATTCTATGCTTTCATATCAAAACCGCTCTGCCATATACCGCTGTCATTTTCCGGCGCAGTACCCATTCCGGCTTTTAACGATTTCCTTGCCTCATGAAACGCTTCATAGTATGCAGATTTTAATGCAGAATGTACTTTTGATTCTGTCTGAGTCTCTTTCTCATGCCATCCGACGCCGGGAGTATAGGTAAGAATCTCCTCGCCGTTCTCATTATATATATGCGTGGAATCACCGTTTTTTTCAACCCCGTATTCCGCTTCATACGGCAATCCAAACAGCATATGCCAACGGCGCTCATCTGCTTCTCGAATTTCTTTCATATTGGCTGATCTTTCGGGATTGAACACTCTCATCAGGGCAGCTCTGTCCGGAGCCACCTTGCGAACCTCTGCCCTCCGCAGAGCCATAAATTTAGTCCCCATATATATGTCGCTCTGTGCATCTTCTCTTGCCAGTTCAACGATCCTATCTTTCAAAGAGTCTGTCAATTCCCATTTACTCTTTGAGGGAACTTTTGAAATACCGTTATTTAGACTACCGGATATCCTCCCCAGGATGTTATTTGATATGTTTATTTCCATTTTATCCTCTCTCAATGCACCTCGGCCGATAGCTGCTTATGGGACATCTAACAGTAGTTTTCTAACTTTTGTAAGAAAATTGATATTCATATTCTTATCCAAATGTGACAGGCTACTGTTCTGAAAGGCTCCAAAACTTTGAAGCCAATTCTCTGTTTATGATAGACGAGAAAAGCCCCGGATGCTTTGTCTGAAAGGCTTTTAGGCTCTCGGAAAAAGCATCTTTACTTTCTGTCTTTATATCGGCAAATGTCTGATCCAATTTTTGTTTTTTTACATTTTTCTCGATATATTCATCTGATTGTTTCTCATATTCTTCAATCATAGTTGGGCTTTTCTTTACGGCGTTTGCATACCAATTTGTCAAATACTTCAAAGAGTTCATCCCATCGCCCTCATTACGGATTTTCTGATACTCTGTATATGCGTTGCTATCCATTGTTCTCATCACATCGACTGCGTCTGTCGTATAGACCATGTTACTTCCATGACCTAAATAATTTCCTTTTTTTACACCATAATCCATATTTCCATTACTGTCTGCTTCTCCGGCGCTTGCTAATTGTGCGATAGACTCCATTGCTTCCAGAAACGCTTTTCTGTTATCTTCCGATATGAAGTTTTTTGCTGCGTATTCTGCTTTCTTCATTCCCAATGCAATATTTGCCTGCCGTTCTTCTTCGGTTACAGAACCGTTATTCTCCACAAGAAAATTCTGACGGATGATGCCATATACAAATGCCTGTTCCTCTTTACTGCAATTCTCTACTGCGGCTGCAACTGCTTTGTCTGCATCATACATTCCGGAATATGCCGGGAGATAATCGGCAGATTTGTCAATCTGCACAATTTCTTTCTGAAAATCCGCATTTTTTACCGCTGCCGCATTTTCAGATAAGTTCCCTTTTGCCGAGCCTTTCCTGCTCTCTACCAAAGCCGCCATTCCATCCCCTGAAAATTCCACAATCACATTGTCCCCATACTGCTCACGAATAGCTTTCATTGCCTGTATGGTTTCTTCCCTGGACATTTTATCCATAATCTTATTTCCTTGTTCATCGTGAGTATTAAATTCATACCGCACTAAGGTGTCCTTTTTCAGAGAATCATTGGAGCTATAGTTTTTAAGGCTCTCCATTCCTCTGTAAAACTGGCTATAATCATTGATAATTGTTGACATACTCTTTTCCTCCTGCCGTGTTGATTTGAAATCCCGATTCTATGAAATCTATCGTCCGCCTTTTCTGAAAAATATATCCCACTTACACCAGATTCCCATTTTTGACACCGAATGACTATCACTACAACATAATTGCCACCCGAAACTCTTTACTGTCACAGTCAAGCGCCATATCGCCTTGATACTTCTCCACCACAGCCTTTACATTCAACAGCCCGATCCCGTGACCGTCTGTATATTTCTTTTGGACGGTATTATCCTCAATCTTTACCTTTTCCAGAACCGGGTTTTTGACGGACAAAATCAGATGTCCATCTTCAAATGCCATCTTCAAAAAGATGACGGCTCCCTTTGCCCCGCCTGCAATCGCCCTCTCACACTCCACTATGGCATTGTCCAGCAAGTTGCCCAGCACGATCACAATATCTTCCTCCCGCATCTTCAATTCTTTCAGATCGCCCACTTTCAGGCTCATGGAGATATTTTTCTCTTTTGCACTTCTGTATTTCTGGTTTAGGACTGCATTTACAACCGCATGACCTGTATTGATCGCAGACAGATTCACAGAAATACTCTCTGTCAGCTTTTCCGTAAACAGGAGCGCAGTCTGGTAATCCCCACCCTTCAGCAGCGTCTGTATGGTTGACAACTGGTTTTTGTAATCATGCATTTTCCTCTGCTGCTGTTCCTGCAATTTGTTCCCATCCTCATAGACAGCAAGCTGGTTTCTCTGGTTCTGATTGACAAGGGCGCTGAGCCGGAGCGCTTTTTCTTTTTCTAAAATCTTCTGCATCAATTGCAGGACAACCAGATCAATGACTGCCAGCCCCATTGACAAAAAAAGATAAAGAGATTGTATCTGTTCATTTCCCGTATAACAGTACAGCATGGCAAGGATAGCGCATATTGTGATCATCGGGATCACGCTGAGCGTAGCCCACTCCCTATTGGTCAGCAGATCATCTTCCTCCCTCTGCCGCCTGAGCTTTCGTAGCACCAGAAGCGCCACGATCCATAATATCCTCGACAGCAGGATCAGCAAATACGCCTCCGCCTGGTTTTCTCCCGCCGACTTTACAAAAAGCAGATGCCAGTCCATTGCGGAAATGCTCAGGTATTCGATCCCGATCAGCATACCATAGTTCAGCACAGAGAAGAAAACGCTCTGCACAAATGCAGCCTTATAAAAGATCAGGCACAAAAAAACATACGCCATCATGATAAGCAGCACTTTCCATCCTCCGATCCACTTTCCGAGAAACGCCCCTACCGCCATGCAGACAATCAGAAAAGGGAATCGGTACTTTTGAAGTTTGTTGTTTTTCTGCCGTAAAAACGTATTAAAAAAATAGATGCTTCCATAGGCTTCTATCATCAACAACAGGAATGACACCAGAGTATCAACGGACA
The DNA here is from genome assembly GCA_947626775.1 of uncultured Lachnospiraceae bacterium. Classification (GTDB taxonomy): domain Bacteria; phylum Bacillota; class Clostridia; order Lachnospirales; family Lachnospiraceae; genus UBA3282. The sequence continues at coordinate 94,435 of CANQTL010000008.1, read as the reverse complement.
TCTCACTCCACCCCCTTGAACAGCATATACTGCCGCTTTACTTCGGCATATCTGGTCTTAGGCACCGATATTTCTTTCCCGGTGGTCAGTGTCATGACGTAGCTGCTGATCTTCCTGATATAGCGCATATTAACCAGAAAGCTCATATGTATCCTCACAAAATCATACTCCCGCAACTCATTTTCGATCTCGTCCAGCTTTTTGTAGATTTGGAAATTTCCGCTTTTGGTGTAAAATATGTTCTTGTGCCTTGCCGTTTCAATGTAGATAATGTCGCTGACCTTCAGCCGGATATTCCCCTCCACAAAAGAGAAATCCATGACCTGTGCGTCCTGTTCCAGCTTTCTGACCAGCGTATCCATGCACTCGGTAATGGAATCCTCCAGATCATCCTTTACCAGAAAACGGCTTGCCTCCACCTTGTACCCCTCCAGCGCATAGCCGATATACGCCGTCACAAGCACAATGCTGATTTTCGGATGCAGGCTCTTGATCTGCGCCGCCGCTTCCAGCCCACCTGTGCCCTCCATGTTGATGTCAAGAAATAAAATGCTGCTGTCCTGCAATTTATCCATATTCTTTAGCAGCGCTTCCCCGCTGTCATATTCTGTCATGTCAAAGGCCAGCCCTTTTTTCTTTTCATAGTCCCGCAGCAGCCGGATCAAATTTTCCCTGTCTGTCCCGCTGTCGTCACATACAATGATTTCCATATTCCGTCCCCGCTTGTACTGCCATGTTTTCCTATCGCAAGATACCCAATATTATTATCGGCTGTTTTTCATTTGACGCGCTATGTCCGATGCACCAAACGACTATTTTCGGCACTAAATAACCATTGTCATGCACTTGGAGCGGATTTTGAATATGCGGTTAATGCTTGTGAAACCATTTGTGCTAAAACTGGCTGGCATCAGCAAACAAGAAGATACTTTTGAAAGAATTGAAAAGGAATTAGTTAATAAGAAATCCCTGCAGATCGTCAAGCGCGATCCGTACCTCATAGAGAATAGGGATTGGCGGATGGCCGGTTCCTCCTCCCAGATACACCAGGCCGTCATAGAGCTCCACATTATAGCGCGGGATTTTGATAAACAGATTGTCTTCCTTCAGCCAGAACTCCGCATCCTCCAATACGGACAGCAGAAGATCCGCCGGATAATCATCCAGTTCCTTCTTCATCCACTCTGCCGGATCATTCACGCTGTCCATTTCCTCTTCCCAGCCTGTGATCTCGGAAAGTCTCGCGTCCACCTTCTTCTCCTGCTTGAGCCATGTGACAAACGCCTCATCCACGCGGATGACGTCGCCCAGCCTCAGGCTTTTCCCCGTCTCCAGGTCATAGACATGGTAGCGTTTCCATGCCGCATCGGTCATGCAGATCCTTTCCAGCATGGGACCGTATATATCCTGATGAATACACAAATATTTTTCTGTCCTGTATGTCACTTCCGGATTGAGGACAGGCGGCAGCTCTGCAAAATATTCTTCCACGCCGTACGGAGTGTACCACACCATTTTCTCATTCCATACATCCAGATCCATATAGGCCAGATTTTCATTCAGATCCTCTTTCATCGCCGCATTGAGAGACGCCGTTATCGTTTCATCCAGTCCTCTGATCTGCGGGCAATAGAACGTTCCGTATGTCTCGCTCTCACAGAGTTCTCCATACACCTCGTAGGGCATATGATACGCCGGGGCGTCTTTCTTCCAGTCATACGGCACTTCGATCCGAAAATCGCGGCTTGTGTCTATCGGATGCTCCGACGAGTGATAAAAGCGTTTCGATTCCGTCTCTTCCCACACTTCAATGGGATGGATGTAGAAACCGACCCGGTCCTCTCTGAGATACATTCTGTATGCCTTTTTACTGTAATCCGAATCCTCGCGCGTCCAGTATGCCTCCTCGTAGCCGCCCTCCTTGATCTCCTTAAACTGTCTGCGCACGCTCCCGATAAACGCTTCCGGGTCTTCCCGATAGATCGCATAGCCGGCTTCATCGGTACGGCAGTTTCCCTTTTCTATCTCTTCCAGTATCGCGTCGAGGGAGATCGGAACCTCGCCGGAGGGCCACGGCGCGTCTCTGTAATCGTTATCATCCCTGGCATACGCGTTCTGACATTGCAGATTAAAAAGAGACGTTCTCTCTTCCCCGCTCTCGCCACCGCGCCACAGACTGATATAGTGCCGGTCTGCGTACAGGATATTATAGTCCTGCCAATATGACGTCGCCAACCGGGCATTGATCAGTTCCGTTCCGCAGAAGATCTCCGCTCCCTCTTTCGGAACGATCTGCGGATACTCCACAATCTTCCCGTCTTTGTTTTCTTCCTGTACCGCCACGATATAGTAGTCTTCCGTCTCTGTCTCTTTTATCTGATCCCAGCGGATCAGATCGTCCATGAGGAGCGTATAGGAATCTGCGGTTGATGTGTCTTTTTCTTCTTCATATGCGGCAGCTTCCTCAGCTACAGAGACTCCCGCAGATACAGAAGCAGCCCGCTGCTCCCGCTCACCGCAGCCTGCCAGAAAAAAAATTGCAAAAACGATAAAGAAATGGAATCCCCATTTTTTCATGATCTTAATCCACGTTTCCTTGCCCGCTTGTTTCATTCGCCTCATACCCCCCCCCTTACATAATACAGCAAAAACAACCTTATTTCCCGTCAGGTAAAAATTGCGTTTCACGATGTCATTTTTCGCATGGCTGCCGGCGGCTGCTCCTCATTTCCGTCCCGCCTCTGGATTTCCCTCCGCACTTATGATAAGATGAGAAACATCAACTCTTAACTGACAAAGGAGGATTTTTGTAATGCTGCTTTTCCTGACCAATTTTCTTCTTGCGCTGTCTATGGTGCATATCGTCTGCACCTATATCACCCTGTTTGGAAAACCGCAGTGCAGACCGATCCTCTGGTACGGCACGCAGGGCGTATACCTGTGCTGTCTCTGGGCGGTCACCGAGGCGGAGTCCCCCTACCCGTTAGTCACGCTTGCGGGAAATATCCTGTTTCTCATCCTGCTATACAGGCTCGCCCACAGGGACAGCTTCAAGACCTGCGTTTTCCGCTCGTTGATCTTCTTCACCGTCTATATGGCGGTAGAGGTCTTCGTCAACTGCGTGATCCTTCTGGTACTGCGGGGAGAAGACGTCTTCCTGATGGGCGACGCCGTCTGCCAGATCGTCATGTATCTGGGTGTTCAGATCTACGGCAGGATCGGGCCGAAAAAAGAGGAAATCCCCCCCCCGCTGCGGTATTGGCTGGAACTGTTTATCTTCCCCGCCGTGTCCGTGTGGGTCATCTACGATACCTATATCCGTTCCCAGACAGACGGCTCCAATATCGCCTTCATCCTCGTCACGTTCCTCATGATCCTCATAAACTTCGCCGTCTATGACGTCTACGGACGTATGGCCTCCTATGCGCTGGCAGGCAAACAGGCCGCCGTCTACGCGCAGACCATCGAACTGTGCGACAGACAGGCAAGAGAACGGGAAGCCGCCTACCGTCAGACCCGTATGCTGCGCCATGACCTAAACGACCGTCTCGTAGCGCTCGGCGCCCGGCTGGAGCAGGGGCAGTACGACGACGCCCGGCAGGAGATCGACGAGATGCTGTACGAGAACAGGCTGCACCGGGACGAAATATCTCACAGCGGCAATCTGGCGCTGGACGCCCTCATCAACTACAAACACTCCGTGGCGAAAACCATGAACGCCGATCTTTCATGTCTCGTGGAAGTCCCTGCGGATCTTCCCGTGGACGGGACGGATTTGTGCGTGATTCTCGGCAACCTTCTCGACAACGCGCTGGATGCGGTCTCCCGGCTTCCCGCAGACGAAAGGCGAATCAATCTGGAAATCCGTCTGGAAAAAGGGCTTCTGCGTATCCTGACGGAAAATCCTTACGAGGGGAAGCTCAGAGAGAAGCCCGGCGGCTTGCTAAAGAGCAGCAAGCCGGGCGGCGGCCACGGCTTCGGTCTGCTCTCGGTGCAGCAGGCCGTAGCCAAGTATCACGGCGAGCTGTATCTTCCCTATGACGATACTGTTTTTCGCGCCTGCGTCACCCTCTATCTTCCATAATTTTTACATCCCGCGCCGTTTTTTTGACAGATGACAAAAACGCTCCCAAAATGCTGTATAGTATGAAAGTATGGAGGGAAACGAAATGAACCAATATGAAATCTGGCTTACCAAAGAACAACAGTGGAACGACGACAGGATAAAGGCCGCGGCGCGGCGCGACCGCAGATATCTGCTGCTCTGCCCGCCGGTCTTCGCTCTGGTCAGCGGCGCGATCAACCTGTTCAGTGGAGGAGATATCCGAAATGTGCTGACATCCGCCCTGGGCGGAGCGGTCTTCGGCGCGGTGGTTGCGCTGATCGCGCTGCCGATCCTGCATTTCTTCGGCCACAAGACTTCCTCAGAAAGCTACATGGAAGCCCTTAAAAAGCAGACCGCCCTGTTCAGCCCCGAGCAGCGGGAAGAAATGGCGCTGCAGTTGATGTCCGCGGACACTGTATGTATTCAGTACAAAACCGATATGAACAGCGCATATCCCTATGAAAAGGCGGTCGCAGCAAAGGACTATTTCCTGTCATCTGCATACGGAACAGACCACCCGCTGCTGCTCAAACTGGACCAAATCTCGCAGATACAGACGGACACGCAGTCTTTCACCTACCGCACAATCGGCAACGGCTATCGGCTCCGCATGAAGCAGGATTATTACACCATCCAGTTCTGTTTCTATGAGAAAAATCCGGCGCTCTCGGACGCCATGGACGCGACCGTCGCTCTGAACAGTAAAGAGATTCGCGATCAGATCTTGGATTCCATCAAACGGCTGGCGCGGATCTAGCGCCAGCCTGTCTTTGTCCGGGTATTTTCATACCGCCTTCGCCATGTCTAACCGTCGATGCGCCCGGCTCTCGCCTGGCTGCATGTGAAATAAATCACCTGGTAGCGCGCCGCTATCGCCTCGAGAAAGCGTTTCGCCGCCCGGATCTTCCCATCGTCCAGATTGGTAAAAGGATCGTCCATGATCAGCACCGGCGGCTCCGCCTGGTACATCGCGTCGATCAGGGCCAGGCGCAGACAGATACCGGTCAAATCTCTGCAGCCGGAGCTCAGCGTGTCCACGCTGCGCTGTTTTCCCAGTTCATCCACCGTCACCGTCGTGTTGGCGTCCATATGCCAGGCGTCCGCGGCCTCTCCCGAGATCATTTCATAATATCTTCCAAAGGCCTGTAAGAGCGGCGCGGCATATTTCGCCGTCATCGCTTCCTTGGCCTGGGTCAGCTTGTTTTTCGCCAGACGCACGGCGTCGTACTTCTTCTGTTCCGCCGCCTGGAGTTGTCTCAGTTCTTCCAGCCTGAGACGATTTTCCTCCCATTCGTCGCAGGCCTCCTGCAGATCCGCCAGCGTCTTCTGATAGCCTGCGATCGTGTTGCTGACCGCGTCCGCCTTCTCCGTCAGCCGCAGAATCCTGTCGTTGATCTCCTCCAGAGAAGGCAAATCCTCGTCCTGCGCCGCCGCAGACAGAGCCGCGATATCGTGTGCGCTCTCAAACCGCCTAAGCTGCGCGTCCGCCTTCTCCCGGGCTTTGGCTGCCTCCAGATACGCCGCCGCCCAATCCCGGATGTCGCACAGCTGTGCATAGACGTCCGATCCCGCCTCGCAGCCGCACTTTTCAAGGAAAGATTTAATTTCATGCGCATAGCGCCGATATTCCGCCTCGGCTTTTGTCAGGTTTGCTTTCTTCTCTTCGAGAGTGCGGAATCTTAACGCCTTGCTTTTCAGCGTGTACAGCTCGTCCGCGAAACGCTCCTCCGCGGGCGCTCTCCCATACCCGGCCAGAAAAGCGGCGAGATCCCTTTTCAGCGCCTCATATGCCGCCACCCTTGCGCTGTCCGCCTGCCGCCCGGCTCTCTGCCTGAGCGAACGGTATTCCACAGATTCCGCCATGATCTCCTGCAGAACGGCGGACACCGTATGTTCCTCAAAAATCCTGCCGTGTTTCGCAAGATACGCCTCCGTCCCGGCATCGACCCGCGCAATATAAGCGCTGTCCTCATCTATCGTCCGCTGCAGATCCCCGACTTCCGGCGGCAGTTCGGAATCCCCGGCCCCGGCTTTGCGCCTCCCCAGCAGAACGCTCGCCGCGGCCACAGCCGCAAGCACTCCGCCCACACCCGCAACCGGGATTCCCACGATCCCTGCAGACGAAGAAAACACGATCGCCGCAGCCACGCCCAACACAGCCAGAGCGAGCCCGATGACCAGCAGCAGAATCGGCAGAACTTTCTTCTTCTGCCGCCTCTGCGCCTCCAAAGACGCCCGCAGGGCAGTCAGCGCGGCCTGCTTGGAGGGCAGCGCCGCCTTTCTGTTGTTCCGCTCGTTCCATCTGGCAGCCACAGCCGACACGCTCTCCGGCTCATCCCGGAAAGCCCGCTCCAATTCCTCCAGCCGCTCCTGTTCGTCCGGCGTCATCCGCCTGTCTCGGATCTCCTGTTCCAGTTCTCTGCATTTGGCGGCGTCCCGAATCTTCGCATCCAATTCTTCATCCGCCGGGGCGCCGTCTGTAAATACTGTCTGCAGCGCCGCAAGCTCTTCTACCTCACCATCGGTCAGTCTGTTCAGGGATACTCTCTCCCGCGCTTTATCCATGTCCCCGCACGCGAGAATTTCCCGTCTGATCTCCTCCGGCTCCGGGACGTCTCCGGGCAGCTTCGCCCTGCTGCCCTCCGCTTCTTTCTTCTTTTCCGCGGCTTCCTTTTTCAGCCGCTCCCACTCTGAGCGCTCAACCAGGACGGACTGTATCTTCGCGATCCGCGTCTGCTCCTTCCCGGCTTCCTGCAACTGCGCTTTCAGCGCGGCGCGCTCCGCCTCCTCTCTGTGCAGATACTCCTGGTAAGTATGAATACTGTCCGCGATGCCCTGTCCGTCCCGCACCAGCCGCTCGTATCCGGCTATCTCGTCTCTTCTCTTAGAGAGGGACCCCGTCGCGCGGCTCGGCGTAAGGGCGTTCAGAATCTCCGTCAGCCTTGCCGCCGCCGCGTCATAACTGTTCAGATCGTTGGCGTTGTCCGCCAGATTGCCGATCTTGGCGTTGATGTCGTCGGTGGCCGCCGTCCCGCACCCGCCCTGCTCAATGAATGCCGTCCGCATAAAGGATTCTCTGTCGATCCTGAAAAGTTCCTCGCCGATCCTCCCGGTGTAATCTTTGGACGGCAGATTGGTCGCCGCGTCCCTGAGTTCAAACTCGTCGTTTGCCTCCTTGTCTCCAAAGATCCGCGAGATTTGATACTTGCCGCCCTGCGCCTCGAAGACGAGCTGTCCGCCGAATATGCCGCCCTGCCAGGGCCTGTAGCGCTTGCGCTCGTTTTCCCCGATACTTCTCTTGCGCTCTCCCTCCAGACCGTAGAACATGGCTCTGACAAAAGCGGCGAAAGTGCTTTTACCCCAGCCGTTTTCCTCGCAGAGAATATTCGCGCCGTCGGAAAAATTCACGGAATAATCATGCAGTTTCCCAAAGTTTTCGATATGACAGGAAAGAAGTTTCACAGCTTACTGCACCTCCTCTCCGGCAAGCGCCTGCAGGCCGTATCGGATGATGAGTTTTTTGTCCTCGTCCGAGAGGGCGTCGTCCGCCATAACCTGACGGACATACTCTCCCTTCAGGGACTCGTCGTAACGATAATCTTCGACGTCTATCCTGAGCGTCGTCTCATCGTAGACTTTGCCGTAGTAAAAGCGGCTGTTCAATCCGGCCAGCAGATACTGTACATCCTTCTCGCACGCCACGTCCAGCATCCCCCGCAGAACAACCTTGACCAGGCTGTCCGGTCTGCAGCCCGCCTCCCTGAGAGTCTGATCCATCCTCCCGCTCATCTCGGCGGTCGTCCGGCAGTCTGTCACATCGACCTCCACCGTGTACAGGTTCCGCCTGGCAAAGGGAATAAATTCATGAGTATATCTTCCCGTCTCCTCGTCCACATCGAGCAGGACGAAACCGTGCTCGCCGCACTCGTCGAAGCCGCGCCCTTCCAGACAGCCGGGATAGCAGTAGATCCCTCTCGCGTCCAACTTCTCTTTCTTATAGGCATGGATATGACCCAGAGCCAGATAATCGATCCCCTTGTTGCGCAGGGCTTTCAGATTAATGACAGCGGTTCGGTCTTTCGCCGCGCTCTCCGCTTCCTGCCCGTGGAGCATGACGATATTGCACTTGCCGGCGTCCAGGGTCAGGGACACACAGGCCGCGCCAACATTCTCCGCAGACAGTTCGATCCCGGAAATCACGACCTTTCCGTCCGCCTCGCCATAGGCGGTCCACTCCGCGCCGAACAGCTTCAAATTGCCGGGTATCTCCTCCAGATCCGAGAGGAAATTGTCGCTGTCGTGATTGCCCCGCAGATAATAAAAAGTGATCTCCGGGTGCCCGTCAATCTGATATAAAACCGTGTTCCTGACCGCAGCGGAAATATTTCTCGCATCGAACATATCCCCCGCGATCAGGATTGCGGCTGCCCCGTTCTGCGCGGCGTAAGCCACCATCCGCTCGAAAGTGTGCAGGATCTCGCCCTTGCGCTCCTTCGCCTTTTCCTTATCGAGATTTGCGCTCATCCTAGAATCCAGGTGCAGATCCGCGCAGTGAATCAGTTTCATGTGTGTTCTCCTATGTTCGTCCCGGCAGCTTCTTTTTCACCCGGCGTTCTTTCTTTTCTTCCCAAATTATACTTGTTTTTGGGCGGAAAAGCAATCAGGCCGGCAAAACCCTGCCGTCTGCGCCCCGCGAAGCGTCCCTGCAGCTTGCCAAAAATACAGCCGCGCTGTATAATATAAGATATTCAGGTCAAAACTAACCGAAATATCTTATAGAATCGGCGGGGATGATAAGATGAGAAAAGAAATTCCCAGAAATGATTATCTGGAACAACTGATCAGACGCATGGACAACGGTCTGATCAAAATTATAACCGGCGTCCGGAGATGCGGAAAATCCTATCTGCTCCGCACTTTGTTCAAAAAACATCTGCTGGAAAACGGCGTGCCGGAAAGCCACATTATAGAAATGGCTTTCGATCTATACGACAACATGGAATACCGTGATCCGAAGGCGTTCTATCCATGGGCGAAAAAACAGCTTGCGGACGGGGCAATGTACTATTTTCTCCTGGATGAAGTACAGCTTCTGGACGAGTTTGTGAGCGTCCTTAACGGCTTGGCCGACAGGGAAAACTGCGACGTCTTTGTAACCGGAAGCAATGCGAAATTTCTTTCCAGAGATATCGCGACGGAATTTGGCGGCAGAGGCGACGAAATTCATATGTACCCCCTGAGTTTTTCGGAATTTATGAGCGTATACGAAGGCAGCCGCTACGACGGCTGGAACGAGTATATCACTTACGGCGGTATTCCTCTGGTGGTACTGGCCGAAACGGAAGAACAGAAAACGGCGCTGTTGGCCAATCTTCTTCAGGAAACTTATCTTCAGGATATTGTAAAGAGAAACAAGATCCGCAATATCAGCGAGATGGAAACGCTGTTAAATATACTGTCGTCCGCGATCGGCGCTTTGACAAACCCCAACAAGCTGCAGAAAACCTTTAAGAGCGTAAACGGCTCGAACATTACCGCAACGACCATTACCAAATACATCGAATATCTGGAAGACGCGTTCCTGATCGAGGAGGCGAACCGCTATGACATTAAAGGAAAATCCTATATCGGCACGCCGCTCAAATACTATTTTACGGATATGGGCCTTAGAAATTCCCGCATTCATTTCAGGCAGGCGGAAGTGACCCATTCTATGGAAAATGTCATCTATACCGAACTCAGAATAAGAGGTTTTCAAGTGGACGTCGGAAATCTCACCGTGACGGAGAACGATAAAAGCGGCAGACCTGTAAAAAAGCAGCTGGAAGTTGATTTCATCTGTCATAAGGGATCCAAAAAATATTATATCCAATCCGCCTATATGCTCGGCTCTTCGGAAAAAATGACTCAGGAACTCAGGCCATTTCTGAAGATTCGGGATTCTTTCAAAAAAATCGTGATCACCTCGGACACCCCGAAGCCTTTCTATACGGACGAAGGCATTCTGATGATAAGCGTTTTTGACTTTTTGTTAAACCGGGATTCGTTGGAACTATAGGATACATTAGACAGCTCACAGCGTCCGCAAAAGACGTCTCCCTACAGCTCCATCCGCTCCCGATAAGCCAGGCACAGCATCGTGATATCGTCAAACTGCGGGGCCTCTCCCACAAAAGCGTCGATGTCTTCCTTTACGATGGGAAGCAGTTCCTCCGGCGTTTTGTCCGTGTTTCCGGCAAGCACCGCTCCCAGGCGTTCCATCCCGTACAATTCGTTGTCTTTGTTGGTCGCCTCCGTCACGCCGTCCGTGTACTGGAAGATCTTATCGCCGGGCAGAAGCTGCATGCTGCCCGCCTTGTAGCGCATGCCCTCCATGCCTGCCAGCACAAAACCCGCCTTGATCTTGTGCGGTTGGTAGGGCTCGCCCGCCCGCGCGATGAAAGGCGTCTCATGTCCCGCGTTCACAAACGTAAATTCTCCCGTCGCCAGATCGAGTACTCCCTCAAACGCCGTGATAAACATTTCCTCGCTGTTTGATTCGCACAACAGCTCGTTCACCTGTGTGAACACCGTTCCCAGATCCGTGCCCGGCTGCGTGTGGTCTTTGATCAGGGTCTTGCCGATGACCATGAAGAGAGCCGCCGGCACGCCCTTGCCTGACACGTCCGCCACCACGATCGCCAGATGGCGTTCATCCACCATGAAGAAGTCGTAGAAGTCTCCGCCCACCTCCTTAGCCGGGTTCATGGAAGCATAGATTTCAAACTCCTTACGGTCAGGAAACGGCGGAAAGATACGCGGCAGCATGGAAGCCTGGATATTGGTCGCCACATTGAGTTCCGCCCCGATCCGCTCTTTCTCCGCGGTCACGCTTGTCAGCTCGCTGATATAAGCCCGCACTTCCGCATCCATATATTCAAACGATTGGGCAAGTTCCTCGATCTCGTCCCCGGTGCTCACGACGTCGGCCCGAAACCGCTTCTCCGTCTCCAGATTGCCGACCATCTCCTTCGCCGCAAAGTTCAATGTCTTGATAGGGCCGATGACCTTTTCCTTGGCAAACACATAGAACACACACATCGACACAAAGATCACTGCGACTACGCTGATCACGACCGCTATGATAAAACGGAAAAAATCTCTCTCTATGCCGGGCATCGAAAGATCTACGCCCACGACCGCAACCGGTTCTCCCGCGCTGTTAAAAATAGGGGAAAACGCCGACGCGATGTAGCCGTAATTCTCGTCCCGCGTAATTTTGATATTCTCCGGCGGATTGGGGCGGTAAATCTGTTCGAGCACCTCTTTGCCGCCTTCCATATAAGCCTCGTGATAACCGAGAGGGCACGCGCCCTCGTAATTGTCCGCATCCCACACATAGACAAGCTCGTCTTCATAAGGCACGAACACATAGTAATATTTCAGATCCGACTGAAGCTGCGCCGCGTTAAAAAAGTCCTGTATCTGTCTGTAATACGCGTCCTGCTCGCCCGTCTCCACATAGGCCGGAATCCGGTCGCCGTCGATATACTCCGCAGCCGTTCTGGCATAGGAAAATGCCTGCTCGCCATAATCCTGGATCTCCCCGTTGCAGTAGCGCACGCCTACCGCCAGCGAGATGCAGGCGATCAGGACAACCGCCAGTTCACAGAACCCAACCACAACCTTACGGGCGATCTTTTTACGTTTCATAATGTTGCACAATACCTCCCTACGGCTTCCGGCGCAAGCGCGCCGTCACAACCGACACGATACTGATCGACACAACGCTGATCGACACAACGCTGATCAGCGCGCCGAGCAGCAGCGTTACCGGCACCGGCAGTTCCTGCGTCCCGCGAAACGCATAGAGTCCCACCATCGTGATCCACGACACCAGAACCCAGTGTACGCAGTAGATCTGATTGATATGATAGCTGATTCCGCCGGCGATGGTCACCATCCGATCCGAAAGATGCGGAAGAATCAGATAGTAGATCCCGAGAATGCCGATCGCTCCGGCGATGCTGCTGAGTACGTCCCCCGTACTGATATGGTAATAGCAGTTCTGTCCCTCGCCGAACATCCCCCGCTCCATACCGATCCCCAGCGCAAACCAGATCGCGGCTTCCAGGCCGCATACGCTCGAAAAAATACCGTAAAAGAGCTTCTTGTCCTTCACACGCTGCAGCCGCTTGCCAAAAATATACCCGCACACGGGAACAATCAGCCAGTTCATGAGCGGGAAATCCGAAAACACTTTGCCTGCAGCGTCCTCTGTCCCGATCAGATAGCCGAGGAAAATATTCCCCAGCGGAGTACCGACGTCGACTCCGTTCAACGCTCCCGACAGCACAGACGCCGCCAACGCGATCACAAACAGGCCGATATCCGGTATATGCAGCTCTGTAAGCAGCCCCATCACAATCATGGCAAGCCCGGCAAACTGCAGGATATCGTCGCCGAGCACTCTGTACGGCAGCATGCCGATATACCGCTCCCAATCGCCGGTGAGCAGATAGCCTGCCAGAAACGGGAGCAGAAAGCGGAAGACATTGAGCATATATCCCGCGATCTCCAGTCTGATCCCCCGCCGTATGTAATCCGCCGGCGTTCTGCCGTGGGCGTACACCATGCCGACGCCCATGGCAAACATAAATATCGGAGCGCCCAACGGACCGCCCAGCACGGAATCAAACAGATAGGGGATCCCCGATACCAGCCCTTCTTCCGGCGTACACTCGATGATGCAGTGGACGATCGGCATATAGATAAGAATCGCCGCCTTTGCCAGATCCAGCTCGTGCTGCCGCCCCAGGTTGACCGGTTCCGGCGCAAAAATCCTGTCCCAACGCATTTTTCCGTGCAAAGATGTCCCCCCCCCGGTTGTGTCAGTCCCGCTCACTTCCGAAAGTTCTTCTTAATGATCATCTGCACCTTGTGAGCCTTCACTCCCACAATCACCTCGTCGGCCAGCTTCGCCACGATGGACTTCTCCAGCTCATCCCACTCGGCCCGCTTCGTCTCGTCTTCCAGATTCTGGCTCAGATTCTCGCGGAAGAAATCCAGGCTCCACATTCTCTCATAATCCATGCTGGAAGTGCCGTCATACAGGAAATAACCGCTCTCAAGCGCCTGCTGAAAAGGACTGTCATATCCCATCATGCAGTACTCGAATATGCCCGCCAGCTTCCCCATGAACGTTCTCTGCGCATAGTTCTTGCCGCTTGAGGACACGCCGATCAGCCGTTCCTTCTTGTCATAATCCACCCAGGCTTCCGCCTCAAGACAGATCTTTGTATCCCCGTTCTCGCCTTCCAGCCAGAACTGCGCGTTGAAATCGCCTACGATCGCCTCTATCATACCCAGCGTTTCCTCCGCCAACAGTCTGAGCCTGAGCGTCTCCTTCTTATCCAGTTCCTGGTAGACGGCAAAACGTTCCGCTTCTTTCAGCGCGGCTTCCTGTCCCTCGCCGTCATTTCTCACCTTGATCACATTCGTCTTCATGCCGCTCCTCCTACTCGATATTCAGAATCTCATCGAATCCGGTAACCTCAAAGATCTCGCTGATCGTCTCATTCACATGGATGACCGTCATTTTTCCCTGTGTGTTCATCACCTTCTGCGCGGACAGCAGCACGCGCAGCCCGGCGGATGACATGTACTCAAGCTGCTCCAGATCCAGCACCAGCTCCTCCACGCCGCTGATGGAATCCTTGACTTCCGTTTCCAGCTCCGGAGCGGTGGTAGTATCCAGCCTTCCCTCCAGCGCCAGCGTAAGTTTGTTCCCTTCCTGTTTCTTTGTAATAGTCATAGTTTTCCTTCCTTTCTGTTGTAATACTGGTTTTACATTCCTATTATATACTCACAGAGCCGCGCTTTCAACGCCTGTGCCGTCAATAGTATAGCATATTTCACGCGAAGTGCGTTGTCACTTTGCGCCAAATCAAGCGTCTTTCACGCCATGCGCTTGATTTGCAGATGTTGAGATGATAGGATTAATTGATTTCTCACGTTTGCATCGGGGAACTGTTGCGGAAAGGAAAAAGATGTATCGAATTGCCTTGTGCGACGATGACAGGGAGTTCTGCAGCTCCTTTGAAAATCGCCTCAAAGATATTTTGGACAAGAGAATGGTGGAGTACGCCGTTTTTGTTTTCTGCGACACGCCGTCCTTCCTGCGCGCCCTGAACAACGGCGAGCGTTACGATCTCGTTTTTCTCGACGTTCTCATCGCCGATCAGAACGGAATCGACTTCGCCCGCTCCCTGCGCGCGCGCGGATACAGTTTCGACATCATCTTCGTCACCACCAGCAAAGATTACGCCGTCGACAGCTTCGACGTGGACTCCCTGTATTATCTCGTAAAACCGGTCGCCACAGACAAGCTGAAATCCTCTCTGGAGCGTTTTCTGAAAAAGAAAAACGCCGGGAGCATCCGCTTGGACACCCCGGAAGGGTATCTGAACATCAGGCTCGCGGATATCGTCTATATCGAGATCAACAATCACACGATTTCCATTCACAAAGCGGACGGCGGCACCGAGACCTTCCGCGGCACTCTGGAAGATATGGAGACCCGCCTTCCCCTGTCGATGTTTCTGCGGCCCCACCGCGGCTATCTCGTCAATTACGAGTATATCAACGGCTTTTCCCGCAACGGCATAAAGCTCACGCGCGACACCGTTATACCGGTCAGCCGGAAGCGCTATAACGAAGCCTTCGGCAAGTTCATGGAATATCTGAGCAAGGGCGATATCTACCCGCCAACTTGACAAGCAAGCTTGTCAGCCTGGCTCATTGTTCACGTAAACCTGACGGCAGGCGGTCAGAAAAGACCGCCTGCCAAATCAAATCTCAGACAAGTGTGCCTGTCGTCCTGACGGGGCCTTTCCTGCCCGCCGGCTGCACGAAAGTCAGATCGCTGTCATAGCCCGTTGAATCCAACATATCCACATTCTCTATGACGCCGATTCCTCCCTTACTCTTGCCTTTTCTCTTTCCGCTGCCGCCTTTTGGTGTTCTGTACACCAGATCAACGTCGACGCCGCCTGTAATGTTTTCCAATTCCTCATTGTTCAGCTCTTCCATAGTCTTTTCCTCCTTTTGACATGTTTGCTGTTAATGTATGCCGTTCCTCGTTTCATATCCGGCAGTCAGATTATTTCAGTTCTTCCGGATCTACGGTAAAGTAGAGATGGAAATATCCGTCCGCAGTCGTAACGGTGCCGGAACCGGAATAATTGTTCACATAGACCGGTATCGCATCGGACGACTCCGTGAGGTAGATCGTATGCGCTCCCTTCGCGACGGTCAGATGCAGTCCGTCCGCCTCGCAGCTGACCTTCTCCGGCGTGCCGTTGTCCACCGACACTTCAAATTCCTGTCCGCTGAAATCGTATTCGCCCTCGGCAGCCTTGACCGGAATCACCACTTCATAATTCTCCGGCGACTTGTCGTTCGCGATCACGATCCTGCCCGCGACATTGTCGATCGTGAGCGTGTCCTTACCGTCGTTCGTCAGATACAGCACATAATCCTGCACGATAGCGTCCTCGCCGCCCAGCTCGCCAAGCTTCTCCGCCTCCGCGAATGCGTCGAATCCGCTCACATAGTTATTGGTCGCCATCATCAGCTCTGTCTTCTCATCATCGCGCGCCAGCTCCGTCCCGTCGTCCAGGACTACAGACACCACCTTGCTGCCCGCTTCCGCCGCGGGATCATACGTGTATGTCAGCCCGGACACCTGAAGGAAGCTGCCGGAAACGTCCTCGCGCACGAGAAGTCCCGTGTCATCCTGCCCCGTCATCGCCAGACCGCCTTCCAGCGCCGCATAGAGCTGCGCGGGCGTGATCTTCATGACGTCCACCGTATTGCCATGGTTGAAAGCGTTCAGGATGTCGCCTCTCGTGATGCTGCCATAGGGGAAGGTCGCGCTGATGCCGCCGCCGTTCTCAATACCGATCACGGGCATCGTGAGCGCGTTGTTCTCGGCAAACTTCTCCCCATAATATCTAAACGCGTCCGTGACCAGGTCGCCCATCGTCGTCTCAACGATTCTCGGCTCGGCATAGTCATAATAGATATAGCCTCCCCACACAGGCGCTCCCGAAAGGGCGACGTCCTCGGCCAGAATCGGATCAATCTCGCTCAGGCACTGTTCGTAAGCCGCCTGCACTTCCGCCATCTTCGCCTCGCCGTCCTCATTCAGCTCGAACGCCGACGCAGCCGCGTAGTCCATCACATCCCCTGTGACAGTGTAACCGTCGCTTCCGAAATCAATGGTCAGGACGTCGAGCCCCTGGTTCCTGGTGCCCGTCTGAAGAATCGGAATGCCGTTCAGCTCCGTGTTCTCAACGTCATGGCTGTGACCGTCGATCACGGCTGTAACGCTGTTCAAAGCGTCCTCGCTCAATCCCTCCAGAAGTTCCGTCGAAGTGACATCCGCGGCCCTGTCCAGATCTCCCAGATGCGCCAGAAGGATGATGGCGTCCGTCTCGTCCTTGATCTCATTGATCGCGGCTTCAACCGTCTCGACCTCATTCTCAAAGGACACGCCGCCGAGACTCATCGGATTGGCGGAAGTCAGCGTATTCGTGGTGGTCACGCCGATAAAACCGATCTTATGTCCCGCCACATCGACGATCGTGTACGCGTCCAGAAGCGGTTCCCCGTCCTGCATGGCATTGGCGGAAAGAATCGGGAAATCGGCGGCTTCGGCATTGGCCAGCAGCCTGTCGGCGCCTCTGTCAAACTCATGGTTCCCGGCAGCCATCGCCACATATCCCGCGGCGTTCATCATGTCTACCATGTGCGCGCCGTCGCCCACCGTGGCGAAGCTCGCGCCCTGCAGAGCGTCTCCGGCGTCCACCAGGACAGCGTTCTCGGTGGATGCTGCAATTCCTGCAATCTGGTCAAGACCTATGGTTCCCGACTCCTCGTCGCCCTCCACAACGCCGTGCATATCGTTGGTGGCATAGATCGTCACCGTCTCCGTCTCGCTGGAAGGAGTCTCCTCCTGCTGCGTATCCGCGGCGGCAGCGTCTGCCCCGCTTTCCTCCCCGGACGGCGTATCGCTGACAGCCGTCTCGGTATTTCCGCAGGCGCACAGATTAAGCGCCGCGGTCAGGCAGGCCAGAACGGCCAGCCGTTTCCATAGATTTTTTTTCATTGCGCACTCCTCTTTTCTGCTCATAGTATGATTCTGACCTAAGTATAGCACATTGCCCGGAAAACACATCGACTTCTCACGCCACACGGCTGTCTTTTTACGCCAGAACGCACTTGCCAAACAAGCGGATACACGATATAATGAAAAACCAAATCGACGCAGACCGGGATACCTCGCGGAGGAAACCGGCACGGAAAGTCCGGGAAGGAGCACGGAATGATCCACATTGCCATATGCGACGACGAACGGGAAACAGTACGATCCATCGAGACGCTGCTGCGGGAAACCGCAGCCGAACTGCATGTCGAGATCAGCTGCGAATCGTTCTATGACGGCGCCGCTCTCACAGAGACGATCACCGAACAGAACGCATATTTTGACATTGTCTATCTGGATATTGAAATGGGCGGCATGGACGGCATACGCGCAGCCGGGCTGCTGCGGGAACTGGATCTTCCCATGCTGATCGTCTATGTGTCCGGCCATGAAGAATATCTGAAAGAACTGTTTTCCACAGAGCCTTTCCGTTTTCTCTCCAAACCGATCGGGCGCGCGGCTTTCCGCGAGGTTTTCTGCTCCGCCTGCAGACGGATACAGCGCAGGGCGGGCTATTTTTCTTTCACCTACAAAAAAGCCGTTCACAAAATACCTTTTGACAGGATCGCATACTTCGAGAGCCGCGGCAGGCAGATCCATATCCACATGGCCGGAACGGGGGCGAAAAGCGGGGACTCAGATATGTTTTACGGAAAGATGAACGATCTGGAAAAGCGTTTCCCTTCTTCGCAGGGCAGCCGTTTCCTCAGGATCCATCAGTCCTTCCTCGTCAACTTCGACCACATCAAAAGAATCGGTTCCGCCGAGGTAGTCATGATGGACGGGACAGTGCTGCCGATCAGCGCGGACCGGCAGAAGACGGCGAAGACGCGGTTCTGTCTTCTGCTGAACGGAAAGGAGACGCCTGATTTTTGACATTCTGAACTGTTTTTTTGACAAAATGCAAAACCTTCCTCTCAGGCGCTGTATAGTGAATATACGGCGCTTTGTTTGATATATGTAAGCCATAGCAGAGGAGGGAACTTATGGAGATTGTGGATAAGGAACAGGAACGAAAGGACTATGAGAACAGTCCCGAAGGCAGGAAGAAAAAACGGATCGAACAGATCGGCTCAGCCGTCGTCGTCATCGCCGTTCTGGGCCTGCTCTATCTGTGCAGGGATTTTACCATCGGCGGCGGGAAACCGTATATCGTTACCCTTGGCAGCGTGGAGGTAAAACCCGGAAAGACGACCGTGCAGGATCTGGCGGACGCCGGCTACGACCTGACGGACACGAGCGTGGGGATCCTTTCCGATCAGGCGGCGGGCGGCTATCTCTACGAGGACGTCTATGATCTCAGCTCAGAGGCGGAGCCGAACACCTGCTACGCTATGCTCGTTCTGGTAAAGGACGGCGAACAGACGGCGGAACTGTCCGTTATCAACGACACCGCCAAGCCCCTCCCGCTCGCCGAGTGCATCATAAACGAGATCACCGTCCGAAAAGACTATGCGGACGCGGAGCTGACCGCGGCAGAGGGATACGCCTTTGCCGATCTCGCCTCGGAAACCGCCCGGGAAGCTATCGGAAAAGCCGGCAGAACAACGTCCGATTACACCTCCTTGTGGGAGCGGGGCGATTACAGCCTGTATGTGGAAACGGAGGCCGACGGCAGCACCGTGAGCCGGATCACCAGTACAAAATATTATCCGCTGGATCTCGGCACAGGATCCGATCAGTAGCCGGCAGGCGCAAGGGATCGCGTGCGCCCCGCCGCCATTGACAAACGGGCAAAAAAACAGTATACTAATAAAACCGTGCAGCCGGGACGTTAGCGGTGTCCTGTACCCACAATCCGCTCTAGTGGGGGTGATGCGTGCCCGAGGGCGTACGCTTGTGCAGCTGCCCTTTATAAGTGGCGTTGAAGTTTGGGTCTTACGCAATGGAAATCCATGAACCGTGTCAGGGTGGGAACACAGCAGCACTAAGCGGAATCTTCCATGTGCCGTAAGGGTGCCTGGCGGAGTCAACTGTAAAGGTAACGTGTATGGGTTAAGTTCGACGGCAGGCGCACGGTTTTTTGACGCCAGAAGACTCCGGACACATCCGTGCCTCATCCCTTTCGTCTACAGCTCTACTCTCCTGAGATAATAGCCGAACACGCCCGCCTTCACATCTCTTTCCGGGCACTCGAAAGCCTCGAATCCAAACATCTGCGCGACCATTTTCTCGCGCTCATAGAACACGCCGGGCACACCCAGACAGTATTCCTCCCTCTCTTTTCCCAGGATCACATAGCGATAATTATAGAATCCGTGCAGCAGGAAACTGTTGTTGACCAGATGCTGGTATTTCCCCTGCAGAATCACAAAATCCTTCGGCTCCAGCTTTACGTAGACGCGCTCGTCTCCATAGGGATGAATCTGCTCGAACGTATCGCGAATCTGCTCCCACTTGTCCTCTTTCAGGCCAAAGTTCGGCTGGCCTTCCTTCTCCGCCGCCGTACGGTTCTGTAGCCGCAGCGGGCGGCGCGGCAGCTCCTCTGTGACAACCCTGGCCTCCGGCGCTTTCTCTGCCGGCTTCGGCGTCTCTTCGACCGTCTCCCCCGCATCTTCCCGCGCCCTCAGGTCCGGCCCGTCCTGCCTTCCCGTGTTCCGGGATGTTTCTTTCGCGCTCTCCACAGGCGCATGCTCCGCTTCCGTTTTCTCGGGATCCTGTACAATCTCGGGCGCCGTCCTGCTTCTCCCCTCCAGCACATATCCTCCCGACAGCCTGATCTGCACAACCGGTCCCACGACCGTCTCCCGCAGCCGTTCCTCCCAGCATCCGCCGCCGTCCTGCACGGTGATGCTGCTCAGTTCTTTCCATCCGCCGCCGTCCTGCACGCGCACGGGAAACCGACCGTTAATACCGAGCGGAATATTCTGTGTCTTCAGGTACATCCTGCTCCCCTCTTCTCCGCTCTCCGCCTTCAGGAATCCGGCGCCGCTCACTCTGTCCCCGTTTCTGTACAATCCGATGTATATGATCTCTCTCCGATACATGGCTCTCCTTTCCCCCGCATCACTTCGCCGCAAATGCCGGTGCACTATCTATATATATGCGCACCTCCTGTCAAAAATGTATTGCGGACGGACTGCGGGCCGGAAAGAGCCTTCTAATAATCCAGAGAATCCAGATACTTCATATAGCTGACGACCATAAGCGCGATCTTGAAGGTCAGCGCGTCCTCAAATCTGCGAATATCCAGTCCTGTGGCGGCCTCCAGTTTTTCGATACGATAGACCAGCGTGTTGCGGTGCACATAGAGCTGTCTGGACGTCTCCGACACATTCAGATTGTTCTCAAAGAACTTGTTGATCGTCGCCAGCGTCTCGTCGTCCAGACCGCTCAGCACATCGGAGCCGAAGATTTCCTCGATAAAAATACGGCACAGATTGACCGGAAGCTGATAGATCAGCCTGCCGATCCCAAGCGTATTGTAGGCGGTGACCATTTTCTCCGCATAGAAGATCTTGCCCACGTCCAGCGCCATCTTCGCTTCCTTATAAGACTTGGAGACATCCTTCAGCTCGTTCACGATCGTGCCGTAGGCCACGCGCACATTCGTCATAGCCTCCATGTTCATCATGTCCACGATGGTATTGGCGACCTGTTCCAGTTTCGCGTAATCTTCGTCTCCCTCCAGTTCCTTGATCAGAATAACGCTGCTCTCATCCACCGCCGTGATATAATCGCCCACCTGTGCGGAAAACATACCGTTGAGCAGCTCCGTCGTCACGTTATCTTTCTCCTTGTCCGACTCGATCAGGAATACCGCTCTGCGGGCGGACGCCTCGATATGCAGTTTCTTCGCCTTATTATAGATGTCCACGAGCAGCATATTGTCCAGGAGCAGATTCTGAAAGAAATTGTTGCGGTCATATCTCTCCTTATATGCGACGATCAGCTGCTGCAGCTGGCTGACCGCAATTCTTCCTATCATGTAGGCGTCGTCGCCCGCCCCCACCGCATCCAGAATATATACCATCTCCTCGTCATCCAGTACCTTCATCAGATGATGTTCCCCCATCACCTGACTGTCCGCCGGAGAATCCGCGAATCCTGCGATCAATGCCGGCGTGATCTCTGCGGATTCCAAGGTGGCCGCCACCGCCTTGCCCTCCGGATCCCACACGCACAGATCAATCCTGGAGATCGTTTTAAGCTCCTCGATACTGCTCCTGATCACTTGACTCGAAATCATAGCTTAACCTCGCTTCTATAAAAAATAAGGGAGATGCCTGAGCATCTCCCTCCAAAAAATCTCTGACTAGTTTGTGATGACCTGCTCCGTCTCTTTGTCGAATACGTGAATCTTATCAACATCGAAAGCAAATTTAACCGTATCGCCAGGTCTTGCCGTTGTGTGAGAGCCTACCCTTGCCGTGATCGGGAACTCAGCCAGATCAAAGTACAGATAAACCTCTGCGCCGAGCAGCTCGTATACCTTGATGGTGGACTCGAATACGCACTTAGCGTTTTCAAACTGAGCTGCGTCATGTACATCCTCAGGACGGATACCGAAGGTTACGGTCTTTCCTGCATAACCGCCGTCGATCAGCTTCTTAGCCTTTGCATCCGGAAGCGGAATAGACTGTCCGGCAACCTTCAGGCTTGCGCTGTTGCCGTTTGCCTCGACAACCGCATCAAGGAAGTTCATCTGCGGCGAACCCATGAATCCTGCTACGAACAGATTCTGAGGCTTCTGATACAGATTCTGAGGCGTATCTACCTGCTGTACAACGCCGTCCTTCATAACGACGATTCTGGTACCAAGCGTCATAGCCTCGGTCTGGTCATGTGTTACATAGATGATCGTTGTGCCCAGTCTCTGATGCAGCTTGGAAATCTCTACACGCATCTGTACACGAAGCTTTGCATCCAAGTTGGAAAGCGGCTCATCCATCAGGAATACCTTAGGATTACGAACGATCGCACGGCCCATGGCAACACGCTGTCTCTGACCACCTGACAGAGCCTTCGGCTTACGGTCGAGCAGCGCTGTCAGATCCAGAATCTTCGCCGCCTCTTTTACCATCTTATCGATCTCGTCCTTAGGAACCTTTCTCAGCTTCAGGCCGAACGCCATGTTGTCATATACCGACATATGAGGGTACAGAGCGTAGTTCTGGAATACCATCGCGATATCTCTGTCCTTGGGCTCTACATCGTTTACGACTCTGTCGCCGATCTTCAGTTCGCCGGAAGAGATGTCTTCCAGACCCGCGATCATACGCAGTGTGGTGGACTTACCACAACCTGAAGGTCCTACGAAAATGATAAACTCCTGATCTGCGATTTCAAGGTTGAAATCTTTCACTGCCTCAAAGCCGTTCGGATAAACTTTGCAGACATTTTTCAAAGATAAACTTGCCATGATTGCCTCCTATTTGTTTTTTGTCCCAGCGGTATCCGCTGAAAATTGACTCTGCAAACAGTATAGCGAATTTGTCCGTTCTTTGCCATGCCATTATTCCACAAAGATTTTGAATTCCATTGTAGAATTTGCTCAGTTTCCTCTTCATTTTCCGGCTCGATAGGCAAGTTGCCGAAGAAAAACCGCCTTTCCTATACAAGTTGAACAAAGACCGCCGCATGGCGCGCCTACGCTTCCACGCTGCAGGCCGTTACCTTATAGCCGCTCTCCGCCACCGCGTCGATCAGCGCCTGCTCTTGCACCGCGGCGTCCGACGTCACCGTCGCCTTGTTCTCCTCCAGACTGACAGCAACCTGTGTCACGCCCGCCACGCCTTCCAGCGCCTTCTGTACGTGCGCCTGACAGTGGGCGCACATCATTCCCTCGATGTCCAGTGTTCTGACCATTTGATTGTCCTCCTTATGATTCTTGTTCTCCGCGCATTCATGCGCTTTATTTCCCAAGCCGTCCGCAAGGTCCGGCATCGGTACCTCCCGTTTCTTTCTGTCCCGTCCGCTCGAATGGATCCCGAACAGATTCAGCCGCAGCGCGTTCGTGACGACGCAGACGCTGGACAGGCTCATCGCCGCGGCGGCAAACATCGGGCTCAGGGAAATGCCGGCCGCCGGCTCGAGAACGCCCGCCGCCAGCGGAATGCCAATACAGTTGTAGAAGAACGCCCAGAACAGATTCTCTCTGATATTGCGGAGCGTCTGCCTGGAAAGCCTGACCGCCGCCGCCACGTCGGACAGCCCCGACTTCATCAGGACGATATCCGCAGCGTCCAGCGCCACGTCGGCGCCCGCGCCTATCGCGATCCCCACGTCGGCTCTCGTCAGCGCCGGAGCGTCGTTGATCCCGTCGCCGACCATGGCGACCCGTCCGTACTCTGACAGCCGCCGCACCACCGCCTCTTTATCATCCGGCCAAACATCCGACACGATCTGCGTGAGTTCCACCTGTCTGCCGATGGCCTGCGCCGTCCGCCGGTTGTCCCCGGTCAGCATGACCGTCTGTATTCCCATATTCCGCAGCTCCCGGATCGCCTGTCTGCTGTCCGGCTTCACCACATCGGCCACGGCGATCATGCCTGCGAATCTGCCGCCGAGCGCAAAATAGAGCGGCGTCTTGCCCTCTCCGGCCATCCGGTCGCCCTCCGCGCGCGCCTCCGCCGCGAGCAGTCCCCGCGCCTCGAAGAGCGCCGCGTTGCCGCCGAGCGCGGCCAGGCCGTCTATCGTTCCCTCCACGCCGGAACCCGGCAGCGCGCGAAAATCCCCAACGTCCTCCGGCTCTATCCCGTCCTCTTCGGCCCTCAGGCAGACCGCCTTTGCTAACGGATGTTCGCTCTTTCCCTCCAGCGCCGCGGCCACCCGGAGCAGTTCCTGTTCGGACACGCCGGGCGCCGGGCACAGATCTGTCGCCCGGGGACTGCCCTCCGTGATCGTCCCCGTCTTATCCAGCACGATAAAATCCGTCTTGCCCGCCTGCTCCAGGGCCGTCGCATTCTTGAAGAGAATGCCCTGCCTCGCGCCCATGCCGCTGCCCACCATAATCGCCACGGGCGTGGCCAGCCCCAGCGAACAGGGACAGCTGATCACAAGCACGCTGACGGCATGGGACAGCGCTCTGCCGACGCCCGCGCCGGCTGCAAGCCAGATCAATCCCGTGGCCGCCGCGAGAACAATAACCGCCGGCACAAACACGGCGGACACTCTGTCGGCGATCTGCGCGATAGGCGCCTTGGTCGCCACCGCATTCTCCACCATATCGATGATCTGCTGCAGCGTGGTATCCCTGCCGACGCGGACGGCACGGCACTTCAACGCGCCGTTCCTGTTGATCGTCGCCGAACTCACAGAACTCCCCGCGCTCTTGTCCACAGGAAGGCTCTCGCCTGTCAGCGCCGATTCGTCCACCGCGCTCTCCCCCTCCAGAACCTCGCCGTCCGCCGGAATGCTCTCGCCGGGCCTGACGATAAAAATCTCTCCCTCGGCAATCTCTTCCGCCGGAATCGTAATCTCCGCGCCGTCCCGCAGCACATGCGCCGTTTTCGGCGCAAGATCCATCAGCCCCTTGATGGCGTTCGTGGTTCTGCCCTTGCTGTACGACTCCAGCATCTTGCCGACCGTAATGAGCGTCAGGATCGTCGCCGCCGACTCAAAATACATATCGTGCAGGCAGTGAGCCGCCATCTCTCCATTGCCCGCATTGAAATACGCGCCCATGCGGAACATCACCGCCGTGCTGTATACAAACGCCGCGCCGCTTCCCAGCGCCACAAGCGTATCCATATTGGGCGCTCTGTGAAGCAGCCCCTGAAATCCGCTCACAAAAAACCTCTGATTGATCACCATGATCAGCCCCGTCAGCAGCAGCTGATACAGCGCGATCGCCCACGGATCCTCCGCAAAGGCCGCCGGTACGTGCCATCCCCACATGAGATGTCCCATGGACACATACATAAGCGGAATCAACAGACACAGCGACACGATGAGCCTGCGGCGTATTCTGGGCGTCTCCCTGTCCTCAAGGGCCGCCGCGCCCGCCATCTTTCCCGCGCCGGCCGCCGCCTCCGACGGAACCGCCCCATAACCCGCCGCCTCCACCGCCGCGCAGACTGCCTGCACCGTCGCGGGTTCGTCGTAATCCACCAGCATACTGTTCATCAAAAGATTTACTGTCGCGTTCCTGACCCCCGCCACACCCGCCGCGGCTTTCTCCACATGGGCGCTGCAGGCGGCACAGGTCATTCCCGTCACCTGAAATTTCTGCGTCTTCATCCGTCACCAGATCCTTACTTTAATTTCCTGATCAGTTCAATGGCCTCCGAGAGGATCCCGTCGTTGCCCTTCCTGACTTCCTCCGCAACGCACGTCTGCATGTGATCCTGAAGAATCACATAGCCCAGACTCTGCAGCGCGCTCTCGACGGCGCCAATCTGTATCAGGATATCCCCGCAGTAGCGGTTGTCGTCTATCATGCCTTTGATGCCGTTCAGCTGTCCGATCATGCGGTTGATACGGCTCTGCAGCTGTCTCTGTTCCCTGGCGCTGCGCGGCGTATTCTTATGATGACAGCATGCGCACAGATCCTGCGTATTATCCGTCTTCTGCCCGTCTTTCACACGCGTACCCTCCCGATTCCCCTGCTGTTCTTCTATGAGAATATACCCCATAGGGGTATTTGTCAAGTTCCTTTTGCGCACAGCAAGCTGAAACACGCTTTGCGAGTTTCCTGCCCGCGTAAAAAGACGGCGGGATCTCCGCCGTCTGTCTCTGCCTGTCTCTATTGATCTTATTTCTGCTCCTGGGCCGCGGCTCCTCCCCACTCGTCGCGGTAGAAAGCCAGCTGGTTCTTGCCCCGCTTCTTCGCCTTGTACAGCCCCTGGTCCGCCGCCTTGTACAGCGACTCGAAATCGCTGCCCTCCTGCGGGAAGATCGCCACGCCGATACTCGCCGTGGCCGCGTATTTCACATACTCTCCGGCCTGGAAGTTCTTGAAGAAGTTCTCGACTTTTCTGGCCTCCTTGCGTACGGATTCCTCGTCGGCAATCCCTTTTAAGAAGATCATAAACTCGTCGCCGCCGATGCGCCCGATAATGTCCGACGCGCGGAAGATTGCGGTGATCTGCTGTCCGAGAGAGCGCAGCACCTCGTCGCCGAACGCATGCCCCATCGTATCGTTGATCTTCTTGAAATTATCCACGTCCAGCACGAACAGCATGGACTGCGAATCCGGATGCTTCGCCATATACTCCTTGATCTTGCGCTCCGTGGCCAGCTTGTTGGTCAGCCCTGTCAGAAGATCGGTATCGGCCTTGTCCTCCAGCTCTTTCTTATTCTCATTGCTCCGTATCTTGCTGATGATATTGATGACGATCACCATAAAGATGAATACGAAGATCGCCGCCACCAGATAGATCATCATATTCTTGGCGTCCCGCCACTGCAGATCCACCTGTCTGTCCACATACGCCTGGCTGACGCCGATTACAATCTCCCACTGGTTGACTCCCAGCGGCACATACACCAGCACGCACTCTTCGCCGCCGACCGCCACGCTCGTGGTCCCCCGTGAACTGTTGTCGATCCGGCTCTTGATGGTGCGGGTCGCCTCCGCGTTCTCCCCCTCTATCGTCTCGAGCAGATTGCCGCCCTTCAGAAAATTGCTGTCCTGATAGCCGGCGCGCCCCATGATCCTGCCCGACGAATCCATGAGCGCCATAAACGTGCTGGCGTCAAATTCCGATTCCGACAGCAGCGTCTCGAATCTGTCCATAGAATAGTACAGGAGCAGATAATCCGTCTCGTCCGCCTTGACTATGCGCTCCGCCACGACGACCGCCGGCTTCTCCCCGGCGTTTTCCTCTCCCACATAAGCGCAGGAAGCCGCGCCGGACTGCGCAACGCTCTGGAAATAGGCGCTGTCGCCCAGCGAAACCTGCTGTCCCGTCTGGTCGACGCCGTTGCCCTGCGAGTCGCAGAGCACCACCTTATAAGCCTCCGTGCAGGAATACAGGACGTCCGCCACCTCGGCGGCGTCACTGTCGTTCGCCTCCGCGCCCCGCTCCAGAAGCACGCGGAACGGCCCGGCAACTCTGCCGAGAGTCTGCAGCTTATCGAGAAATTCCTCCGCAGACGCCTGCGCGGACTTGACAAGATTCCTGGAAACCGTGTCCGCCGCCGCGGCGCTGCTCTTGGTAGAAAAGTTAAACATCATCACGAAGACGACCAGCAAAAAGATAATCGCCGGTACGATCCACGAGACGATTGCCGACTTATTCCTCTCTTCCATCCGTTTCCCCTTCCCCTTCTATGTTTACAGAAAAGTCCATATCCGAAGCCTGCTCCGGCTCTGGTTCAAAGCGTTTGAAGATACCGCTGTACATCCATGCCGCCCCGAAAGCCGGCAGCGAGATGCCAAACATAAAGATAAAAATATAGGAGTATGCCGAAAAATAACCTATCACGAGCGGCAGCGCATACAGAAACGCCATGCCCAGGGTCTTCGGCAGATTCGCAAACGCCAGAATCGCCGCATTCTTGGCCGTGTTCCTGAGCGTATTTTCAAATCTTGCGATCAGCGGGAAGATATACAGCGAGATCAGAAACGCGACCGCGCCGACCGCCACCACCGCTATGACAAGCGCCTTGGGGAACTCTATGCCCGAATAGTTAAAGATCAGCCAGTCCCCGTAATAGACCGCTATCACCAGAAGCATCAAAAGCCACGCGATCGTCGCCTGCTTGAAATTTCGGACAAACGCCTTGAAAAATCCTCTGACGAGATAGCCTTCCTCGTCGCGCACAATCTTTAGAAGCACATAGTGCATCGCCGTGCAGGCCGCCCCTATCGTGATGACCGGTATACAGCAGAGAATCATCAGAAAATTCAGGATCAGCATATCCGCCACGCGATTCAGAAACCGCATCAGCGGACTGTCCATATCAAAAAATTTGCCCATAACAGCTCAACTCCCACACACGCATCTTTATTATATTACAAAACTACATAAAAAAGCTATACAAATTACAAAATTTGTGCCGGCAAATTGCAGATCCCGCCGGATCAGATCTTATATTTCTTGCTGACAAGCTCATACTGCATATTCAGCGTATCGTACATTTTCATGATCTCCGCCGCTTCCTGTCTGACACGGTCCATGATCCGGTCATACGACTTGACCAGCGTGTTGACCACGGATTTTTTCAGCCTGTTTTTGGAGGCCTCCTCGTTCAGGATCGCTATCACTTTCTCCCTGGGCATATCCTTGCGGTAGCTTCGTGGATTGACCAGCGCCGTCACGACGTCCGCGACCTGTAAGATCTTCTGAGGCATGTTCATCTGCAGATCTTTCAGACGATGAGGATAGCCGCTGCCGTCGCCCCTCTCGTGGTGTGCCAGCGCGATGTCAAACACCTCCGACTGCATCTTGTCTTTCAGCACATTCTCCGCGATCTCCACATGCGTCCTGAGCAGCTTGACCTCCTCCGGCTCCAGCTTGCGGGGCGACTCGATGATCTCCCGCGGTATCGCCAGCATACCGATATCGTGGATCAGCGCGCCGTAGTACAGGATCTCCTTCTCCACCGGCGGCAGCATCATCTCGTCCGCAAGCTCCTCGCAGACGCAGACCGTAGTGATATTGTCCACCACCATGCTCTTGCTGCGAAAGCCCAGACAATACATCAGCATCTCCAGGAATTTCTTTTTGTCCTCATTGGAGAAAATCATATATTCCGCCAGCCTGTCGAGATCCTGCTTGTACTCTCCGCTCTTGATCTTATCGAAAATTTCATATTTGTTTGCCACCTGATAGAACAGCGACAAACCGTCCGCGGACAGCTTGGTGCCGCTCATGCGCTCGAACATGTACAGATCGAACTGGCTGCCCATCGAAGAAGAATAGATATCCATCTTCTCGGCAATATTGATGTACGCGGCGATATTTTTGAACTCGTAATCCACCTGTTTGAGCTGCTCATAGTCCATGTGGTGGTACATGATGACCTTGGACAGATCCGGCACGGGCGACAGATACTTGAAGAACAGATAGCCGTAGATGGAGTGCGCCATGCTGTCTCTGGACTCATAGCGCAGCATGTCGTTGATCTTGCCCGCCTCCGTCATGTAGGCGCCGATGTCGTGCATCGTGCAGACCATGGAGATATCCGCCAGCTCAAAAGGCTCGTAGCGCCCCTTTTCCCGCAGCATCAGGGAAACCATATAGGCCACTTTCGAGCCGTGCTCCATCAGCCTCGGATGGATCAGTTTCAGTATGTCCCGCATCAACAGGTAAATATCCTTGCTCTTGATATATTCCATAACAACCTCGCGTTTTATAATATAAATTCCATCGGTGTAAAAATAATGCCGTCTTTGGTTTCCTCCGGACCGAGATCCCGAAATCCCATCTTGTGGTAGAATTCGACACCGTAAGGGGATGCGCTCACCGTCATGCGCTCCGCCCCGACTTCAGTCACCAGATAGTCTGCCAGGTACCGTATGAGTGCGCGTCCGATCCCCCGCCTGTGATACGTTTCATCCACAAAGAGCAGCGAAATGTGCGTGGTGTCTCTCAGCGTGATCATTCCGACAACCCTGCTCCCTTCCACTGCGACAAACAGCTGGTATGTCCCCATGATAAACATGCGGTACAGAGTGGAGTCGGTGACGAAATTCTCAAAGTTTTTCACGCCCTCCGGCGTATAGACGTCGGCTTCAAACCGCAGAAAAGTCTTCCACGCAAGAGCCATCGCCTCCTGCCATTCGTTACGATATGCGCTTCTGACCTGAAATACTGTCTCCAATCCCCGCGGCTCCTCTGTCACTTGCAATATGTACTGCTAATCCGTGAGCATCTGTTCCTCCCAGCTTCTCAGGATCGCGTCGCAGCGGTCGACGTCCATCTCCTCCGACGCCTCCTTGAGCTGATCGAACAGTTCGTGCTGCCAGTGCTCGTACCGGTACTCTCCCATCTGGCCGATGACCGCTTCCATTTGATCCATGTCCAGATTGTCGAGCGCATCCCGCATCTCCTCAAAACACTTGCGCAGCACTTCGACGGTGAGCTCTTTCTTCTCGGCGTCCTCATCCTCCTGGCAGAACGGCGCGAGCACCGGCTCATACTCCGCATACTGCGCGAGCATCGCGTCGGTGTCTCTGCGGATCGTCGCGAGATCTCTGGCATTGCCGGCTTTTTCCAGGGCCGCGGCCTTCTCCGACAGCGAGATCGCCCCGATCTGCTTGGCGGAATTTTTCAGGCCATGGACCTCCACGGTATAGTTGACCCAGTCTTCCTGTTCCTCCAGCGATTTGATCAGCTTGACTTTCTTGTCGATACTGTTGTAGAAGACCTTGAGCACCTTCCAGAAGAGATCTTCGCTGACCAGGAACTCCAGCGCAAACTTCACGTCCAGATCCCCGACTTCGATATCCGTGGTGATGAGGTCGCTCTTGCTGCTCGCGCCGCCGGTCGTGCCGGTGTAATCTTTCTGAATCTTCTCGACCGGAAGCCACTGGCGCACCTTGGCGGCCAGCATACGCAACTCGATGGGCTTGGCGACGAAATCGTTCATTCCCTCTCTGCAGAACATTTCCTTCGTCCCCTCCACGGCGTTCGCCGTGAGGGCTATGATCGGCACGT
The DNA here is from genome assembly GCA_947626775.1 of uncultured Lachnospiraceae bacterium. Lineage (GTDB taxonomy): Bacteria > Bacillota > Clostridia > Lachnospirales > Lachnospiraceae > UBA3282. Next base: position 63,537 of record CANQTL010000008.1, on the reverse strand, counting down.
CGTCGTACTCGGGGTGCAGGCGTCTAATGATATGCGTCGCCTCCACGCCGTCTATCTCGGGCATCATGTGATCCATGAAGACGATGTCATAGTGCTTCGCGGAGATCATGTCGATGGCCTCCTTGCCGCCGGGCGCGGTATCAACCTGCATCTTGAGCGGTTCGAGAAGCCCTTCCGCCACGGTCAGATTCACCGCATTGTCGTCCACGATCAGCACCTTGGCTTCCGGCGCGATGAAATCAAATTCGCTCCCCTCCTCCTGCTCGGAGAATTTCAGCTCCTCCCCGTTCAGGATCATGGCGATATTGAGAGCGAAGAGCGGCTTCTTGACCACGAGAAGATTCGGGATGTCGTACTCCACGCGGCTGTCAAAGTCGATGAGCAGCACCGCCGTGACGTCCGGGTGCGCGACGATCCAGCTCTCCACCATACCGGAAAACATCGGGTGCTCCACGAAGAGGAAAACCCTCTTGTCCTCCGGGAAATCTCCAAGTTCCTTGGCCGTCATGAGTCTGACGTCCTGGACGCCGAGCTTCGCCGCGTCCTCGCACAGACTGTCTCTGACATACGGATTGGACACCAGCCCCACGATAATCGCAGTCTCCGGCTCCCGCACCCCGATGCTCGGCGTGTCGTCCACAATCCTCTGCGGCAGGATGCAGCTGAATTTGCTGCCTTTCTCATACTCGCTCTCCACCCAGATAGAACCGTTCATCAGCGTCATCAGATTCTTGGAGATGGCGAGCCCGAGCCCGGTGCCTTCGATATTGCGGTTCCGCTTGCTGTCCACCTGTTGGAAGGACTGGAACAGCTTATCCATATCCTCCTTCTTGATACCGATACCGGTATCCTCCACACAGAAATGCATGCTGACCTCGTCGGGCTTGGTCTTATCGCATTCCATTCTGATCGTGACCTTGCCCTCGGACGTGAATTTCGCCGCATTGTTCGCCAGGTTGAGGAGCACCTGTTTGATTCTGATATTATCGCCCCACAGCTTGTTCGGCACATTGGGCGCGACGTCCAGAATCAGCTCCACATCCTTGTCCTTCAGTCTCGTCATAATGATATTGGAGACGTCGTGCACCACGGACATGGGCTCATAGTCCACCTCGGTGATATCCATCTTGCCGGATTCTATCTTGGAGAAATCCAGTATATCGTTGATGATGGTGAGCAGAGATCTGCCCGCCTCCTTGATCTGATTGATATAATCCCTGGCAACCGGCGTCATGTCCTCCCTGAGGGCCATCTCCGCCATGCCGATCACCGCGTTCATGGGCGTTCTGATCTCATGGCTCATATTCGCCAGGAAATCGGACTTCATATTCTCGGATTTCTCGAGATCTTCATACGCCTTGGTGGCCAGCTCCAGATTGGCCGCAATCTTGATGTTGGACTGCAGCACGAGATACTTGTTGTAAGCCATCGTGGACAGGATGTCCGCGATGGTATAGAGAAACCTCGCCGCCTTGTCGATCGCCTCCTGCCCGATGACCCTGACTCTGCCGGCGGCCTCCACATACGCGTCGGGATCGATGTCCAGCTCTTTTGCGATCTCCCGCATCTTATCGGGATCCGGCGCCTCCGTGAGCACCTGACCGCCGATAAAGCATCCCACCATACTGCCGTTGGCCATGATCGGCGCGGCGAAATCCACCAGTCCCGCATGGCAGAAGTATGCGATGGATTCCCCCTTCTTGAGAGCCGCCTTGGCGCCCCACTTGTCGCACTGTTCGCACCGCGCGCAGCCCACGTCCGAAACCCGCGTATACTTCATGCAGAAATCGGAGAAATTGGAGCCCACCGTCACGGGCGTGCCGTCCGCGTCCGTCGTGAGCGAGGCCATACCCGTCATATTGGAGAAGCCGTCCTGAATCTTCTGCAGCGTCTCCACATCGATCAAATCCGTCAAAGTCATTTCACGATTGATGTCCATACAAGATTCCTCTTTCTATGTATCCGTATCCGCGGCGATCAGCCGATCTCCTTGGCGATCGTGTCGAGCAGCTTCTCCCTGTCGACCGGTTTTAACAGATAATTCTGCGGCTTCAGGGACAGCGCCTCCTTGATCTTCCTGGTGTCGGTAACGCCCGTCAGGAAGATGACGGGAATATCTTTCGTGGCCTCCGAAGCGCGAAGCTGTTCCAGAACCGCCGGACCGCTCTCCTCCGGCATCTCGTAGTCCAACAGAATCAGATCCGTGGTCTTCCGTTCCAGGAACTTCAGCGCAACCCTGCCGCTGGCGGCGGTCGCCACATCGTACTTGTCGTGGAGATGTTCTTTCAGCATCTTTAACATCATGGCGTTGTCGTCCACCACGAGAACATGCTTGCGTCTGCCGGGCACAGGCGGGATCGGTCCCGTCACAGGGCCGGGCGCCGCAAGTCTGTCCATCAGCTGATCGATGCTGTTGCGGTCGATATCGAGACGCGCTCCCCTGCCGCCCTGCGCGGAAGCTGCCGACGGTGAAGCCGCAGCGCGCTCCTCCGCCTTCTCATCCACCGCTTTCTTAAAGCGGTTGTCCTTCACGAGAGCGATGATCTTCTCCTGGATCACCGCCACCGACAGCGGCCTGTGCAGAATCAGATCCGGCGCGCTGGTCGCGATCTGCAGGAACTCGTCGCAGTCCTCCTTGAGGCCGATGATGACGAGCGGCGTCTTGTTGTTCGACAGGCGGAACTTCAGATTCGCAATCTGCGACAGATCCTCCCGCGTCTCGTTATATATGCAAAACACGAAGATATCCGGCTTAAAAAAGGTGATATGGCGCGTGATATCGGCAAAGCGCGTCGAAGTCGTCACCACCTCGAAGTTGTCGCTCATCTGCATAAAAAAATCGTCGATCGCCGAGTCGTTGTGCCCGGTCAGCAAAACCTTGTACTTCATAGTGTTCCTCCCTTAGGTAAACCCTTATGTTCCAGTTTACCATGCCCGCGCCAAACATTCAAGAATCGGTTGCCATAAACAGTTATTTTATTCCCGCTTTTTGCTACCTGACCGCTTCCGCGCCGACCCTGTTGACAAGAGGAAGCCCGTTTTCCACCGCGTAGGCGTTCTCCAGCGTCACTTCCGCGATCGCCTGCATCGCCTCCCTCGTGAAGAATCCCATATGGGAGGTGATGAGCACATTCGGAAAAGTCATCAGCCGCGCCAGGTTCTCGTCGCGCATGATCTCTCCCGATCTGTCCTCGTAGAAAATTCCCTCTTCCTCCTCGTACACATCCAGTCCCACGCCGCCGAATCTTCCCGCCACAAGACCGTCTATGAGCGCGTCCGTGTCGATCAGCCCGCCCCTCGACGTGTTGACCAGATACACGCCCTCCTTCATGTTCTCTATGGCCCTCCGGTCAATCATGTGGCGTGTCTCCGACGTCAGAGGACAGTGCAGCGAGATCAGATCGGCCTCCGCAAGCAGCTCCCCGAGCGGCACGTACTCCGCCTCCAGCTTTTCGTTCGGATAGGGATCACAGGCCAGCACGCGCATGCCGAAGCCGTTGCAGATGCGTATCATCGCCTGACCGATCCTTCCCGTGCCGACAATCCCCGCCGTCTTCCGGTACAGATCCACTCCGATCAGCCCGTTCAGGCTCATGTTGAAATCCCGCGTCCGGTTGTACGCCTTGTGGGTGTGCCGGTTCACCGTCAGAACCATGCCCATGGCAAACTCCGCCACCGCTTCCGGCGAGTAACTGGGCACGCGCAGGATCATGATTTTGTCCTCCGCCGCCTTCACGTCCACATGGTTAAACCCCGCGCTCCTGAGAAGAAGCGCCTTGACCTTCATCTCATAGAGCTGCTGTATCATCTGCGCCGTCACATAGTCGTTGACGAAGATACAGACCGCGTCATATCCCCTCGCCAGCGCGACGGTGTCCTCCTGAAACGGCATCTCATAGAAACGCAGCTCAAACCCGTACTCTTTCGCCATCGGCTCAAACCAGATCCTGTCGTAGGGCTTCGTGCTGAAAAAAGCGATCCTCATAAAAACAACCTCCTCCTTCCATACTGTCATGCAGTGCAGCTACACCATAGTATGGTCAGAGAAGGCCGAATCATTCGTCCTCCGTCGGGAAAAAACTATCCACAAATCCGTGCGCGGCGCCTTCGGCAGCATCCCGGAAAGCTCCGTTGATCTTGTCGTTGGCCTGTTCCACAAATTCGGCGCAGTACTTCTCATACATCTGCTCCGCCTGCCCGATAAAATCGTCCGCGCCCGCCTCGACCGTATCGAGCGTCTGCGCAAACCCGACGATCCTGTCCTCATTCTCCTCCGTCAGGGAAATGCCGAACCGTTCCTCGCCCTCGGCGACCGCCCGCCTGATGCTGTCCTCATCCGACAGATCGATCGTGCCGTCGGAAACGCCTTCTATCACCCAGCCGACGATCGTCTCCTCTCCCCGGTCCGTCCCCGCGCCGCCGTCTCCCCGATCCGCGGGCAGAGTCTTCATCAGCGCCGCGCCGCATATACACAGCAAAAGCAGCAGCCCCAGCCTTCTGAGTTTCTTCATTGCCTACTCCTCAAATCCTCCCAAGGATCCAGCGGTAAATATCGCCGTACACTTCCTCCCGGTCCAGCTCATTGAGTATCTCGTGCCTGTCCTTGGGATACAGCTTCATCTGTACGCGCTCCATACCGATATCCTGAAACGACCGGAACACTTTCCTGACGTCTCTGCCGTAATTGCCTACCGGATCCTCCTCCCCGGACACGAAGAGCACCGGCAGCTTCTTTGGCATCTTCTTCAGACGCTCCGTGTCGTACAGGTTGTAGATCAGCCGGAACAGCGCCTTGTAGCCGTTCGCGGTAAAGGTGAACGTACACAGCGGATCGTCCGCGTACTTCCTGATGCATTCCTCATTCCTGGAAAGCCAGTTGCCGGGTTCTCCTTTCGCCCGGATCGGCTTGTCGTATGAGCCGAAAGAAGCCTTCTCGATCAAGCGGCAGGGATGCGTATCCCCGAAGACGGCTCCCTGTATCATCGCCAGCGCCGTTCCGGCATACAGCATCGGTTTCGACAGCATGCCTGTCCCCATAATGACCGCGCCGTCTATGCCCGACCCGTACCGCGTCAGATAGTTGCGCAGGATGAAGGATCCCATGCTGTGACCCAGAATAATATAGGGCACGCCCGCATACTGCTCCTGCGTCATCTTCTTCAGGCGGTGTTCATCCCGCACGAGAACCGTGGCCGCATCTTCTCTGCAGAAATAGCCGTAAGTCTCGCCCTCTCTCACGGATTTCCCGTGCCCGAGATGATCGTCGCCCACCACCAGAATATCCCGCTTTGCCAGATAGTCCGCAAACTCGTCGTAGCGGTCCACATATTCCGTCATGCCGTGTATGATCTGTACCACGCACACCGGCTTCTGCGCTTCCGGAATCCATTTGACGGCGTGCAGCCTGTGCTCTCCATCCCTGGAGTCAAAATAAAACTCCTCTTTCCTGCTCATCGTCCCATCCCTTCCCTTTACACGATATCTTCCGGCACCCGCGCAGGCTGAGCCCGCTTCCAAACGCCGTGATATCCGCCCGCGGCAGCCCGCCCTCAGCAGATCTCCGCGCCGGACGGCATCTCTCTCTCCGGCGTGACTAACGCCAGTCTGCCTTCCGCATCCTCAGCGCACAGGAGCATCCCCTCGGACATCATACCAGCGATCTCACGCGGCTTCAGATTGACCAGCACCATCACCTTCTTGCCAACCATCTCCTCCGGGCTGTAATGCTGCTTGATGCCGGACAGGATCTGTCTGACCTCGGAGCCGATACGCACCTGGGAGCACAACAGCTTCTTCGACTTCGGCACTTCCCTGCAGTCGATGATCTCGCCCACCCGGAACTGGCACTGATCGAACACATCGTAGGAGATCTCCGCCTTCGGCTCGACGTCGATCACGTCCTCCGGCGGCTCCGCTCCGGCCTGATCCGCCGCGCCCGCAGCGTCTCCGCGCGCCTCATACATGGCGTCCACTCTCTCGATAAGCTCCTTTAAGTCCTGACGGGCAAAAAGGATCTCCGGCGTCTCCGTCACCTTGTTGGAATCCGGATACAGCGCCGCTGCCCTCGCGGCGTCCCCGCTTGCCGCGCACTCTTCCAGCACGGCGAAATCCACAGGCCGGGCGTTGATCTGCGCCATGATCTTCTCCGCCGTCTCCGGCATATAGGGCTCCAGCAGAGAAGCGCCTATCAGGATGCCGTTCAGCAGATTGTACAGCACTGTCGCCAGACGATCCTTTTTGGACTCGTCCTTCGCCAGCGCCCAGGGCATCGTCTCGTCGATATATTTGTTGCAGCGCTTGAACAGCGCGAAGATCTCCGTGATAGCGTCCGCCACGCGCAGTTCGTCCATCTTCTTCGACACTCTCCCATAGGTGTCCGCCGCTGTCCGAAACAGATCCGCGTCCACGTCCTCCTCGCCCGCGTCCACGCCGACGCGCCTGTTTTCCACCTGTCCGCCGAAGTACTTGTTGCTCATGGAGACGGTTCTGTTGACCAGATTCCCCAGCGTGTTGGCCAGATCGGAATTGGTCCGCTCAGCGACCAGTTCCCATGTGAGGTTGCCGTCATTGTCGTAAGGCATCTCATGAAGTACATAGTAGCGCACCGCGTCCACGCCGAACACATCGATCAGATCGTCGGCATAGATCACGTTGCCCTTGGATTTGCTCATCTTGTCATTGTTCATTAAGAGCCACGGGTGTCCGAATACCTGTTTCGGCAGCGGCTCGCCCAGCGCCATCAGGAAGATCGGCCAGTAGATCGTGTGGAAGCGGATGATATCCTTGCCGATCAGATGCAGATCCGCGGGCCAGAATCTGCGATACTGTTCGCTGTCCGCGCCGTCGGCGTCATAACCGATTCCCGTGATATAGTTCGACAGCGCGTCCATCCACACATAGATCACGTGCTTCTCGTCGAACGTGACCGGAATGCCCCATGTGTAGGACGTTCTGGACACACACAGATCCTGCAGGCCCGGCAGCAGGAAATTGTTCATCATCTCATTCTTGCGGGACACGGGCTGAATAAATTCCGGGTGCGTGTTGATGTGCTCGATCAGCCGGTCCGCATATTTGCTCATCCGAAAGAAATAGGCCTCCTCCCGCGCGGGCTTCACCTCTCTGCCGCAGTCGGGACACTTGCCGTCCACAAGCTGAGACTCCGTCCAGAAAGACTCGCAGGGCGTACAGTACATGCCCTCATAATATCCCTTGTAGATGTCGCCCTGGTCGTACAGCTTCTTAAAGATTTTCTGCACCTGTCTCTCGTGGTAATCGTCCGTCGTCCTGATAAAATGATCGTAAGAGGTGTTCAGCGCGTCGCAGATCCTGCGGATTTCGCCCGCCACGCCGTCCACGAACTGTTTGGGCGTGACGCCCTGCTCCTGCGCCTTCAATTCTATCTTCTGGCCGTGCTCGTCCGTTCCCGTCTGAAAATATACGTCATAGCCGTCCTTTCTCTTGAAGCGGGCGATGCTGTCCGCCAGAACGATCTCGTAGCTGTTGCCGACATGCGGCGTGCCGGAGGTATATGCGATCGCTGTTGTGATATAATACTTTCCTTTGCTCATTGTGACTGTCTCCTTTCCCGGGCCGTCCGCGTTCCGTCCGGGTCGCGGTACGGCAGGCGCGGGCGTCGGCATATACCGTAAGACTACAATAAATAGCGCCGATTGTCAATTGCCGGACGCTCTCTCAGCCCTGATACGGATCCAGATAGAGCGTGTTTTTCTCCCCGTCATAGCGATAGCGCAGCGTCTGCATACTCATACTCTCAATAACGGTCTTCACATCCCCGATGCTCTCCCACAGCCTGACGTCTTCCTGTTCCAGCGCGTCGATTCTCAGATACAGGTCGGCGATATCGGCCTGCGCCTTCTCCATGTCGCTCTCAAACTGCGCGAGCTGTTCCTGAATGATCGGCAGCGTCTCCTCGCTCATGATCTGCACAATATCCGTCAGATCATAGAGCTGCGTCTGCGTCTCCTTGAGTTCCTGCACGATGGAATCGATCTGCGTGTGCACGAGCGTCAGCTCTTTCCGGATCATCGTGTCCCCGTCCCGGTACTGTTCGATCGTCTCCGCCAGCCCCTGTTTCGTCTGCTCCATCGCCTCGAGCAGCTTCTCCACCTCGTCGCTCAGACTGTCCACCCTGACGGCATACTCCCGCCACAGGGCCGCCTGCTTTTCGTTCCCCGACATGTACTCCCGCAGTTTTTCCTCATAGGTGGCCGTCTGCAGCATATTCGCGGACACGGTATCCTCCGCCCCGCCTCCGTGCTCCAGATATCCCCACAGCACGAGCAGCAGCGCGATGATCACCACCGCCGCCGCCACGCCGATGAGCGTCACCGCCAGCCGGTCTTCCCTGTGCTCCGGATCGTTCCATCTCTCACTCAGCCGATCCGCCATTCTTGTTATAAAATCTCTCATACTCCTCCTCTTTTCTCCTTTCTGCGCGGCTCCCCTTCGCGAACAGGGGCCGTGTCTTCCGCAGACCGCGGCCTTACGGTTCTGCATCCTCATGTTCCCAACTCTCGGAAATCGTCGGCGAAACGCCGTGGATCGTGCGCGGCAGCGCACGGAATAAAGTATACCTTAATCAGATGTCCTAAGATTGTACCGATAACATACCAGACTTTTCTCCGGTCTGCAATATCGGAATAGTGCACAAATCTTTCCGCACAAAAAGGGCCGGATACACCGCAAACCGCGATGTATTCTGCCCTCAGCCCTCACAAATGCCATGCCTCCCAAGCGCGTCCGCGTCAGTAAGTCAGAATCTCGTATCCGTCCTCCGTCACGGCCACCGTAACTTCCCACTGTGCCGACGGACTGCCGTCCTCGGTCGTGACCGTCCAGCCGTCCTCGTCGTCGATCACGATATCCGCCTTTCCCATGTTCACCATCGGCTCGATCGTAAACACCATTCCCGGCACCATCAGCATCTCCGTGCCGGCTTTCGTCACATAGCTGACGAAGGGTTCCTCGTGAAACTCCAGTCCGACGCCGTGTCCGCCGATCTCGCGCACGACGGAATATCCGTTCGCCCGCGCGTGGTCGTTGATCGCCTGCGCCATGTCGCCCAGGAAGTTCCACGGCTTCACCTGTTCCAGGCCGACGTCGACGCACTCTCTCGCCGTCTGCACGAGCCGCCTCGTCTCCGGCGGCACGTCGCCCAGCAGAAACATGCGGGAAGAATCCGAGTAATAACCCCGATAGATCGTGGACACGTCCACGTTGACGATATCGCCGTCCCTAAGCAGCTGCCCGCTGCTCGGAATGCCATGGCACACCACATCGTTGACGGATGTGCACACGCTTTTCGGGTAGCCTTCGTATCCGAGCGGCGCCGCGACGCCGCCCATATCCGCCGTCATCTCCCTGACGATCCTGTCGATCTCCTCCGTGCTCATACCGATATGAATCTGCCGCTCTATCTCGTCCAGTATGGCGATATTCAGCCGGCTGCTCTGCCTGATGCCCTCGATCTGCTCCGGCGTCTTGAGCATATCGTGATCGGGAACGATATGCCCCTGCAGCGCGTAGCCCTCAATCCTCTCGTCGAACGCCATGTGACACGCCTTATATTTTCTGCCGCTGCCGCACCAGCAGGGATCGTTTCTTCCCAGTTTCTTCATCCTGTACGCCTCGCTTTTCTCAAAGTCTGCCGTTCTCTCTATGCCCGGTTAAAATACGCGGTCAGGAATACCGCGGGGGAATTCCAGTAAATCGTGATCTCGTTCAGGGAATAGCACATCGCATGATCCACATAACACTTCATGGGCGGCGTTCCCGCCTTGATGCGCTCGATTCCCACCGCGTCCGCGGGCGTCTTGAACGGGCCTCCGCTGACCCAGCCCGGCATGGGCGCCTCGACGCCGTCGCACTCCGTAGGCCGGTTGTGCGGGTGCATGAAAGCGTGCTCCCCGTATCCGGTCACATAGCTGTAATCCGTCGCATTCGTCCCCAGAAGATAGTGCAGCTGCGCCAGCGCCGTCCTCTCATAATCCTCGTTTCGATCCGTCAGAACCGCGGCCAGCACCAGCAGCATACCGCGATTCAGCACCACCATATTGCTGCCCCAGACATAGTCTTCGGGTTCCATCGCCACGCCGTAGCCGGAAGCCCCGGCCACGCTCACCAGCCGGTCCGCCTCCGCAAGAAGCGTCCGGCGCAGAAGCTCCGCGCTGTCCGCGGACGCCCGATGCGCCTCGTCCGTCAGAACCGCCAGCGCGGCGAACCCCGACACGTCCGTCCAGCCGAAATCCGTCCCCGCCGCCCCCGCGTCGAGAAGTCCCGTCAGCCGCTCCTGGTACTCCGCCCCGCCCGTGGCGACAAGCATCTCCGCCGCGGCCCATAGACGCTCGTCCAGATCACAGTCGTCGTCATATTCGCCTGTATTGCAGCTCTCCGGATTGTGGAAGCCGACGTACTGCGGATTCCTTTCCAGCCATTCCCAGGCGCACACGGCGGCGGCAAGCATCCTGTCCGCAAAGGCGTCGTCGTACGCGCGGTACACCCGGGAGGCCAGCGCCATAACCGCCGCGTAGTCCGCCGTCGCCATGGAGGAGACGGGGAACAGATAGAAGCGGTCGTGATCTTCCTCCGGCATGATGAAGTCCGCATGCCGCTCCGCCGTCAGCTTGTGATAGGCGCCGCCGTCCGCAGCCTGCATCTTGAGGAGCCATTCCAATTCGTAGCGGCACTCGTTCAGCACATCCGGCACGCCGTTGCCCGACTCCGGTATGTTCAGCTCTTCCCGGAAGCTCTCCGGAAACAGGCGGAACGCATAGAGCAGATGGCCGACCGCCACCGCCGCCGGGGAGACATACCGCCCGTAGTCGCCCGCGTCATGCCAGCCGCCCCGCACCTCTCTCAGGACGCTGCGGTCTTCCCACAGCGCCGCATCCTCCGTATGGCAGCGCGCATGCGCATACGCCCCCGCATACTTCTCTTCCAGACCGCAGCCGCAGCGCTGATAGTACAGCGCCCTGATCAGATCCCGCTGGAGCGCGCGGTAGACGTCCTCCCCGATCCGGAACCGATGAGACGTCTCCCCCGCGTCATTCTGCACGCGATAGACGCCCGGCTCCGTGACGCCGCTGAAATCGGCCAGCCGGACATGATCGCCGGACGCCGCATCCAGGCCCCGATCCTGCGCCGTACCCTCGTACACCGTCTCGCTCTGTTCTCCCTGTTCCCTCACGACTGCAAAACGCTCCCCCGCCGTCATCACCGCCGTCTTTCTGCCCGCCGGCAGATATCCCACCTGATCACAATAAATCGCCATCTCTCCTCCGTTCCGAAGCCTCCGCCGCTTCCTTCTCTCTTTCACGATGCCGTCCTCCGATACGGCCTAATCCCATACTACTCTATGACCCGCTTGTTTTCAAGTGTGCCGCCGCCAATTTCACGCCGCATTGTTTTCAGTTGATGTCGCGTGAAATTAACTGCCAGATTTTCCCTGTTTTTATGTATATTGTATACTTTTATTTCATTTTTCATAAAATCGGCCTAAAATTTAGTAAAATTTGACATTGGGCGGGGAATACTATGGAATTTGGGAAATTGCTGACAGAGCTGCGCAAAGAAAAAGGCGTTCTGCAGAAAGACGTCGCAGAGCACCTGAACATGACCGTATCGACCATCTCCAACTACGAGAAGGGCGTCCACATGCCCGATCTTCACACGCTGATCATGCTGGCGGACTACTTCGACGTGTCCACCGATTATCTGCTGCAGCGCACGAACTACAAGACCAGCCTCAACACGCTGAGCTACAAGCTCTCCGACGATTACACCGTCAGCGATTTCATCAATACGGTCGTGGAACTGGACACCCGCAATATGCAGGCGCTCCTGGATTACTATGAGCTGCTGATGCTGCGCAATTCCATCAAGCGGGTCAAATAACGACAGCGGCGCAGAACCGCGAAAAGAGTAAAAAGGCGCCCCGGCTGTTCCGATTTCCCGTCCCAGCCGGAGCGCTTCCCTTTTTACACCTGAAGGCTCTTCGCCGTCCGCGGCGCGACGCCTGCGGACAACGTCGGAAACTTCAGTATGTAGCGAAATTATTTGGCGATATACGCCGTGACATCCAGATCCCGCTCTTCGTCCATGTTCTTTACAAAGAAATAGTGTCTGCCCTTGATCTTCACATCGAACGAAAAGCCGATGCTGTCTTCTCCCTCCTCATAGTGCATGATCGCGTCGGGATCCTTGATGCCCGTTCGGAACGTGATGTCGTCCGGTGTTCCCTTTACCACTACGCTCACCGTATCGCCCACGTACTCCCGAAAGCCGGAGGTCACATAGGTCTTTCCCGCCGGAACCGTCCAGTAGACATTCCACAGCCCATCGTCCGCCTGCACCACGCCCTCGTCCATGACGACCACGCTCGCCGGATCAATCCCTTGGGCCGCGGCAATCGCCCGCACAGCTTCCTCGTCTTCCATCACTTTAGTTGTATCAGAAATGTTTCCAGCGTCCATGTTTTCAACATCATCCGCCCATTCACTCGTCGCATCTGCGACCCCGTCGTAGGCGTCCGCCACGCCGTCGCCTGCCGCCAGCGCCGTTATGCTGCTCCCCAGCAGGAAACACGCCGCGAATACGACCGCCGTTCCCTTTTTCAGTCCGCCTTTTGTCTGATAATTCTTCATGTACTCTATTCTCCTCTCATAGTCCGACCGATCATCCACCAGCGTAAATAACTGGTAACGGTTCTTCTTTCCGTCGTTCGTCAGGGCCTCCAAAATCACCCGGAAGTACTCCCGCCTGGTAAATCTGCCGACGCCCGCCCTGCAGGCCGTCCGGTCGCAGTAGATCTCGCAGATCCGGTCCACCTGTCGCAACAGAATGTGCGCCGCGGGATTGAACACGTGGAGCAGCGTCGTCAGCCCGCCGATGAGCTTCAGGCGCAGATCTCCGTTCAGATAGTGGCACAGTTCATGACAGAGGATCACCTCCGCCTCCCGCTCCGTGTAGTCCACGAGCGGCAGTATCACCACGAAACCGTGATAACGCGTGATACACGGCATATCCACGGAGTCGTTTCTGCACAGCCCGACCTTGCCGGCGATTCCGAACCGGGCGCACAGATCGTCGAAGACCCCGCGCACCGTCTCGTCCTCCTCCGGGATATTGCCCCGGCACACCATGCGCCAGCGGAACAGCCTGCAGAGCCGCCGCGCGAGCAGCGCGAGGATGAGGCCGATCCACACGCGTCCCAATACTGCGCTCAGGCGCAGGGTCAGCGGCGTACCGTAAAACAGATTGACATCGCTCTGGATTGTAATGATATTGATCCGCTTCATAAGATACAGGAGCGCGTAGATAAAGGGCGCCAGAAACGCCGCCACCGTCGCGTCGGTCAGAAACCTCAGAAATGCGACGTCGTTGTTCGTTCTTTTTCTAAACAAGCGCCCTGCCAGAAAAAATATCGTACCCGTGATATCCGTGATTAGCAATACGATAAACAGATTACTCGCCCAGTCCATCGATCAGCGTCTGTATCCTTTCGATCTCATCCTGCCGCAGCGGCCTCTCCTGTGCCAGCGCACAGAGAAATTCATCCGCATTGTCATGATTCCAGAAATTCACATAATCGCTGGTCAACTGGCCTTTGTACTCTTCCAGCGGAACAAGAATCTGATAGAAGAACAGCCGCCCCTGCCGGTAGTGCCTCAGATATCCCTTCCGCACCAGTCTGGCCAGAAAGGTCGATACCGTCTGCGGCTTCCAGTTCTTGTGGTACTTGCTGTTCACGCGCTGCATGACCTCCATAAGGCTAAGCTCCTCTGCAGCGTCCCAGACCGTCTTCATCACCAGCTGCTCACAATCCGTTAAATTTTCAAGCTTCATATCTGCCTCCTGCATCTCTACAACGCATCGACATTGTAGTCATAGTATTAAAAATCCTGCTTCATTTCAATACTATTTGATATTTCGTAGAATAGCAAGCAGATTTTTTGGCTAATTGTCACGAAAATTAAACGCAATGTGTAGTTTTGTTCTGCATTTCGACACGCGGACGCAGGACATGTCCTCTATGTATCCGGCCTTTGCGGAGAAAATATTGTGACTATTATTTTAATTCATGGAGGCTGTGCATCATTTTCTTTTTCTCTTTTGCATTTTCTTCTGGGATTTTACAACAATTTGTTGTAAAAGTTCGAGGCACTCGTCTGCATACGAGAGGAAAATTGACAGGCAAGCCTGTCAGCTTGGCTCATTGCCCGCGCAAAAAAAACGGCGCAGCCTAAAACTGCGCCGTCAAAGCATGTATGTTTTCCGTTATATTGCCCCGAAAGACCGCCGAACCCGCTACGATCACGTTGGCGCCGGCGTTTAGCACCGTGCGGATATTGTCTCTCGTGATGCCGCCGTCCACCTGAATATCCAGATCGGTCTGCAGCTCCTCCGCCATCTGTCTGACCTGTCGGATCCGCTCCGTGGACTCGGGTATGTACTTCTGCCCGCCGAAGCCGGGCTCCACGGTCATCACCAGCAGCATGTCCAGACTCTTCAGATATTTCCTCGCGGCTTCCACCGGCGTCTGCGGCTTGATCGACATGCCCGCCCTGCATCCCAGACTGTGAATCTGCTCGATCAGGTCCTCGGCGTCCTCCGCCGCCTCCAGATGAAAAGTGATGCTGTCGGCGCCGCACTCCGCAAACTCCCGAACATAGCGCTCCGGTCCCACGATCATAAGGTGTACGTCGAACACCATACCGGTCGTCCTGCGGATGGTCTTCACGACGGGCATCCCGAAGGAGATGGACGGCACGAACACGCCGTCCATCACATCGATATGAAGATACTCTGCTCCCGCCGCCTCCGCCTCCCGGATCTGCTCCCCCAGAATGGAGAAGTCCGCCGCCAGTATGGAGGGCGACAAAATATTTTTTCTCTTAGAACAATCAGACATCCGTATGCCCATGCCTTTCAAAACTTCCTGTCGCGATATCAACCGCGGATCGCGCCGCCGCTCTTACGATACGAACTTCTTGACCGACGCGTACACGCCCTTGCCGTCAAAGCCGTACTTCTCGACCAGCGCCGCCGCCGTGCCGGACTCTCCGAAGACGTCCTGCATACCGATCTTGCACACCGGCGTCGGGCAGTGCGTGGACAGGCAGTCGCACACCGCGCTTCCCAGCCCGCCGATCACGCTGTGCTCCTCGGCGGTCACAACCTTGCCGGTCTTCTTCGCGGACGCGATTACCAGCTCCTCGTCCAGCGGCTTGACGGTGTGGATATTGATGACTTCCGCGCTGACGCCGTCCGCCGCCAGCATATCCGCCGCCTCCAGCGCCGCGGAAACCAGAATACCGGTCGCGATGATGGTCACGTCCGTACCCTCGCGCAGCAGAACGCCCTTGCCCATCTCGAACCTGTAATCGGGCCTGTCGTTGATCACCGGAACCGCCGCGCGCCCGAAGCGCAGGAAGACGGGCCCCTGGTACTCAATCGCCGCGCGCACCGCCGCTTTCGCCTCCACATCGTCGGAGGGAACGATAACCGTCATACCCGGAATGGCTCTCATGAGCGCAATATCCTCAAGGCACTGATGGGACGCGCCGTCCTCGCCCACCGTGATGCCCGCGTGGGTCGCGCCGATCTTTACATTCAGGTGCGGATAGCCGATGGAGTTGCGGACCTGTTCAAAGTTACGTCCCGCCGCAAACATGGCGAAGGAGCTGATAAAAGGGATCTTGCCGCAGGTCGCAAGGCCCGCCGCGATGCCCGTCATATTGGCCTCCGCGATACCGCAGTCGATATGTCTGTCTGGAAATGCCTTCTTGAATACGAGGGTCTTGGTCGCGTTCGCCAGGTCTGCATCCAGAACGACCAGATTCGGATAGTCGGCGCCGCACTCGGCCAGCGCGTTTCCGTAGCTGTCACGTGTCGCTATCTTCTTTACATCTGCCATTAGTTCGCACCTCCCAATTCTTCACTGATCTTCTCCAGGTCTGCCATCGCAACCGCAAACTGCTCATCGTTGGGCGCCTTGCCGTGCCAGTCCACATTACCCTCCATGAAGGATACGCCCTTGCCCTTGAGGGTCTTGCAGATGATCGCCGTCGGCATGCCCTTCGTCGCCCGCGCTTCCTTGAACGCCGCCTCGAGCTGGTCGAAATCGTTGCCGTCGATGTTGATCACATGGAAATTGAACGCCTCAAACTTCTTGTCGATCGGATTGGGGGAGCACACGTCGTCGATGCTGCCGTCGATCTGCAGGCCGTTGTTGTCCACGATCACAACGAGATTGTCCAGCTTCCTGTGTCCCGCGAACATGGAAGCCTCCCACACCTGGCCTTCCTCCAGCTCGCCGTCGCCGAGCAGCGTATATACTCTGTAACTCTTATTGTCCATCTTGCCCGCCAGCGCCATGCCTACCGCCGCGGAAATACCCTGTCCGAGCGAGCCCGACGACATGTCCACACCGGGCGTCTCCTGCATGCAGGGATGTCCCTGCAGATAAGAACCCAGATGCCTCAGCGTAGGCAGATCCTCCACCGGGAAGTAGCCCCTGTTCGCCAGCGTGGAGTACAGACCCGGAGCCGTGTGCCCTTTGGAGAGCACGAAACGATCCCTGTCCTCCTTCTTAGGGTTCTTCGGGTCGATGTTCATCTCCTCGAAGTAGAGATAGGTAAAAATGTCCGCAGCGGACAAGGATCCGCCCGGATGTCCCGCTTTGGCACCGTGCACCGCGGCCACGATACCCTTGCGGACTTCATTAGCCGTTTTTTGTAACTCTAATTTGTTCATCGCCAACCTCCGTCATATTTTTTTATGTTCTAAGCATAACACAAACCGTATGCCGCCACTACCAAATTTTTGCTCTCCGCATTGTGCGATCTTGCTGTTCTGCGGCTGCGCCGCATTCTATTTGCCCTGTCCGTAGTAAGCGTTCGCGCCGTGTTTCCTGTAATAGTGCTTATCCTGCAGCTCCTGCGGCGCGGGCTTGATGTCCCGGTTGATCGTCTCGGCCCGGTAAGCCATCTTCGCCACCTCCTCGAGCACGACCGCATTGTGCACCGCCTCGTGAGCGTCCTTACCCCACGCGAAAGGCCCATGGTTCTTGCACAGCGCCGCCGGAACGGCTGCGGGATCCTTGCCCATACGCTTAAACTCGCTGACGATCAGAAGCCCTGTGTTCTTCTCGTAGGCCTCTTCGATCTCCTCCGCGTTCAGACATCTCAGGCAGGGGATCTCCCCGTAGAAATAGTCCGCGTGCGTCGTGCCATAGCAGGGAATGCTCCTGCCCGCCTGCGCCCAGCTTGTCGCGTAGGAAGAGTGGGTGTGCACCACGCCGCCGATCCCGGCAAAAGCCCTGTACAGTTCCAGATGCGTCGCCGTGTCGGAGGAGGGATTGTACCGGCCCTCCACCTTATCGCCGTCCAGGTTCATCAGCACCATATCGTCGGGCGTCAGCTTATCATAATCGACGCCGCTCGGCTTGATCGCAAAGATGCCGCTCTCGCGGTCGATCTCGCTGACATTTCCCCATGTAAAAGTGACCAGTTCATATTTCGGCAGAAGCATGTTCGCCTCATAGACACGCTTCTTCAGTTCTTCCAACATGCAGTTCTCAGCTCCTTTCTGTCTTTACTGCAGCGCATCCACCGCTGCTCTCTCGATGGCGAGTCCCGCGCTGTAGCGCTTCATAAATTTATTGAAGCCCTCCACGTCGGCCGCCTTCGGCTCCAGCTTCTCGCCTTTCTGCCCTGCAAATACCTTGCTGTCGAGGAATGCCGCCAGACTCTCGTCCGCGCCCTTGTTGATCATGTACGACGCCAGCAGCGCGATGCCCCATGCGCCGCCCTCGCCCGCCGTCTCCATCACGCTGACCGGCGCGTCGATGGCCGCCGCCAGAATGCTCTGGCCCACGCCCTTGGTCTTGAACAGGCCGCCGTGTCCGAGAATCTCATCCACCTGTACGCCCTCTTCCTTCAGCAGAATATCCAGCCCTGTCTTCAGCGCGCCCAGCGAGGTGAACAGATGCACCCGCATGAAATTGGCGAGACTGAATTTTGCGTCCGGCAGGCGGACGAACAGGGGCCGTCCCTCGTTGAAGCCCGTCACATGCTCGCCCGAGAAGTAATTGTAGGCCAGCAGGCCGCCGCAGTCGTCGTCTCCCTCCAGAGCCTTGCGGTAGAGTCTGCCGTACAGCTCGTTCATATCGACCTTCATCCCCATCAGCTCGGAGTACTCTTTAAAGAGATTTACCCAGGCATTGAGGTCGGAAGTACAGTTGTTGCAGTGCACCATGGCCACCAGACTGCCGTCCGGCGTCGTCACCAGATCGATGGCGTCGTACACTTTGGACAGCTCCTTCTCCAGCACGATCATGCCGAACACGCTGGTTCCCGCCGAAACGTTACCTGTGCGCTTTGCCACGCTGTTGGTGGCCGCCATGCCCGTGCCGGCGTCGCCCTCCGGCGGACAGAACGGTACGCCTGCCTGCAGAGTTCCGGTGGGGTCAAGCAGCTTCGCGCCTTCTTCCGTCAGCGAGCCGGCCTGCTGTCCCGCCGTGCAGACTGCGGGAAGCACGTCGCGCAGTTTCCATGCAAAGCCTCTGTCCGCAACCGCCGCGTCGAACTGATCGATCATTCTGGCGTTGAACTGTCCTGTAGCAATGTCGATGGGGAACATGCCAGATGCCTCCCCCACGCCGACGATCTTCTCTCCTGTCAGCTTCCAGTGGATATAGCCCGCCAGCGTGATCACGAATTTCAGATCCGCCACATGTTCCTCCCCCTTCAGAATCGCCTGATAGAGATGGGCGATCGTCCAGCGCTGCGGAATATGATAATTGAAAAGCTGCGTCAGTTTCTCAGACGCTTCCTCCGTGATGGTATTTCTCCAGGTGCGGAAGGGCACCATCAGCTCGTCCCTGTCATTGAACGCCATATAGCCGTGC
Organism: uncultured Lachnospiraceae bacterium; assembly: GCA_947626775.1. GTDB lineage: Bacteria > Bacillota > Clostridia > Lachnospirales > Lachnospiraceae > UBA3282. The sequence continues at coordinate 44,606 of CANQTL010000008.1, read as the reverse complement.
ATCATGGCGCTGAATCCGATCGCTCCGATCTTCACGAGCTTTTCGCCGTACTGTGCCTGCACATCCTCCGCCAGTCTGCGGTAGCAGTCCTGCAGCCCTGTCCAGATGTCGTCGAGACTGTAGGTCCAGATACCGTTCTCCAGCCTGTTCTCCCAATCGTGCGCGCCGGACGCGATCGGCCTGTTGTTCTCATCCACCAGCACCGCCTTGATTCTGGTGGAACCGAACTCGATGCCGAGCACTGCCCTGCCGCCTGCAATACATTCTTTTGCTCCCATTTGAAACCTCCTCTTCTATACTTTCTATACTTTCTCTCTGCCCGGTTCCGCCGCCGTGTCCCGGCTACGCGCGGAATGCGGCCTCGTTCCAGCGCAGCTCGTTCTTAAAGTTCCGGATCGTCGTATCCTTGTCGATCACTACGCTCTCGATTCCCATCGCCGCGGCCCAGTCAGCCATCTGATCCACCGTCAGGTCATAGGAGAACGCCGTGTGATGCGCGCCGCCCGCCAGAATCCAAGCCGCCGCGCCGATCTCCAGATTGGGCTGGGGCGTCCAGAACGCCGTTCCTACCGGCAGTTTCGGCATGGGCTTCTCCACCTTCTTACAGTCGACCGCGTTGATGAGCAGTCTGAACCGCGTCCCCAGATCGATCAGAGAGCACGCCACCGCCGGCCCCTCCTTCGAGGTAAATACCAGACGGGCAGGATCTTCCCTGTTGCCCATGGAAAGCGGACATACCCGGATACCGATCTCGCCGTCAGCCACCGACGGGCAGACCTCCAGCATATGGGCCTGCAGGATCCCCTCTTTGCCCGGCACGAGATTGTAGGTGTAGTCCTCCATCATGGACGTGCCCTTCGCATCCTTGATATCCGCCGTCATCAGCTTCATCAGACGCACCATAGCGGCCACCTTCCAGTCGCCCTCGGCGCCGAAGCCGTATCCCTTCTCCATCAGACGCTGGATCGCCAGACCGGGAAGCTGCTTCAGACCGCCCAGCATACCGAAGTGCGTCACCACGGCGTGATAATCGTTCTCCGTCAGGAACTTCTCGATACCGATCTCCTGTCTCGCCTGCACCGCCACGTGCCTTCTGAACTCGTCCGCGTCTCTGCCGTCGTCGATGATCTTATACTTACTGTAGTACTCGTCCACCAGCGCGTCCACATCGCCCTGCGGCACGGCGTCCACATACTCCACCAGATCGTTGACGCAGTAATGATCGATCTCCCAGCCGAATTTGATCTGCGCCTCCACCTTGTCGCCCTCAGTCACAGCCACATTGTTCATGTTGTCGCCGAAACGGCACACGCGGATGTGGGAGGACTCGATAACGCCGAGCGCCGTCCGCATCCAGCTGCCCAGCTGCTCCTGTACATGCGGGTTCGCCCAGTGTCCCACGATGATCTTGCGCTCGATTCCCATGCGGCTCACGATATGACCGTACTCTCTGTCGCCGTGCGCCGACTGGTTCTCGTTCATAAAATCCATATCGATCGTGTCGTAGGGAAGTTCTTCGTTGAACTGCGTGTGCAGATGGCACAGCGGCTTCCGGAATTCCTTCAGTCCCAGGATCCACATTTTGGCGGGAGAGAAGGTGTGCATCCACGTGATCACGCCCGCGCATTCAGGATCGTTGTTCGCCTCGTTGAAGGTCTGTCTGATGGACGCCTGGCTGATCAGCGTGGGCTTCAGCACCACCTCAAAGGGCAGTCTGCCGGAAGCGTTCAGCCCCTCCACAATCTTCGCCGAATGATCGGCCACTTTCTTCAGGCATTCGTCCCCATACAGATCCTGTGATCCGGTACAAAACCAGAACTTATAGTTTTTTGCTTGCATAGTAACCTCCGATCATGATATATTTTATCTCTTACTAAAATATTATACATGAATATAAACACAATAGAAAGCCTCTATTGCAAAAAAATGAAAAAATTTACCGCCATAAAAAGCGCGGGGCTGCCACACCGACAAAAATCCCGGTATCACAGCCCGCTTTTGGTCTATCTGTTGTTATTTTTTCTTACGCGACATCACGATACTCTGGATCACCAGGAACAGGCAGAGGATGACCGCCTTGGTGATACCCGTCCACCACGCCTCGTCCAGGCCGGCGGACGTCACGATGTTCTGAATCGTGCTGAAGGACAGCACGCCGAAGAAAGTACCGATGATATTGCCGACGCCGCCCGTCAGCATCGTGCCGCCGATGATGGAGGAGGCGATCGCGTTCATCTCCGCGCCCGCCGCGTTGGTCACGGCGCCGTTGCCGGAATGCAGGAAATACACGTAGCCGCCGATGCCCGACAGCAGGCCGCAGAGCAGATGTGCGAGAAACTTCGTCTTCTTTACGTTGATACCCAGCATCAGCGCGCTCTGCACATTGCCGCCGACCGCATAGAACGCGCGGCCCAGTTTCGTCCATCTGAGCATACAGAACATAACGATTACCACCAGGAGCGCCACGATCACGCCGATCTCCACATAGGCGTCCACATAGATCCCCTTCGCGTTGACAAAACCCATGCCGGGCACCGTGATGCGGGTATTCTTGAGCGCCGTAAAACTCTCGTTCGACACGTTGAACGGATTCGAATTGACGATCGTCGTCATGCCCTTGGCGAAGAACATGCCCGCCAGAGTTACGATAAAGGGCTGAATGTCGAGGAACGCCACGAGCGCGCCCTGAAAAGCGCCGAACGCCAGGCCGATCGCCAGCGCGATCAGAACCGAGACGGCCACATTGCCGCCCATATTGTCCAGGTACACCGCGCAGCACATTGTAATTAACGCCGTAACGCCGCCCACCGAGATATCGATACTCCCCGTGATCATGACAAGGCTCAGACCGCAGGATAAGACAATCAGCGCCGCATTGGCGTTCAGAATATTAAAGAAAGTCTGCGTCCGCAGGAAACCGCCCTTTAAGAAGATCATCGCTCCTATGTACATCAGGAAGAACGCTATGATCGTGATCGTAAGGAGCATGTTAGTATCCGTCATATTGTTCAGTTTGCCGCGCAGCCCGCCGGACTGTGCGGAAGAATTATTTTTCGACATACTAAGCGGCCTCCTTTACTTTCATTTTCTTCATCAGATTGGAGAAGTACTCTCTCACTGTCGGCGCGCTCATGACAACCAGCAGGATCACGACGACCGCCTTGTACGCCGGAAGCGCTTCGGAAGGCACCTTGTACTTGTACAGGGTCTGCGTCAGGAACTGAATGATATACGCGCCCATGATGGACGTCGCCATATTGAACTTGCCGCCGCTCAGAGAATTGCCGCCCAGCGCAACCGCGAGGATCGCGTCCATCTCGATATCCTTGGCGATAACCGAGTAGTTGATGGAAGACACGCGGCTCACCTTGATCAGACCTACCACCGCCACGCACAGGCCCAGAATCACAAAGGACAGAATCTTGATCGCCGCGGGATTCAGACCGTTCAGGCGCGCGGAGTTCTCATTGATGCCCACCGCCTCGGTGTACAGTCTCAGGTTGGTAAATTTCAGTACCAGCGTAATCACAATCACGCAGATAACCGCGATAAAGAACGGCGTCGGGATCGGAACTCCCGGAATGAAACCGCCGATATAGGAAAACGTCGCGTCCTTGATGATCGGCAGCTCGTTGTTGTTGAACCACGCCGCGATGGAACGGCCCGCCGTATACAGAATCAGCGTCGCGATCATCGGCTGTATCTTAAAGAACGCCACCAGCACGCCGTTGAAGGCGCCGAACAGCATCGCTACCACGCAGCCCAGCAGGAACGCGCAGATAATCGGCATATGCAGCGTACTGGAAGAGCTGTCGCCGCCGCACAGCATCCGCAGGATGAAACTGCCCGCGATCGCGACCGCCGCGCCCACACTGATATCCTGTCCCTTGGAAGCCGCCGTGACCAGCGTCATACCGATGGCCAAGATCGCCAGCTCCGAACCGTAGTCCAGAATCGTGATCGGCGTTCCCGCCAGCACCGCGTTGCCGGCGCTGTTCGTGGTTATTGAGATTTTAAAGAAAGCCGGATCAGCGATCAGGTTGAACAGGGCGAGCAGAACCAATGCTGTCAAAGGAATAAAGTACTGCTGCCTCACCAATCGGCTAAAAAAAGCTCCTATGCCTGATTTACTCTTATTCTGCATTCTTCTTCTCACCTCCTGCGATTGTACTCATGACTTTACTCTGATTCATATCCGCTCCCGTCAGCTCGCCGACCACGTGCAGGTCGCGCATAACTACCAGACGCGAGCAGGTCCTTAACATCTCATCCAGCTCGGAGGAGATGAACGTAATGCTCATGCCTTCCGATGCGAGCTTCAGCACCAGCTTCTGAATATCCGTCTTCGTGCCGACGTCGATACCTCTCGTAGGCTCGTCGAGGATCAGATATTCGGGATGGGCGAGCAGCCATCTGGCCACGATGACTTTCTGCTGGTTGCCGCCCGAGAGAGACTTGATCGGCGTATCCGCAGAGGCCGTCTTAATGCTCAGCAGCTTGATGTACTCGTCCGCAAATTTATTGGCTTCCGCCTTGGAGAAAGGCTTCAGGAATCCTTTCAACACCTGCGCTGCGAGGATCAAATTATCCCGCACCGACAGATCGCCGACGATGCCGTCCACCTTGCGGTCTTCCGGCAGATAGGCGATACCGTGACGCATCGCGTCGATGGGCTTCGAAATCTTCACGGGCTTGCCGTTCATCTTGACGGAACCGCGCGTCACCCTGTCCGCGCCGAAGATCGCGCGCACGCACTCGCTGCGCCCCGAACCCAGCAGGCCGGTGAACCCGTTGACCTCGCCCTTGTTGATATGGAAATCAAAAGGCTTGATGCCGGAGTCGCTGGCAAGACCCTCCGCCTCGAATACCGGCGCTTCGCCTTCCTTGTGCTCGTAAGTCTGATACTCGCTGCTGATGTCGCCCATATCGTCGAGCTCCTTGCCGAGCATCTTGGAGACAAGCTGCACTCTCGGAAGATCTTCGATCACATACTCGCCGACCAGCTGACCGTCCCGCATAACCGTGATCCGGTCGCACACCTCATACACCTGGTCGAGGAAATGCGTTACGAAGATAATGCCGACTCCTCTCGCCTTCAGGTCGCGCATCAGCTTAAACAGTTTCGCGACCTCCTGTTCGTCCAGGGAAGACGTCGGCTCATCCAGAATCAAAACCTTACAGTCCATGTCCACCGCCCGGGCGATGGCGACCATCTGCTGTACCGCGATGGAACAGCTCGAGAGCTGCTGCGTCGCCTTGGCCGGAATGTCGAGCGACTGCAGGATCTTCTCCGCATCCGCGTTGACTTTCTTCCAATTCTGTCCGATCCCTGCGGTCCGTCCTATGTACATGTTCTCGGCAACCGACAGGTTCGGGCAGAGCGTGATCTCCTGATACACGGTACTGATGCCCGCATTCTGCGCCTGCTGCGGAGAATGGATCGCTACGACCTGATCGTCGATGCTGATCTCTCCCTCGTCCTTGGTATAAACCCCCGTCAACACCTTGATCAAGGTTGACTTTCCCGCGCCGTTTTCCCCCATCAGCGCATGGATCTCGCCCTTTCGCAGCGTGAGATCTACTCCCTGCAGGGCGTACACGCCGGGGAAACGCTTGTGAATGTTGCGCATCTTCAATACAACGTTTTCACTCACCCCTTCATTCACCTCCTGATTTTCTGTCAATAATAATAAAGCGCAGCGCAGCATAAATCTTCCATATCTGCGCTACGCTTATTATTTACTCTTTCACTCGATGTCGATCTGCGATGATCTGTTAGATACCGTAGGTGTCAACATCCTCCTGCGTGATGGTCTCTGCGTCGAAGCCCATCTCGTCCATGATGATGGTCTTCTCGGAGATCGTGCCGCCGCTCTCAAGCGTCTTGATGATCTCGTCGATGTAGGAAGACTGGAACGGGTTGCACTGTCCATCGTAGTTCCAGTTGCCTGCAAGCAGCTCTTCCAGAGCGAACTTGTTGGTATCGAAACCGAGGATCTTCACGTCGCCGTCTACGCCGTGCGTAATGCCGGCAGCATCCAGAGCCGCTACCGCGCCCTGTGCCATGTTGTCGTTCTCAGCATAGATTACGTTGAAAGACTCGCCGGAGTCGATTACGGACTGTACGATCTGCTGTGCTTCCTCAGCGTTCCAGTTAGCGGTCTGGCTCACAATAATGTTCCAGCCCTCATCCGCTGCCGTCTCGGTAAGCGCATCGGAACGGCCGATCTGCGCTGCGGAACCCATAACGCCCTGGATGTGGATGATATTGTACTCGTCAAGGTTCTGGCTCTTCAGCCACTCAACCGCCTTGTCGCCCTCGGCTCTCATATCGGATACGATAGAAGCCTCATACAGGCTCGGATCAGCGTCGATGGTACGGTCGAACAGGATAACCTTTACGCCGTTAGCCTGCGCATCCTGCAGTACGGAATCCCAGCCGGACGTATCCGCTGCGGACAGAAGCAGATAATCTACGCCGTCCTGGATAAACTGCTGTGCGGAGTTGATCTGCTCCTCATTCTTCAGGCTGTATGCGAAGGACGCCTCATAGCCGTTCTCCTCGCAGAAGGTTGCCTTCAGATCCGCGTCGTTCGCCGTACGGTAACCGGACTCGTTGGGGTCGTTATTGATGATGCCGACCTTGATCAACTCGCCGGACGCCGCAGGAGCCTCTGCCTCTGCCTCTGTATCGGCAGCAGCCGTGTCTGCAGGAGCCTCCGCCTCTGTGTCGGCAGCCGTATCCGCAGGAGCTTCCGTCTCCGTGTCGGCAGCCGCAGGAGCCGCGTCGTTAGAACCGCCGCCGCAGCCTACTACGGAAGCCATCGTCATAGCGGCAACCATCATAAGTGCCAATTTCTTCTTCATACCTTTTTCCTCCCTTAATGAATTAGAATTATGAAGTCACTCGGGACCCAAAATCCCTCGCGCTAACATTTTATCAAGATAATTCGATTCCGTCAATGTAATTTCATCCCATTTTTCTTTTTCTAAAATATTTTATAAAATCGGTCCCTGCTTTTTGTGTAAATTGACGGTTTTTTTGATTTCGCTTTGTAAAATTTGTAAAATATGTAGGAATAATATCTCCCCATTGCGTTTTCCGGAATACAACGATGCGTTTTACCGCACTCTCATAATTTGCGCAAATCATAAATATAGTGTATGATATATAGGATCGTATATATTCGCAGAATATGAAAGAGGACGTCCCCAGAACAATGAACGGCAGCAATATCTTTCAAAAATTTTATGATCTGATCTGCAAGGACACCGGCGACCGCAATGAATCCGCCAAGCTGATTGTGGTTGTCAGGATGCTCACGCTCACCATGATCGCGTACTCTCTGATCAGCGGCGTCCTGTTTCTGCTCATCAGCCACACGGGCGGCATGATCTTCTGCCAGCTGTGCATCATCGCGTTTCTGGCCATCTTCATCATGTCGTACCGCCAGCACACGTTCGCCTCCTACTGTATTCTGAATGCCGCCATACTGGTCTGGCTGGTCGCCAACGTCTATATGTTCGGCTGGGGCATCGGCGTGCAGACTTATATCTTCGTGCTGATCGTCTTTTGCTTTTTCGCAAGATACCGGCACGAAACCGCAAAATGTCTCTATGTCCTGGCGCTTCTGGCGCTGCGCATGCACCTGTACTTCCACTGTCAGAATTACAGTCCCGACCTCAGCGTCACGGCTGAGATCAACACCGCTTTCCAGACGCTCAACTCGGTAGCCATCTTCTGGTCGCTCTCGCTGCTATGCTACTACTTCAGCACGGACACGCAGGCTCTGGAGGGCAAGCTGATCGAGTACAACGAACAGCTGAAGAGACAGGCGAGCATCGATCCGCTGACGGGTCTAAACAATCGGCGCAGCACGATGGAGTATCTGGAAGATCTTCTGAAAAACGCGCAAAATCAGATCAGCATCTGCCTGTGCGACATCGACTTTTTCAAAAAAGTAAACGACACCTACGGGCACAACGTCGGCGACGTCGTCCTGAAGAAAATTGCCGAGACCTTCCGCGTGGGACTGCCTGCCGAGTGTTTCGTCTCCCGCTGGGGCGGAGAGGAATTTCTGCTGATCTTCCCGCAGTCCAACGGCGACGAGGCCAACATCGCGCTGGAGTCGCTCCGGCGCAGAATCAAATCCATCGTCTTCGACGGCGGCAGCGCCGAATTCTCCATATCACTGACATTCGGGCTGGTGGAATACGACTTCCACAGCGACATCACGACGCTCCTGAGAGAGGCGGACGACAAGCTGTACCTCGGCAAGGAGAGCGGCCGCGACCGGATTGTCTTCTGACGCTTTCTCTGCCGCGCATGATCCGCGTTCAGGCACTCATGATTCCATGACGCCGCACATATACTGATTACAAATCCATCCGGCAGGTTATTCTCTTGAAACGTTTTCTGTCTGTCAGACAATGGCTGATCACCCTGGTTCTCCTCACGGCTCTCAGCGCGGCGACGTTGCTGTGCTATGGCAATCTTCATACCGACAAAGAATTTGAGGCATTCGCGGAACATTTTTTGCTGCAGGAGGTTCGGGCCAACCCGATCCAATTCCACTACACAATCGACGACGCGGCCGCCTGGCACACCGACGAGGCCTCTCTGTCCCTTCCGGTCTACCGGGCGGGCAGCGCGGCAGACGACGCGTATGCGCTGTCCCTGCTGGCGGAACAGCTGCATCGGTTCGATCCCGAAAAGCTCTCGGAAAACAACCGCCGCCTGTACGAGCTGCTGAATTCCTACACGGAGGCGCTGCGCCCCGTCGCCGCCCATCCCTATTTCTCCGAGCCGCTGTCCCCTTCTTCCGGCGCGGTGGCCGAGCTGCCGGTCCTGCTGGCGGAATACCGACTGGACACAGCCGACGACGTCTCGCTGTATCTGAATATCCTGGAACAGATCCCCGGCTATCTCGACGGGCTGGCCGTGTATGAGCGCGAAAAAGCGCAGGCCGGCCTCTTCATGTCCGACGACGCCGCCGGCGAAGTCATCCGCCAGTGCGCGGCCCTCATGGACCGCGGCGAACTGGAGAGCGGCGCTCATTTTCTGGAAGCCACTTTCGCGGACCGGCTTGATCAACTGGTTGCGCAGGGCGCGGCGACCGAGTCCGACGCGCTTGCCTGGCAGGCGGAAAACGACAGGCTGCTCTCCACCGTGGTCGCGCCCGCCTACGACCGTCTCGCCGACGAACTCACGCTCCTTGCGGGAAGCGGGCGGGACTCCCGCGGGCTGGTGCGCTATGCGGGCGGCAGGGAATACTACCGGGCGCTGCTGCGTCTCCAGACCGGTTCTTCCCGGGACGTCGTAGAGATCAAACGGCTCCTGTACAGCGATCTGGCGGCGAACTACGCGGCTCTGCGAAAGCTGCTGCAGGGCAACACGGCCCTGCAGGAGGCGCTCGCCTCCGACAGTGCCCTGCTGCCAGAGATGCCGCCCGCCGAAATCCTGAACCGGCTCCGGGCGGACATGACCGGCGCATATCCGTCGATCCCGGCGGACGAAGCCGGAAACCCGATCGGCTGTACGGTAAAATACGTGGACGACAGCCTGGAGGCTTACAGCGCGCCGGCCTTCTATATGACGCCGCCCATCGACAACGCGCGCGACAACACGATCTACATCAACGCCCGCGACACGGCGGACGACATCTCGCTCTTCACGACCCTGGCCCACGAGGGGTATCCCGGGCACCTCTATCAGACCGTATACTGCCAGCGCTACTGGACCCAGACAGGCGTCACGCCCCTGCGCGGCGTCCTGTACTACGGCGGTTTCGTAGAGGGCTGGGCGCTGTATGCGGAACTGTCTTCCTACCGATACGCCGCCCGCCTGGCGGAAGGCGTCCATCCGGACGCCGCGGCCTGCTGCGCGGCCTGCCGTCTGGACAGACAGATACAGCTGTGCCTCTGCTCCCTGCTGGACATCGCTGTCCACTACGACGGCGCCGACAGAGAGGACGTCCGGCGGATGCTCGCGTCTCTCGGCCGGGCGGACACGGACACAGCGGACGCCATTTACGACTACATCGCGCAGGAACCCTGCAATTATCCGAAATACTATCTCGGCTATCTCGAAATTATGGAACTTCAAAAACAGGCGGCGGATATCTGGCGCGACAGCGCCCCGACATCCGCCGCCCCAAGCGGCAATCCGGAAACAGATCCTGATTTCCTGTATTTCTTTCACAGTTTTCTTCTGGAAAACGGCCCCGCGGATTTCAGCACATTGTCCCGGATCCTGTCTTCCGAAAGAAAAGATTGAGTTTCGTCAACGCCTTGCCGAGAATCTGCTGTTCCTCCTCCGTGAGCTCCTCCAGGACAGCCCCGATCATGCGCTCATGAAACCCCTGGTGGTGCAGATAGGCCCGCTTGCCCTTTTCGGAGAGAGAGACGAGCACGACCCGCCTGTCCTCCTCGCTGCGCACCCTGTTGACATAGCCCTTCCTGACCAGACTGTTGACCGCGATCGTGAGCGTCCCCGTCGTGACCTCGAGGGCGCGCGCCACGCTGGACATATTCCTCGGCTCATCCATACCGATGGCCTCGATCACGTGCATATCGTTGGCGGTCAAGTCGCTGTACTCCCCGGTGCGCAGCGCGCGCTCTTCTATCACATTGATGTTGCGGAACAGCTTGACGAGCAGCTCGTTCAGCGTATTGCTAATATCCATATCCGTTCTCCGTCTCAAATCTGCCCCTATTTTAGCAGAAAATACTTTGAGAGTCAAATTATATGGACGGCGGCCGCGCCCCGCCGCATCCCGGTCAGGAGCCGAAATATTCGCCGAAACCGGTAGTCTCCAGAATATCGGCAATCGTCTCGTTCACATGCAGAAGCCGGAAATGTCCCGCGCCCACATGTTTGTACATGAGCAGCATGACGCGAAGCCCCGCCGAGGACGTGTACTCCAGATCCGCCAGGTCCAGCGTGATATCACGGACAGTATTCTCCCCGGTGATCGTCCGAAACGCGCCCAGAAGTTCCGGCGCGCTGATGGAATCCAGCCGTCCCCCAAGCCGCAGTGTAAGCGCCGCATCCTCCAGGGACTGTTCGATCTGCAGACCTCCGTTCCCGGAACCGGCGGATTTCTTTGCCTGCTCTTTGGCCGGCGTCATGATCCAGACATGGATCCTGCTCATAGCCTCCTCCATGGCCGCCTGCTGTTCGGGCGTGCAGGCGAGAAGCGTGCGAAGACCCAGGCTGCTCAGATCCGTGATGGGCCGGCGCTCCACCTTCAAACCGAGTCCATGCAGGAATTCCAGCTTCTCTTCATCGTCCGCAAACACGGGCGCATGGTTCGCATCCGCGGTCTTCTTTATCACCTGAGAGGTCACCATATCCATAAAATGTCCGCTGTCGTCGCCGGCAAGCGCCCGCGCGATGACCATGAAATAATCGTCGCTCTCAAAATCCGTAGTGATCCAGCAGCCGCCGCGCTCCGCCAGCAATTCGGAAAAATTGCTCACCATGGCGGTCAGTTCGCTCCTGTTCAGATAGCTGACGAGTCCCTCACAGCTGATGGTAACAGGCCCCGAAAGCCGGTCGGCGGCCCGGCGCACGCTGTCGCCGTTGGTCACGTCCACCGCGAGGAATAGTTCTTTCCCGCCCAGCAGTTCCCGCGACACCCGCATCATATCCTCCGCAACCGCCGGCAGATCGCCTCCGATATACTGATAGCCCTTATCCGTCAGATACTTGACCCGGGGCGTATAACCGCAGGCCAGATCCAGCACGCTCTTATTTCCGGCTGTCTCAATCATCCTGTTGGCCAGGGCGTAGCGCATCTCGATGGTGATAGCGCCGATCCTGCCCAGAAGCTCGACCTCCGCCGTCTGACCGCTCACATGAGGCCCCTCCAGACCCAGTATCCGCTTAAACGCGGCCGCGTCCTCATTGCCTACGGAATCCAGGAGCGTGAGCGTCATCTTGGCGGTGTTAAAGACGGGGTTTGTGATTTCATACAGTTCGTTCATAGTGGTTCCTCCTTTACCTGTCAGGTACAGTGTCAGTGCTCTGTTTCACTCATACAGCGCCGCAGCTTGTTCAGCGCGCTGTGCTGCAGGAAACGGACGTTGGCGTAACTGACGCCAACCTTCTGCGCCGTCTCTCTGGCGGAAAGGCCGTGATAATATCTGAGGATAAGGATATTCCTCTCCCTCTCCGGAAGCCGCTCCAGCGCGGCGGCCAGTTCCTCCAGCGTCTCCTGCGTCAGAATCCGCTCGTCGACGTCCGAAGCCGGGGCCGCAGACTCCTCCCACTCGGCAGGAACCGGCTCGCGGCCCTTGGTTCGGTAATAATCGATCACCGTGTTTCGGGTAATGGCATACAGCCAGGTTCCCGGCGCGCTGCGCGCGGGATCGTAACCGTCCAGCGCAGAGATTGCAGACAGAAAAACCTGCTGCAGCACATCCGCACGGTCGTGTATGTTCCCCACGCGGGCGCCGATATACCGCTCTACCTTGTCATGATAATTCCGGTAGAGTTCTTCGGGGGTGATGGCCGCGCTCATAGCTTCATCCCGTCTTTCGTTTCGCTCCGCCACACTTCCGCCCCGCCCGCGGCGTTCACTTCCAGCGCGCTGTCCTCCAACGGCACGCCGTCCACGGCACCGTCCGCGGCGCGGATCAGCGCCTCCAGCCGTTTGTTTCCGGCGAAGCGCTGGAAGTCAAACAGTGTGCGCAGCATACCTTCCGTCCTGTTCATACGATGTCCTTTCTTTAAACCAGCGACAGTTTCGGTCTGGGCGCCGGACCGCCGCTCGCCGACGGCTCTCCGCTCAGCAGATAGGACTCGGACGGTTTGACCTGCAGAATACCCGCGCCCGATACGGCGTCCAGTTCGTCGTCTGCAAGCTCTCTTTCCTGCAGTCCGAGCTTTTCTTCATTCACTTCTGAAATTTTTTTCATCCGCTGTTCCTCCTTTGATGATTGTTCTACATTTTGATACGTCGGACGGCGGATTTTGTTAGATGTTTTCGCAAAAAAATTATCCGCGCGCTCTTTCCGCACCGTTTTGTCTCAGTAAATCGTCGTCTTTCCCACATAGGCCGTATCATCCAGACGCTGTCTGGCAACCAGCTCCGCAAACCGGCCGTTCTTCGCGACCAGTTCCTCATAAGTGCCGTCCTCGACGATCTTGCCCTTGTCGAGATAGAGAATCCTGTCGCACTGTCTGATCGTGGAGAGGCGGTGCGCAATGACGATCCTGGTGCATTTCAGTCTGTCGAGAGACTCGGAGACCGTCCTCTGCGTGAGGTTGTCCAGCGCGCTCGTCGCCTCGTCAAACATCAGGATCTTCGGCTTGGGCGCGACGGCTCTGGCGATCATCAGGCGCTGCCGCTGTCCGCCCGACACGCCGCCGCTGCCCTCGGAGATCATCGTATTCATCCCCATCGGCATCCTGCGGATATCCTCCGCGATGCCCGCCATCTCCGCCGCCTCCCACGCGTCGTCCAGGGTGAGCCACGGCGCGGAGATCACGATGTTGGAGAAGATGTCGCCCGGGAACAGCTTGCCGTTCTGCATGACAGTGCCGATCCTGCGGCGCAGGGACTTCAGGTCGAGGCCGGCCAGATCTTTGCCGTCATAGTAGATCGCCCCTTTCTGCGGCGTCTCGAACCCCAGCAGGAGCCGCATAAGGGTGGATTTGCCACACCCCGTCTGGCCGACGATCGCCACATACTCGCCGGGGCGGATCCGCAAGGACAGATCGTCCACCACATTCGGCATATTCTCCTGGTAACGGAAAGACACATTGCTCAATTCCAAGCCGCCGGACAGCCGCGTGACCACCTGTTTGCCCTCGGAGATCTCTGGCACGGTATCCAGAATCGGCCTGGCCATGTCCAGAATCGGTTTGATATTCGCGGCGGTGAGCGCAATCTGAGCCAGGGACAGGAAAGCTCCCGTCACCATGGCGTACGCCGTGTCAAAAGCATAGTAATCCGCTACGGACACGTTGCTTGTAACCGCCCTGTAATACATGACGAGCGTGCCGGTCAATGTAATCAGGGTCGTAATCACGTTGTTGTACCGAATGATCCCGGGCGGATTGTAAGTAACCCGGGCCTGCTCGGCATAGAGCCTGCCCCATCTGGAGAAAGCGCGCCTCTCAGCGCCGGCGAGCTTGACTTTCTGTACGCCCGTAACCAGCGCGTAGTTCATACCGCTGACCTTGGCCCCCAACTCCATCTGTCTGCGGACCACCTTCATCTGCAGCCAGGCGGTCAGCACGGAGCACAGCGTCGTCGCGAGTATGATCAGCAGCGCGGGCACAGCCAGCGCAGGCGCGAATACAAAGATCTGGGAAATATAGACGAGGGAGAACAGCGAGGTAAGGCCGGTGGAAAACACGGCGTCCACCAGCATGGTGCTGAGCATATTGATGTTCTGCGTCCTCGTGAAGAGATCTCCCGAACTGTAATCCTTGAAAAATGCCGCGGGAAGCGACATGACCCGCGCCATGGCAGCCGCCTGCACGGTAACGTCCATCTTCGTCCGGATCCTCGCCATGAAGAGCGCCTTCACCGCCCCCAGCAGCAGAGTGGAGACGGACACGCAGATCATAAACACCGCTATGGACCACAGCAGCGTGATATCCCCGCTCTCGATGACGGTTCCGAAGAGCAGGCGGTTCAGTCTGGGCGTGAGCATGCCGACGAGCGTCACCGCGAGCGTAGCCGCAGCCGCCAGCACATAATCTGCCGCCGAGAGACTCTCCGTTATATACTTCAGAAGATCCACAACGCCAATCTTTTTGAGCGGAAAAGGCTTGTAGAAAGCGATCGCCTCCGTCTCAAACAGATCCTCGTTCTTGCGGGAGATTCTGACGGTCTCGCCCGTATCCGGATCGGAGAACGCATAGCCGGACACGCCGGCGGGAATAAACGCCACGATAGCGCCGTCCGACTTGCGCGCGCCCAGCATGGCGCCGAACGCATCCCTGTGCCATCCCTTCTCCAGGTTGACCGTCCTGCGCATGATCCCGTAAGGGCGCATGAGATATTCCAGCTGCTCGTTCAGATCCTGAATCGAATCCGGCACTTCCCGCGATTTGACATGGTAGTATCTGAGAATCCTGTCAATGGCGCTCTTGGCGCGGCCCCTGTCATCCTCGTAAGCGGCGGACGCGCGCGCGCCCGTGACGGCGTCCGAGATCCTGACGAACGCTTCCTCGAAGGTGTTCTGGTCATGTTCCTTGCGCTGCTTTATCTGTTCGTCAAACCAACCCATGAAAACACCTCCTACTCATTGGAAACAAGCTGTGTATAATAGCCGTTTCTCGCATATAATTCTTCGTGCGTGCCGCGCTCCACGACCCGGCCGTGATCCATCACAATGATCTCGTCGCAGTCGCGGATGGTCGAAAGCCTGTGCGCCACAACGATACAGGTGATGCCTCTGTCCTTGATCGAGCGAACCACGTCGTACTCCGTCCTGGCGTCGAGCGCGCTGGTCGCCTCGTCCAGAATGATGATGGTGGGATCCTGCGCCAGTACCCGGGCGATCTCCATGCGCTGGCGCTGGCCTCCCGAAAAGTCCTTGCCGCCCTCGGTGATCACATAATCGTATCCGCCGTCGCGCCGCATGATATCCTCGTGGAGCTGCGCGTCCTTGGCGGCGAGGATCATCTCGAAATCCTCGATCGAATCGTCCCACATCTTGATATTGTTCCGGATGCTGTCTTCAAAGAGTATGATATCCTGGTCCACGACGGCGAGCGAACCCATAAACACACTGCGGTCGATATCCTTCATCGGCTTACCGTCGAACAGAATCTCTCCGCTCCACGGCTGGTAGAGCCCGGAGATCAGCTTGGCGAGCGTGGACTTGCCGCAGCCGGAACCGCCGACGAACGCCACTCGGCTGCCGGGTTTCAGAGACAGATGAAAGTCTTCGATCAAAGGCTCGTCCAGACGGGAATACCCGAATGTCACGCCCTTCATCTCCAAGGCGCCCGAGAGTTTCCCGTACTCCGCATCCTTCTCCGCCTCCGGCTCGTTCTCGTAATTGACGTCGGTGGGGTACTCCATGACGTCCTCCACGCGCTCCATCTGCGTGCGCATCTCCTGAATGGTCTGTCCCGCGTCGATCAGCGTCATCGCCGGCGCCGTGAACGAGACGAGAAAACCCTGAAACGCCATGACCATGCCGATGGTAAAATTCCCCTGCATTGCGAAAAACACGCCGAGAATCAGCACAACGATGCTCGTAAGTTCCGTGGCGAGACTCGGAATCAGGCCGAGATACTCGTTCAGTCTGGCGTATCTGACGTCCTGCGTATTCACGCTGGCCTGATATCCCGCCCACTTCTCGAAGTAGCCGGTCTCTGCGCCGCTGGACTTGATCGTCTCGATCATCTCGATCCCCGCGACCGTGGAGCTTGCCAGCTTGCCGGCGTCGCGCATCTGCACGCGGGTGATGTTGACGCGCTTTTTGGAAATCACGCGCGACATGATCAGATTGAACAGGATCGAAGCGACGCCCACCAGCGCCAGGATCGGACTGTACCGAACCATGACGACGAGATAGAAAATCGTCATGGCCGCATTCAGCACCAGCGGCGCGAACGTATTGACAAAGATATCCGCAATGGCGGCGCTGGCCTCCTGCCGCTGCTGGATATCGCCCGCCATCCGCTGGGAGAAAAATTCCATCGGCATCCGCAGCACCTTCCACATGAAGGAGGTGTTGCCGACCACCGCCAGCTTGCCCTGGATCAGATAGCTGGATCTCGCCTCGGCCCACAGCACCACGAGCTGTATGACGGAGATCGCCGCAAGCGCCCAGAGAAACGGATAGAACCACTCCGGATTCCTGTGCGTGAGCAGCCGGTCCAGAAAGACTCTCGAAAACGCCGGCTGAATCACGCCGATAAGAGACACAATGCTCGTCGTAAGCGCCACAAAAGCCACGGCCGCGCCCGTCCCGGCCAGCCGTTTCTTCGCATAAGCAAGCACGCTCTTAGGCTTCCCGCCCGGCTCGAAGCCGGCTGACGGTTCGAGCATCAGGCAGATACCCGTAAAACTCTCGTCAAAAGTCTCCATAGAGACGGTGTAATTGCCCTTGGCCGGATCGTTGAGCACGACTTTGCCGCCCCTGAATCCGCACAGGACGACAAAGTGATTGAAGTTCCAGTGAATAATGCAGGGAAATTTTCCCTTCTCTCTGAGGCTGTCCGGCTCGTAACGGTAGCCTTTCGCCTCCAGCCCGTAGCTGCGGGCCGCTTTCAAAATGTTCTTCGCGTTGGATCCGTCGCGGGATACGCCGCAGTCCGCGCGTACCTGTTCCAGCGGCACCCACTTCCCATAATAGGCCAGAATCATCGTCAGGGAAGCCGCGCCGCACTCCAGCGCTTCCATCTGCATCACGACGGGCACTTTGGCCACGCCTCTTGTCACGGGTTCCTTTTGTTTATTCTTCGCCATGGCGCACCTCAGTTAAACAGAAAGAATATCGGCGAGACGCTGTCCGTCACGACCGAAGCCTCATAGACCCCGTCCGGCAGCGCTCCGTCCAGAGTAACCGCATATACCCACTCGTCCGGAACCAGCCCGCCGACGCGCAGCGCGTATGCGGAGAAACTGTCGTCCACCGCGACCGGCTCGTCCGCAATGGAAGCGACGGTGTATTCTTCGCCCTCGATGCGGACGGGATCGCCCGGCGCGACGTCGGCAATCTCCGCTTCCCTGACATAGCAGACGGTCGTTCCCGCATCGGAGACGGAGACGGCGTCCACCTGTGTCTCAAGAGAACCGACAACGCCCCACACGATAAATCCTGCCAGCAGAACGACGGTCGCCGCAAGTATGATCCAGATTCCCGGATTCGTGACCCGTATATAATCGTTCAGCTGCTCGGGCGAAGACACCCTCTGTATGCTCTTTTCTCTGAAAATCGTATCTGCCATTTCTCTTTCCCCGCTTTCCGCTCCCCGTCAGGGGCTCGAAACCTGTCCGGCTATCCTCTTGTCACTTTTCAGAATACCGGCGGCTCTTTTTTCGGCCACGTTTTTATTGTAATAAAATATTCTTCATAATACAACCGTTTTCTTCGCCGCCTCCGTCCCGGATTTCTCTGGTACCGCAGTACTAATTATTAAATTTATTTTATATTTTTTTTCTTTTTTGTTTGTAAATCAGACATATTGTATTCATATTTATCTCTTAGAATAAATACTGTAGTTGGGGAACATTTTATGATGATTCTATTCTACATTTTACAGAAGCCGCCGGTGCTGCTTCGGCGTCGATCGGCTTCGACTAACAACAACTGTGATGTTCGCAGGAACATGCCGACAACATCATATTTAGCGATACATTTCTATCCTTCTCACACAGACGGCGCTCTCTACAGAGCGCCGATTTGTATGTGCGCCAGCGCGATGCTGGCAGCGATGCCCGCCAGCGTGGAGAGCAGCGCTCCGGTCAGCGTATAGCGCGTCTTCGTCACTTTCGCCGCGAGGAAGTAGACCGACATGGTGTAGAAAATCGTCTCCGTACAGCTCATCATGATCGACGTCGTCAGTCCGATCAGAGAATCCGGTCCGTGATTCTTGAAGATATCCAGGACAAGGCCGGTCGCGGCGGAAGAAGAAAACATCTTGACCAGCATGAGCGGTACCAGCTCCGACGAAAATCCCAGGCGTTCGGTGACGCCCGCGAACAGTCCGCCCACGAATCCCAAAAACCCCGAGGCGCGCAGCACGCCCACCGCCACCATCAGACCGATCAGCGTCGGCATGATCTGTATCACCGTCCGGAAGCCGTCGCCGGCTCCTCTGATAAAATCCTCATACACATTGCTCCCGGCGATCATGCCGTAGGCCACGATGTAGAAGATAATGACCGGAATAATAATATTCGAGATATTGGAGAGTCCAGCGACCATGGATATGCCTCACGAAAAAGACTGCGTGAATCATTATTACAATCTATGCCGTCCTCTCCCGCTCTATGCCCGATCCTGTCCTCAGCCGCACGCGGTTTCCTGCTCGGCGCCGAGAATGCTCCGCGCCACGTGGACGCCGCTGGCCGACGCGTGGGAGAGCGAGTGCGTCACTCCGCTGCCGTCGCCGATCATGTACAATCCCTTATATTTCGTCTCGAGATGTTCGTTGATATCTACCTCCATGTTGTAGAACTTGACTTCCACACCATAGAGAAGCGTGTCGTCGTTGGCTGTGCCGGGCGCAATCTTGTCAAGGGCATAGATCATCTCAATGATCCCGTCCAGAATGCGTTTCGGCAGCACCAGACTCAGATCCCCGGGCGTAGCCGACAGGGTGGGCTCCACCAGCCCTTCCGCAATGCGCTTCTCGTTGCTGCGCCGTCCTCTCACCAGATCGCCGAAACGCTGTACGATCACGCCGCCTCCCAGCATATTCGACAGTCTGGCGATGCTCTCGCCGTAACCGTTGCTGTCCTTGAACGGCTCTGAAAAATGCTTCGCCACCAGCAGCGCGAAGTTTGTGTTCTGCGTCTGTCTGTCCGCCCCCTCGTAACTGTGGCCGTTCACCGTCACGATGCCGTTGGTGTTCTCGTTGACCACAATGCCGTGCGGATTCATGCAGAATGTCCTGACTCTGTCCTCAAACTTTTCCGTGCGGTAGACGATCTTGCTCTCGTACAGCTCGTCCGTCAGATGGGAGAAGATCACCGCGGGCAGTTCCACGCGGACGCCGATGTCCACGCGGTTGGACTTCGTCTCGATATCCAGATCCTCGCACACCTTCTGCATCCATTTGCTGCCGCTGCGCCCCACGGAGATCACACACTGTCCACAGTCGTATGCGGCGCTGTCGCACACGACGCGATAACCGCTCTCCAGAATCTCCACCGTGCGGACCGGCGTCTCGAAATAGAAATCCACCTTGTCCTTCAGCGCCGCATAGAGATTCCCAAGCACGATATAATTGATATCCGTCCCAAGATGACGCACGGAGGCGTCCAGCAGATTCAGCTTGTTCTGCAGGCACAGCTTTTTGAAATGGCTGCCCGCGGTGGAGTACAGCTTCGTACCCTCCCCGCCGTAACGCATGTTGATCTCATCCACATATTTCATCAGCTCGATGGCCCGCTTCCTGCCCACGTGCTCGTACAGCGTACCGCCGAAATCGTTGGTGATATTGTATTTCCCGTCGGAGAAAGCGCCCGCGCCGCCGAAGCCGCTCATAATGGAACAGCTCTTACAGTGCACGCAGCTTTTGATCCTGTCCCCGTCGATCGGACAGTGTCTCTTCTCCAGTGGCTGCCCCGCCTCAAACACCGCAATTTTGAGACCGCTCTGCCTCTGTGTCAGCTCATACGCGGTAAAGATACCGCCCGGTCCCGCCCCGACAATGATAACGTCATATTTCATGGGATATTCCTCTCTTCCTTCGTGATACCGCGCACGGGCCGCCGTGATCTCACTGTACTTTTCCCGTGTCGTTTCTCCGCCTCAGATCCATTATCTTACAATATGCCACCGCCGTCAATGTGCTGATCGACGTTGCCAGGACCGCAGGCGCAATAATACCCGCCGGATCCACGCTGCCGTACTGCTGCCTGTAGGCGATCATATTCACCGGAATCAGCTGCAGCGAGGAGATATTGAGTATGAGAAAGGTGCACATCTCCCTGCTGGCCGTCCGCCCGGGCGCGGTTTTCCCCACATCCGCATCCGCCCCTTCCCCGCGCAGATATTCCGGGTTCCCCCTCTCGCGCTCCAGCTGCGCCAGCGCTTCCATCGCCTTTAACCCCGCCGGCGTGCACGCCCAGCCGAGTCCCAGAACATTGGCGATCAGATTTGTGGAAATATACTCTCTGGCGGGATGTCCCTTGGGGATCCCCGGAAACAGGAAGCTGACAAAGGGCTGTATGCCCCTCGTCATTTTCGCGATGAGCCCGGACTTCTGGGCGATCTCCATAAGCCCCACCCACAGCGCCATCACCCCGA
Organism: uncultured Lachnospiraceae bacterium; assembly: GCA_947626775.1. GTDB lineage: Bacteria > Bacillota > Clostridia > Lachnospirales > Lachnospiraceae > UBA3282. The sequence goes on along the minus strand of CANQTL010000008.1, from coordinate 23,654 downwards.
TCATGGTAATGCACAGCGCGACGGCGTCCCCTGCGGAATCCAGCGCAGCGTTCGTGACGTCCGCCATCCTGCCGGTCATCGCGCCGTAGATAACTCCTACCAGAATCATAAAGGCCCAGATATAATTCAGCATAGACATGATAAAAGCCGCTGAGAAAACGATATGCTGTTCCGCAGACGGCCTTTGTTCCCGTATCTTCTTATCTCTATCTTATGTGCCGTCCCGTTTCCTTATGACAGCACGCGCTCCGCGATCTTTCAGATCCGCGCAGGCAGGACGGTCTTTGTCCGGAACCGCCGCGCTACCACTCCAGCACCGCGGAAGCCCAGGTGAGCCCGCCGCCGAAACCCGCCAGCGCTATCTTCATACCCGGCTTCAGAAGCCCTTTGCGGTTCATCTCGTCCAGCAAAATCGGCACGCTCGCCGCGGAGATATTACCGCAGTGATCCAGGCTGACCGGGAATCTGTCCTCCGGCACCTTCAGCCGCTTCGCCACCGCCTGCAGGATCCTGATGTTCGCCTGATGCAGCGCGTAGAAATCGATATCCTCCATCGCAAGGTGCGCCGCCTCAACGGTCTTCTGCAGGGACGCCGGCACCTGTGTCACGGCGAACTTGTACACTTCCTGTCCGTCCATATGTACATATTTCAATTCTCTGGACGTCTCGACCAGCGGGTTGTTGTTGGAGCGGTTCGGGCACGACAGCACCCTGCCCTTCACACCGTCCGTCCCCTGATCGAAAGCGAGCAGTCCGCCCGGCTGACCGTCCGCGCGCACGACAGCCGCTCCCGCGCCGTCCCCAAAGAGAACACAGGTGCTCCTGTCGCTCCAGTCCATGATCTTGGACAGCGTCTCCGCGCCGATGATCAGCGCCGTCCTGTACACGCCTGTCTGCAGATAAGCGTGGGCGATGTGCAGCGCGAACATAAACCCGGAGCAGGCGGCATTGATGTCAAAAGCCACCGCATGGTCGGCGCCGATCTCGGCCTGCACCTCGCACGCACACGCCGGAGTCACCTGATCCGCCGTCACCGTGCCAACGATGATCAGATCGATCTCCTGCGCCGTCACGCCGGCATTCTCCATGGCGCGCCTCGCGGCCTCGGCGGACATGCCCGCCGTCGTCTCATCCTTCGCCAGATGCCGTTCCCTGATCCCCGTGCGCGTGCTGATCCACTCGTCGGAGGTATCCATGATCTTCGCCAGATCGTCGTTGGTCACAACCGTCTCCGGCAGACAGCTTCCTGTTCCTATAATCCTTGTTCCCATAGCTTTCCTCATCTATCTATCCGTATGTTACGGACGAAACTCATCCATAATATCCTTCACATGCTCCAGCCTGACCGCCCGGCTGGCATTCGCGCCGCAGAACAGAAGCGCGTCGTCCATATTGCCCCTCGCCGCGTTGACGAGCGCGTCCGTGATACAGTACGGCGTCGACGCCGGATCACAGGCGCTCACACATAGATGACATTTCCCATGCGGAATCCGCCCTTCCTCAGCCCGTCTGATAAAAGAATTCCGTATCGCTCTGCCCGGCATCCCCACCGGACTCTGCACAATCACGATATCCTCTTCCTTCGCGTCGATATACGCCTGTTTATAGGCGGCGGGCGCATCACATTCATAAGTCGTCACAAAGCGCGTCGCCACCTGTACGCCCTCGGCTCCCATATGAAGATAGCGGAGCATATCCTCCCTGGTGTACACGCCCCCGGCCATGATCACCGGGATCTCAGCGCCATGTTCCGCGGCAGCGGCGTCCACATGTTCTATGATTGCCCTGACTTCCGCGTCATAGTCAAGCGCCTCTATATCGTCGAGCTGCTCCCTGCGGAACCCGAGATGCCCGCCTGCAAGCGGCCCCTCAATGATCACTGCATCCGGCAGCCTGTCGTATTTTTTCAGCCAGTAGCGCAGAATGATCTGCGCGGACTTGACGCTGGACACAATCGGCGCCAGTTTCGTCTTCGCTGCTCCCACGATCTTCGGCAGTTCCACCGGCAGTCCGGCTCCCGATATGATGAGATCGATTCCCGCCTCCACCGCCGCACGCACGTACTCTTCATATCTGCGTGTGGCGACCATGATGTTGACGCCCAGGATGCCGCCGGATGCGATCTTACGCGCCCTGCGGATTTCTTTGCCTATGGCGCGCAGATTAGCTCCGATGGGATCGTCGTCAAAATCCGCTTCCCGGTATCCGATCTGCGCCGTGGAGATCACGCCGATACCGCCCTCTGCAGCCACCGCGCCCGCCAGGGACGAGAGGCTGATTCCCACGCCCATGCCGCCCTGTATCACGGGCACTTTTGCTGCAAGCTCCCCTATCCTGAGAGGTTTTATCTCCGTCATGAATCGCTCCGTTCTACGCCTGGCCGATCGCAAAGGTCAGTTCCGCCTGCGCCACCAGTCTGCCGTCCACATAAGCTTTCGCCGCGCCCACGCCGATGGGTCCCTTTACTTTGATAATCTCCGTCTCCAGCGTCAGCACATCGCCCGGTACTACCTTGCCCTTGAACTTGGCACTGTTGATCGCCGCGAAATACGCCGTCTTACCTTTAAACTCCGGCTGGCTTAAAATCGCCACCGCACCCGCCTGCGCCAGCGCCTCGATGATGAGCACGCCGGGCATCACGGGCTCCCCCGGGAAATGCCCCGCAAAGAAAGGCTCATTGTAAGATACGCACTTCTTTGCGACGACTCTTTTGCCTTCTTCCAATTCCTCGATCGTATCGATCAGCATAAAGGGCTGCCTGTGGGGAATGATCTCCATGATCTCTTTTGCTGTCATCAGCGACATACGGTATCCCTCCTGTCCACTTTATTCGTGATATTTCTTTACGAGCAGGCTCGCGTTGTGCCCGCCGAAACCGAGCGAGTTGGAAAGCGCATACTCGAAGTCCTCCCGATATGGCTCTTTGCAGTAATTCAAATCGCACTCCTCATCCGGCACCTGATAGCCGACCGTGCGGTGGATATAACCCTCCTCCAGTTCTTTCACACAGGTCACAAACTCGATCGCCCCAGCGGCGCCTAACAGATGCCCCACCATGGATTTCGTGGAGTTGATCCTGATATCCCGGGCATGATCGCCGAACAGCAGCTTGATCGCCCGCGTCTCGAAGAGATCGTTGTGATGCGTCGCCGTGCCGTGGGCGTTGATATAGGTGATGTCGTTCTTGTCAAGTCCTGCGTCCGCGATAGCGTACTCCATCGCTTTGGCCGCTCCCGCGCCGTCCTCCGCGGGGGACGTGATGTGATAGGCGTCCGAACTGCAGCCGTACCCGGCCAGCTCCGCATATATTCTGGCGCCTCTCGCCCTGGCGTGTTCCAATTCTTCCAGCACTACGACCGCGGCGCCTTCCCCCATGACGAAACCGCTGCGCTCCTTGTCAAAGGGAATCGAACAGCGCGTGGGATCCTCGCAGTTGGACAGCGCCGTGAGCGCCGAGAAACCGCCGATCCCGATAGGACACACACTGCCCTCCGTACCGCCTGCCACCATCACGTCGGCGTCGCCGTACTGTACTGAGCGGAACGCCTCGCCGATAGAATTCGTCCCTGTCGCGCAGGCCGTAACCACATTGATACTCTTGCCCTTCAATCCGAACTGGATCGACACGTTGCCCGCGGCCATATTGGAGATCGTCAGCGGCACAAACAGCGGTTCGATCCTGGACGGTCCCTTTTCCAGCAGCCTTGTGTGAGAACGCTCCATCGCCTGCAGAGACCCCGTACCGGAACCCACGGCCACGCCGACGCGGTAGGGATCTTCCTTCTCCATGTCCAGCTTCGCATCCTCCAGCGCTTCTTTGGCAGCCGCCACCGCATACTGAGAGAAGAGTTCCATTCTCTTCGCCGCTTTGAAATCCATATAATTTTTGCCGTCGAACCCCTTGACCTCCGCGGCCAGCTTACACTTGAAATCTGTCGTGTCGAATCTGGTGATGCGGTCAAAACCGATTTTCCCCGCCTTGACGCTCTCCCAGAATTCTTCTACGCTCAGTCCGATGGGTGTGATCGCACCCATGCCCGTTACTACCACACGTCTGCTCATGACTGTGCTCCTTTCGCATTCTTATCTTGTTTGTCTGCTACGCTTCCCTTGCGTCGCTTGTTTTTCTGTTGCGGAAATATAGACTCACAGGCCGCCGTCTACGGAGAGAACCTGTCCCGTGATATATGCGGCCCTGTCGCTCGCGAGAAAAGCCACCGCTTCCGCGACGTCCCTCGGCGTGCCGACACGCTTCATGGGGATCTGCTGCTGCAGCGCCTCTTTGGCCGTATCCGTCATGGCTCTGGTCATATCCGTGTCGATAAAGCCGGGGGCAACCGCGTTGACCGTGATATTTCTGCTCGCCAATTCCTTCGCCACGGACTTCGTCAGACCGATCACACCCGCCTTGGAGGCCGCGTAATTCGCCTGGCCCGCATTGCCCAGCACGCCCGACACGGAAGAAAGATTGATGATCCGGCCCGCTTTCTGTTTGAGGAATGGCCGGTACATGTGTTTTATCGTGTTAAACGTTCCCTTCAGATTGGTGTCGATGACCGCGTCGAAATCCTCCTCCGTCATCTTGATCACCAGATTGTCCCGGGTGATCCCGGCATTGTTCACCAGGATATCGATATGTCCGAACTGCTCCAGCATGTCCGTAATCATCCTGCCGCAAGCCTCATAGTCCGCCACGCTGCACTGTACGGCGGCCGCCTTTCTTCCCATCTTCCTGATCTCGTCGGCCGCTTCCTCCGCCTTCTCGCCGGACCCGTTATAGTTCACGATCACATCTGCGCCGTACTCTGCCAGCGTCAGCGCGATCTCACGCCCGATGCCGCGCCCCGCGCCCGTGACCAGAGCCACTTTTCCTGATAACATAATTGTCCCTCCTGCCTGTCTGTTCTGTGAAGGTTCAAATCAGCCCGTTCAGCTTCTCCAGATCCTCCACCTTCTCCACATTGCATACCTTCACATCTTTGTTGATCTTGCGCATAAACCCGGACAGAGTCCTGCCCGGCCCGATCTCGACAAACGTGTCCGCACCGTCGGCGATCATACGCTCTACGGACTGCTGCCACCGCACGGGAGATGAGATCTGCTTTTGCAGCAGAGATTTGACCTCGCTCTTGTCAGTCACATAGTCCGCCGTCACATTGGCGATATAGGGGACTGCGATGTCGTGAACCTCCACGTTCTCCAGCTCTTTCGCCAGCTTCTCTCCCGCTCCCGTAAGCATCGCAGAGTGGAACGGCCCGCTCACTTTCAGGGGAACGCATCTCTTGGCTCCCGCCTCCGTCAGTTTCCCGGAAGCAGCCTGCACCGCGCTCTCCTCGCCCGTGATCACAATCTGTCCCGGGCAGTTATAGTTGGCGACAGATACCGTACCCGCCGTCTCGCCGCAGATCTTCTCGACCGTCGCCGCATCCAGTCCGAGCACCGCCGTCATGGCGCCGCCGTTCGGCACTGCCTCCTGCATATAGATGCCGCGCTTGCGCACAATCCGAAACACATCTTCCTCGCTCATTACGCCGCTGGCCGCAAGCGCGCCGTACTCACCCAGGCTCAGGCCCCCGGTAATATCGGGCCGAAACCCTCTTTCCTCCACCGCTTTCAGCATCGCAACCTCCGCCGCAAGCATGGCGATCTGCGTGTACTCCGTAATATGAATCTGCTCATTTTCCTCGAAACAGAGCGCCGCGACGTCGAGTCCCGCCGCCCTGCCTGCCAGGTCAAACATTTCCTTACAGACTGGAATCTGTTCATAGAAATCGCGCCCCATCCCTATGTACTGTGCCCCCTGTCCGGGGAACATAAACACCGTCTTACCCATTCTGTTCTACCTTCCTTTCCTGTGCTCCGCCTGTCTTCCGCATGTCGCCATGCATCAATACTTTGAATTTCAAAGTATTGGCTGACAGAAAAGCGCAAGCCGCTGAGCTTGCGCTCCGAATTTCTCCGCTATATATCACTGCAGCTTCAACAGCGTCTGCGCCTTCTGCATGATCTCCTGAATGATCTCCGCGCAGCTCATCTCCTCTTTGACCAGACCGGCAATCTGCCCTGCCATGAGCGTACCGTTCACGGTATCTCCCTCCACGACCGCCTTGCGCAGCGCGCCGAGCGTCAGCTGCTCCAATTCCTCGAAGGCCGCTCCCGCCTTCTCCAGTTTCAGATATTCTCTCGTCATGTTGTTGCGGATCTGGCGAACCGGATGTCCGTGGGACATGCCTGTCACTTCCGAGTCGATGTCCTTGGCGGCGAGAATCTTCTTCTTATAATTCTCATGTACGACGGACTCCTTCGCCACCACAAATCTCGTACCCATCTGCACCGCTTCCGCGCCCAGCATCATGGCTGCCGCGAAGCCTCTGCCGTCCGCGATACCTCCCGCCGCGACCACGGGAATATCCACCGCGTCCACTACCTGAGGCACGAGCGTCATCGTGGTTGCGGAGCCGATATGACCGCCGCTTTCCATGCCCTCCGCGATCACAGCGTCCACGCCGGCGCGCTCCATCATTCTCGCCAGCGCCACGCTCGCCACGACAGGGATAACCCTGATGCCTGCATCCTTCCACGCCGCCAGATATTTACCCGGATTGCCCGCGCCGGTCGTAACAACCGATACGCCCTCCTCCGCGATCACCCTGGCAATATCGTCCGCTTCCGGATTCATCAGCATCACGTTGACGCCAAAAGGTTTCTCCGTCAGTTCCTTCGTCTTTTGGATCTGCTCTCTGACGAAGGATGCCGGCGCGCCGCCCGCGCCGATGATACCCAGTCCGCCCGCCTCGGAGACGGCAGCCGCAAGATGATACTCTGCGACCCAGGCCATACCGCCCTGTATGATCGGATACTCGATACCCAGAAGCTCCGTAATCCTTGTCTTCATTCCTTACCTCTATCCAAACGGGCTCCGGCTTACGCCTCTACGCCCTTGCTCTTCATGTATTCGATCACCGCGCCCACCGTCGTGATCTGCTCCAGATCCTCGGAGGGGATCTCAATGCCGTACTCCTCCTCAAAGGCCATAACAAGCTCAAATAAATCTAAAGAATCAGCGCCCAGATCGTCCTTGAAGGAGGACTCCTCCGTAATCTCCACTCCGTCTAAGTTCAACTGCTCCTGAATAATCTCGATAACTCTCTCTAACATTTCTCAATCTCCTTTTCACCGCAGATAAAATAGTTTGATATTCAAAGTATATTATCTGTCCCTATATTTGTCAATCATAATTTTACGTGTTTTCTCTGTTTTGTCAATTCACTTTGACAATAAATATGGATAAATTTATTGCTGTTTGTAGTGAATGACCACCTATACGATGAAATTTTCAAACTGGAAACCGACGGTTTGGAACTCTTTTAACTCTGACAGGAAAAGATTGAATAGATAAGTTGACGTTTTGTAGTTAAATTCCTATAATTGATCTAATCAATGATTAGATGACGAAACGCCCACTATATAAAAATGGAGGAAAAATGCGGTACATACTTTCAAAAATGAGTGTTTTCGGCTGTTTCCTTTGTATGATTGGCGCTATCTTTACAATACAGGGAATTATAGTCAGATACAATCTGGCGAATATCAAAGAATCATACAGTAAATTTGAAATACAACGCGGGCGCTATATTGAATATGATATATCAAAAGAGAATCTGCTGGGACACTATTATACTAACCCTGACGGTTCGATTAAATATGGCCCATATTGTGTTGAGTTTGGTTATATTGCGCATCAGACATATATCGTTTCCATAAATAAGGATTCAAATTATTATGTTCCGCTGGTTGTTGCGAACAAATATATTAAAGAGTTCAATAAAACAAGTTACGGCGACGAAAGTTACCATATATTGGGTAAATTTGAAAAATTAGCTTATCCATTAGATTATGAAATAATATCTAAATGTCTGGGAACAGGTAATCACTCTAAGATTAACGAATTAGTATCTCCTTATTATCAAATCAAAATTGTCGATTTAGAAGACGAGAATATGATTTTATACAAAGGTCTTGCCTTTTTAATAACAGGATTGCTTATTTTTCTTGTTACGCTGGAAAAAAAGCCGGGTGCAAAAGTTGACATTATGTAGTCAATTATCAGAAAAGGCAAACAACTCTGCAATCAGGCTGCCAAAGGCACACAACAAAGTTAATATGCCGATGAAAATCGTGATGTTATCTCCTGCCGCCTGGAAAGATGCGCTTCCCCGGTCTGCTGATACCGCCGCTCCATGCCGGTCTTAGCTTAATAAAGCTCTGCCCCATACTCAATGTCTATGCTCCTATCGTCTTTCAGGACATAGTCCTTTCCGCCGATTGTCACCGTCTGCCCCGGCTGGAATTTATCAAGTTCAAACGCTCTCCCGCTGGTCAGCGCATCGTACCGTTTGTCATATTCTGCTTTTGAAAAAAGCGCATGGTTTACATTTTACTGTTTCCATGCGCCTTTACGCTGTTATTTTGATATTAAATTATTGATTATGCCAGTTGCATAATTTCGGCTTCTAATTCTTTGATGTCACTGTCAATCAAATCAGGAAAACAATCGGATACTTCATCAATTTTTATCTTTCCTAATTTCAAAAGCCTACGGGCATTTTCCTTTGTTTCTTCGTATCGCTCACTCTTGATAAACGACTTCATTATCTGTTCTTCATCAAACAAACTCATCATAATCGTCACAACCTCCTTTTCTCTCTGACAATAGGAAGGTCAAGAATTATCGCTAAAGATAGTTATTTTATGCTGCAATCAAAATCAATCAGACCTTAGTTCCCCTTATGGGATCCATGAATCACAGCATAAATCTCCCGTTTGGGTACGCCGCGATCCTTCGCCACCAGCTTCATGGCTTCCTTTTCATCCATGCCGCCTTTCAGATAAGACACCATATGCTCTTCAACGGTCATGCTCTGCCACGACGCCTGCCGCTCCTCTTTTTTCTGTCGCAGACTCTTGCCTTCCAGGACGAGCACATACTCTCCGCGGGGTTCCTCCGTTTCATACAGGACGAGCGCGTCCTCGATGGTCGTCGGGAGCACCGTCTCAAACTTCTTCGTCAGTTCCCTGCACAGCGTCAGGCGGCGATTTCCCAGAACATCCCGCAGTTCCCGCAGCGTCCGCACGAGATGATGGGGCGCTTCATAGAGAATCATCGTGCGGGATTCCTCCCGCAGTTCCTCCAGAATTTCCGCCCGTTCTTTTTTGTCGGCGGGCAGAAACGCCTCGAAACAGAAGCGCCTGGTACTCAGCCCCGACAGTGTAAGCGCCGTGATGCACGCCGCCGCTCCCGGCAGAGAAGTCACGCGTATTCCCGCTTCATGGCACTTTGCCACCAGCACTTCTCCCGGGTCGGAGATTGCGGGCGTCCCCGCATCCGTAACCAGGGCGACATTTTTGCCCTGCAACATCTGCTCCACAAGCCAGTCGGCTTTTTCTACTTTATTATATTCATGGTAGCTGGTCATAGAAGTTCTGATGCCGAAATGATTTAACAGTTTGATGCTGTTGCGCGTGTCCTCCGCGGCGATCATGTCCGCTTCCCGCAGTGTGTCGATTACTCTCGGGGTCATGTCGCCCAGATTGCCGATGGGCGTCGCGCACAGATATAACATTCCCGCCATACCGATCTCCTTCGTCAGTGTGTTTCCGCCTCGCTCTCCTGCGCCGCAGCCTCCCCGTCCGGCAGAAATGCCTCCGGCTGATAGCTGACCCCCGCGTTCCACAGAATCCACTCGTCGTATCCCGCGTCGTACGCTCCCTGGATCTGGGCGCGGATCTGTTCCGGCCCGTAACTGATGTGCCCGGGAACCCAGCTCGCGGTGAAGCTCTGCAGCCATGGCCTGACCCGGGCGCGCTGTGCTTCCGGCAGAACGTTCAGCTGCTTCACGGAAGCGGAGGCCGCGGCATGGATCGTCCCGTAGGGGTCCGCGTCGGGCACGGCGATCCCGAAGGAACCGTTGTAATAATGGGACGGATACACCATCGGACAGATATAATCGAGACTCTGCGCCATCTGTACATAGTCCTGTCCCACGATCTTTTGATCTGTCTCGCTGTCGATCACCGTGCCGAACACGTCCGCCGCCACATACAGACCCTGCGGCCCCAGTTTTTCATACAGATATCTTGCAAATTCCGTGATGATCCCGATCTTGTCCGTGCTCTCCGACTCCGGGCCGTAGTCTACGCTGTTCTCCCGGACGTCCGTAGAGAATCGGATATAGTCGAACTGCACCTCGTCGAATCCCGCTTTCCCCGCCTGTGAGGCGATCTCCACGAGATAATCCCACACTTCCCGGCAGTAGGGATTCACCCACGCAAGGCCGTTTTTATCATGGAAAACCGATCCGTCTTTCGCGTGCACGGCCCACTCCGGCTTCCGCTCCGCCAGGTAAGGATCGCGAAAAGCTACGATCCGCGCGATCAGATAGATATGCTTCTCCCGGCACTTGGCGACCAGCGCGTCGATATCCGGAATGTAGCCCAATGCCGCACCCGTCTCCTCCACCTGATCCGACGGCATCTCATAGGTTACACGCCCCTCGTCGTTCTTGACGTCGATGACCAGCGCGTTGAGTTCCGTGCGGTCTACCAGATCGATCAGCTCGTCCATCCTGGCCGAACCCGCCGCAGGCCCGCTGACATAGATACCTCTGACTTTGACCGGCGCAGGGCGCTCATATACCGGTTTCTCATACGATGCGTCATTTCCCGACACTGTCTCCGCGTCTGCGTCGTTCTCCGAAACGGACGCCTCCCCTGGATCGTTGCCGGAGACAGAGACGTCCGGCTGCGGACTGCTGCCGGGAACCGTCTCCCGTGCGCTGTTGCCGGAAACCGTACCCGGCTCCTCCGCGCCGTTTACTGCCGCATCTGACAGCGCTGTGCCTCCGGCAGCCGGCTTTGCCGCCATCGTCTCCTGCGCGGCGCTGCCGCAGCCGCAGCACAAAATTCCTGCCAGCAGAAGCGCAGCCGCCGCACCTGTATAGTTTTCTGCCTGTATCTTCCCGCGTCCCTTCATGTTTCTCTTTCGTCCCTGTCCACGGCGCGCCGCCCGCGCCTGTTGTCATCCGCAGCCTTCTCAGTAGCCGTACACTTCCGTGATCTCCGGCATGTAGACGCCCTGTTCCTTAAATACGATCAGCGGTTTCTCCACCGTCATGCGCGGGCGCCCGCCCCTGTTCGCCTCGATCAGCACCATATTCGGCTCTCTGTCCGCATAGGGGTACACGAGCCGCATCCGCTTAGGCTCCAGTTTATATTCATGCAGCACGACCATAATCTCCGCCAGCCGGAACGGCCTGTGCACCAGAAAGAAATTTCCGCCGGGTTTCAGCAGCCTCGCTGCCTGCGCGACGACGTCCTCCAGCGTACAGAGGATCTCATGCCTCGCGATGGCCTTGGCGTCGTTCGGGTTCGTCAGGCCGTGTCTGCCCGTCATATAGGGCGGATTGCTGGTAATAACATCAAAAGAAGCAGCGTCAAACAGACTTCCTGCCTCTCTTATATCCCCCGTCACAATATCAATCTTATCCTCCAGCCCGTTCAGCCGCACACTTCTCCTGGCCATATCCGCGCTGTCCTCCTGGATCTCCAGCCCGGTCAGATGCGCCGCGCCCGTCTTCGCCTCCAACAGAATGGGGATGATCCCCGTTCCCGTTCCCAGATCGAGCACTCTGCCGCCGTCCCTGACTCTCGTAAACCCCGACAGCAGTACGGCGTCCATGCCGAAGCAGAAACGCCCGGTATCCTGAATGATATGGTAGCCGTTTCTCTCCAGATCATCGATCCGCTCATTTTCTTTTAAGAGAACCTCAACACGCCCGTCCATCAGCTCTCGTCCAGCTTGGATTTGCCCGCATCCTGCTTCTCCATCTTCTCCAGCTCTTTCAGATCGTCCTCGTTTACGTCCACCTTGCGGTTTTTGCCATGCTTCCTCTTAAAGCGAAGCTGCTCCACTCTGTATTCCTGAATCTCTTTCTCGTCATCCACATCCACGATGACCTTCACCAGCTGGCGCAGCACGTTCACGCTGTGCACCTCGCCCTTCAGTCCGTCCTCCGTGGTGACGAAATCGCCCACGTTCGGAAGCCTTCTGTTCAGCTCCTCGTAAGTCTCCTCCTCATTCTTCAGACAGCACATCAGTCTGCCGCAGACGCCGGATATCTTGGTCGGATTTAAGGACAGATTCTGCTCTTTCGCCATCTTGATGGACACAGGCGCAAACTCCGACAGATACGAATGACAGCACAGCGCTCTGCCGCAGATACCGATACCTCCCAGGATCTTCGTCTCATCGCGGACGCCGATCTGGCGCAGCTCGATCCTCGTCTTGAACACGGAAGCAAGATCCTTGACCAGCTCCCGGAAATCGATACGTCCGTCCGCCGTAAAGTAGAAAAGCACCTTGTTGTTGTCAAAAGTGTACTCCGCGTCGATCAGCTTCATCTGCAGACCGTGCTTGTGTATCTTCTCGAGACAGATCCTGAACGCCTCCTTCTCCCGCTTTCTGTTCGACGCTTCCTGCTCATCGTCCTTGGGCGTCGCCACGCGCAGAACCGGCTTGAGAGGCTGCACGACCTTGTCGTCTTCCTCCTCCCTCGGATCGCCCACCACCGTACCGTACTCAATCCCGCGGGCCGTCTCCACGATCACGTGATCATTCTTCCTGATGTCCAGCTTGCCCGGATCAAAATAGTATATCTTACCGGCTGTGCGGAACCGCACTCCTATCACTCGTTTCATAAATCTATCAACCTCCGTATTTCCTGTCTGCCGCCTCTAGTTCTCCTTGATTGTCAAAAGCAGCAGCTCCATGGTCAGATCAAAATTCACATTCGCCTCCAGCCTTCTCTTTGCCTGCTGAAGCGCGTTCACAATCGTCTCTATCCCCTCGTAGGTGCTCCGGTCCGACACGCGCATGATCTGCTGAATCTCTTCCTTAAAAATAAGACTGTTCACATCCTTCGTCGCCTTGAAGAGCAGAACGTCCCGGTACCACGTCGAGAGAATGTCCAGATAATCGTTGACGTCAAATTTATACTCCGAGATCTTTTTGATCGCCTTGACGATCTCGCTGATCTCCATATCGTTGATATATTTGACGAGCGTGACCGCCTCGTCCTTGACCTTTTCGAACTCCTCGCTGCTGGCGAGCAGCTTCGCCTTGCCGACATTGCCCCGCGCAAAAGCGACGCAGATATTCGCCTTGTAATCCGGCACGCCGAGTTCTTCCATCAGATACTTTTTCACGAGCGCGTCCGGCACCGGCTTCATGTTGAGCACAACGCAGCGGCTCAGGATCGTAGGCAGAAGCGCCTCGATCTGCGTTGTCAGAATCAGAATCACCGCGTATTCCGGCGGTTCCTCCAGCGTCTTGAGGAGAGCGTTCTGCGCCTGCACGGTCATCTTCTCGCCCTCGTTCATAATATAGATCTTGTAGGGACTGGCGTACGGTTTCAGCCCGATATCCCCGTTGATCTGCGTCCTGATATCCTCCACGCCGATCGTGTTCGGCTTCTCATGGCTGACATAGATGATATCCGGCTGGTTATTGCCAAGCGCCTGCCTGCAGGAGTGGCACTCCCCGCACGGCTCGATTCCCTCCCGCTCGCACTGCAGGGCCATCGCAAACACGCGGGCGATAAACTCCTTGCCGGAACTCCGTTCCCCGTTAATGATATATGCGTGCGAGATCTTACCCGAAGAGATCGCATTGCACAAATGCTCCCTGATCTGTTCCTGTCCTATAATATCCGCAAATTTCGCCATCTATAACCACCCTGTCTCTCAACCGTTTCCGCCTTGTGTGTCTCCGTTTTCGTATTGCTCTTCCGTCTCTCAGGTAAAGATGTCCAGGAGCAGTCCTCTGATCTCCCCGATCTTATTCAGGATCGCCAGATTGTCCTGCTCATCCTTGACGAGTTCCTGGGCAAGCTGATCGAGATTTTCATCGATCAGCCGGATGATACCGTAGACTCTGTGCCGTCCCTTTCTGTCCAGAAAGTTCTCTCTGGAAAAAGCGTGGGAACGGTTCACCACCTCATTCAGAAAATCCTTAATCAGAGAGCGGTATCGCTTCATATCCTTGATATCTCTGTGCTTGGCCAGTTTCTCGCCCTGCCTGGTAATCTCCTCCATCATGTGCGTCAGGGCATTCTGCAGATCCTGCTCTTCGATTCTGCTGACAAGCGTGAATTTAAAGGTGCCGTCCGTCTCCTGCGGCTGCTGCGGCTGCTCGATCTGCGGCGCCTGCTGTATCTGATTTACTTTGATATCCACACTCTGTCACCTCCGCTAAGCATCCAGACTGACTCTGAGGCAGGCGAGTATCTCCTCCAGACATCTGTCTATCTCGTCATTGTAAAAGATCCTGTCTATTCCGGCGCTCTTCAGCTTCTCCTCAGAGAAGTCCTCCGCGTCTGCCAGGAACCGCCGGCACATCTCCTCATACTTTGGCTCGTCCTGCGCTTTCTCCCTGTCCAGGGCGCGCTGCAGACGCTCGCCGTCGTCCAGTCCGATCATCACCGGAAGCACCCTGTCCGCGCCGTAAAAGCGCCGCAGCTTCAGATACGCCTCCAGCGTGCCGATCAGCAGATAGGAATGTTCTTCCAGGTCGATACTATCGTCCGCCACTGTGAAATATCTCCACTTGCCGAGATATGTGCTGTACAGCCGGCTCTCTATAACACTGCCGCTCTCCTGCAGCTTCTGAAATCCCGCCTCGTCCGTAAAGTGATATTCCACGCCGTTCCGTTCCCCTGCCCGGATCGGCCTGGTCGTATAAGGGACGATCGCGCACAGCCTGACTTGGTCCTGCGCGAGCAGTTTTTTATAGATTGTATCTTTTCCCGATGAACTCTTCCCCATCAGGCACACGATTTTTCCCATATAGTCCTATACCTTTTATCGACAGCAATGTCTTCTATCATAATGCCACATTTGGAAAGGAAATTCAATATTCAGCGAGCACAGCCGTTTTCCCCGAGGCGGACACTCCCCGCACGCGCAGCCCCATATGCCGGCAGGCTTCTATCCTCGCAATCAATCCGCCGCTTATGATCTCTCCCGGCACGAGAAGCGGCACGCCCGGCGGATACAGATCTATAAAATCCGCCGCCACCCTTCCTGCAGCACAGGACAGCTCCACTTCCTCGCGCCTGCCGAAAAAGGCGTCCGCCGCGCGCATGACCGCCACGGGCTTAACCGTTTCCGGCGCGCCGTCTTCCATACGCCCGTCCGCCTTCAAAGACGCCGTTTGCCCGGACTGCACGGCGGCGCACAGACTTTCCCTCTCTATCCTATCATCAATCTGTACGAGCGCGTCAGCCAATCTCTGCCAGCCTTCTTTGTCGTCCATCATACTCATGATCGCAACCGCATAATCACCCGCCGCCATCTCCAGCTGCAAGTGATATTCCTGCCGCAGTATGTCGTACAGCCTGCGCCCGTTATAAGCCGGGTGCCTTGTGAAAATAACCAGTTTCCCGATGTCCCAATCCGTCAGATGGTGCGGTTTTTTCGCCAGATCCGACATTCTGCCGACATGAATGTATCTGCACCGATCCGTTTTACTGCAAAAAAGCTCGTACTGCCGCCGCATGAATGCGAA
This sequence comes from uncultured Lachnospiraceae bacterium, assembly GCA_947626775.1. Classification (GTDB taxonomy): domain Bacteria; phylum Bacillota; class Clostridia; order Lachnospirales; family Lachnospiraceae; genus UBA3282. The sequence goes on along the minus strand of CANQTL010000008.1, from coordinate 8,032 downwards.
ACGCTCCGCGCCGTGCGCTCTCACATAGCGCATACAGCTGTCCATGCTCGCCATCATCACATAGGACGGACTGCTCGTCTGCAGCATGCGCAGATACGCCCGGAGCTTTCTTTGGTCTACCCGGTCGCCCTGCACATGCAGAAGCGCCGTCTGGGTCATGGCCGGCAGAGTCTTGTGCAGGCTGTGAATAACCAGATCCGCGCCCTGTGCGACCGCCCCCTCCGGCATATTTTTGTCCAATCCGAAATGCGCGCCGTGCGCCTCGTCCACGATCAGGATCTTATCCCGCGCGTGCACGGCTTCCGCAATCGCCCCTATATCCGACACGATCCCCTCATAGGTCGGAGACGTGACAACCACCGCGCGGCAGTCCGGATAACGTTCCAGGAGCCGTTCGATCTCCCGGACCGGAACGCCGTCACAGATATCATATTCCTCGAGAAGCGGCGGATAACAGTACCGCAGCGTCAGCTCCTGCATGACCGCCGCGTGGTATACCGATCTGTGGCAGTTGCGGGCGATCAGGATCTCCGAACCCCGCTCTGCCGCCGTCATGATCGACGCCAGGACGCCGCCGGTACTCCCGTTCACGAGATAGAATGTCTCCCCCGCGCCGTATATCTCATTGGCCAGTGCCATCGCGTCCCGCAGAATTCCCTCCGCGTGATGCAGATCATCAAATCCGTCTATCTCCGTAATATCGATGTCATAGTAGCGGGCCATGTCGCCCGCCGCTTTGCTTCTCTTATGCCCCGGCATATGGCAGGGATAGTAGTCGCTTCCGCTGTAAGCGGACAGCGCCGCGTACAGACCGCCGCTCTCCTTATCTCTTTTATTCAAATGATCTTCTCCGTTCAGGACGCCTTCGCGCCGTGTCCCCTGTGCAGTCCGACCGTCTCCATAAACGAGCAGTACTTATCCGCCGCCGTGACGACCCAGGCTTCCCTGCAAGTGGGCGGCACTACGGACAGCGGCCACATATGCTTCCTGATAATCTCCCGCTGCCTGTCAGTCAGCTCATACTCCTTCTCGGCATTCCTGAGCGCTATGCCCGGATGCCAGAAACCATGAAATCTTCTGCGCTGGGACAGATATGCCTTGTCATGCCAGTCATAGAGAAAATAGTCGTGAAGCAGCGCGCCCCGGATCAGGTCATGCCTGTCGCATCCAAGTCCCAGCGTCTTATTCAGGAGCAGACTGTATCTGGCCACGTCCATGCTGTGGCTGTATACCGTCGTGGATCCATGCTGAATATGCCGCTTCGTACTCTGGAAATTATTGGAATCCAGAATATCCGCCGCATGATCTTTCAGCAGCTCATGAAGCCGCCTGTGACGTTCATACATTTTTTTCAGACGCTCCGCGCGCCTCGCTTCGTTTCCCTCGAACAGACTCATACATCCTCCCGCAGCCGCAAAGTTATCTCCGCCTCAGCCGCACATGCCTGCGGCTATACAAACACTGCCTGCACCAGCACCATATAGCACACCGTCCCGAGCCCGATACTGAGCAGGATATTTTTCTTCCACACATGCAGTCCCACCACAGCCAGACAGGAGAGCAGCTCCGGCAGGAAATGTCCGGCTGCCGCAAAATCCACATTCCGCAGACAATACACGACGAGCACTGCCATGATGGAAGAGGGAAGCAATATTCCCAGATCGCTCACCACCGCAGGCACTTCCTTCTTCCCACCGAACACGAGGAAGGGCAGCGCCCGCAGCAGAACCGTACAGAGCGCCGTCACCGCGATGATCGCAATGGACTGTCCCACACTGATCGGCATATCGTTACCCCCTCTCTTTCTCCGCGTTCGGCAGAAGCCGCCCGCGCGCCAATATCAGAATGATCACACAGGTGCACAGTGTCGGCAGCAGAAACTCATCCGGCCCCAGAAAAAGCAGCCACAGAACGCCGCACACCGCTCCCAGAAGCGCCGGGAAGTGGGACTTGCTCTCCTGCCATTGTTCCACCGCAATCACCACAAACAACGCCGTCATGGAGAAGTCGATCCCCGTGGAATCGAAAGGAATATAACTTCCCGCCAGCGCGCCGAGCACCGAACCGAACACCCAATAGGACTGATCCAGAAGCGAGATCCAGAAGAATACCTTATTTTCGTCCATCCCCTCCGGCACTTTCGTCCCGCACAGAACCGAGTATGTCTCGTCCGTCAGTGAGAACACCATATAGGGATACGCCCTGCCCATCTTCTTATACTTCTCCACAAAGGACAGCCCGTAAAAGATATGCCGGCCATTGATAAAAAACGTCATCAACGCCGTGTACAAAAGCCCTGCTCCCGTAGCGAGAAGATTCACCAGAACAAACTCCATACTGCCCGCATAGATGATCAGACTCGCAAAAAAAGCCCAGATAAAATTGTAGCCCGCATTCTGAAGCAGCAGGCCGAACGCGATCCCCAGAAAAATATAGCCCAGCATGACCGGCACGGACTGCCTGAAGGCAAATCCCATATAGTCTCTTCTTTTTTGCGTCGTCCCCATTCGTCTGTATTGCTCCGATCTGTTATCGTTATCTTCCGCTCACGCGCTCTCAATCCAACCGTGCAGCTCCTCTGCCCGATGCGCCCAGGTATGCCCCGCCCCAGCCATCTCGCAGCCGGCGTCCGCGATGCGCTGCATCCCGTCGGGATCCGCCAGCAGCTCCCCGGCGATCTCCGGCAGCCGCTCCATCCGTTTCAGCGAATAGATACGGCAGTCCTGGCCGTCGTGCAGAATGCCGTCCAGATAGACGCTCGAATCCGTCAGGCAGACCGCTCCGTTTAACATACTGTTGAAGATACGATCATGCGCGCCGTCCTTAAACCACGGCATCACATTGAGCGAAATCTTCGTCTGACACAGCTTCTTCAGGCAGCCTTCGGAATCCAGCTTATTCATCAGCAGCAGATTCTCCGGACGCTCACAGGGAAGCTTCTCCCAGCCATCCCCGAAAATATGCACCCTGACGCCTCCTTCGGCCAGCGCCCGCACCGCCTGCCCCCGTATCGTATAGCGCACATACAGATCGATAAAAGTCATCGCCGCCAGCGCCTTCTTCAGTTCCTCCTCCGGCACCTCGCCGAGCTCATCGAGCAGATGCGCCTCTGCGACCTCCTCCACCGTCCTGTTCGGATTCGCCAGCAGATCGTCAATCATACCATAATAAAAGGCCGTGTACTCATCGTCAATCCGCGTGATAAACTTCTCAAAAGTCTGCGGCGCGCAGTAATTTCCGACCATCATCACATCATATCTGCGGTATGCGACAGGCACATTGGATCTCTCCGCATACAGCTTCGTCCCCGCCAGCGGCAGGAAAGGCGTCCGCGCAATTTCCGGGAAAAACCGCGCCATATATATCTGTCATGGTTTCTGTCGATGCTGACATGATGGTATCCCCGCGGCGCCTTCTCCAGAAAATGATGATAGTACATCGGGTGATCCACCACAATATTGTAATTCGGAATATCCAGCGCGTCCCACATGCTCCTGCCGGTTTCGTCCAGGAAATAGTCCTCGCCGCTCATGCCGTGAAAATTAAAATTGACAAGCACGGTATTGCCCTTCTCAAAAAACCGGAAAAACTTCTCCGTGCTGACATAGGGCTTGCTCAGATCGAAGATAAAAGTCTCGTGCCCGAGCGTCTCAAAGCCCGCCGCAAGCTGTCTCGAAAAATACCCCTGTGTCTCTATATCTCCTTCAAAGAGCATGATCTTTTTCATAATGTCCCGTTCCGTCTGTTTCCCACTGACACGCCGCTTGTTTTCCGCTGCGCCTATCATATCACAAATTGCGCAAAATGCCTATACTGAAAAGTAAAAAGGCCCCGCCTCAGATGAAATCTGTCGGGGAGCCCTTTAAGAATATAAAAAGTTAATGTTTCCTTATACAGACACCGAAAGTTTCGCCTCCTGTCCCTGCGGACTTATCCCGCCGGTTTTCGTATATACGATCGGCGGCTTTTCCGTCCCCGTCTTCTCCGAAGGCGCGGTTTCTGCCTCTACACCCGTGTTTTCCGTGCCGTCGGCTTCTGTCCGGGCATCTTCGCCCAGCGTCCTGCCCTCCTCGCTGATCTCCACCGTGTCGGCCTCTTTGTTTCTGTCCCGCTTCTCTTCAATCTTCCGCGCAAACTCTTCCCGCTCTTCCCTGCGCTCTCTGACCGCTTCCTCGCGAGCTGCCTGCATTTTTTCTCTGGCGTCCTCCGCATCCTGCTTTGTCCCCTCGTCGGCTTCGGCCCGATATTCGTCCGCCTGATCCGAAAAGGCGCCGACATACCCCATGGCCCTTTCCATCGTCCCCATATCGCCCTTGCGCCGCGCCTCCTTATAGACCCGAAACGGCGTATCCAGCAGATTCATATTGGTCCGCGCGCCCACAAGCCCTTCCATGGTTTTTGTGTTCATACTAATCCCTCCATTCCGAAACAGTTATCTCTCTTCCTTGTTTCTCGGCATCGCAGCGGTTCCCGCTTAGGTTCTTGTCTCAAACGGTCTGTTCGGCGGTATGTGCGGCGCCGCCGTCCGGAAACGGAAGGAGAAGGGAGACGGTAAAAATACCTTCCCCGCTTTCTATATTCATCGTCCCATCATATCTGCGCACCACATCACGGACATTGGCCAGCCCGATACCGTGAGACTCTTTTCCGGTATTCTGACCAGCCGCCGCATCCTCTTTTCGCTTGTCCGTCATGCTGTTCTCTATCTCCAGCAGCAGGCATCTTCTGACCGTGCCGATCCTAATCCGGATAAACCGGATGTTATCCTCTGCCCGCCGCAGTCTGCCGCAGGCCTCGATCGCATTGTCCAGCAGATTGCCGAGCAGCACGCACAGGTCAAATTCTCTGATGTGGCACTGGGGCGGCATCTGCGCATCACATTCCCACAGGATATTTTTACTCTCCGCCGTCTTGCGCTTCTGATACAGCAGAATATCCGCTGTCCTGTTCCCTGTAATTTCCTCCCCGCTCCCGAAATCGACGCTGTCCCTCATATCGTTCAGATACCGCGCCATCCCATCCCATTCCTTCTTCTCCAAAAACCCCGACAGAGCGAGCACGTGATTCTTCAAATCATGCCGCAGCCGCTCCGACTGCCTGTACTGTTCTTCCAACACCCTGTATGCTGCGATCTGCATATGACACTGCGCGCTTTTCTCCTGCTCCGTATAGATCCGATTCATCCCGAATACATAGAATCCGACCGCGGACATGGACAGTGCCGTCAGCACACAGGTCCCGGCATAGCTGAAAAGCTGATCGCAGTACAGTCCCATACTTCCGCCGCTTCTCACCATAACGCCTCCCGCCGCTCCCCAGTTTGCCACATCAACCACCAGCACCGCCGCAAGCAGCGGAATGGTCAGGGTCAAATACCACCTTTTGGTCTTACCGCACAGAACCGTCGAAAAGTATCCGGAAAAACTGAATATCCCCAGAGTGGTAAGCATCAGGCTGGCACAGACAATACACCACGATTCCCATTCTCCCAGCACGGGATCGATCATCCTCTTCCCTTCATGCAGATAAAACAGCTCCAGACAGGAAAACAACGACACACAAAAATTCTCCGCAAACGTCGTCACAGCGATCAAAACCGCCGCTGTGAACACCTTTTTCTCCGTTCTTTCCCGAAAAAATATCAGTGTCAGTACGAAAGACAACATATGATACGACAGCGTCGCGACAATATTGGGGACGGCTCCCCGCCTGCCCGCACAGTCGCAAAGCACTCCGCCCAGAAAAAAGAACAGTCCAAAGATTTGTCCGCAAAACCATGAAGCCCTCAGATGTCTTCTGCAAAATACCGCGACGCCGCAGACATATACCGCATAACACAACACAGCCGCCGCCGCGCCCACAAAATCCCGCGTCATACGATCCCGCCACCCTCTTTCATATATGCCAGAAGCGCCCCGCAGAACGCCTCGTATCTTCTCCTGGCGATCATGAGTTTTTCCCCGTTATCAAGAATCGCCTCCTGCCGATTATAGGTATCGACATATTTCAGATTGACCAGAAAACTCTTATGGCACCGGAAAAATCCCTTTCCCTGCAACTCCTTTTCCAGACTGCCGATCTGCTGATAGTACGTAAAAACGCCATCCGCCCCATGAACCGTGACAATGCGCCCCTGGATCTCAAAATACCGGATATCATCCAGAAATACTTTCCTCTGCTGGCGCTCCCGGCTGACAATGATAAACTCCCGCGGGCGATTCTCTATCCTGCGCACTGCCCTTTGTAAAACACTTTGCAGCTTCCTGTCGTCAAACGGTTTCAATAAATACTGAAACGCCTCCACATCATAGGCGTCGAACACATACTCCCTGCTGGAGGAAATAAAGACAAGTATCTTGTCCAACGCCTTTCGGCGAAAAATCCTCGCCGCTCTCATACCATCCATACCAGGCATGATAATGTCGAGAAAAACAATGTCAAAACTGTCCGGTGAACGCAGAAATTCTTTTCCGCTATGAAACTGACGCACCATGCAGGGAATCTTCATCTCTTTCAATATTGTCCCGATCCTGCCCGCCATACTGCAGCATTCCATAACTTCATCGTCACATACCGCTATCGAGATCATCTTTATCACCCCTTATATATATTATATCGACATAAGCATCCAAAAAGCGCGCTTGATGTCATAAACGGTCGATCAGATGTAATGTCCGCAGAACAGTATCAAAAGAAAAAACCACGCAAAAAAAGACTGCGGTATTCGCCGCAATCCTTATCTCTTGCTGTCCTCTATTCTGCATTTTTGGACATAAAACAATGCCCAGAACCGGAATCGAACCAGTGACACGAGGATTTTCAGTCCTCTGCTCTACCAACTGAGCTATCTGGGCATTTGAGTAGCGGGGACAGGATTTGAACCTGTGACCTTCGGGTTATGAGCCCGACGAGCTTCCAGACTGCTCCACCCCGCGTTATTAAATTATATGCAAAGAATCCGACTGCGATTCTTTTCAACTGGGCGGAGGTGGATTCGAACCACCGAAGCAATTTGCAGCAGATTTACAGTCTGTCCCCTTTGGCCACTCGGGAATCCGCCCTCATTATATCATAGAAATATAATTTTTTTAATAAACTCCAACAATCCTCTCCGGATTCCTCTGTATCATGATATCGACATACCACAAGCCGATAAACGGACTCGAACCGTTAACCTGCTGATTACAAATCAGCTGCTCTGCCAATTGAGCCATATCGGCAAGTCCATAATGGGACCTATAGGGCTCGAACCTATGACCCTCTGTTTGTAAGACAGATGCTCTCCCAGCTGAGCTAAGATCCCTGAAGTAAATCGCTTCGCGATTAACTTCCGAAGAACCTACGGTTCTTCGAATTAATCGTAAGCATAATAAAACTTAACTGCGCGCTTGCACGCATAAGGCTTATCAATGATGAAAGCCAATATCTGGCTGCGAACGCGGGATGACGATTCGCAGAATCGGCATACTGCGGACGCTGCCGCCATACGGTGTAATCGAAGTAAATCGCTTCGCAATTAACCGAAGTAAATCGCTTCGCAATTAACCGAAGTAAATCGCTTCGCGATTAACTTCCAAAGCCCCCTCGGTTCTTCAAATCGCGACTAACCGAGGAAACTTTCAACGACCCGAATGGGACTCGAACCCACGACCTCCGCCGTGACAGGGCGGCGCTCTAACCAACTGAGCCATCGGGCCACTACAACTTCTACAACATCAATTCCGAGGATATCATCCCCTCAAAACCGAACCTGAAAGATGATTGAATCAATGACTGCATTCACTTCCGCCGCTTATTTGAAAGAATCACGCAGTGATTCTTTGGAGTTAATTGCAAAGCAATTTACTCCGGTTAGCTGCTTTGCAGCTTACTCTTTACGAAGAATTGCAACGCAATTCTTCAGAACAAAGTCCAGCAGTCCTTAGGCGGCGTCCTCTGCCGCCTTAGGACTTCTCTTTGTTCAGGTCAAGCTCCCGACCGATTAGTACCTGTCAGCTGAGTGCATTGCTGCACTTACACCTCAGGCCTATCT
>CANQTL010000007.1 GCA_947626775.1 uncultured Lachnospiraceae bacterium | reverse complement strand
TTGATATATCCGATACGCAGGACAAAATCCTCTCCCTGTGCGATCCTTTTTGTTTCTTTGCACAGCCGGTCAAAATCCGCCATCAGCAGGAGGCTTTGCCGATAGAAATGCTCTCCGGCAGGCGTCAAGGAGAAACGTCGGTTTTCCCGTTTCAGCAGCATTACGCCCAGCTCCCGTTCCAAGGTCTGAACCTGCTGAGAGATTGCGGACTGCGATATGTAACATTGTTCAGCCGCCTCGCTGAAGCTGCCAGCCCGAACGACGGCTTGAAAGTATTTAATCTGTTTCAGCATGATTATTTTCTCCGTTCTGTCGGTTCTTACACCTTAAATCGAAAGGCTTTTCTGCATCTGCGGGGATCATCCACGAGTGCCCGAAACGCTTTACTCCCGCAATTCTACCGTTTTCGCACAGCTTTTGAATCCGCCGTTCTGAAATCTTCCATTTCGCCGCAGCTTCTTTTACGGAAATCACATCGAACATAATAAACCTCCATTTTTATATTTAAATTATATACGGTTAAACGAACTTTTTCAAGATTATTGCTGTGACGGAAATCAAATTATCCTCAGTCCATGTCGGATAAAAGACGCTCTGGCGATTTTTCTTCGACAGATCGATTATACCATTTTTCCCTTGCTCGGAATAGCGCGGGGTGGCTGTCTGTATCAGTTCTGTTTGTTGTGCTACTTCACCGTACACGAGCATTATGACAAAGTTTATTGTAATTTTCCTCGCAAAGAAAGGAGCTATAACCAATGCTCCATAGAGTTATGGTTATAGCTCCTTATATGTTGTCTGTAAGCGTGGGTTACATTTCTTCAAATAATCTCCGTTTCCGCTCAATCATTTCGTCGATTTTTTCTATGTAGAGAGCGACTTCCTTGACATTCTCGCTTCTCTCGATGCGCCCGTCCGGGTACACCCTTTTTGAGATACTCCCGGCTCCCAACGCCACGATGGTCTGTTTCTCCTCCATGATAAGAATATTGTAGACGCCGTACTTTCCCTCAGTGCAGTAGCCCACGTTCTCGAAGTTGCCGGACATGTTTTTCTGACGGTAGAGATAGTAGGGGGACATTCCCATCGACCGCGCGCCCAGCGCCGCGATCTGCATCGTTTCCTCCGTATTGTTATAAGCGGTGACACCGTGCTCTTCGATCCACCTGTTCAAGGCGGAAGCGCGCTTGACCGCCAGCGAATGTACCGTCAGGGAATCCGGCGTCAATGCGAGAATCTGTTCAATCGTCGCCCGCACGTCTTCCGCCGTCTCACCCGGCAGTCCCAGAATGATATCCATGTTGATGTTATCGAAGCCAGCCTTGCGCGCCGCAAGGAAAGCGTCTCTCACCTGCTCTGCGGTGTGCCGCCTGCCAATCAGGTCAAGCGTTTTCTGCCGCATGGTCTGCGGATTCACGGAAATTCTCGTCACACCGTGCTTACGCATCACTTTCAGTTTCTCTCCGGTGATACTGTCGGCGCGTCCGGCCTCCACGGTAAATTCCTGTACAGTGCTGAAGTCAAAGGTGTTTCTGAGTGTCGCAAGCAGCCGATCCAGCTCTTCCTCAGACAGCGACGTCGGCGTACCGCCTCCGATGTAGACGGTATCCAGAATCTTCCCCTCGCACATCCGCGCCGTCTCCTCCATCTCCCGCTCCAGCGCATCCAGATACTCTCCCACACGCTCTCGCCACGCGCCGATCGGATAGGACGTAAAAGAGCAGTACAGACAGGTGGTCGGACAGAAAGGGATCCCTATGTAGAGGCTGTAGCCATCCTCGTAGTGAAGCGTGCGCAGGATCCGCCGTTCTCTTTCCGCGATCTCAATGCCGAGCGCAATCTTCTCTCTGCTGACAAAGTGCTGTTCCTCGAGATACAGGGCGATATCCCGTCCGCTTCTTCCTTCCTCCAGCAGATTCATGATGAGTTTCGTCGGCCTCACGCCCGTCAGATTGCCCCAGGGCAGAGACCGCCCCGTCTCTTCCTGCAGGGACGTATAGAGAAACCGCCCGAAAGCATCCTTGTACTCCCCGGCGTCCACCCGGTCCGCATCCCACCACGTATAGCTGTTGGATGTGTTATGTAAACTATCATACACGGTAAATCTCACGAAACTGTCCTGAAATTCCAGTTCCATCGCCGGCGGGATCTCCCATATTTTTCTGTCTTTCACCGACGACTCCGGCGTCAGGATCTTCAGATCCCACGCCGGATAGAAAGATTTTACCAATGCATGGATCTCATATTCATACTGCGCTCTGTTGCTTCTTAAAATCTGCACGCCCGACACCGTACCCTTCCGCGCCCAGCGGCTGCCGCCCAACCCTGAGACGGCCATAACGCCGCAATTCACATGTTATTTTCATGTTACTACAAATCGGGCGGAGTGTCTATCCGCGTATTTGCGTCTACGCCGTGCAGCTCCGGCTAGCGTCTTATGATATCCTGTCAAAAGGATTCCTGCAGCGCGCCACGCTTCCGAGTTCCTCTTCGATGCGCAGCAGCCGATTATACTTCGCCGTGCGCTCGCCCCGGCAGGGCGCGCCGGCCTTGATCTGTCCGGCGCCCACAGCCACCGCCAGATCCGCGATAAAAGTGTCTTCCGTCTCTCCGGAACGGTGCGAGATCACCGCCCTGTAACCGTTCTTCTGAGCCATACAGACGGCGTCCATGGCCTCGCTGACCGTGCCGATCTGATTCACCTTGACGAGGATTGCGTTGGCCGCGTGCAGTTTGATGCCGGCGTCCAGCCGCTTCGTGTTGGTCACGAAAAGATCGTCGCCCACAAGCTGTATTCTGCCTCCCAGCCTCTCCGTCATCATCTGCCAGCCGTCCCAGTCGTCCTCCGCCAGCCCGTCCTCAATAGAGACGACGGGGTAACGCTCCGTCAGTTCTTCATAATATGCCACCATCTCCCCGGTGCTCCGGGTAATCTCCTGCTCCTGCGCTTCCCCGTCCTGGACGGCGCCCCGCTCGCAGCTTTCCGTCGTGCGCCCGCTCATCGCCTCGCTGCGGCGTCTTTTTGCCTCCGTCTCCCCCGGAAAATGATACGCGCCGTCCTCTTCACAGTACAGCTCTGAAGCCGCCGCATCCAGCGCGATTCCGATCTCTTCTCCCGGCGTGTAGCCGGCTGCCCTGACGGCCTCCACGATCAGATCGAGCGCCGCGAAAGCATCCGGCAGAGACGGGGCGAATCCTCCTTCGTCCCCCACGCCGGTAGAGAGGTTTCTGTCCCGGCAGATCCCTTTCAGGTTGTGATAGATTTCCGCGCAAACGCGCAGCCCATCGGCAAAGCTCTCCGCCCGCACCGGCATGATCATGAACTCCTGAAAATCCACGGTGTTATCCGCGTGTCTTCCACCGTTTAAAATATTCATCATGGGTATGGGCATAAGTTCTGTGTGCGCGCCGCCGAGATACCGGTACAGCGGGATATCCATGGCCAGCGCGCCGGCCCTGGCACACGCCATGGACACGCTCAGCATGGCGTTGGCTCCCAGATTGCCCTTGTTGTCCGTGCCGTCCTGCTCGATCAGAATACGGTCGATCAGTCCTTGGTCAAAAGCATTCCTGCCCGTCAGCGCCTCCCTGATTTTGGTGTTGACGTTGTGCACCGCTCTGGCAGTTCCAAGCCCGAAGTAGCGCGTCTCGCCGTCCCGCAGTTCCACCGCCTCGAAACGTCCCGTGCTGGCGCCGCTGGGGACCGCCGCGCGGCCCGTATACTGCCTGCCGCCCACCTTTCGTTCCACTGTCACCTCGGCCTCCACCGTCGGATTCCCTCTGGAATCCAGGATCTCCCTCGCATGTACGTCCACGATCCTCAACTTCATACCCATAAAAAACCTCCTGTACGCTGCTTTTTATCTTAGTATGCGCACGGGAGGTCCCTGTTATGCATCATAACTCTGTCTCTTACTCGTTGCGGATCGCGGCCAGAGGACTCAGGCGCATGGCCCTTCTCGCCGGGAAAAAGCCCGCCGCCATGCCGACTAACACCGCGAACGCCAGCGAGAGCAGTCCCAGCCAGAGGGGAATATAGGAAATGCCGCCGGCGATCCCCTCCGCGCCCTGTGCCGCCTGCGCGATCCTGTTGATAACGCCCGATATGACGAGGCTCAGAAACAGGCCGATCACGCCGCCGATCAGCCCGATGAAGCCCGCCTCCATCAGGAAGAGCGTTCTGATATTGCGCAGATCGCAGCCCAATACTTTCATAACGCCAATCTCTTTCGTCCGCTCATAGATGGACATCATCATCGTGTTGGTGATGCCGATCGCCGCCACGAAGAGGGACACCGCGCCGATGCCGCCCAGCACCAGCTGTACCGTGCCCATCTGCTTCTGCGCAGTCTCCACCCCCTCCGCCTGGCTGTAGGTCTGATAGCCAAGATCGGTCAGATAATTCTGTACCTCCATGACATTGTCCATATCGTCCACGTTGACGTAGAGCCGGTTGTAGAAGATCTCCTTGTAGGGCTTGCCCGCCTTGGTGGTAGGCTGCCCCGGTATGACTTTATTCTTGAAAATTTTTTTCAGCTCCGGTATGAGTTTGTCGATATCGCACTGGGTGTACCAGCCGTACTGCGACCATACCTCCTCGTTCGCCGCCTCCACGCCGCAGGCGGGAATCAGGTATTTCTTCGGCATCTTCTGTGTCTGCCCGTTCTCGTCCGGCGTGCCGGCCGCATAGTACGCGCTCATGTCAAAAATAACGAAAATCGCATCGTGCATCAGATCAATATCCGGCGTCTCCGTCTGCATCATGCCGCCGTTTCCGCCCTTGGCCTTATAGAAGTTCTGCAGCACCTGATTGCCGTAAAAAAAAGTCAGCTCCTCGTCCTCGCCGGGAAGCCGCCCCTCGCCGACTTCGATTTTCATCTCCTCGAAAGCCTCTTTCGGCAGCGCGCGCAGCTGCAGATAGCCCTCATAGCCGCCGTACCTGGCGATCGCCGACATCTCCAGGGAAGGCCATACGGACTCTACGTGCTCCAATCCTTCCAACTCTCCGACCAGCGCGTCGTCCAGGTGCATCTCCTCGCCGCTCTCGGCGCTCCAGGAATAAACCTCAATCTGGGTCAGACTGCCGTAAGATTCGTACTGCTCTATCATCGAGCGGCTCATACCCAGTCCCAGAGACACCATCACGACGATGGAGGCCACGCCGATCACGACGCCCAATACCGTCAGGATTGTCCGGACTTTTCTTTTCCACAGATTACCGCTGCTCATCCGCAGCAAGTCAATGAATTTCATAGGCCCACCACTCCGCCGCCCGGCGTCTACTCTTTGTCTTCGCCCTCGGAAGATATCTCACTCTCCAGGTCGAGCAGATCGTCCGCCAGAAGCCTGGCCGCCTTTTTCTTCCTGCGGATCGTCAGGAACACGCCGAGTCCCGCGCCCGCCGCGGCGATTACGCCGACGATAATGCCGACGATCAGCCCGGCTCCGTGCCCGCCCTCTTCCGGCGTCACAGCGTCCTCCGGCATCATCCCGCCGTCCATCATCATATCGTCGTAGACCGGCTCGGACACGTAGAGCGTAATCGTCTTTTCCGTCGTATTCACATTGCCCGCCTCATCCTCATAGGAGATCTCCATCGCGACGGCGCCGTCGTCCATGGTGGCCGCAATACCCGTCAGCATGACGTCCACCTCGCCCGTCGCGCCGGACTGCAGATTGCCGACGAAGGCCGACGCCTCGTCGACAGAGTCCGCGTGGAACTTCACCTGTACATTGTAGAGCGTGGTCTTGCCCGTATTGTAGATACTGCACATCACGTTGGCCTGGGATCCCACCGTGATGTCCGAGGGGACGACTTCGGGTATGCTCGTGTCGAAACGGCTCTCCTGCAGGATCGGAATGGACACACTGGCCTTGTCCGTCAGATCAAACATCGTGCCCGCGTCGTACTTCATGTTCACATCCAGCACATAAGGTTTCTGCGCGAGATCCGCCTTCGCCGTCATCTCGATCACAATATCCGAATTGGTATTCGGATCGATCCGGTCCATATAGACGGAGCTGGCGCCGCTGGTCGGCAGAAACGCCGAGTAAGTGTTGGTCTTATCCTCCCCCTCCTGCGCCGCCTGCATGTCGAAGAGCACGTTCGTCACCGCCGTGTCCGCGGAAGTGTTCTGCACATGAATGGTCAGCGTGAAGGTATCCCCCGCAAACACTTCCCCGGGATTTGTCTCAAACCCCGTCACCACGATGCGCGGCTTCGCGCCCGTCGCCTCCTGTCCGCTGCCGCCGATAATGCCGCTGCCCGGTTTGCCCACTGTCCGCACGTACACCGTCAGCTCAGCCGGCTCTTCGCAGCGCACCCCCGCTTTCGTGTAGGAGATGCGGAATTTCAGGGGATAATACCCCGTCATCACGTCGCTTCTGGCCGTAAAATGAAAGGTGAATTCCCGCCGGTTCTCCATGGCCGCTTCCTTCGTGCTGCTGCCCGGAATATAAGGCTCTGTCTGGATATAACTGGTCGCGTCCGGCTCAAAAGGCCACTCGGACACCACCGTCGAGACTTCCGGCTCCACCACCAGATCGTTTAATTCCTCCGTGCCGAGATTGATCACCGGCAGCACGATATCCACCGCCTGTCCGTAACTCACCGTGGGAGTCGCCCAGTTGTCCCCCACCTGGAGGAATTCGCTGGTAGTCCGGGACACCGTCGCCACGGCGGTGGATTCCATCGTGGACTTGACCTGCGCCACATACGCCCACAGCTCGGTGACGGACATTTTGGTGTTGGCTATGTAGTACACCGCGCTGTCGAACACCTTGTGCAGATTCTCCATGATCTTTTCATCGAGCTGATAGCGCACTTCCAGACTCTGCATATAGTAGAGCATATCCTCGTCCGCCTGGGCCCGGTCGTCGTCGTCGATCTCGTTGTCCGAAGTCCGGCTGATTTTGTTGACGCTGACGCTGTCGTCCTCCGTCCCGTCAGCTCCGTCAGTCCCGGCCTCCGTGGCCTCCACATAGGGAATCGATCCGCCCACGAGCGCTACGTTGCACACGATCAGCGCGCTGAGCAGAACGCCAAACAGCAGCCTGCCCTTCCCGGACACGCTGCCGCACTTTCTCTGTGCTGTTTTTTCTTTTATTTTCATGATCCCGTTTCCCGATCCTTCCCCGGCACGCTTATGACCTCGTCCGGCATACCGCCGTCTCGTTTGTCCTCTATCTCGATGATTCTGCCGTCCCGGATGCGCAGGATCACGTCGGCGAAGCCCGCCAGATAATTGTCGTGCGTCACCATGACGAGAGTCTGGTTCTTCTCCCGCACGATCCGTTTCATCAGGTTCATCACCTCCACCGAGGTGTTGGAATCCAGATTGCCGGTGGGCTCGTCCGCGAAGATGATCTCCGGCTCCACCACCAGCGCCCTGGCCACGCCGACGCGCTGCTGCTGTCCGCCGGACATCTGGTTCGGCCTGTGTTTCTTGTGCTTCGCAAGCCCCACCAGATCCAGCATCTCCTCGGCCCTGGCGTTGCGGCTCTTCCGGTCCATCCCCTGAAAAGTCAGGGGCAGCGCCACGTTCTCGACGGCGTTCATCGTCCCCATCAGGTTGAAAGACTGGAAGATGAAACCGATATGTTCCCGCCTGAACGCCACAAGCTGGTTCTCCGTCTTGGTCTCCATGTGCTCGCCCGCGATCACGATCTCGCCCTTGGTGGGGCGCTCCAGACCCGCCAGCATGTTGAGAAGGGTGGATTTGCCCGAGCCGGAGGCGCCGACGATGGAACAGAAGTTCCCTCTGTCGATGGTGAAGCTGACGCCGTTAAGCGCCCTCACCTTCGTCTCTCCGACCCGGTAGATCTTATATAAGTCCCTGACCCTGATTACAGGTTCCGCTGACCCCATCCCGTATCATGCCTTTCGTTATGTTATTGCGTCTGCTGCCGCTCCGCCTCCTTCTCGACAGCCTCGGCCACAAAAGCAGGCGTCTGCCCCGCATAGAAGCGGTAATTGAAGCTGCGCATGTAGGGATCTCCCGGATAGTCCGTGCCGTGCTTTAAGTAGATCGTAACCTCGTAATCCTGATCCAGCTCATACGTCATGTTGTGCCAGTTGCCCGAGAACTTCTCATGGGGATATACGGCCGCCAGTATCTGCGCCATCTCTTCAGGGTCGGAGAAGTCCACCGCGTACAGATCCGCCGCCACGGCCTCCGCCTGCGGATCGCCGACAAACACCTTCGTGCCGTCCGACGTCTCGCGGTACCTATACTCTCCGGCCACCTCGATCTCCTCCACATCCGACACATCCAGCTGCAGCGGATAGTAAGCGCCATGCTCTTTCAGATAATCGATGGTGTTCGTGAAGCTCTCGTAGACCTCCAGCTCGCAGCCATAGACGTAACCCTGATATCCGAACGACACCTCCAGCCAGCCGCAGGGCCACTGACTCCTGCCCGCCGTGAAATCAAAATGCTCCAGATCGGCCACGAGGGCTTCCCGCAGCTTTTGCGCCTCCTCGGGCGGCAGCCATGCCAGACTCGAGCCGTTGCTGTAAGTGATGTTCTCCACATAGTCGTAGGAGCGCTTATCCGTCAGGATCTGCATACAGCCTTCCTTGTATTCCCGCGACCCGACGATGCGGTTTAAGAGCGCCTCGTTGGCGGGATCGCTGAAATTCACGAGGAACGTCCTGCCGACCTCTCTGCCGGATTTCAGGCGGTACAGCACATAAACCGAGCGCACCAGATCCGTTTCGCCGTACGCATACTTGTCCGTCTCGGCCGCCTTCGCCGCCAGCGCAAGCACCGGCTCCGTGTCGGTTAAGAACATATGCTCCCGCTCGTACTCATCCGCGCTGATATAGGTAAATTCCTCATCCCAGAAGGACTCGGCGTAGCCGTTGCCCAGGTTGACGGCGACGCTCTCCACCTCGTCCTGCTCGGGCACATACTTATCATACCCGAAAAAGTCAAATTTATAGTTCAGGCACAGCAGGGCAAGCACCGCCAGAGCCACGCCGCCGGAAACCGGATGCCTGAAAGCGCTCTTGATATCAAAGTCATAGATGACTTCCATGAAAGCGCAGACAAGCGCACCGCCGATCAAAACGCCAGCCGCCGTCAGAATATCGTTCTGGTAGGAGGCGTCGTACAGAATGATGCCGAGTAACAGCGCGCCCGGCACGGCCACAGCCACCTTGAGCACCGGCCTGCACTGCGGGAAAGCGATCGCCTTTCCGGCCGCCTCGGAGGGCCGTCTGCGGTAACAGAACCACGCGAGCGCCGTCGCCGCTACTGCAAGTATAATCCATTTGATCCCGTATGGCAATACCCGTTGTGCCAGCGCGCCGATCCCCTGCTGCCAGCCCGTCCGCAGCAGGCTGCCCGCCGTGTCGAACCAGTCGTACAGCACGGACACCTTCGGGCGCGGATCCACGAAGAAGGTGGAGTAGGTATCAAGGAAATAGAAATTCAACTGGTTGATCACCTCGTACCACACAATCTCATAGAGCAGAAGAACCCCCGTCATGCAGGCCGTGACAAACAGATTGCCCGTCAGCATGACCGCCAGCGCCGCCGCGCTGTAAATCGTCAGGAAAAACAGGCACTGCCAGACGAAAGCGACCCCGATCTCGGCCATTGCCACGCCGTTCAGCGCGCCTCTCGCGGCTGCCAGAATGAGCCCCAGCAAAATGTTCGCGATATAGGACGTCAGGAACAGAATGACGCCGTTCACATAGACCACCGCGAACCGCCGGTTCTTATCCACGGGAACACTGTGGTAGAGGTCTACCTTGCGCCTGTCGCACAGGTAGGAAAAGCCCTGCATGGCGATGATCACCGCCATCCCTGCCGAGAAGAGCGCCAGCACATCGTTGAAGCCCAGCAGCTCCGCGGATATACGGTACAGCGCATCCACATACTCCTCGCGGGTGCTGATGACCCTGCCCTCCCCGTACCACTGATCGATGCGGCTCAGGTTCACGAGCAGCCTGCCCATGACGGATACGAACATCCCCAGGAAAGTGACGATCCACACCCACGCGCGCCGTCTCTGATTTTCTCTGCCGCTAGCCCAGAATGAGTTTTTTGATGTCATAGCCCACTACCTCCGTTTCACTGATAAAGATTTCCTCCAATGAGAGAGGAAGCACCTCGTAGAATACCGTGTCCACCGTGGCGAAGCGCGCCTCGATCTCCTCTCTGGTGCTGCGCACGGTGTAAGTGCGAAGCGACCCTCTCTGCTCCTTCTTGAGCACCTCCAGACCTCCAAGCGCCCTTAACTCCTCGTCCACGTTCGCAAACACGCACTGTACCTTCTGGATATTGCACTTCATGTCCTCCAGGTCCCTGGAGAGCAGCACGCCGCCCTTGTGCAGCAGCCCTACGTGATCGCAGATATCCTCCAGCTCCCGCAGATTGTGCGAGGCGATCACCGGGGTCAGCCCCCGCTCCTCCATCTCCTTGGCGAAGATGGACTTCACGCCCTGGCGCATCACCGGATCGAGGCCGTCCAACACCTCGTCGCACAGCAGATACCTGGTGTGCGCGCACACGCCGAGGAGAAACGCAAGCTGTCTTTTCATTCCCTTGGAAAAGGTATTGATTTTCCTGTTTTTGTCCAGGCCGAACTTCTCTAAATATTGATAGAACTCCGCGCTGTCGAAGTTCTCGTAGACGCCGCTGTAGTAGCGCTCCATCGCCCGCGCGTTGGCGTTGGCGAAGAAATAAGGCTCGTCCGCGATGAAGAACAGCCGCTTCTTGGCCTCCACATTGTCGTACACCGGCATATCGTCGATCAGGACGTCTCCGCTGTCGGCCCTGAGCACTCCCGCCAGTATCCGGAGCACGGTGCTCTTGCCCGCGCCGTTGGTGCCGATCAGACCGAACACGGTATTCTCCCTGATCGTCACACTGACATTGTCCACGGCCCGGATCTTATCGAAATTCTTGGTCAGATCACGTATCTCTATCATAGTCTGTCTCCTCCCTCTACATTCCCTCTATCATACGCAGGAGTTCCTCCCTGGAAACTCCGATCTCCATGGCTTCCCTGACCAGCGCGCGTATCTGCTCCGCGCACTCCTGTCTGCGCTGCCTGATCAGCCCGTCGTCGCCGGAGACGAAGCTGCCCCTGCCTTTCACCGTGTAGGTGAATCCCTGGCGCTCCAGTTCCGCGTAGGCTTTCTGAATCGTGTTCGGGTTGATGGAAAGCTCCATCGCCAGACTGTGCACCGACGGCATCTGCTCATCGGCCCGCAGCGCCCCTGTCAGGATCAGCTTCTTGAATTTCTCCACGACCTGTTCGTAAATCGGGCGCGTGTCCTTGTAATCTATAATGATCACCGGACCTATCCCTCCTTTCCTTGTCTCTTCCGCACTACTGTCTTTATCTCTTTTCCATTGGCTCTGTGTTCTGCCCGCACTAACTGTATTATTTATGATAGTACACTTAGTATGCCATGCGCCACAGCATCTGTCAAGTACCTGAAGGAAATTTTTTTCTGTAGCAGTTTAGCTTTATTACGTACACAGTCCGGCGCTGTCTGCGCCAGTTCAGCTTTATTATGTACACAGCCCGGCGCTGGCGGTATCCTTCTGACAGACCGTTGGAGCACGCCGGCACTTAGCGAGGTATCCCCGAGCTTAGTGCCGCTGCGTGCGGAGCCGAGCGAAAGCGCGTCTGTCAGAAGGATACCGCCGGCGCCGGGCGTCATTCATAAAACAACGAAAGGACATACCCGCGAATGGATCTCCACACACTTGTATGCCCTCCGTCTTACTATTGTATTACACCGCTGCCATTCTTATTTGATCAGCAGCGACTTGCCCGTCATCTCCGCGGGCTTCTCCATCTCCATCAGTTCGATCAGCGTCGGCACGATATCCGCCAGGCAGCCGCCCTCCCGCAGCTTGTAGGACGGGTCGGCGTTGACCAGAATAAACGGCACCGGATTCGTGGTGTGCGCCGTAAAGGGCGCGCCCGTCTCATAGTCTATCAGCTGTTCCGCGTTGCCGTGGTCCGCGCAGATAAACATCACACCGTCCACTTCCTTCACCGCCTCGACGGCGCGACCCACGCACTCGTCCACCGCCTCGACGGCCTTGATGGCAGCCGCCTCCACACCCGTGTGGCCCACCATGTCGGGATTCGCAAAATTGATGATAATCACGTCGTACTTGCCGGATTTAATACAGTCCACCAGCTTGTCGCACACCTCGTAGGCGCTCATCTGCGGCTTCAGATCATAGGTCGCCACATCCTTGGGAGAATTCACCAGAATGCGCTCCTCGTCCGGGTTCGGCTCCTCCACGCCGCCGTTGAAGAAGAAGGTCACATGCGCGTACTTCTCCGTCTCCGCCAGCCGCACCTGTCTCATATGGTTGGCGGCGATCCACTCGCCAAAGGTGTTCGTCACCGCGATCTTGTGGAAAGCCACCTCCTTATTCGGGATCGTGGGATCATAGTCGGAGAAGCACACATAGGTGAGATCCAGCCTCTTTCCTCTGTCGAAGCCCTTGAAATCATCATCACAGAAGCTCCTCGTGATCTCCCTCGCCCGGTCGGGCCGGAAGTTGAAAAAGATCACGGAGTCGCCGTTCTGAATCGTCGCTACAGGCGCGCCGTTCTTCATCACAACGGTGGGTTTCACAAACTCGTCCGTCTCCTCTCTGTCGTAAGACGCCTGGATCCCCGCAGGGGCGCTGTCCGCCTGCAGACCCTCGCCTTTCGTCAGCGCGACGTAGGCTTTCTGCACCCTGTCGTAATTATTGTCCCTGTCCATCGCGTAGTAACGGCCCGCCACGGAAGCCACCTCGCCCACGCCGATCTTCTTCATCTCCGCTTCCAGTTCCTCCACATAGCCCTTGCCGCTGGCCGGAGGCGTATCGCGCCCGTCCAGGAACGCGTGTACATACACCTTGCTCAGACCGCTGCGCTTTGCCAGCTCCAGCAGGCCGTAGAGATGCGTGTTGTGGCTGTGCACGCCGCCGTCTGACAACAGACCGAACATATGCAGGGAGGAATCGTTCTTCTTACAGTTATTGACTGCGTCCAGCAGCGCCGGATTCTCGAAGAAAGTGCCGTCCTGGATTTCCTTGGTAATTCTGGTCAGTTCCTGATACACGATACGGCCCGCGCCCATATTCAGATGTCCCACCTCGGAGTTGCCCATCTGTCCGTCCGGCAGACCCACCGCCATGCCGCTGGCATTCCCCTTCACGAAAGGGTACTCCGCCATCAGCCGGTCCATCACAGGCGTATTCGCCTGCGCCACCGCGTTGCCCTCTCTTTTCTCGTTCAGTCCGTAGCCGTCCAGGATCATTAAAACTGTCGGTTTCTTTCTCATCTTGCTCTTAGCCTCCTCTTTTTCTTAATAATCGATCTCCCACTCGTGCTCGCCGCCCCAGTCGCCAATGGCGTTGGTCGTGATCCCTTCGTCTGTGGTGACCTTCGTGTCGAACCGGAAATTCATCTGCGGCACATACTTGCCGTCGATCTTCACATTGCTGTACAGGTACTGCATCGTATACTCGGTGTCGGACGTCCCGTCCTCGGCGACCGGCACGTAGGAGACGGCGCTTCGCTGTATGCCGTCGTCTTCCTGCTTCGTCCCCCACACGGTGATAATACCGTATTGATTCTCGAAATCCTCATGTCCCGGGAACAGGAACGTGACCTTGCCGTCCTCTCTGTGCAGGGTGAGCAGTTCCCTGTTGACGGGGATGTAGACGCTCCCCTCCCAGTAGCCGGAGCGCTCATTGATAAATTCGTCCCTGATTTTCTGATAGGAGCCGCTGGACACCAGCTCTCTCGCATACGCGTAATTACCCGACTCAAATTCCGTGAAAGCCTGCGCGAAATATTCGCGGATCTCTTCCGCCCGCGCCAGACAGTTCAGCGTCTCCGCAATATCCGCATCGTTCAGCTCGCCGTTTACGTCCTCCAGAAGCGCCTCATACTGCTCCACATGGGGCATGCTGATACGGACGTAAGGCGTTTCGATCAGCGCATATTTTACCAGGACGTCCCGGAAACCATCCGTCCTGTTATCCCGATACAGATCGGCCAGCCTCCTGACCAACGCCTCATACGCGGCATAAGCGCATGTATCCTGCGCCTCATCCTCGTCGAAAAACAGATCGCATGTGCCGTCCTCTTCCGTCACGCCGAAAATCTTCTCATAACAGTGCGTCCCCAGCGTCTCCAGCGCGTCCCCGTTGTCCGGCTCCAGCTCCAGCACCTGTATACACTTGTCCGCCGTGGCCAGCGTACAGTTCCCGGCGTTGATCTCTCCTACCGCATCGTTGTAGACCTCCACGCAGTAATAGTGCAGAAGTCCTTCATCCTGCGTCTGCTCCCAGCCTTCGTAAAGGATCTGTTCCGTCTCCTCCACCCTGCCCTGGGCCAGATAGCTGTCCGCCATACCCCGGTAGGCCCGCACCGACAGCGGGTCTGTCTCCAGCGCTTTCCCGTAGGCCTTCTCGGCGCTGTCATACTCCTCTTTCGCAGCATATCTGTCGCCCTTCGCCAGACTGCGCGACACCCTGAGAGACGGCGTCAGACAGAAGATGAGCACGATCGCCGCGGCTGCGATCACGCCGGACAAAACGGCTATCATAATTTTCTGCCTTCTCACCTTGCGCCTGCGTTCTTCCCGCCTTCTGGCGCGCTCCGCATCGCGCTTTTCCATGCGCTCTCCGGCATTTTCCCGCTCCGTATTTTTTACGTTTTTCGATCTGCCGTCCGCCGGCTTTTTCTTCACGGGCTTTGCTTTTCCTGTGCTCCTGCTTTTTTGGCCCGCCGGTTTCGCATGCTTCTTCTTAGACTTTTTTCCTCCGTCAACCACCGTCATCGCCGGTCTGGGCTGCTTTTTTGCCGTACCGTTCTCCTTCTGACTCATATGATTTCTCCCGATATCATATCTTCCTGCATACAGACGTTTCCTGTATCCCCATACATTCAACATACTAGCACATCCGGCCCGCTCTTGTCCAGTTTAACCTTGGAGCGGACCCTATCGCTTTGTTCCAAAATGATGTATAATAAGTTCCATGGACAATCTTTCGCAAAACACTTTCCGCATCCAATACCAGAGCAGACTTTACGAACTGCCCTACACACTGATCCGCAGCGACCGGCGCAGCAGCTCTGTCAGCATCGACGGGGACGGGGCGATCACCGTGCGGGTGCCGCTTCGCGCTTCCGAACAGGAAATAAGCCGCTTTCTCGTCGAAAAGCGGCTCTGGATCATCAAAAAATATCTGGAAGCGCAGAAAAGGCGCGCTGAGCGTCCTGTCTCAGATCTGACCGACGCGCAGCGCGCTGCCCTCACGCGGCGCTATATCGCCGCCGCCAAAGAATATTTCCCCAAGCGGGTGGAACACTACATACAGGCGACCGGCGGCTCCTATGAGCGCATCGCCGTCCGGGATCAGAAGACTCGCTGGGGAAGCTGCAGCGGGCGCGGCACGCTCTCCTTCAACTGGAGGCTTATGCTGGCGCCGCCCGCCATCCTCGACTACGTGGTCGTCCATGAGCTGTGCCATCTGACCTATATGGACCATTCCGCCGCTTTCTGGGCCAAAGTGGAGTCCGTGTACCCGGACTACCGCGCCGCGCGCAGCTGGCTCAAGGAACACGGTCACGAGCTGGTGCTGTAGCGCCTGCTCTACGCCAGATAGATCCTGCGCAGTCTGCTCACGGCCCTGTCCTCGATCAGGCAGTCGCCGTGCTCTTTCAGATACTGCATCCTCTCCTCGGACACAGCGATGAGATTGCCGAACTCTACCGCCTGCGCGCTGATCTTGTTGAACGCCTTATAGGACAGCCGGTTCCGCTCGACCACAAGGAAGTAAGCCTCATCCGCCTTGTAGAGATGGCTCCTCACGGACAGATTCGCCGGGACGGAAGCCGCGTACTGCATCGCCTGATGCAGCGTCATAAAAACGAACATGCGCCGATTCTCGTCAAATTCCTGCGCAGCCAGCTGCTGCATGGATTCATTCTGCCGGATCAGCTCCGCGCTGACGCCCTGCAGCACATTCTTTAAATGCTGCAGAATATCCCGGAATCCGACGGGGCTCTCGTTGGTAAAGGTGACGACAAGCCCCTGGTTCTGAACGGGCGTGATCTGCATGGCGATATTTTCACCGTTAATCATATAACCGACCTCGTCGTGGGCCCTCTCGATGATATCCCGCAGGAATCCCTCGCCCTTCTCGTTTCTCTCAAAGATATCCGACAGCGTCAGCCCGTACTCCAGCATATCTTCCTCTGTGATAAAGCACTGTACCGTTGCATCATTAATCTTCTTATATCTCATACGACTCGCTATCCTCTGTCTACTCACTGCCATCCGCTGTTATTCCAGCTTAAACTTGCCAACCTCGCTGTTAAGCTGTCCGGCGATATCCATATTGGAATTCGCCTCGCTCCCGATATCGTGGACGCTGTCCGTCAGGGCCATCGTCATATCCGACACGTTGGTGATACCGAGCGTGCTCTCGTCGATCGCCGTCTTCAAGCCCTCCACCATATCCTTGATGGTGTCCATGCTCGTGCGGACCTCTCCGCTCTCCGATGCAAACTTCTGCATCATCTCATTCATACTGCCGACGTCGCTCTGATAGTTCACGCTCGTCTCCAGCAGCTTCTCATAGCCGTCCATGGCCGTCTCGTTCATGAAGCTGATCATCTCTTCCGACTCCGCCGCCAGCTCATCCACCGATGCGATCACATCGTCAGTCACTCTGCGGATCTCCGTAGCGGCTCCCGCCGAGTTGGCCGCCAGCTTGCCGATCTCATCCGCGACGACCGCGAAGCCCCTTCCCGCTTCCCCGGCTCTCGCCGCCTCGATACTCGCATTCAGCGCCAGAAGATTTGTCTCCTCCGTAATGCTGATGATATTGCGCGTGAGTTCTCTGATCTGTTCCACTTCCCTGGACTTCTCGATCTTCTCCTGCACTGTCTGCGCCATCTGCGCCGCCTGTTCGGCAGCGCTCTGTCTGCTTGCCACAGCCTTGTCGTGCACCTCCGAGGCATTCCGCATGATCTGATCCGAAGAACGGCTTCCCTCCTCGGACTGCTGATAGATCCTGTCGATCGCCTCATAAGCCAGCCTGACGGAATCGTTGACCTGTTCCAGAGCCGCGTTGGACTCTTCCATCGCCGCGCTCATCTGCTCCATCGTGGCCGACACATCGGAGATGCTCACCTCCGCGTCCGTCAGATTCTGCGCCATCGTGCGGGAAGAAGCGCTCAGCTGTCCCGAGTTTGCGGAAATGTTCATCATAATCTTTCTTATGAAGCCCAGAAGCTCGTTGACATTGCCCGCGATCTGCTCCATCTCATCGCCCGTGCGCACGTCCAGCGTCTGTGTCAGATCGCCCTCGCTGTTCACCAGCTCATAGATCTTGCCGTCCACAGTGCGCAGGCTCCTGATGATTCGTCCCACGATATAATTAATGATAACCAGAACCACCGCCAGACAGATCAATGTGATCAGGATCGTCTGCCGCAGGATCGTGTTCAGATGCGCCACGACGCCGGACGCGTCATAGTCGCAGCCCACGATGCCGATGACATTGCCGTCTTTATCGGCAAGCGGCATATAGGCTGAGATCAGATCCCCGTCCTCCGTACTGTCGATGAAATCCTGCACATAGGGTTCGCCGCCGAACACGCCCTGCAGTTCCTCGTAGGATACCTCAAAGGGCGTCCCGAACGCTGCGTGGCTCGCGGTATCGTCGGTGTCAATGCCGTAGTATACCCGGCCGCCGTCCGCATACAGCGTATACAGATACTGTATGCCGCAGTCTTCTCTGATACTGTCCATAGCGGCGTCAAGCGCCATGTACTCCCCGCTGCCCTCCGACGCCGGCGTCATGGCCGCCAGCACGTCCGTATCGATCACCTTCGCGGAGATGACCGCCGCCATGCGCGCCTCCTCAACGCCCATCGAGACCAGTCCCGCCTTCGTCCTGCTGTAGGAGTTGACTCCCATGACCACGCAGAGTATGACGATCAGAATACTGGTCGGCAGCACAATCTTGACCCGGATCCCCAGACCCCTCGTCTTTTCTTGTTTCATTTATTCTCCCCTTCTTCGTACACAAACAGACCCTTTCACCCATAGCGCCGGCGTATCGGAACAGACGCCGAAAGAGCCTCTTTCAGTTTCCACTACGCCAGTTACAGTATAGCATAAAGTGTCTGTGACCACAATGTAAATATTTTCATAATTCTTTCTCGTGTATCACAAATATGATAGACTTTTTTGTATTTTCTTTTTAAATTATCTGTTTTTTCTCTTTTATTTTCCGCAATTATCTGCTAAAATAAGGTTAAGAAACCATAAATCCTGCCGATATTATTAACAGAACAAGGAGTTCTGTAAAAATATCCAAGGAGGGATCACAGCAATTTATGCAGCAGAGAGGAACTATAAGGTTGAAGCGGTTTTGGCGATAACCCCGCTCAGGAAGGTATCTTCCAATGACAAAAAACGCCAGTCCAAGCAGAACCCGTCCCAGACCTTTGCGAAGACATTCTTTTCCAAAGTTCTGGACGAGGCATGTGAGAAGGAACAGGAGCGAAACATCAACATCTATACCAACGGTTACACGAAGGACGCCCTGCCCTTTTACAATCACATCAACATGCGCGAATATTGTTGACAGCGAAAGCCGATGAACATCTGTGCGTTCATCGGCTTTGTTGTGCCCTGTCTTATATCTGCTGCCGCCAAAACGGCCGGCTCTATGCATTCATCTCTCTCTTAAACGTCTCTACATACTCCCTGGCGACGTCCGTGCTGTAGCCGTTCTCTTCCATCAGATTGATGAAGTGGGAACCGACGATACAGCCGTCGATCGTATGTTTCATCGGCATGACGTCCGCCGCGGTACGGATGCCGAAACCCATCATCACCGGAATCTTCGACACGCTCTTCACCTGTTCCAGGTACCGGAGCACATCTCTGTGAAAATCCGCCGCCTGCCCCGTCACACCCATGGAGGAGACACAGTAAACAAACCCTCTCGCATGCTCCAGAATCATGGGGATGCGGTCGCCGGACACGGGCGTCACAAGCTGGATCAGAATCGGCGCCCCCGCCTTTTTGTCCAGCACATCCTGCAGCTGCTTCTGCTCCTCGTAGGGCAGATCGGGAATGATCAGTCCGTCCACCCCGACCTCGATGCATCTGTCCACAAAAGCCTCCATACCGTAATAAGTCACCGTATTGAAATACATCATAAATACGAGCGGCACTTCGCAGCCGTCCGCGCGTACGCCCGCCACCATGTCAAACACTTTCCGCAGATTGACGCCCTGCTGAATCGCCTTGTAGGAAGATGCCTGGATCACCGGTCCGTCCGCCACCGGGTCTGAGAAAGGGATCCCCAGCTCCACCACGTCGATCTGCGCCTCCCCCAGGGCCTTCACCAGCCCGGCGCAGCCCTGCATATCCGGCAGTCCCGCCGTCGTATAGGTGATGAACGCCTTCTCGCCGCGCTCCTTTACCTGTTGTAACCGCTCTTCGATTCTGTTCATGTCCATCTCCATCTCATTCCTCCCGCTCTGTCAATTCAGATAACCCTTTCCGCTGAAATAGGACTCGATCGTGTGCACATCCTTGTCGCCGCGTCCTGACAGGCACAGCACAATCGCCTGATCCGGCGTCATCGTCTTTGCTTTCTTAAAAGCATAAGCCAGAGCATGAGCGCTCTCGATGGCCGGAATGATGCCTTCAAGTTTACATAACTCTGCCAGCGCCTCCATCGCCTCGTCGTCCGTGATCGAAACGTACTGCGCTCTCCCGCTGTCACGCAGATACGCGTGCTCCGGTCCTACGCCCGGATAGTCGAGCCCCGCCGAGATAGAGTGCGCGATCTGCACATTGCCGTCCTCGTCCTGCAGCAGATAGGAGCGCATCCCGTGCAGCGTTCCCGGTCTGCCAAGCGCCATGGCGGAGGCGTGTTTGCCCGTCTCGATTCCCATACCCGCTGCCTCCACGCCGATCAGCTCCACAGAGGGTTCGTCGATGAAGTCCGCGAACATGCCGATAGAGTTCGAACCGCCGCCGACGCAGGCCATCACCACATCGGGCAGACGCCCTTCTTTTTCCATAAACTGGCGCTTCGCCTCCACGCTGATGCACTTTTGGAACTCCTTGACCATCTTAGGGTAAGGATGCGGCCCCACGGCGGAACCAATGACATAGAACGTGTCCTCGGCCTCCTTCGCCCAGGTGCGGATCGCCTCGTTGGTGGCGTCCTTGAGGGTGTTGCTGCCGGAATGGACGCTGACTACCTCCGCGCCCAGCATTTCCATACGCATCACGTTCAGATGCTGCCTCTCGATATCCTCCTCGCCCATATAGACCTTGCACTGCATGTCAAAGAGCGCCGCCCCCGTGGCCGTCGCCACGCCGTGCTGTCCCGCGCCCGTCTCCGCGATCACTTTGGTCTTACCCATGCGCTTCGCCAGCAGGATCTGTCCGATGACGTTGTTGATCTTGTGGGCGCCCGTATGATTCAGATCTTCGCGTTTCAGGTAGATCTTCGTGCCATACTTGGCGGAGAGCCGCCCCGCATAGTACAGCGGCGTCTCTCGCCCCACATATTCGCGCAGATAATAGTGATACTCCTCCCAGAACTTCGGGTCGGCGATCGCCTCCTCGAAAGCTCTCTCCAACTCGGCCAGCGTGTTCATCAGCGTCTCCGCCACGTACTGGCCGCCGAATTCTCCGTAATATTTACTGCTCATCCTGTTCCTCCGTTCCGAAACGTCCCCGTTTCCTGTTCTGTGTTCATTCCCTGGTTTCCGGCCGCGTCCTGCGGCTGACCCGTCCGGCGCGCATCCCGCACGCTATTCTTCTGTTATATTTCTGACCGCGCGCACAAACGCCCGGATCTTCTCCCTGTCCTTGCCGTCCTTCGTATCCTTCTCCACCCCGCTGGAGACGTCCACCACGTCGGGGCGCACCTTACGGATGGCCTGCGCTACATTGTCCGGCGTGAGGCCTCCCGCCAGAAAAATCGGCTTTTTATCCCGCGGAAGCCGTTTCAGAGACTCCCAGTCAAAAGTGCGTCCGCTCCCCGGCGTACCCGCGTCAAAGAGACATGCCTCCACCTTCCCGCAATGGCAGACCCTCTCGTACAGCTCGCGGTCAAAGCCGTTAAAAGCGCGGATCATCGGTATATCGATGGCGTCAAACGCCGCCTTCGACAGTTCCCCGTGCACCTGAATCCGGTCAAAACCGGCCTCCTGGATCTCTGCGATCTGATCCGGCGCAGGCGACACCGTCACCGCCACAGTCAGGATCGCTCCGCCAGACAGCGCGCGTCCCTGTTTCAGCACGGGCAGAATTGTCTCCGCCTCCTCTATCGTCCTGTTGCGGCGGCTCTTTTGGTAAAACACCACGACGCCCGCGTAATCCACCTGTTCTTCGGCGACCCACGCCGCCTCCTCGGCAGAGGTGATCCCGCATATCTTAATCCCTGTGTCGCCGCTCATTGTTCTTTTCTGTTCCATACTGTTCCCGACCGTCTCCCTTTCGCAGCCGCTGCTCTCACAGGCCCCTACAGCTCTTTCCATCTCCTCGCCAGCGCCTCCGGATCTTCCGATTCCATGAAAACAGTGCCGATCAGCAGCGCGTCCACACCGACATCTTTCAAAAACGCCACATCCCGATCCTCGCTCACACCGCTCTCAGACACGAGAAGCGTCCCGTCCGGCGCCATCTGCGCCAGTCTTTTCGTTGTGTTCAGATCGATACTGAAATCCTTCAGGTTGCGGTTGTTGACGCCGATGATCGCCGCGTCGAGTCCCACCGCACGCATCATCTCCTGCTCGTCGTGTACCTCCACGAGAGCGTCCATTCCCAGATCGTACGCCAGTTCATAGAACAGCTTCAGTTCCCTGTCCGTCAGGATCGAGGCGATCAGCAGGATGCAGTCCGCTCCGATCACCTTCGCCTCGAAAATTTGATAGGGATCTATGATAAAATCCTTGCGGATCATGGGAAGACCGGATATTTCCCGAATCTGTTTGAAATAGTCCACATTCCCCAGGAAATGATCTTCCTCCGTGAGACAGGAGATCGCGTCCACCGACGCGTTGTACCGGTCAATCCGATCCGTCAGTTCAATCCTGTTATTCATCCTGCCATGGCTGGGCGACGCTTTCTTGAACTCCCCGATAATGGACAGCCCGTCTTTCGCCAGAGCCCCGTAGAAGCTGACGCTCTCCCTGCCGCAGGATACCGCCAGTTCCTTCATCTCCTCCTCGCCGACACGCGCCTTGTGCTCCGCCAGGCGTTTCTTTTTATCCGCTACAATTTCATCCAGAATCATATCATTCTCCATTCCGGAGCGTTTACGCGACGGGGCGACGCGAATCTCAAATTCGCGTCTGCCATCAGGGGAGTTTGTGACGCTCCGGCACAAACTCCCGTGTGAAAAATCAGCACACCAGTGTGATTTTTCACACTATACCACTCCGTTCACAAAATTCTCAATCAGTCTCTTGCCGTGCTCCGTGTAGATCGACTCCGGGTGAAACTGCAGGCCGATCACCGGATACTCCCTGTGGCGGATCGCCATAATCTCTCCGTCCTCCGTCTGCGCCATGATCTGCAGACATGCCGGAAGATCCTCTCTCTGCACGGCCAGCGAATGATATCTCGCGACCCGCATGGGCGAGGGAATCCCCGTGAAAATGCTCGCGCCGTCATGTTCGATCCGGCTCTGCTTGCCGTGGAAGATCTTCCTGGCATAAGACACCGTACCTCCCAGCGCCTCGCCGATGCACTGATGGCCCAGGCAGATGCCGAGAATCGGTTTCTTTCCCGTAAAATGCCTGACCGCGTCCATGCAGATCCCGGCCTCCTTAGGACTCTTCGGACCTGGGGAGATCACGATCCCGTCAGGATCCAGCGTCTCGATCTCACCGAGGGTAATTCTGTCGTTTCTGACCACCTCGATGTCGCTCGTAAAAGTGCCGATATACTGGTATAGATTATAAGTAAACGAATCGTAATTATCAATCAGCAAGATCATAAATTTTCCTCCTCCACCAGCGTCTTGGCGAGCGCCATCACCTTGTTGCAGCACTCCTGATACTCCGACTCGCCCACGGAATCCGCCACGATACCGGCTCCTGCCTGCAGATATACTCTGCCGCCCTTTTTGACCATGGTGCGGATCGTGATGCACAGATCCATGTTGCCGTTGAAACCCACATACCCCGTCGCGCCTCCGTACAGGCCCCTGCGCGTCGTCTCCAGTTCGTCGATGATCTCCATCGCGCGGATCTTGGGCGCGCCGGAGAGAGTTCCCGCCGGCAGGAAAGAGGCCACCAGGTCGAACGGATGCCGCTCTCCCCTTTTTCTGCCCTCCACCATGGAGACGATGTGCATGACGTGGGAATAGTTCTGCACATTCATAAACTGCGTCACCTTCACGGTCCCGAACTCTGCGATACGACCCATATCGTTTCTCGCCAGATCCACCAGCATAACGTGTTCCGCCCGCTCCTTCTCGTCCCGCAGAAGCTCGTCGCGCAGCAGCTGGTCTTCCTCTTCATCCCTGCCGCGCCGTCTCGTGCCGGCGATCGGACAGGTAAACACCCTGTTGTCCGTCTGCTTCACCAGCATCTCCGGACTGGAACCGATGATCTCAAAATCTCCGAAATTAAAATAATACAGATAGGGAGACGGGTTCAGTTCCCGCAGCTCCTTGTAAAGCGTCAGCCCGTCGTGTCCCGTCTCGATGGTCCAGCGCTGGGACAGCACCGTCTGAAAAATATGCCCTTCCCTGATATAATGTTTGATCTGTTCGACCTTGCCGCAGTATTCCTCCAGAGTGTCCGTCTTGTGCACGATCTTTCCGTCATGCACAAACTTCTCGTGCTCCGCGCTCTCCTTCATGCTGCTCCTGACCAGTTCCACCAGCTTTGCCGCTTTCTGCTCTCCGGTCACGCGGCCCTCCGGCGTGTCCTCCTCCAAAGCAACGCCCGTCATCGTCTCCGCCCTGTGATCGACGATGATAAATTCCTTCGTGAGCATGAGCTGAATCGTCTCAATCCCGATATCGTCCGGGTTATCATCCGGCAGCTTTTCACTGTAGCGGATGAAATCGTAGGCGAGACTGCCCACCAGCCCGCCGATCATGGCGAGTTCTCCCTCGTCCTTGACCACCTCGAACTCGTCATAGTACTCTTTCAGGCGCTCCAGCGGGTTGCCTTCCCTGACCTCCACGCTGCCGTCCGCTCTCGTGATCGTGAGGCTCATGCCCTTCGAGGAGATGATCTCTTCGGGATCGATGCCGAAGAAAGAGTATCGGTCGTAATCTTTGTCATAGCTCTCCAGAAGAAAGCACTTCTTGTTGCCCGCAATCCCCTCAAACATGGAGATCGCCTTCTCATTGACGATGCTGACCGTCTTGCGGTACGCGCGCAGTTTACGTTTCATATTGCGTCTCTCCTTCCGTTCTTCTTCCATCAAAAAAACACCGCCGTGCCATCCCACAGGGACGTATTACACGCGGTGCCACCCTTCTTCTCAAATGAGTACCATGGCATCCAAAAGGAAAAGTATTCTCCCCATCGGAAAATATCTGCCATCAATACTGTCATCTGACTCTTTACAGATACGGAAACAATCCGTTTCAATATCCTTTCCTTTAACGCAGGAAATACGGCTCAGCCTACTTGTCTCCTTTCAGCCTGCATCTCACAAACCCATTCCCGAAAGCGCCCCATACCGTCTCCCACCAACGCCGGCTCTCTGTGATGTCTCATCTTTCGGTACTCTCTTTGCTCACCGATTTTACCTCTGCAATTAGCTAAACTATAGCACAGACTTTTCTCAGCGTCAAGTGCTGCGTTTTCCAGATAGCATAAATTTACTGTAGAAATACAGCCTATCATTCGCTCCGCCTGCGTGTCAGCGCATCTTCTACAATCTTGATCAAATATTCCGGTTTTGATATATCTCCTATATCATCAAATACTGCATTATAGGCAACCAGCGCAGTTCTGAAATATTGTGCATTTTGTTCAAACAATTCGCGGTTTGGATTTAAACCAATCTCATCCGCAAACTGGCAGCAAAAAGTAATCGTCGTTCTTGTATTCCCCTCTCTAAAGGTATGTACCTTCCACAGTTTCGCCAGAGAATCCGAGAACTGCAAGCCCGCCTAATACCGGCTCTTCTTTGTAAATATTCAATTTACGCGGCTGACCAGCCCATTCAAATATCATCCAAAAGATTTTTGTCACGAATGTCCAACAGATTCTTCAGGACATCACAATCCTCATACAGATAGATATCCTGCATTTTCTTACCCTGTTGCAACTTGTCAAGTACATATTCATCATTTTTCATCACTTTTTCTTGAATTTCCCTTGTTTTCCATGCTTTAAATCATGCAGAATGACACGCTTTAGCCTATCCTCCACGTTTTGGGTACTGGTATCTGAAAAATGTACCTCAACTAAATACCTTGTCTTGTCAATCTTTTGTTGTAAACAGGGCGTTATCTGCCCTGTGGTAGTGGTTTGAATGTTGTCGCCCATTGTTCCTCCTTAATGGCAAAAAAATAGAGCATATAGATTCGCAATTTCTATATGCTCTAACGCTGTTACTATATTTGATTTTGATTGATATGATTGATTATACTAATTGCATAACCTCTGCTTCAAGTTCCCTTAATTCGTCTAATGATAATGAGGGAACACATAGCGCAATTTCATCAAGTGATAGTTTTCCCATTTTTATCATTCTTTCTGCTGTTTCCCTGTCTGCATCATGCCTTTCACTTCTGATAAATGATTTCATTATCTGTTCTTCATCAAACAAACTCATCATAATCGTCACAACCTCCTTTTCTCTATCAAGCAAATATTCCCTTAAAACATTCCTGTCCTTGCATATGCGAATTGTTTCCGTAACTGCCTTTTGTGTCATTCCATGCTGTTTTGTCTGCTCATTAAAAACTTTACAGAAAATAATGTACTGATTGATGATGTCGTCCTTATCGCTTTCATAGATAACCTTTGCTTTTACCTCAATGTCGATATCTGCACCCTCAAAAAATTCTTGTGACAAAGATATTTTATCGGGTTTTCGCCCTTTGTTTCCTGTAAAAATCACATAAAGTTCGGGCTTTGGCATTTTCACTTTCCTGCTTTTGTAATAGTTTTGGTTCGTGCGCTGAAAATATTCGTGATAACTTTGAGCCAAATATAGCAAAACTCTTACTAAAATATTCATTGTCCATGTAGACTGTGCTTCCACAAGGATCATCAACTTATTGTTGACAATAAAGCCTAAGTCATTATACAGATTGTCGGTCAACACATTTTCTATCGTTACATCAGTCAATGAGTCCTCTGTCGCTGTGGTGTCCTCCGGGTGAAGTGTTTTATACAACTTTAACAGATAACTCTTATTTTGAAAAAGGTCAAGGAATACGCTGTTTTTTGCGGTGCGCTTTGCCATTACCTCCTGTGTCTGCCTTGTATCGTCCTGCACCTTATCACCTCTGTTTCTTAAAATCTGTGATAGAAGATAATATAGCTTACTCTTGCCACACCTTAATTATACAGAAAAATGTTCGTGTTTACAATAAAATTCACATTAAATTTCTTTCTCCCTCTTCTTTGCCTTGCTCTGTTGTCTGTTATGTTGTCGGCTCTCATTCTGAAGCTCCCTTTCAAGGTTCTTCCTGTTATAGCTGATTACCTCGGCATACGCTAATTCTATGGCAGTCTTGGTCTGCTCCCTGCCGATATTGTTGTACTCGGCTTGCAGCGACTGTATCTCGGCATATCGTACTTCTCCTGGTCTTCGATATATTTTCTCATTGTCGTTTCATTTAACCCTACTGTACTGACATAATATCCTTCTGACCAGAAATGCCGATTTCCAAACTTGTACTTCAGGTTTGCATGTCTATCGAAAATCATAAGTGCCGGCTTTCCCTTTAAGTATCCCATGAAACTGGACACACTCATTTTTGGCGGTATGCTCACCAGCATATGGATATGATCCGGCATCAAATGCCCCTCAATGATCTCTACTCTTTGTAGGAACGCAGTTGTTTCAAAATATCCCGTATATCACTTTTTAATTGATTATAAATAACTTTTCGCCTATACTTAGGAGTGAATACGATATGATATTTGCACATCCACTTTGTATGTGCCAGATCATAGTTCTTATTCGCCATAAAATCACCTTTCCTTTCTTACAATAGTGACTGAACAACTCTATTGTAGCGGAAAGGTGATTTTTTGTATAACGGTCTGACTCCACCCGCATAGCAGGTGGGTTTTGGTTTCGGGCATTTCCATTTTTCGGAACACGAAAAACTCCAATGCCCTCAACAGGCTAAAGCCCATACAAAAAAAGCCGCATGACATCAAAAATGTCACGCGGCTTCGAATCATAAGAGTGGAAAATACAAGATAAATTACTGCAGCTGTTTCGCAAGGCCCAGAATGCCTTCCAGCATCTCCCTGCACGCCTGCATATCCTGCACGGTCGCCTCCGAAGTTCTGAGTCCTTCCATGCTGGAAGCCGCCACCTCTTCGCTGGCTGCGGAGAGCTGCGAGATATCGTCCGAAATCGCGTTGGTGCTGTCCAGGATGCCTGCCATAATCTTCTCGCTGTCCCTGACGCCCTGCGCCATGTGCTGTACTTCCTCGTCCACCGCCGCAAACTTTTCCTTGGTCTCCTCGATCAGTTCGTTCTGCTTGTTGATGGACGCTACCGCGCTGTCCACGCTCTCGCTCACGCTCTTCGTATCCTGGATCAGCTCGTTGATAATATTGGTGATGCTGTTGGACGCATCTTTCGTCTGCTCCGAGAGCTGCCTGATCTCCTCTGCAACCACCGCGAAGCCCCGTCCGGCTTCCCCGGCCCGCGCCGCCTCGATGGAGGCGTTCAGCGCCAGCAGATTCGTCTGGCTGGAGATGGAAAGGATCACGCTGATAAAGTTTTGCACTTCCTCCACTTTCTCGCTCAGCCTGTTGCTGACGGAGACGGTCGCGCTGCTTGCCTGCTCCACGTTCTGAGCCTGTTTTCTCAGGCTCTCCACGACTTCCGCGCCCTGGGAAACCATGCTGTTAGCTCTGCCGGAAGCGGCGATCAGCTGCTTCATGCTCTCCTCCACGGAATCGGTGTTGCTGCGGATATCCATGCACATGTCGGCCTGCCGCTGTATGGACTGCGCGGTCGCGTCCGTGCTCTCCGCAATGTTTGTCATGGCAAAATTGTTCGTGTCCACATTGCCCTGCAGATCGTTCAGGCGCGCCATCGCTCCGTCAAAATTGCTGATGATATCCGCCGCCACCTGGATCATTTTCTGTTGATTGGCCTCCTGCACCTTGGCCGCCTCTTCCACCGCGCTCACGTTCTCATCGTTAAAGTCGATGAGCAGCCTGGAGATTCGGATAGAAGCGTATGCCACCAAAAGACAGGTGAGGAATGCGATCTGCACCGCCGACGACTGTTCGCCGCTCACTGTGAACAGCTTGACGAAATTTACGAGAACGATCGCCGCGTTGCCGCAGACCACCAGCTTTCTGTTATGATACGCCATCGCGCCGAACAGCACCGGAAAGGCGTACGCGTACACGCCCGAATCCACGCCGAGAAGCACGATCACCGCGTAGGCGATCGTGGCGCACACCATCATGGCAACCGCACCTTTCTTATGGTCACGCCATAGCACATAAGACACCACCGTCCCTATGCAGGAAAGGACGGAAACGATCACTTTCAGATACCCCTGTCCGGTGGGATCCGCATGTAACGCCGTGTATCCCATCGCCACGATAAAATACAGCAGAATTACGACAATCACCGAAAAAACGGTTTTGTTTGCCCTTCTGTACTGCGACTCTGTCATTGTGATACCCCCTTATACTTTCGCGCCGCGCGCATACGGCGAAGCGCTTTGACGTCATACAGTATTTTAGCACAGTCCTTTTAGGATTTCCATACCCCGCATCCGATTTGGAACGTTAATTTTCTGTGTTCTCCTGTGTCCCGGGCAGTTCCTGTATCATGTCCACCGGCAGCCATTTTCTGAGCAGTCCGCCTAACAGCGCCATATCGATCGGCTTCGGCAGGAAATCGTTCATGCCGCCCGCCAGGAACTGCTTCTCCATATCCTTAACCGCGTTGGCGGAGAGCGCGATGATCGGCAGCGACGACGTGTACTCCGTGCCGGTCGCGCGGATCAGTTCCGTCGCCTCGATACCGTCCATCTCCGGCATCATATGATCCATGAAAACGAGATCATACCGCGCCTGTCCGCGGATCATATCCACACAGTCGCGCCCATTGTCCACCAGATCCGGCGCAATGCCAAACTTCTTCAGAAGCCCTGCAGCCACGCGCAGATTGACTTTATTGTCATCCACCACGAGCACCTTTGCATCCGGCGCCCTGAAGTCCACGGCGAACCGTCTGTGAACCACGTTCTTTTTGCTCTTGCTGTAGTTGCAGGGCGTCGCGTCTATGACTCCCTGCACGATATCGAAACTGAACGTACTTCCCCTGCCGTATTCGCTCTCCACACTGATGTGTCCGTCCATGCTCTCCACCAGCAGCTTGCAGATGGACAGCCCCAGTCCCGTGCCCTCGACGCCCCTGTTTTTCTTCATATCCACCTGTTCAAAAGCGTCGAACAGCTTCGCCATGTCGTCCGGCTTGATCCCGATGCCCGTGTCCGCGACGCGAAAAGCCAGCCTGCCCTTTTCGCTTCCTTCCGCCCGCCACGAGATGCTCAGTTTGACCGTGCCCTCATGGGTGAACTTGACCGCGTTTCCCATAATGTTGATCAGGATCTGCTTGATCCTGCCGGTATCTCCATACAGCCTGGACGGCACGTCGTCCGGTATCTCTGCGACGAGCTCGACGGGCCTGTCCTTCACCCGCACGTCCATCATGCTCATAACGTCGTGTACGAGGGACGCAAAGTAGTATTCCTCCGGCGTGATCGGCATTTTGCCCGACTCGATTCTGGAGAAGTCCAGGATATCGTTGATGATGCTGAGAAGTCCGTCGCCCGACGACTTGATCGTCGCAGCGCACTCCCTGCCCTGCTCCGACAGCTCTTCGTCCAGAAGCATGTCCGCCATGCCGCAGATCGCGTTCATCGGCGTTCGGATCTCGTGGGACATGTTTGCAAGGAACGCGCTCTTGGCCTCGTTGGACGCCTCCGCCTCATGCATCAGCCGCTCCATCTCGTCCATATTTTCCCGGATCGTTCTGGTGTGATCCACCGCAACCATCGCGAGCACGCCGCAGCCGAACAGCACGCAGAAAATATTGATCAGAATATTCAGATACCGCAGGAACATCCCCACGGGATCGGCTCCCATCTCGTACTCCGAGCCGAAGAGCGCGCCGATCCCCAGCTCCACAAAGTACCAGACGCAGATGACGGCGACATTTTTGATCGGGTGAAAAACTTTCCTGTCCGCATTCAGGTTCTGACAGTCCAGCACATAGCCGGTCAGGAACGTAAAAGGAATCACGGCGAGACAGTAGACCGAAAACTGCGTGTACTCGCCCAGGATACAGACTGACGCCGCGGAATACAACAGAATCTCCGTGACAAATATGTAGTAGACCAGCTTGATGCGATTCTCCAGCGCATAGTGGAACGCGACCAGATAGGTGCAGATGCTGAAGATATTGACCGTCGTCAAAAAAATCCTGCCGCTGGCCCGCATGGCGATCATCAGCACCAGGTGCACGATTGCCAGCGCTATGGCGCAGATCTGCAGAAATACGTCATAGTTCATGATATTCAGTTTAAAATGCTTCAGCTGCTCCCACAGACGCTCTAACCTGGCCATGCGAATCCCCGATATCTGTCCGATCTCTTACCTTTACATAGAAACGCGCGCACGGCGGACCGTTCATAGTCCGCCCATTCCGAAACCGTTTCACCTTATTGTACAATAGCAGGCCGCACAAATGCAAGGCATTTATGGCAAAAGTCCGACAGGCAGCAAAGCCGCGCTGTTGCGTCAGATCACATAGTTGTCCGTCAGCTGGTTCTGCCAGTCCACCAGGTCGGCCAGTGTCACCTTGTCGACAACGCCGCTGATCGCGTCGTTCAGCATCCGCCACAGCCGCAGGGTAGCGCAGCCGCTCTGTCTGGGGCAGTCGTTGACCTCGTTTTCCAGGCAGGCCACGGGCGCGAGCGACCCCTCCGTCAGACGCAGGATCATGCCCACCGTGTACCGGGCCGGCTCTCTGGTCAGCCGATAGCCTCCCTGCGGCCCTCTAATGCTCTTCACATACCCCGCCTTGTTCAGCGTGGAGATGATCTGCTCCAGATACTTGTCCGATATCTCCTGTCTGGCCGCAATGTCCTTGATCCGCACCGGCTCGCCGCTGTTGTTGAGCGCCAGATCGAGCATAAGGCGCAGCGCGTATCTTCCCTTCGTCGAAATTTTCATCCTGTTTTCTTTCTCCTCTTACCGGGACCGCCGCCGTGTCCGCGGCAGTTCCTAAATCCCTATATATTTACTATGCTTTATAGGATTATTTATACTACCGTTTTCCGCTCTTGTCAAACGAAAGCTCCGTTCCACGTAGAAAAAGCGCGGGGAATCGCCCCGCGCTCTCGTCGTCCGTCTCGTCACAGTTAAAAACTCAGCAACTCTTTCTTCCTGCGTTCCTCGAAGAAGTTGTCGATAGATTCCACGATCTTCTCCGGCTCCATCGTCTTGAGCAGATATCCCTGCGGAT
The DNA here is from genome assembly GCA_947626775.1 of uncultured Lachnospiraceae bacterium. GTDB lineage: Bacteria > Bacillota > Clostridia > Lachnospirales > Lachnospiraceae > UBA3282. The sequence continues at coordinate 66,982 of CANQTL010000007.1, read as the reverse complement.
GCAGAGCCATGACCTCGAGGATCGTCGCCCGGTCTCCCTTGTTCGTGAGGAAGATGACGGGAATATCCTCAAACTCCATCTCGCTCCGGATCATCTCCAGCACCTGTTTGCCGTCCACGATCGGCATCTCGTAATCAAGCAGCACAAGATCCGGCCTGTTGGTCGCCAGATACTTGATCGCCATCGCCCCCGAATTCGCCAGCGTCACTTGATAGTTTTCCTCCAGCCATCCCTTGACATTGCGCAGCATCGTGCCGGAATCGTCCACCACCAGGATCTTCTTCTTATTGCGCTTGTTGTGATCCTTCATGAAGCTCACAATGCCGTCGACCACCTCGCTGACGTTGATTGGACGCAGGAACTTGCGCCGGATCAGGTTTCTGGAGATCATATTCTCCACCACGTTCAGTTCGTGGGTGTCGCCGATCGCAAAGACGGGAATATCCTTCTCCACCGCCTTGTCCTTGATGAAGTTGAGCGCCTGCTGCTCATCCGCCATCTTCTCGTCTACGTAGAGCAGAAATACGTCCATGGTATCTTCCTCGATCTGGCTGATCGCCTCGACGTCAGCCTTCACCGTCGTAACCTCGTATTCCGCCCGCTCAAAAAATTCTTTCAGAGACACCAACAAATAACTCTGAACCTGTGATATTATCACTACATGCATGCTCACACTCTCCCAGCCAACTCTCAGTATATGCAACCGACCCTGTATACACACTCCCAGATATTATTATAGTATAACAAACCTCTCCCGGTTTCGCAAGCCCTATTCGCGATCCGCCCGGCAAACGCCGCGGCGGCTGCGCGTCTTTCTTTCCGTCATGACTTTAGGTATGCGTCTCCAGCCTCCGCCGTCTGCATATAGATCTCCATCGTTCTGCCGTGGTACTCTCTGATGTAGTCGATCAGCTCGTCTCTGTGAGCCGCGCCTTCCCGCTGCAGCTCGTTGCCCGCGTTCTCCAGGCTGGCCGCCTCCTCGGAGAGTTTCTTCGCCCCCACGCTGAGCGCCGAAGACTTCAGGCCGTGCACGCGCACCGTGTACTCTTTCCAGTTCTCCGCGCGGAATACGGCGTCGATCGCATCCCGTTCCTCCTTCGCCACGTTGCAGAACTCCTGCAGCACTTCCCTGTAGACTTCCTCGCTGCCGCCGCAGTAACGCATCCCCATGTCCATATCCAGCCACCGCTGCCTTTCGGGCGCCTCCGCGCCCTCCTCCCTTGTCTCCGCCATGCGCATCTTATCCTCCCGGATCTGTTCCGTGACAGACTGCACCTTGGCGGAAGGGATATACTTCTTCAGCATCGCCTCCAGCTCGGCGGCCTCCACCGGTTTGCTCAGATAATCGCTGAAGCCCTCCTTGAGATACATCTCGCGCACGCCCACGATGGCGTTGGCCGTCAGCGCGATAACCGGCGTGTCCTGGCACTTGTGATTGTACATCTCGCGCAAGGCGCGAAGCGTCTCTACGCCGTCCATCTCGGGCATCATGTGATCCAGGAGAATCACGTCATAGTGTTCCTTTCCGACCATAAACAGACATTCCTTGCCGCTCGTACAGGTATCCACCTGTATCTGCGTCTTCTTCAAAAGCTGGCTGATCACCAAAAGATTCATCTGCGTATCGTCCACGACAAGGATCTTCGCATTCGGCGCCACGAAACTCTCCCGGTAGCGGTGCATCTTCCGGTTATTCTGCATGACCGTCTGGTACCGATCCTCGAAATTTCCGAGCGGTACGTCGCTCATAACGCCCTGCGGAATGGCGACCGTAAACACGGAACCGATGCCGTGCTCGCTCTCTACCCCGATCTCTCCGTTCATCTGTCGGATCAGTCTGTATGTGATGGCCAGGCCGAGACCTGTCCCCTCCACGTTGCGGTTTTCCTCCATGTCGAACCGTTCAAAATTGCCGAACAGCTTGGGCATATCCTCCTCTCTGATACCGATGCCCGTGTCCTCCACCTGTACCTTCAGCAGGAAACGGTCCCCCTCCATAGGCTCGCCGGTCACGGTCAGAGACACGCCGCCCTGCTTCGTGTACTTGACCGCATTGTTCAGTATATTCGTGATCACCTGATGGACGCGCCTGCCGTCGCCCCACATCTCGCTTGGCAGTTTCTCGTCAATATTGATATAGAACCAGAGATTCTTGTCCCCCGCCTTAATCCGCACCATATTGATCACGTCGTTGAGGAGCGAGGCCGTGTCGTACGTCCCCTCTATGATCTCCATCTTGCCGGACTCGATCTTGGAAAAATCCAGGATATCGTTGATGAGCGATAAAAGGTTCTGGCTGGCCATCTCAATATTCTGCGCGTACTCGCTGATCTCCTCCTGCTCGCTCTCCCGGAGAATCATCTCGTTCATTCCCATGATCGCGTTGATCGGCGTCCGGATCTCATGCGACATATTGGCCAGGAAATCACTCTTGGCGCTGTTGGCCCTGTCCGCCGCCAGTTTTGCCTCCCTGAGTTCGTCGCTCTCCCGCGCCTTCGCCTCCGCTCCGAACAGATAGAGCATTCCCGCAAACAAAGCGACCATAAGAATCCCGAGCACGAACAGCACAAGGACGATCAGATAAGATATCCCCTCCATCGCCGTCCGCTCCGGGACGAATCCCACGAGCAGCATATCCGTCCCCGCGATCTCGGAGGCAAACAGAAAACCGTCGCCGCTCTCCGCGCGCACGAAAACAGACGCCGACCGCGCGTTCTGCATCTGCTCCCGCATCTTGAGAAAGCCCTCCTGGATGTCCTCTCCGCGCAGGAAAGCATCGCCGTCCGCCGTGCCGTCCGGGATGACGATCCTCTCGTCGCGGTCCATGACAAGCGCCCTGCCGTCTCCCTCATAGCAGGAAATCCCAAAACTGTCGAAGAGCTGCTCAGGCGCATACAGCTTGTACAGCACATATCTCACATTTTCGCCCCTGTACACCGGCACCGTAAACAGCAGCCCCTGATCCGCGCTGCAGCAGACCGCAGCCTCTCCCCGGAAAGACTGCCCGATGCCCTCAAAATCCAGAAAATCCAGTGCTTCTCCGTACACCGCGCCTCCGTCCGATTCCAGAAGGCCTACGCCGGCCTCCTCACGCGTATCCAGAGCGGATATGAAATCCGCATACTCTTCCCCATAACGCTGTATGATATCGGCAGTCCACGACAGCTGCGACAGCTGCGCTTCAAACTTATCCTCCGCGGTCTGCGCAAGCAGCTCGGCCTGCCGCATCGTCTGCCGCTCCACGTAATAGTTGAGCAGGGTCCGCATTCTGTCGTGCATCAGAATGCCGGTCACGCTGAATGCCAGCGCAAAGACCAGCATACCTATCACAATCTTCCTGTTTTTCTCAATCCATGTCTTCCATGTCCCAATCATAAAATCGCTGTGCCTTCCATCTGCACGCCGTCCCGGTAATGTCTGCCGACAATACCTCCCGCTGCAGCCAGGATTTTCTTCCTATCCGCTTTCCTCATCATAACGCACGAAACCGACGCCGCAACCGGAAAATCCCCTATGCCATCCATCATATCACATATCGCTTCAACAGTACAAACCTATTTTGTGCGCGCAGACAAAAACACCGGCTCCTCCGCCGCACGGCGGAGCGCCGATGTCCTCCGGTTTCCTATTATATAACAGCAGATAACAGACTTGGATCCGTCTCATGCTGCGCAGCGGTCCGCACCGTCACGGCATCAGACCCATAACTTTGCCGTACTCTTCCCGTTTGTCCCGCATCAGCAGGAACCCCTGGCCAAGATCCCGCAGCGCATAGCGGTGTGTGATCAGCCCCTCCGGCCTGACTGCGCCGCTTCTCAGGCACGATACCACATAATTCCAGTCGCCGCCTCTCCCGCTCTCCGGATCCTGCCCGAGCGCAAACGAAGAATTCCACGTCCCCGTCACCGTGAGCTGACTGCGCAGAATCTTCCAGTAAGTCTGCTTCTCCAGGTGCACGTCCGAATACGGGTTCCCCACCAGACAGATTCTCCCGCCAGGCGCCGCTGCCTCCACAGCCTGCACGATCGTCTCGTTTTTTCCCACGCACTCAAAAAATACATCCGCTCCTGCGCCGTCCGTCCGCTCCCTCACAAACCGGCACACATCCTGCCGCCCGGCGTCGCAGTAATCCTCCTCTCTGACGCCAAGCTCCAGAGCTTTCCTCCTCTGAAATTCCTTGCTGCCGACAGCCAGAATCCTCTTAATTCCCATCGCCCGCAGAAACATGACCGTCAAAAGCCCGATTGTCCCAAGTCCGCAGACGGCAGCCGTATCCGTCACACAGGGACCGAGCCGGCGTATCGCGTGCACCGCCACCGCCATCGGCTCCAGCATGGCCGCCTGCTCGCAGGTGACTTTCTCCGGCAGCATAGTCAGGTTGTCCTGCGGGACGGCCACATACTCCGCAAAGCCGCCGTCTCTGCGCGACCCCAGATAGCTGTAATTCCTGCACATCTCGTACTTTCCCTGTCTGCACACAGCGCACTCCCGACACGGTATCAGCGGGTAAACCCCCACGCGCCTGTGCAGCCAGTCCGGGGCCGTATGTCTCCCAAGCGCCTCCACTTCCCCCGCAAACTCATGCCCCGGAACCAGCGGCATCCGATGCGCTCCCGTTCTGTAGATGCGCGGGATATCCGAACCGCATATCCCCGCCGCCCGGACACGCACGAGCACCTCGCCGTCCTCCGGCTCCGGCACAGCCATGTCCTCATATGAAATCTTTCCTGTGTCCCGCAGCACCCATGCTTTCATCTGCCGTTCCTTCCCCGGCTCTCCCGGACAATCCGGCCAAACCGTTCCAGATCCGCCCTCGTTGTGATCTTAAAATTCCTCTCGTCCCCGTCTATCATGGCCACATCCATGCCCGCTAAGACTGCGGGTTCCGCAGAGCCGTTGATTTCCAGGATCCGTTCCGGCAGGAGTCTGCGGTTTGCCTCATGGTATTTCCCGAAGACAAAAGCCTCCGGCGCCTGCCCCGCATAGATTTCACTGCGGTCCAGGAGCCCGCCCACCCGCCTGCCGTCCGGACTCAGGTACACCGTATCCTTCATGGGCAGCACGGGCAGCGCCCCATCATGTTCCCTGACCGCCTCCAGACACGCAGAGATCTGTTCCGCCCCCAGCAGCGGACGCGCCGCGTCATGGATCAGCACACAATCCCCCGGCTGTACGCAGCTCTGCATGGCCTCCAGACCGTTCCAGACGGAAAGCTGCCTGGTGGCTCCCGGCCCGGCAAAACCTCTCCACTTCCTCCGCTTCTCTTCCCCTCCGCGCCGGAAGATCTCTTCCAGGCATTTCAGGATATACTCCTGCCACTCCGCCTCCGCCACGATCCATACCGCATCGATCCCGCTGTGGCCAAACAGACTTCTCATACAGTATGCAATGACCGGCTCCCCGCAGACCTCTATATACTGTTTCGGCGTATCCAGCCCCATCCGCGTGCCTGTCCCGCCCGACAGGATCAATGCCGCATTCATGTGACGCCTCCCTTGCAGACTTTCTAAAATCTCAGCTCCCGGATATTCTTCAGCGTCTCCCCGTAGGGCCGGTCCTTGCCGAACAGCAGCGTCGTGCCCAGCACGAAGCCCTTCACCCCTCTCGGCGCATACTCCCTGATCTTGTCCGCACTGCACGCGCCGTCCCAGTAGATATCAAAATCCATGTCATCCTTCAGCGCCAGGAGCCGGGTGATCTTCTTCCCCACATAAGGCAGATACATCTGGCCCGCGTTTCCCGGGTTCACCGACATCACCAGCACTTTCTTTACGATCCGCAGCATCTCCATAATCGTCTCCACGCTGGTGCCCGGATTGATTGCAATCCCCGGCACCATGCCGGCATTGATGATCTTCTGCAGCGTTGTGGACGGATGATACTCTGCCTCCGGATGAATGTATATCGTGTCCCCCTTGCGCAGATTTTCCAGAAAAATCGATATGGTATTGTTGGGGTGTTCCACCATCAGATGAACGTCCACGGGCCTGTCCGTGGCGCTCGCTATGTAGCGCATGTCGTTTAAGGACATGGCGTAATTAGGCACATAGCGCCCGTCCATAATGTCGACGTGGAAAGAATCGATCCCTCCCGCCTCCAGTTCCCTCACTTCCTGCTCTAAATTGCCGTAGTCAGCGCACATCATCGATGCGGTTAATTCAAAGTTCATGCTTTCCTCCTGTCTGCCCGGCCCATTGCCCGCATAAAGAAAAATTACATCTATTCCAGAAAATTTTTGTCCGCATAGATCACTCTGTATGCGCTCCTGCGGTTTGCAAAGAAAAATGACATCAGCCGTTCCGCCAGAAATCCAGGGTACCGGTTCTGGTATGTATCCTCTCTTTCCCCACCGTGTTCCGCACAGGCAAAGATGATCGGAAACATCCACGCGCACAGAGCGTCCAGCACATCTCTCCTCATAATGAACATATTGCAGGGCGAGTACAGATTTCCCTCAAAAAAGCACTCCGCCGCATCATATTCCTCCGGATAGAGCAGCCGCAGCGTCTGCATCATGAACTCCCAGTCGTCCGCCACATGCCTGTCCTTATAATTGCGGGCAAGACTGGGGCCTACATAGAGCGGCGTCGGCAGGATCACATCGATCCTCTCAGACACCATCCTCTCTTTCCAGTTGTCCGGCAGAAGAAAATGTCTCCTGTAATGTTCCAGTCCGACAATATCCTCCCCCGCATTCTTCCAGATCCAATACAAGGCAGTCAGCTCACAGAACTGTCTGTTTCTATCAGAAATATGATGCCCGGTATCGTCGCGGACCGCGGCGATCCTCCTATCAGTCAGCGCCGCTCCCACCTGGATCTCAACCCGGCCTTCCGTCAACGTATACTCCTGCTTCAAGGGCTTGTCCAGCGCTGACTTCACCACATAGATACAGGCAGAAGAATACCCCTCTATCTTATGGAATTCCTGGCCTGTCTCCGCATAATACCGCCGCAGATAGTCATTTCGAAGCTGCATGTCCAGCTCAGGTGTAACAGGAATAACCTTCTTCATCCCCAATGACCTAAGCAGCGCCTTGATTTCATCGTGATAGAGCCCTCTGGTGCCGATATAGACCGGCAGTTCCTTATCCAAAGCGGAGTGTTCGTCAATATGCAGGACAGGTACGCCGCTGATCTTGACCGGATTGTTCTCGTCATTGTTCACCAGATAGGCCGCAATCTCCAGCCCTGTATTTAACTTTGTCAAATATACTCCTGTAGTCTGCGCACGGGAATGCGCGCCGAAGATGTAAATTTTTTGCATCACTTTTCCCTTTTATTCCAATATCTATAAGTAAAAATTCTTTCTGGCATGAACGATTTTCCATTCATTGCTATGATATATAAAAAAAACAGACAATAATCTTTCGGCCAGAAAACCGATATATCTGTTCTGGTATATATCCTCTTTCTTCCCGCACCTATCCTCTATATACTGCAGAATTGGGAATAGCCATCCGCAATAACTGTCAAATATATCTCTGCGAGCGATAAACATATTGTAGGCATAGTAATATACTCCCTTTTGAATTTGCAAAGCTGTCTGATAATACTTTGGTTGCAATACCTCTAATGCCTCTAACATAGTATCCCAGTCACTTTCAATATGATCCTTCACGTACATTGAACGCACGTCTGGAAAATTCAATATAGGAATCGTAAGCACAACATCAATATCTGAAGTTTTTAACCGTTCTATTGTCTCTTCATCCAGCGCAAAGTGCCTGCGATAATGGCACAGCCCTATATAATCGGAACGATCATTTTTCCATATCCAGTATAGCGCTGTCAATTCGCAGTACTCCCGATTTTTATAAGATATGTTCTCGCCTACGTTATCCCTGACCACACATACCACTTTGTCCGTAAGCGCCGCTCCGGCTTGGATCGGTATCTCCCACGAGTACTGTCCAAGATCCTGTCCAATCGACTTATCTACATGTGATCTCACCTGATATACATGCACGGCTTCCGCGGTTCTGCAGATTCTCTTCATATCGTTTTCCAGCGTCAGATATTTTTTCCCGCTTTTCTCAAATAAATTTTCCACATAATTTCCCCTGAGTTCACTCCAAATATCGCTTTCAAATCCCATGGGCAAAATATGATGAAAATCATGCTGTTTAAGATTATTGACTATTTCCTCTTGATATTTTTCCAGAACGGCTACCACGATCAGCGCATCCCGATACCATTTTTCCCCTTCGTCAATAGTGATGACCGGAAGTCCTAATAAACTGGTTGGATTTCCTGTCATATCAGACACCATAAAACATTCTAACGTCAGGTTATATGGTTCGTGCATAAAGCATTCCGCCACTTCTTTCGCAACAATCCTGGCGCCGTAAATCACAATCTTATCGCTGTCATGCAACAAGCTTACGGTTTCAGATGCATACAACATATTCTTCTCCTCATTATGTCTTTGCTTTCAATTCCTTAGTTACAAATTTTCTTATATTCACAAATTAACTTTGATGCACTATTTTCTTTTCCGAATGTCCTGTACGCCCAGTCCTGTGCGCACAAAGAAATTTTTTTAGACCGTTCTCTTTCCGTAATACTCATCATGATTTTATTACATAAATCCTGACTGTCGTCTCTTGAATATATATAACCCGTTTTATTGTTTTCAATTATTTCAAGTGTAGCCCCTTTATCTGCGCCAATTACAATACAGCCTGAAAGCATACCCTCAATGGTAACTCTGCCAAATGCCTCTGATCGGGAAGAAACAACCGCTATATCGGCTCGCCAATAAAATTCTTCCACCCTGCTCTGCATACCTTCAAAACATATTTTGTCCTCCAGTTGATTGTTCACTATAAACTGTTTCAATCTCTGTATATACTCTTTATCTCCATTTCCAATAAGACTTATATGAAAAGCAACTCCTCTATCCCGCAGCAACTTAGCCGCCTGTATTAAATCTTTTTGTCCCTTCAAGTCACAAATAGCGCCAACCATTATGATATTTACTGTTTTGTTTTGAAAGATTTCCCTTCTTTTGTAAAACCTATCTTTTTCTACGCCATCATATATGACCTGGGCCTTTTCACACGCCAAATAGGGATAGCACTTTAATACATAGTTAGAAACTCCTACTATTTTGTACGATATATTGATTAAATTGTATGCTTCCTCCTCATTTTTAAATCGATATCCTTGCGCCTTTATATTCTCCCTAATATGCCATATTACAGGAACTTTTTTCCTTTGAGCCGCAACTGCTCCCAAATATGTATATACCGTATTCATATGCACAATTTTTACTTTATAACGTTCAATAATGTCTTCTATTTCTTTTAATGCCTGGCCTTGATCTGCAAGCATGTAATCCTGCCATGTTTTTTCCAGGCTGTCTTCTCTTTCACACCAATGATTCATCTGTATATATTGATATGGCACCCCAGAATCATCTAATATTTCTTCGCCATCTCCATATTCCGACAATATTACGAGACACTTTAGGCCACATTTAATACTTTCCGAAATTAAATCCAGCATGCTCAAAAAAGCTCCCGATGTGCTATTGTTATCAGATGGGAAAAACAGTATATCTACATTTTCTATTTTCTGTTTGATACTTTTCTTATATTCTATATACTCTTTACAGTACTCATTATAAGTATCTGCATCTACACACCAGTAGTTACTTAATTCCAGCTTATTCATATTCGTTTCAAAAACACTTTGAAGACTCGGAAAAGCGGCAGCAATAACTATTGCCTCACCAAACAACTTCTTCACGTCCGATATCTTATATACCGGATATGACATAAAAGTATTTTTATCCTTTTTCTTTTGGTTATCCGACACAGCAAAAGCTTTTAGCTTATATAACTGTCCAGATATTAATAAATGATAATAGACCAGTTTGCCTACCATACCTGTTCCATAAATAATAATTTCATTATTCATATTCTGTTCTCTAATATTGTTTCTATTGAAATTATCCTATTTACATTCTGAGTCTTCAGTGATTCCCTGATACTTTCAAAGATATAAAAGGGCGTAACTATAACCGCATCAACTTCCGGGAGTTCATCATAATCCGGCGAATAAATCGGAAGTTCCCTATCCATAAAGTTATATTCTATATTTTTATCGATTCCATATTGCACACTGACGGCAGTTGTCCTCAAATGATCCAGCAAAAGTTTTCCAATGTATCCCGCACCATATATTGCAATTTTATGTATGTCATTTTTCAGCAATACTTTTTCTATATTTAGTCCATCTTCTAAAGCTTTCATCCACATAACCATAAAAATATAGGTGCCGTAATATTTACAATTTTTTTCTTCGATATTTTGCGTCGTCATTACGTCCTTCAGACACACATTTTTATACTCGTCGTATTTTTTTATTAAGATCCTTTCCAGTATTTTCTCATTATAAATACACTCGACACGGTTTTTTTCTATAATTTTCTGAATAACATGCGGCACTAATTTATCATCACTCATATTTTTTTGAAAAAGACAAAAATCCGACCAACAACGCAATTCTTCATCTGAAAGATCAACGCCTAAGTCTTCCAGGATTTTCTTTCTCGTCTTATTTGCACATAAAAGCTGTTTCTCCTGCTTCTCTATCGAGATCTGCTTCTTATGCACCCTATAATCAACTAATATTTTATCTATACTCCCTATTTTCGCATACTTACTAATCTCATATTCCAGCGCATAGTCTTGCGCATACCTCAGAGAAGTATCGTAAGCAATCTTATATTGATCTAAAATCGATTTCCTGATAATCAAAGTCGGATGAAACAATACAGCATTAAATATCAAGTTAATCTTCAGGCGATCCGCATCCAATGAACATTGTAAAATTCCTGTCTTATCTCCAAACATTTTCATCCAGCAACCCGCCACAGCCACGTCCGGGTTCTCATTCATATACCGAACCTGTACCATAATTCTGTCTATCCAAGCAATATCATCACCGTCAATCCTGATAATGTACTCTCCTTTCGCCATTGAAAGCGCTTTATTCAAATTGACCGTTAACCCAAGATTCTTTTCATTCTTTACAGAAATAATTCGCGCATCCTTATATTGTATAATGATATCCCATGTAGCATCTGTAGACGCATCGTCAATTATAATCAATTCCCAATCTGGATAACTTTGCGCCAAAACACTATCCAGCATTTCGGAAATATATTCCGCCGAATTATAAACAGATGTAATAATTGAAACCATTTCCCTACCTCACATTAGTTAAATCCAGCCAATCTCCGAGTTTTTCATCCCATTCAGGCGGATTAAATTCTTCAAAGCCGCAGCCTGGATATAATGTAATTTCTCCAAAATATGGTTGTCCATTTACTTCATAAAAATCTATTCTTGCAAATGGTATATTTTCACTGATTTTTTCTGCCAAATTCACCATCAAAGCATATGAATTCGGTTTTTTTATCAGTTCTTTCGATTTATGATAATGCCTTTCAAACGGCATAACTTTCCAATCCAAATCAAAAAAAGTAACCTTTAGTCCTGTGCTATCTCTACGATTTGTACAGACAAATGAACATTTCACTTTCCCATTAAAACACATAAATTTATAATCTATTATTTCATGTCCATCACTATTTTCTAATAATTCTTCAATAATTATCCTGGGCTTCACCCCTTTATATGCCCACTCCCGTCCAAGTATATAAAAATCCGTTTTTAATTTTTTATCTATATCCTTTTTAATCTCCTCCATACCCTGATACCCTGCATTCTTTCTTTCCACTATATGAGTACTACCAGAATCATGCGTACATTTAATGACATATTTATCCGGCAATTCATCAAACGGAATCAACTCCACATTCTCATAGATGCCAATCGTTGGAACAATATATTCCTCGCCAATTTTTTTACCAACATATTCTTTTGCCATCTCCTTGTCCACCAAAATATGATAGTCCGGATTATGATCGTTGAGCTTTAACCATTGTATTTTCTCATTAAATCCCCTCGGGGTTTTCCAATTAATATTTTTATGAAAAGCATTAAAATATCTCACGTTCAAGTATTCTTTATCATCAAGTTTTAAAAACTCACTGTCTGCCTGTTCAAAGTCGACTCTGAAAATGCGGTTGCCCCCCCCCTCCAGTTCCATTAACTGCTTTTCTATCAACGATCCTATCGTCTGATTACGTATACATATAATTACCGGCATTCTGGTTAGATACGGAAGCGTAACCCTAACGCCTCCATAACATCGCGTATGTACTTTATTGATATCATTATCAAAGCATGCTGCCACTTTTACCTTTTGCCGCATCAATAAACTGATAATAATATTTCCGTAGTTACCGGCGCCAAATATAATCGCACTATCTATATTGATATCATCTCCGCATAAAAAGGAAATTTTCATGACTCTTTACCTCGCCATCCATAATATTATTTGATCAACTGAACTGCCTTCTTATCAAAACCGTTATTTACCAGATATTCACATATTTTTTTATAATTTTTCTCGCCGGTTCCTATTCTAAATAAATCTATCTTTTTAGTCAGTACTTCTTCAGGAGATATTATCACGACACCATCGACCAGCAATCCCTGTTTTAATTGGTCTTGATCCACAATAAAAATATTAGCCCCCTTTAAATCTGTATATTTTCCTAATTCCGTCATCGTTTTCTCTGTAATCCCCCACAATGCGATATTCTTTGAGGATACCATTTCAGCAGTTTCATACGCTTCTTTAACATTTATATATTTTTTTATCTCCTTTACCCCATCTGAAAAATCTGCGTCCGGACAATAATACCGATTGTTTAAAAATGCCGTAATAAGCTCATTATGTGCTTCACAAGAAAATAAGTTTTTAACTATATCAAATGAATATTTATTTTCATCTTTCGAAATTGCATTTTTCAATATATGGTAAAGATTCGCGCCGTTATACTGAACCCATGCATTATAATAATATTTTAACTTTTCATCATTAGGGATAGCGGCTGAGATGATATCCATATATCGCTTAAATTGATCATATTCGCACAGCTCCCATTCGGTACCTTTGAAATTATTTCTATAAGGAAGCATTTCAATATGCAGCTTTTTCTTGTTTTTGATTCCCAATCTAACAACATATCCATAATTCCAATTACTATATATAATTGGCGTCTTTCTTGGAAACAAAAAATTCCCCAAGCCATAATATATAAATTTATTTTTATATTTTTCCATACCTACCGGGCAGTGCGAATGCATCCCTATGACAATATCCGCCCCTATATCTATCAACCATCTGTATCGGCTTCTCTGCTTCGGTGATGGAAATGGATAATGTTCTATTCCGCCGTGAAAAATTACTACAATCAAGTCCGCCGTTTTAACTTCTACTGATATTTTTTCTTTAATTATTGCTTCATTAAATCCGGCTACGCCAATACTGTCATTTGAAATGCCAAATTCGTTTTCGCAAAAAGAAAAAACCGAAACCGTACCCCCCCCCTGCTCTATTCTTATTGGATCATATATCTTTTCAATTTGCATTGAACTGCCAGCATATTTTTTATTGAGACCGTTTAAATAATTAATCGTAGAGTTAATCCCTTCGCTTCCGTAATCACCTAAATGATTATTTGCAAGCGTATATGCATTAATATCTATATTTTCAAAAAATATACTATGAGTTTTCTTTTGCATACTCAAATTTGCTTTTGGTCCTTCTTTATCAGCCGGAGCTATATCTTTCCTATCCAGCATAGGAGATTCCAGATTAGCGATCCGAAAATCAACCGTTCCCAAGGCTCGATTAATACGGTCTGAAATTTCCATATAATCTGTCTCGTTTAAACAACTCATTGCAAGAGAAATATCTCCCAGTATGTCAATTATCATGTCATTCACCTTAATCGCTCAACTGTATAAACCAATCCGTACGTATAAAATATTCTTGTTCTCCAGACTAAATCTCATACAGAATGTCTTCCAGTGAAATTATTGGGCAATCCAATTTCTGGGACAGCTTTTCCTCTATCTCTCTAAAGAAAGTGATCGCCGTCACCACAACTGCATCCACTTTAGGCAGTTCATCATCAGCCGAAAATATGTCTATATCAGAGCAAATGCTTTCTGCATTTTTATCTATTCCATATACCGCTATAACTTTTGAATCTCTGAGTTCTTCCACAAGTGTTTCCCCCACAAAACCCAATCCGTAAATAGCAATCTTGCTGTATCCTTTTGCTACAAGATAAGAATCAATTCGCTTCCCTTTCTGCTTTGCCCTTACCCACTGATTCATCATCTCAAAAAGCGCAAGATGCTTGTCTGACATTTTTTGCCTATCCGCAATACTATTCTTAAATACTTTGCTTGTTCCTATTATGCCAATCACCGCACCACCCACTACTGATATAGTTGATATTACTCCTGTTTTCATACTCTGATCTCCTTCCATTTTTCACTATTAATTCATGTACATTTATCCATTTCATTCATATTGTCGATTTTTATCGTTTAACCAAAATACCTATTTCGCAATTTTTTTAAGAAATTCCTCCATATCTCCAACCCAATTATGAAAATCAAAGCAGTTCTTAGCAGTATCATATATCGCTTGTACGATTGAACCAACTTCATCTGTCGGCATATTGATTATCCTAATTAAAGCTTCTGCACATAATTCACCGCTTGAACCTCGCATTACAATACTATTTATTCCATCTTTTAAATAATATTTCGTATAATCTCCTACCGCCGAAACAACAGGAATAACACCATAATTCATAACTTCCGGTACTTTACTGGGAAAATTCGCAATTGTCGTCTGATTTGTTTTTCTTGGCAACAGTAAAACTCTTGCTTCTTCATATAATCTTGTAAGTTCTTCATATTTCATCCATGTATGAACTGTTATAACATTCTTTACCTTCTCCCATTCATTGGACAAAATAGCATCAACTTCTTCTTTCTTAACCCCCATCAGATCCAAGTGCACCTTACCAAGCGATTCATCTCCCAATAAAGAAATTCCCTGTAGCAACGATACTAAATCATCTTTCATGCCGCCATTAGCCGGAAATATAATATTCCACTTATTAACACTTTTTTCATATATATTATTATTGAATTTAATCATTGGCGGAATTTTACAAGTAGGAATCCCTCTTGATACATAATAATCAGATATAAAATCACTTATACTTATTACGCCGTCAAAATACTTTGGAATATAATATATAAGTGCGTTATATCGTCTATCAATAGGAATGTTCTTTCTTTCTTCCATAAATTCAAGTACAAAACTAATAAGTTTTATTTTATTAACTTTAGAAAATGCAATAATTTGATCCTGAAATGTCGGATGATCTAATGCATAAACAAAGATTAGATCATGGCTATTTGCATTCCACTTTTTCATGGCATTAATTCGATCATCAGCAAAACCTGTTCTTGTTTGAAAAACCTTATCTTTAGGATTATTTCTTTCCTCTATCCATTCTGTATGAAATCCATCATATACTTCTATTTCATCTATCCTATAATCTGTATTCCGATCTGTAATCAAAACTACTTCCATCCCACATTCGATCAACAGTCTTGAAAAAGCATCCAAATAATTTGCTCCCGGAGTGCCATGCGGATATTTACATACTGCCTGGATAAATGCCCTTCCTCTCATATCATCACTTTCCTTCTTTTTTAGAAAAATTTTAAATGCAAAGACGCTCAATATAAAATCAATTTCATACTTTATAACAGGAGCCATAAAATTCCTATTCCTGCAATGCCTAACACTAATACCTTACATGAATGATAAATTTTATGTAAACAATCGTACAGGAAACAGGTCTTTCCTGCTTCTGATATAAAATATCCAATTATCAAGATTCGTCTTTCAACGCCGCCCTACAACCACAAGCCACCCGTCCAACATACTTTTCTTTTCTCAATCAGCAACAGTTTCATATCGTTTCCGATTTTTATTTCTTACCTCTTCTTTAAACTCTTCAATTTTTCTTATTTTTCTTCTTTTATAACATACTCTCCTTTGTTCCAATAGGCACCGCTATAATTCCCATTTTTAATAGTTTCAATCGTTTTGGTCAATGACAACACCCTATTAGTAAACATATGTTTTTTTAAAATCAATTGCTGTCCTTTCTTAGCAATCTCTTCATTATTATGATCATCTTTCATAATCTCTTCAATTTGCTCCTCAATATCGCCGTCGTTAATAACTCTGCAATTATATTTATCAACAAATCCCATAGCCTCCAATCCAGAGGTTTCCATACCAACCATCAACGCACCACAGGCACAGGCTTCAAAATATTTTCTAACTAATAGTTTCGTTATCCCGCCATCTACCAAAACCCTTTTTGTCTTTCTCATACTCTCTAAATATATTTCTCTACAGGCTGCTATAGATTCCATGTTCGGATATGATGAAACATAATTGTTCTTACCATAAAAATAACTAAAAATCTTTTCTTCGCGATTGCGAAATACATACCTATCCAATTGTTTTTTTTCAATCGATACGACTGAAAGTTTTTGATATGGATCATAATCCCAACATTTATAACCTTTATTTTTCAATATATTGGCAAGTGTATCCCTGCCGGGATAAAACTCTCTTACTCGGTTGCCAGGCACACACCAATCATATGTCCTTATAGAATACTCACCAAAAAATATTTCATGAAAAGAAATAGCTGTTAACAATAATGGAATGCTTTGTTTTTTATTTTTCTCCATAAATTCCAGCAGGCTATTTGTATTCAAAATCATAGCGTTATACCCAGCGTTATGCCCATTTATTCTTTGCCGCATCGTAACTAACATTTCTGACGGCCACGACATTAAAAAAAAGTCTTTCTCCATCAACTCCGCACATATTTTTTGGTCACCTTTTCCCATAGCCAACGGATCTTCATAATAAAAAAATATTTTAATAATATTTTTCAAATCCAATAACTGTTTATATATCTTATGACAGCATTGATACGCATCATTGACGTTATAGTAGGGGATTACTTTTCTATGCACTGAATACGCGCTATAATGCATTCCGCTTATATTAGTAGAGTACACAAAATAGACCCCCAAAATGACAGCATCATATTCTTTTTTATCCATGAAATTCAGTATCCCTTTTTCCAAGCTATCCCTTGATACATATCCGGGACCGAAAAAACTAATCTCATTGCCATATGACAAATAGTTATAAAATTGCCTATACATAATGTTTTTGTAATCCCAATTCACATCAACAATTAAAATTTTCATACAGTCATCCCCTATAAGCCAAAGGTGAAACAATAACATTTTTCATCTCTCTTAAAGTTTCTATCTTTTTCTTCTTCTGTAATATAGATTCGTCAAAAATAATCCATTTTGTATCCTTTTTAAATCTATAAAGTTTGTCAAAATCTTCAAAAGTACAGTAACGACACTGTATGTCATCATTCCGGTATAAATATTTCAACATTACAGCATAAATTTTCCCGCCCACACTGACAACCCTGCATACATCCTTAAACTCTCCGCATTCTTTCAATTCCCTAAGCATAAAAAATGAAACCATATACCTATAAATATACTGTCTTATTGCACCCATTACTTACTCCCATATTCTTGCTTTCCATAATTTATTAATTCGAATTTTTACAAGAATTCATTAACTATTTTCTGCAGTCTTTCGCTAAACTCTTTTCTCCCCCATTTAACAATTCTTTCATATCCTAAAGTTTTCATTTTCTCCCTTAATGCATCATCCAACCAAAATTTTTTTATACATTCTGCTATTTCTTCCGGAGAATCCGGATTGAACAAAAGTCCAGCTTTTCCCACCTGTTCAGGCATAGCATATTTATTAGCCACCGCTACCGGACATCCTAAAGCCATCGCTTCTAATGGCGGGATATTTGTCGGTCCAAAATAAGACGGCATAATCATCGCGGTCGCATGTTTATACAAATAAATAACATTTTCATTAGATACAAATCCTAAAATAGTCACATTATTTTCAAGCTTATTATCATTTATATATCTCTTGATATTCTTAAGATTATTTTTTTCTGATCCAACCAATACTAAATGTATATCCGGCATTGAATCTTTTAGAATTTCAATTGCTTTAATTAAATTTATATGATTTTTGTGCTGCCAAAACTGTGCCGGATAAAAAACATATTTTTTCGGGACCTTTATATACTCTTCTTCGCTGTTACATATATGCTCTGAAGCAATGAACGGAAGGACAACTATGTGCTTCCTTTTCATCTGTCCATTAAGATAAGACTCTACAAATTGTTTTTTCCCCAATTTGGAATCAACTATAATACAATCTGCATATATCGCAAAGCTTTTCATTATTATTTCTCTATTCTTATAATTAGCGGCAACCTCAGGAAACTCACATTCATATCTGTGCATTAAATCATGTACCGGAACAATTTTCTTAACATTATAATTAGGGATATAATACATCTGTATTGTCACAAGCAATATATCAACTCTTCTTTTCCTAAGCAATTTTCCTATCGACGTAAAATATGTATTATACACCTTAGCCAAAAAGGGAAAACTATAATTAAATTTCTTTTCTATAACCGAAAAATCCGGAATGTTTTCTTCTATGTAGCACACTTTGTTTTTCCTACACCATGCACACCAGAACCGATTGCCGCAAATTGCTAAAAGTTCATATTCAATGCCCTGCTTTTCTTTTAAACATTCCATCATCAGCATTGCATACTGATGACTGCCTCCAGCCTGTGGAATTGTTGCTAAAACGACTGCTATTTTTTTCATAATCTTTCCCTTAAACTGCCTTTGCTATAAAATAACTTGTCCATGAATTAAAGTTCGTTTTCTCCAGAGTTTTGCAATCCAGATTATCAATCAGCATAAATCCTGCTTTTTCTAACAATAACTCCAGCTCCGGTCTGAAATAGTAGCGCATGCTATGCACTTCATTGATTATCTGTACTTTATCTGTCTCTTTGTCAATCACAAACACCTCATAATTAACATCTACACGATTCTCTTTTTCAAACATAATCGGCCGTGCAATTCTGATCAGTCTGTTTTTATCATCCTCTACTTCTTTTACTCGAACACAGGGTTTATCTGTCAACACACCCGGTCCATACCATACATCAAACAACAAAAATCCTCCCCTATCTGAAATGTTCAGCATATCCCGGGCACTACAAAATGCTTGGAAAATATCTTCATTTTTGGTCTGATAGCTCATTACATGAAACAAAGAAATTACAGCATCATACTTTTTATCAGTCCTATAATTTCTGATATCAGCCACCTCGAATTTAATATTACATTTCTCTTGTATAGAATTTTCCCTTGCAATATTGATCATATTCGGACTTATATCTATACCACAGCATCGATAACCCATATTGGATAGCGCAATATCATGTTTCCCTGTACCACACCCCAAACTGATAATACGCTTAATACCAGTTCCATACTTCTTTAAAATATCATCTACCGTCCGCGCTTCCGCAACATAGTCCTTATCGTTATAAAATGCATTATAATAATATGCATAATCCTGAAATGTTTCCATAATCAGCTTCCCTTCAAACAATCTATGATATAAATGCTTTTATAATCCATATATATTTTAATAGTAACGAAACATCCTATATCAATTTGCAATTTGCTTTATGACCTTTCTTACTTTTTCTACAACTGTCACCATCTGTTTCTTTGTCAATGCCAAGCCACTGGGAATATAGAACCCCCTCCTAGCCAAATACTCTGCTTTGGGATGGCATTCTTCCTCAAATAACCCAACTTTTTGATAAACAGGTTGCTCATGTATACACCAGAAAAATGTCCTAGTTCCGATTCCTTCCTCCGTAAACATCTTCTGGCACATTCTATTATCTACCCGAATAGCATCCTCCAGAACAATTCCATATACCCAATAAATATTGTTTGCATACTCCGTTGAACTCAATGGAAGCCGAATGCCTTTTACTTCCTGTAACTGCTCTGTATAAAAACGCCCCATTTCTCTTTTCCGCTCCACAAACTCATCCAGCCGCTCCAGCTGTGCAAGCCCTACTGCTGCCTGCAGATTTGTAAATCGATAATTATCGCTGATTTCTTCATGCACATAACGAACATCTCTCTGAAAGCACAGATTCCTAATCATGCGGCATCTTTCCGCAAGATCTTCATCATTCGTTACTACCATGCCCCCTTCTCCGGTAGTCACATGCTTATTGGGATAAAAACTGAAAGTGCTGACATCCCCAAAATTACCGCATGGCTTTCCTTTATATGTCTGTCCATGCATTTCAGCAGCATCTTCAATAATCTTTAGATTATATTTCCGTGCCAATGCCACCACAGGATCCATATCAACTGGCAATCCATATATATGTACCACCATAATAGCTTTCGTTTTATCCGTTATTTTCCCTTCTATCTCCTTTACGTCCATATTCCACGTAACCGGGTCACTATCTACCAGAACTGGAATTCCTCCTCGCTTGGTCACCGCCATGGCACAGGAAATAATTGTAAATGCCGGCATGATAACTTCATCGCCTGCTCCAATCTCAAGCGCTTGTACTGCAACCTCCAGTGCTGCCGTTCCATTAGATACGGCAATGCCATATTTCCTACCCACGCTTTCGCTCATCTTCTGCTCAAATTCTTTGACAAAAGGTCCCTCAGAAGAGATCCAACCGGTATCAATGCATTCACACAAATATTTTTTTTCGTTTCCATTAAGTAATGGTTCATTTACTGGTATGAATTCCATATATTACCTCTAATCTATAGTTTTATATATTACTTCACTATCATTTATTCCCACAAACCTTTTTTTATCAGCAACACCTGAATAAGGTCCCTGTTTAACTTCTATCATTTCCACTTCTTCCAACACACAAAAACCATGCCCCCCTGATATCAATAAAATTGTATCCCCTTCACTTAATATTCTACTTTCAAGATAATCCTGATAATCATCATAAAAATCTACCCTTAATTTTCCCCTCTTGATAAAAAGCACTTCTTGTGTCATGATCACATTTCTGTGCACCGCGTTATGTATATGCGCATCTATAATTTTCCCTTTGGGGTGATGCATGTACGCCACCTGCTGCGAATATTCATCCGGAGTAATAAAGTCGACCCCTTCACTTCGATGGTTATTTCTAATAATTTTCGCTATAAGAACATCTTTTTTCCTAACTTCTTCTATCATGATTTCCTTTTCGCTTTCTATACTGTTTCATTATTTGCCTGTTTTGTTTCTACCACCAACACCCTAATCATTCACCATAACCGCCTGTACCAATCTATCCGCTATACAGCAAACTTCGCTTGACGTCAAATAACCGTGCATTGGCAATGACAGACAACGTTCGCATATGCCTTCAGTCACCGTATAATCAAGTTCATCCATACGATTCTTCTCAAACGCCGCCTGCATGTGCATTGGTTTTCTGTAATACACTGCTGTGGGAACATTTATCATATTCAGCGCTTCTATTGCCCGTACACGTTCCTCGTTACTCTTAAAACAGACTGTATATTGTGCCCAGCTCGAAGTCATACCTTCTCTTATTACTGGTACTTTAACAACATCTTTCAATCTCTCTGTATACTCTTCCGCTATTTTATTGCAACGATCAATCTCCTCATCAAAAAGCTCCATTTTTTCAAGAAGAACCGCCGCCTGCATGGCATCTAAACGTGAATTCATTCCTATTCGCACATTATCATATTTATCTTTTCCCTTACCATGTACTTTATAGGATCTTATAAGCTCCGCCCAATCATTATTATCAGTAAACACGGCGCCTCCATCGCCATAGCAGCCAAGTGGCTTCGCCGGAAAAAATGATGTTGTTGATATATCCCCAAAACTGCCTGCTCTTTTCCTACCTATTTTTCCTCCAAATCCTTGAGCTCCGTCTTCTAAAATCAGCAATCCGTATTTATTTGCCACCGTCCGTACTCTCTCAAAATCCGCGGGTTGCCCAAACAAGTCTACCGCGACAACTGCTTTTGGCTGCAAATCAGTTTTTTTCAACACATACTGTACTGCCTTCTCAAGGCTTTCGGCGCTTATATTATATGTATCTGCTTCTATATCAACAAAAACAGGTTCTGCCCCGACTGCACAAACCACTTCGCCGCTTGAAAAAAAAGTGAAATCAGGGACAAATACCGCATCGCCTTTTCCAATCTCCCATGCCATAAGAGCCAACTGTAGGGCATCTGTGCCGTTCCCACAAGTTATGCAATATTTTACTCCAACATATTTCGCCAGTACCTCTTCAAGCTGACTTACAGCCGCGCCCCCTATAAAGTTTCCATCCAGTAAGACATTTTGTATAGCATTATCAATTGCTGTTTTATTATTCAAATACTGGCTCTTCAAATCTCTAAATTCCATTCTTGCTTTTCCTTTAAAATCTGTTCTTTATACTGTATAAACGCTTCATATAATTTTGATTCGAGATCATGTGGCATCCTCCTATGTACAGAATAGTTTTCTCCATCCGTAAAAAATGCAACATGATCAACTTTATCAATAGCATCCACTAACATCTGCACTTCTAACTCATATTGGCGATATGCAACCGAATGAAATGTGTCATACGCATAAATCGGGACGCGACGTCGTTCTATTACCTGTCCGGCATCTACATAATCTCCTAATATGTGTGTTGTAACACCTATTGGCAATCTTCCCAGCACAGCCCATTTCAATGCATCAAGTCCTCTAACCATAGGAATGTATCCCGGATGGGCATTGATTATATAATATTTATGTATCATTTCATCCGATACGATTCCTGCTCCGCATACAAGAAATACAGTGCCTAAATCTTCGGTTATTTCCTTATAATCACTTATGTTGAAAATCTCATAGTCCAAATTTCTGACCAACTTTTCATAACCGATTTCATTAATCCAGTCATATGTTTCTATCGAAGGGCGATGCTCAACTAGCGGAATATACTTTTTGCTATAATGCATTGGCTTTGCATATACGCAGACATTAGTATAACCGCAGGCTTTTAGTCTGAATAGCGTGTCAAATGTTTTTCGATGTATCATCTGATATGTAAGAACACATACCCTCATATTTACGTCCATTTATCACGCCGCCTCACTTTCATGGAACAGCAAGGCTGCAAATTCAATCACTCGGGCATACAACCCCCCCCCTGTACATCTAAGGTCTTTTCTTAACCTAATACCCTGTTTTTCTGTTTTTTCATATTCTTTTCCACAGCTTTGGCAGCATAATTTGTCATCCAGAACTTGTCCGCATTCACAGACCCACCCGATCCGTCTTGCCGGCACTCCTGCCATCAGTGCATAAGGAAGTATGTCAGTTGTCACAACAGCGCCCGCCGCTATAGTACAATAGCTTCCAATTTCATGATTACATACTATTGTCGCATTAGCTCCAATTGTCGCTCCACGACGTACCAGTGTCTTTTTATATTTACTTTTCTCTTTTGGGTACTCTGCACGCGGCATCAAATCATTTGTAAATACCATGGACGGACCGCAAAACACATTATCTTCCAATTCTACCCCTTCATATATTGAGACATTGTTTTGTATTTTGCATCCATTTCCTATTTTCACATTATTAGATACATTTACACCTTGACCTATCGTACAGTTTTTCCCTATCCTCGCGCCACTCTGGATATGACAGAAATGCCATATTTTCGTTTCTTCCCCAATTTGCACATCATCATCAATATAACTGCTTTCGTGTACATAGTATCTCATCTTAAAACTCCTCTAAATAAGCCAGCATTCTACTTTCCACTTTATTAAAATAACGGCGCTTTATAAATCTTCTTTACCAACATCCCTTAAAACTCTTGCCGGCATTCCAACCAAAACTTTTCCCTTTGGGACATTCTCTAATACAACAGTCCCCATTCCAATAATGCTATTTTCCTCAATCTTTATCTGATTTTTAATGATTCCTCCCGGCGCTATATACACCCTGTCTTTAATGTGAGAACTTCCGCAAATAACAGTTCCTGCCACTACCCGAACGTATTCTCCAATTATGGCATTATGCGCTATATGAACCAAATTATCAATTTTGGTTCCATTTCCTATAATTGTATTCTCTATTGTTCCACAATCAATGCTGCAATTAGAACCTATTTCAACCTCATCTCCTACCACAACCTTTCCAAAATGTGGAACGTGAAACCAGCCATTTCCTTCCCCACTTTCACTATAGCCATAGCCTTCTTCTCCAATAACTGTACATGACTTTATCACACAATTTTTTCCTATCACTGTTCCGCTACGCAACACAACATTATGATATATTTTTGTATTGTTTCCAATACATACATCATCTTCAACGACGCAACCGCTACCTATTGACACATTGTCCCCTAAGATTACCGATTCACTAATTATGCTTCCTTTACCAATCCCAACAATACTTTTATTTGCAAAGAATTCTTTCAATATCAAATAAAAAACATATTTCGGATTTTTGACTACTAATTTATTTTTCCAACCACACACTTCACTTACATCCGAATCAACAACAATCAGTTTAGGTTCTATGACTTCTTTCTTTGCATTTTCGTCTATTCTCCAGTATCTCTGCATATTTTTTATCCATGTAATCGTACCCTCACGATACTGTTCAACAGGCGAAAATCCTACAATAGTTTCATTTTCATCTACACTTATTTCAAACTCAATTCCCAAATTGCCTAATAATTTGATAATTTGTTTTATACTTACCGTTTTCACATCTCTATCCATAATGTCATTAGCACTGCCCTTCATCAGCAATTTCTTCAAATTTCACTACTGACTCCAAATTTGTAAAATTATCTTTATATATACCATAACGTTGTATGTTCGCCGAACCTATGAAATCCTTGATTGTGTCATGCAAATTCTTTTCCTCCTCCATATACCAAAACGCATGTGTGAGTATTTGTAGTCTTTCATATTTTCCTGATGTAATAATCTCTTCTACAGATTCCCGCCAATTTCTCCTTGAATCTGATATATATTTAAATTTTTTAAAAAAAGTATTATCGTATGCATTTATCATTCCTGGTATTTTCAGATTCTTTTCCAATATTTCACGACTCGGTCTATGCATGGAAACAATATTTATCGACTGACCAATAGCGTTTTCCAAAATACTTGCTTCACAGAGTATTTTGTTCAATATCCCCTCCCTATATTCTTCAGTTGTATATGCTCCTTCGTCAAAATGAAGTCCTATACTATGTCCACAGTCAATTATATGTCTTATTTTTTTCCGGCTTTCCTTTGAGTGAATATTATATAATCCACTCGATACAAGCAAAAAATACGTGCTTTTTACATCTTCGTTTTTCTCAATTTCAGCCATTTCTACCGCTTTCGATATGTCATAATCTATATCATGGCGCAACACTACACACTGTTTTTTCCCTTCCCAGTCATCAAAATTTGCGAATTCATATCCACTCTCTTTTATAAGCAATAACAACGAATAATAACTGTCATATGTAAATCTCAAGATTTCTACCTCCATTTAAGATAATAGTATTAAAACCTTCCTTGAAAATCCAAAGTGGAACATTCTCTCAGGGGGAACTTAACACTACACCCGTCTGCAGCAGACTTATATATTGCAAGCACAAGTTCTAATGCCCTTTTCCCGTCCATCGCAGTTACATATGGCTGCCTATCATGCTTCACAGCATTTATCATGTCAGCATAAAGCGGTGTATGACCATATCCATATACATTCGGGGGATTTTCGTGAAATCTCGCTTTAACTTCCTCCGAAACATCAAGAAGATCCGAAAAACTCCATTCTTCTATGATATTGACTGATTGACCGCCCGCTTTGACTGTTCCCTTTTCTCCAAATATATATAAAGTTTCTTCAAGATTTCTCGGATATATATCTGTTGTTCCCTCAACGATTCCATAACTGCCATTTTTGAATTTTATTAAGGCCATTCCAACATCTTCTGCTTCTATATAGCTATGGTTAAGCCGATCCGTCATACCCACAACTTCATCAATTTCATTTCCCATCATCCACCGCAAAAGATCAATATTATGGATACACTGATTCATAAGGGCACCACCATCCTGCGCCCATGTCCCACGCCAAAGGGCTCTATCATAGTACTCTCTGTCTCTACACCAACGTATATGCGCTGTACCGTAAAACAATTTTCCAAAACGATTCATATCAATCGCTTCACGTATTATCTGAACCGCCTTATTAAATCGATTCTGATGACATGCACATACTTTCACATGATACTTAATTGACGCAGCAATAATGGCATCCGCATCCGCAATAGATAAGGCGATTGGTTTTTCAATAATACAGTTACAGCCATGCTCTATGCAGAATAAAGCAATCTCCGCATGCTTGCCGCTTTCCGTGCATATTGCCACAAGTTCCGGATTCTCTGTTTCGACCATTTGCTTATAATCTGTGTACTGTCTGACCTCGGCGCCCAGTTTAAACTTCAGCGTCTTATCTTCCATACAAGAAGGGTTAATATCACATATAGACACAAGCTCCAGTCCGTTATTTCGTGCTGCTGCAATATGATTCGGTGAAATTCTTCCACAACCAATCAATGCATATCTCATTATTACCACCTTCTCCTCTATAGCATTCTTTTCATCTCAAAGTCCTTGCTGTCCTTTACATCACAGTCTATTTCTGTCTTTGCAGTTCTTTTCTGCACAAAAAACTCCTGATATAAAGCTAATCTCACACTTTATATCAGGAGTTCTGAAAATTTCTTATTATTCAGTTGTTCATGTTCCGTCGTCTGCCGAGTCTTCTCAATCCCAATAACGCTTCACCTTCTCGGCAGCTTCTTTGAGAGAAATCTGGTATTCCTCCGCAAGATTTTCCTCAACGATTTCTCTCGCGATTCCACATTTCCGGCTCATATGAATGAAAGATTGAATTCCCTCTTCTCTCCCCTTTTTTCTGCCTTCTTCAAGACTTTCCTCCAGTTCCGCCCTGTGGTCCGCCTGATCCGCATAGTACGACATATATTCCACCATCAATCTCGGATCTCTCTTCGCTGTCTCCACTGCTTCCACCAACTTTCTCGTATACTCGTCTGTCGCCGTCCCTTCCGCCAGATACTTCAGAAAACGCTTCAATTCTGGCGTAACGTCATTCATCTCCGAATAAGGATTCAGAAAAATCTTTACCGCGCCATCGCCGAGGGATAATTCCTTATCCTCTCGACATCTGTTTTCAAAGGTATATATGTGTCTGCCTTTATGAAAGATATCCTCCATACAGATGAAGATCACAAAACTCCGGTTGAGCAGGCGGTAGTCTACGCCCCGCCCCAGCAGATCCACATCAATCAGATTCTGGTAGTACCGGCTTCGCTGCGGCAGATTCGCCGCATGCGCCGCCTGCATCTCCACGTTGTAAATGGTGGCTTCCTCGTCTTTCACGTAGATATCCAAACGGATGCCTTTGGCGTCATTTCGGACTTCGATGGTCTTCTCGCCCTCCAGATATTCGATGCGCTCAATCTCCAGACCCAGGATCATCTCCAGGAGCCGCTTACACAGCGCCGCATCCTGCATCACCTTATAGAAGATGAAGCGGTCGGCGAGGGTCAGTTCTTTAAATGTCTTCAGTCCCTCGTCTCCGGCTTTCCGTCTGTCCTTATTATACGATGGTCCGACGGTTTTTACAATGGTTTTTCGTGTCTCTTTTGTCAATCTGCCCTCTCTTTCCGCATGGGAACAGAGATACCCGTTGACTGGAAGACCGGCTTATACTGCCTCTTTCTAAAATGACTGCCTGCTGCTGCACCGCTTATGCTTGTCCCACGCTCTGTTATACTGTTGTCTGCTTCTTTCGCTGGGATACTTACTCTGAATATGAGAACTATCCATGTGCCAAAAGATTTCCGGCAGCAAGACCGCTGCCGATAGCTACACTATAGCAGATGTATATAGGAATTGCAAGCGTTTTTCAGGTACTGCTTCTTCCTTTTCCTGATATAAAGTATGAAATTGCCAAGGTGCCATTTCGTTTTTACGATTCTTTCATCCTGACACTCACTTTTAACTCCGTGTCATATGTATACAATGGTATGTTTTCTTCATAATCCGTCTTTTTACACAGAATCCCTTCCTGTAAATCTTCAGGGATATAGATTCCACATATATTATTATTCGTCACATACACATTTTTAAAATCATCACCGACTGCATCTCTAACCGCGTGCACTACTTCCGTTCGATATGCATTCCCTATTCTAAAGTCGTGCCACACTACAATTGCATTTTTCTTTTTTATTGAAAATACATTCTTTGTGTCATTATATACACCCTCATATCTGTGATCACCGTCAATAAAAAATAAATCTATATCATCAGGCAAAACAGAAAAATCAAAGCTCTTTGAATTCTCCACTAAATATTGCTTTATTTTATTGCTGTATACCAATCTATTTGCGAAATATGGTATTCCTATATCCTTACACCATGCTCTTGCACCGTAAGGCGAATCTTCCGACGCCGTAATACTATATAACTCATCACAGCAATCTGTCATTATATTGATGCTCTCGCCTATATATGTGCCTATTTCCATATACTTTTTGCAACAATATTTTTCCGCGACCGCATGAAGGAAAGCATAATCAAGCACACCTGAGCCTCCAATTATAAATGTCAATTCTTTTAATTTTATTTTTCTGTCTCTGCCCAAAAATTCTCCTAAATCTATCGTACGCACATCCAACTGCTCTGCTATCCCATCGTCAAGCACGGCATCACACTGAACTCCATATATCAGAATATTTGATTTCCTATATTTACTTACCTGTTTTAAAATCTCGGCGTGATATATACTGGCGATGACCAGCTTGGTGTCGGGATAATCCCGCAATACTTCGGGTGGACATATTTTTTTGCCATCTATGGCCCCCCCCCAGATATTCTTATCGCTGTCTATAAAAAACAGCACATCATATCGGTTTCGGAGTCCATAATAAGCTGACTTTCCTGTATTCCCCGCTCCATAAATTATTACTTTTTCTTTCATATTTTTGCTATTTCCTCCTCGCTTTTCTGTATTACACCGACATTTCATCACAGACTTAAAAATGCCGGTAAATCTGCGTCATTTTTTTCTGTTAAAATATTCCCCGTTTCTATCTTAGCCTTCATAATCTTGGTATAATTATCAACGGAGAATTTCAACCTTTTTTCTCTTATCTCAAAAGTCTCGGTATCTATCTCTGAAATATAATCATTGTGCGCATAATGTATCCCGACATATCTGTCTTCTTTCACATATTCCAATATATAAATTCCAGTTCCACTATCACCTTTGCTATAAAGCCGTACCACTTTCATTTGATAATCATGTTTATTTATAAATAAAACTCTGTTGCACACTGTTTCCGTGTAATTCCAGGGTATGAAGCAGATGTATTCATTCACACATAAGCTTTTATTAAAAAGTGGCTTATTTCCCTTTCCATTGACTTCAAATTCAGTCGGGAAATTTTTATAACAGCTTAATTCTCTCGTTTCTTTATTCCATTTATATATGCATTCATCGAATCCGGAAAACCAAAAAAAACAGCCATCGTAACAAATCGTATTTATCCCTTCGCTAATACCAGAAAGCGGATATTTTGTTGTTTTTCTCGTTTCTGTATTAAACTCATATAATGTCTTGTGTTTTATTGAGGATAAATATATACTCTGTTCCGCAACAGTACCTTGAACTCCAAAAATCTCCTCCATATCTTCGGAAACCGCATAATAGTCCCCTATATTCCCAGTTTCCAAATCTAACTCAATCAAGCGCTGTAGTCCAATCGACCATGCCCACAATACCCTGCTATCCAATTTCATGGCACCGATGATTACCAACCGTACAGAATTCGGATTCTGGATCTCAATTTTGCTGAATTCTTTCTGTTTTAAGTCATATATCAATATATGTGCCCCTGTATCCGGAAGGCATACAATGTATTCATTATACTTTATGCAGTTGGGCGTCCCCCTGTATGTATCTGCATTATTCACCGGTATTGCCGCGACATACTCGCAAGCTCCTGTTGACAGCCTTCCTCTGTACAATTCATTTTCATATCTGCTGACAAACCATATATCATCATCTTCCACCCAAAATGAATCATTTGGAATTATCATGCCAAACTCCTTCTTCATCCCTTTCTATCCCCTTCTCTTGTCTAGATTCTTATCATCACTGTGGTGTGCAGAGTTATCAAACACCACTTCGAATAGTGATATATCATTAGCTCTCTAAAGAGCTATGCTACTGATCGCCCCATAAAGCGGTACTTCTGGAATCTTCTTTTCCAGATTCTTCTGCGTGCTCTTTTATATACTTCTATACTGCTCCATCTGTAACATTATCGATTGTCTCAACGTAATATCCTCTTGCAGAATGTTTTATCCCGCTTGATTTTCAGCTCAGGATGCCCGTCATAAACCATTAATATGCTTTTCCCCTTCAGATACCCACATGAAATTCGATATGCTTATCTTCAGCGGTATTGCCACGTCTAAATGTACACGCTCGGCGCATACTGCTCCCGTTATGGTATCCACATTTTGTATCTGCATAACGTACTTATTATCTCTCGTACATCATCTCAAAATAAGAGAATTTTATTGATTGATATCCTCACTGTTTCCCGTCACTCTATTTTTCCTAGCATAGCTAGAGATTGACTTTTCATTTCAAAGATTCATAAAATTCTATCAACTCATCAATTTTTACATGAATTGAAAATTTACTTTTTGCTTTTTTCACATTTTCACGATAAATTCCTTTACGCTTAAATTCTCTTAATTTTTCAAAATCGTACTGTTCTATAGTCCACTTTAGCAATACGTTTTCCTTTTCCAACATCTCCACTAACTTAGTTGGTGTCGCTGCTATGATAGGGAGACCGGCATCAAGATAGTCAAAAAATTTATTAGTGGCTGCATATATGTGTTTGTTCTCTGTATATCCATCGCTCGCATTTCCTATGTACTTCTTTTTTATCGCAAAAATCCCATAATCATATTGAGAGATCTCTTCAATTAATTCTCCATACGATATTGTTTTATGGATATGAAAATATGGATTTGTTTTTTCATGTTCTATATAGCCCCCATACCTTTTTTCATCCCAAACACTTGGATATATATGCAAATGGCACTGATTATCTACGCACATTCTGCTCAGTTCCGGGATGCAATAATAAGGAGAGTCTATATTTTCATTTTCTGCGAAAATACCTCCTACGTAACACAATGACAATATATCCTCGTTTTTTCTATTTTCAATATAAAATCTTATTTCACCGCCCATGCAATAATCCATAAAAATAATCAGCTTATTAATACGAAATCCCAAATTGTTAATGAGATATTCCATTTCAAATCCTCTGCAACACACACCATCCGCATGCTCCATGCAATAACGTTCTATTTCCAATTCGTTCTCACTAAATATTGTGTACATCCCATTGGCGACATCATAATTTTCAAATACGATTTTTCCAAAATGATCCTTCATTCTAATAATCATATATGGTATATAAGGAGCCCACGGATGTGAAAAAATATGCATCACTTCATATTTCCAAGATTCTAAATAGAATATTAGCTCTTCTACACATTTATAAAATCTTATTTCATAGTTCTCCAAAACAGACACGACTGTTCTAGCTTGTTTATAATTTTTTTCATCTGTAAGTATAGCTACTTTTTTATTCTTTTCGTCTAACGATTTGACTATTTTTGTCACTCTAGGCGAAAATTGTATAACCACAAAAGCAATATCATATTTCTGCCTGCTATTATCTTTATTATCGCTTTTGTAATTAGCCTCTCCCCATTCTCTGCTTCGATCAATCAATTCGCTGTCTTGATAAACAGTACCACTCGACAATTGATCAGTTTCCAAATAAATACAATCTATTCCTAATAAATAGTTCTCTATTCCAAAATTCCTTAATATAGATTCTATTGCGCTAACATGAGTCCTTGTTGTCGCTATAATGATCAAGATTTTATTATTTTTAAGAATATTCTTGAATTCTTCAATTGAACAAATCGGGATCCCATCTAAATTCTTATTAGCATTTTCAAATGCTGTTACAATGCAAAAATCGACCGCAATGTCATTGTCTCTTAAAAGTCTGAGAAAATCTTTGGCAAACTGTCCGGCTCCATATAACGCCACTTTTTCATAGTTTTTCAGTTTTCTTTTCAAATATCTGGTTCTTAACAGCACTTTTCTGCATTCTCCCTATATTGCTTCGATATTTTTATACTCTGCTCACGCATAAATTGTCGTAAAATTATAATAGAACTTTGCGGTGCATAACCGATTTTAATTGCTTCGTTTATATTGATGAGCCCGCAAATCGGCGATATTCCTTTATCCTCAATAATAATCTGTGATTTGCTCTTTATAGCCGTTTTCATAATTTGCAATATTTCTGTCATTGTCAATTTATCTTTGGCCCCAAGCAAAACTTTTTCATAACCACTTCTTTCCTGCTGCAACAAAACTAACAAAAATGCAGTCAGGTCTGACACATGCATATAATTGTTATATTGTGTATATGGCACATAACAGACTACATCTTCACCTTTTAATATCTTTTTAGTCATGGTAAGAAAACCTGAATGTTGGCTGTTCTTTAAATTTACAAAGGGTCCGAGCATTCTGGGTAATCCTGCTACGAGTTTATATGGAATATTTGCATTCATCACCAAATTTTCTGCTATATATTTTGTAGCTCCATAAATTCCCGGATTTACAATATTACTATCTATCTCTAATTCGCCAGACACATTTCCATATACCGATACCGAAGACGTATAAATAAAATTGTGCGTTTGTCTGTCTTCTGCGAATTTTAATAAATTTACTGTAGCATTTATATTGTCTCTTATCTGCTCATATACGTTCCCGTCTATGTTTGCTGCAATATGTATTATGGAAGTCACATCTTCAATTTCAGGTATGCCATCCGCCAAATCACTCTGCACTAATCTATATTTAACATTCTGCGGCTTTTTATTTCTGTATACACCCACTACGGAATATCCACTCGCAGATAATTGTTCCGCTATATACTGCCCAACATTGCCACCTACTCCAGTTACAAGAATATTTCCCATCCGGATACCTTTCTAGTTTGTTTTTTTCTTAAATTGAAACAACCCATATGCCCTGCATCCCGACTCATTCCTGTTGTCAAACTCATGAATGCTAAGATCATATCTTAATTTATTGGTATCAGCCGCATCAAACCTGACCAACTCCATTTGGCTGAATGCTTTTACAATTGTCTCGGCATAGAAAACTCGATGAGCGTTAAATTCTACATGCTCTATCCCTACGGGAACGGATATATATACCATGCCACCCGGAGCTATTTTTCTCTGAATTGCTTCAAATGCCTTGAAACATCCTTCAGGATCAATTTCATCACCATATCTTCCCAGTCCAAAATGTTCCAATGAGCACAGCGCGCTTAAACTTTCTATACTGTTGTCTTCAATACCATTCAAATTAGTCGCATCGGCTTGAATAAAATTCACTCCCGGTATCTTTTCTTCCATTGGCCTTACATCAATCAAAACTATGTCTTTACGGAACGTAAGTAAATGTGCAATAAATCCATCAATCCTGGATCCTATATCATAATGCTTAACAGGATTATTTTGGTAGATCAACCTTGCAGCCCATAAATCCTGCCAAAAATAATTTCTTACCTCACCCGCCTGCGCATATTTATCAGAATAGCAAAATTTATTGTATTTCTCATCATATACCATTGTTGTTCTGGGAGTTAATTCATTATATTTTTTCAAATCCTTTTTTATAAAATTATATTCTTCGTTTTCCTCATACCCCGGCACATTTATCAAGAAACAATCATCCAAAAAACAAGCACATTTATCAAAATTATCAGCTATGTCAATAAGCGGTTTTTTAGGTATATTTAAAAAACCAACCTTTTCCAAAGGAATATTATGTTCAGATATAAGTTCTAATACTCGTTCACTGTTTGAGTCTATGACAAATAACCAATCATACTCCACCGGAATACTCTGCGGAGAATACACTGGTTTATCATTATATACGATCTGCTTTGGATCAGATTCGACGTAACCTATTACACATCCTTGTTTAAGCCCCCCCCCCTAAAATATCATTGACTTTATCATCTATTCCCCACAATAAAACATTCATTTTCTCTTTTTCTCCTATCATGAAATTATTCAGCATTATCTTTTACTACACGAACGAACACATCGCCCTTACTATACAATCCATTCCCAAACCATTAAGTTCTTTAATTTCATCGTGATTTCCATATCCCAATGCAAAAGAATCATTTAGTCCCAATCGCTTTATATGATTGTTCAAACCATTTTGAGTGACTATTTCAGATATCATTCCTCCTATTCCTCCATTAATCGTATTTTCCTCCACCGTTAAAACATTATTACAGGATTGCAAATTCGCCAAAATAACATCTAAGTCTATAGGTTTTATAGTCCCAAGATGCACTACTTTTACCTTTCTGTTTCTGTCTTTCGCAATATCTGCCGCTTTTAGCACATCATAAGTGATTGAACCTGTTGTAAAAACGAGTACATCATTCCCTGTTCTTAATAAGTCAGGAATACCCACTTGAAACTTATAATCCTCTTTTTGAAATTCTCTTCCTCTTTCCCGTGCTAATCTTATATATACAGGACCTTCTATTTCAATCGAACCTTTAACCATTTCTCTAACTTCTATCGCCGATCCTGGTGATAAAATTGTCAGATTTGGCATGGCACGTAAAATCGCAATATCTTCAGTTGTATGATGTGTCGGCCCCGATGTACAGTAATCCATTCCCGCACTATACGCTATAATCTTTACATTTCTTTTTTGAAGACATATATCATCACGTATAAATTCCAACGCACGATATATCAAGAACGGTGCCACCGCATAAACAAAAGGTATAAATCCGCAAGAAGACATCCCGGCTGCCGCTCCCAAAAGATTATTTTCAGCAATACCCATTTCAATATATTGATCTGATACACCATTTTTAAATACCGTACCTATATTCATGGAATCTGATCCCATAACAGCGACTTTATTATTTTCCTTCGCCGCTTCATATAAAGTACTTATACATGTATCTACCATATTTACACCTCAGAAATACCTAATTCCGCACAAACGCTTATCCACTCATTGGCATTGGGCTTCCTTCCATGCCATCCGTTCCTATTCTCCATAATTGACACACCTTTTCCCTTATATGTGTTGGCTACAATTGCTTTCGGCTTTCCGTTCTTATTATCCCGCGCCATTGACAGAGTATCATATACTTGTTTTATATCATTACCATCAATCTCATAACAATAAAATCCAAACGCTTTCCATTTATCTGCAAGTGGTTCAAGAGAAGAAATATTGTCTACATAGTCCGAAGCCTGCAATTTATTATAGTCGATAATGACCACTAAATTATCAAGCGCTTTATTTCCGGCGCACAGTGCCGCTTCCCATATACTTCCTTCCTGACATTCTCCATCACCAAGTACAACATATGTCATAAATTCTGTCCCCATTTTTTTCGCTGCGAGCGCGGTTCCTATCGCAAATGACAGTCCATGCCCCAGTGACCCCGTTGTTGCATCAATTCCTGCAATTTTTAAACAATCAGGATGCGCCCCTAAGATTCCTGTAGGTTTGCAAAAATTCCATAAGTGCTTTTTCTCTATAATTCCTAAATCTGCAAGAATTAGATATTGAATAATACAAGCATGTCCTTTACTTAAAACAAATCTATTGCGATATATATTCTGATGATTACTTTTATCTATTCCAAGGAAACCCGCATAGTATAACACCGTCATGATTTCCACAACAGAAAGTGCTGAACTCAAATGTCCGCTTTGCGTTTTATATCCGACTTCCATGATCTGTTTTCTCAATGAAAATGCTTTATCTTCCAGCATTTCAATATCCATACATATCACTCCTATTTATTTCATATTGATCCTATAATTCATTTGGTATTGCGTACAATACTGTGTCTACAAACATAAAAGTATGATGCCTTACATAATATCTATAGTTCAATAATTCATTCATTAAATATTCCGGTATTTTCCAAAAATCATCCAAAGAATGATATATCGAAATTGCCAGTATAGGTCTTTCTCTTTGTATTGTTTTAATCCCTCCTTGCAACGCCGGCAATTCTGCACCTTCAATATCCATTTTGATGTAGTCACATTTTCTGTCTATCATATAGTCATCAACAGAAACTGTGTTGATCATATTATCTGTTTTATAGTCAACTATCCTGCTTTGATTTCCCAAGCCGTTTTCAAAAAATATCTGGCCTGATTTATACCACAAACCTTTATTAATGCAAATCTGTTGTTTTTCATATAGATGATTCTTTTTTGACTGCTTCACTAAATAGGCAAAATTCTCAGCATCTGCCTCAAAACAATACCATTTTTCAAAGTCTATTTTTTGATTTTTTAGGCTTTGTAGCAATTCTCCCTTATATGCGCCTGCATCAATAATATTAAGTGCACCTTTGACAGCTTGCTTTACTTCTGATATAAAATACTGTTCATCCGCTGTACAAATCTTAATTAAATCGTTTATGTTTTTTGTGTGTAGGTAATTGATCAATCCATCGATCACAGTTTGGCTTTCTTTGTCTGCCCATTTATCACACAATGCTCCCATATGTTCTTTCAACATTTTATAATCCGCATTTTGATCGCTAATTTGGGAGTACCAAAACGTATCTGCACCAATTGCCTCGTTATACCAGTCGTATAATTCATAGACCTGTATATTAGTTAACAAATCAAGTCTTTTTAAAATTTCTTTCCCATGAATAGTTGTCATCACAACATTGATTTGGCCATAATCTTTGCTCCAATCAACAAATTGACGATAGGAAATGATTTCTATATTATTTATATATTCTCCATACAAATCCTCATTGTCATCCACAACATAATCTATGGAAAGTCCCTTTTCCTCTAACAAATCAATTACAACCTTTCCCGTATATCCTCCTCCGTATATAACTAAGGGTGTGCCAAATAATTCTGTTGGAATATTTACTTTATTAATGTGTATCATTATATTTTCTCCCTTTGCAATTGGCACCTAAACATAAACTACATACTAGTATGACTATATAAAATTAATATGGTCTTTATCTATATTCATAAAATCATTTAACAACCTGTTTCGCTCGTCAAATGCACACCTGAATCTACATTCCTTCTCAGGATTAAAAGTACCCCCCCCCTTAATTGTTTCAGGATCATACCATATTTCTTTAAAAGATCTCTTCGCAAGATCACCTAACTCACCAGTTTTGGTATATGCACGCTGATGACATCTATATACTTTTGAATCAGCTGCTATAACAGCAAAAAAATTCTGAATCCAGCATCTCGAGTATTCTTTTTTATAGTCACCGTCCAAAGCAATATCATTAGAATATTTATCTATAATTCTGAAACCAGAATCCTCCAAATCCATTTTTGCTTTATCTATCTGCTCCATAGCGTATTTTTTAATTTTGTCATGATAATCCTTTTGGTCTTTTTTGATCAAAATTGGAGATATCTTAATATTATTTACTCCTAATTTTTTCACCAAATCACATATCTCATATATTTCCCCCGCGTTGCTCTGTGTTACAACACAATTAATCCCTAATGCGCATCTTTTATCTTTTATGCTCGCAAAGGTTCTGATATTATCTATCACCTTTTCGTATGTTCCCACTCCTCTTATACTTTCATATGTTTCCCGTTTAGCAGAATCAAAAGAAATTCTTACCCATCTAGCCTGTCGAAGCAAATCTGCCGCCTCACCGCATAATGCCTGCCCATTCGTTATGATCGAATAATCAACTTCTAATTGTTTTACCAGTTGGAGAGCGTCTGTAATCTTCGGGTAACACAACGGCTCGCCACCGCCACTAAATGTAACCGCTTTTAGTCCCATTTCCTTAAGTTCATACAAAGTTTTTGATAAAATATCCCACGGAATAGAACTTCTTTTTTCAACATGCCTGTCACTAAATATACGACTGTCTGCATAAGCACAATAATAGCATTGCTGATTGCAGACATTGGTCGGCTTAATTCGCACATATATCGGAGAATTTCTTTCACCATTTAAAAGTTTTCTAATAGCTTCCGTATGATAAAAAATTTTCAAATCACTGTATGGCGTAAATTCTCCCATTACATTTCCTCTTTCATTTAGAATTTAATACTGATTTTTTATGTGCAACGCGATCCAGTTTAATATACCTTCATCAACTACCGTATATTTTTTCCCCTTTATTTCAATCTGAGCTCCACTGTAGGGCGGATTCCAAAATGCTCTAATCTTTCTGTCAATATCATCTATACTTTCTTCTGGCTGTATTAATTTACTTTGTTCCAATTCACACAGGCTAAAATATCTTCCCTCCGTTTGTTTTAATCGACTCAATTCATTTCCGTTAATTATTTGTTGTATTATATCTACAAAGAGCCAATATAAATGTTCGTGAGTCATTCTAACCAAATCTATATTTAATACATTTTCATCAATTTTAAACCTTCTACACTCTATGATTTCCCCAGTATCAAACTCTGTGTCCATATAATGAGCCGTCACACCAAAATAACCCCAATTTTCCAAAATAGCGATATGATATCCCGATCCTCTGGCTTCGGGCAACGGTCCCGGGTGGAAATTAATGCTTCCACTCTTAGGGATTCCTAATATGTCCTCTTTAACTTTTTTCCAATAAAAAGAGAGTATATAGTCAACATTTATATTATCTTCAGCATATAACATTCTCAATTCTTCTTCTGTAAAGACCTTAATATCATTCTCTTTACAGATCTTCCGCAGTACCGAGTCTCTTTTGCGAACTATCGCTCCCACTACTTTTATTTCATTACTTTTGCACAAATACAACAACGCATGCACTGATGAAAAAGTTTCCTTTGCCATAAACACAACTCTGGTCATAATCAATTCCTCCCAAACACGGCTCATATGCTTTATCTAAAAAGCAATACCATACTTAGGCGGATAACTATTTTTTATGACAGATTCATATTTACCGCTTAATTTGATAAATTTGTCTTTTCTCCCCCCCCCCTTTGGAACAAGTTTCAACATATCTCTTTTTCGCTCTTTAATATATCTGACAGGTACGCCGGCATACATTTTAAACTCCAACAGTTCTTCCTTTACAAGACTCATTGCTCCTACTGCCACTCCTTGATGTAATACTGCTCCCGGCAGTAAGACACTTCCGGTCCCAATAATCACATGTGGTCCTATATATATCTTTCTTCCAACATCATGAATGTATTGTGGTTCCACCAATGGACCAGTCATAAATTCACCGGAATAATCATCACTCGTAGAATAAATACTCACTCTGCTACTAATATTCACATAGTCGCCTATCTCAATTCCGAATTTTCCGTATAGTGCACTATACCCAGCTATATGTACATAATTACCTATTACGATTCCACTACCTCCACTCAAAAAAGCAAAATCGTCAATTCGTACATGCGCCCCTATCTCAATCTTCTCAGGTGAATAAAATACTGCTCTTTTACTAATTTTTGCGTCTTTGCTAACTCTTTTAAAGCCCAATTTTTCAATCTCTGCTTGTGACAAATAACTATCCAAATTCGTTCCTCCAAGACAAAATATTACATTTATCGATGGAATACAATTTCAAAAACATTTTTTGCCGAATTCTTGCTTCAACACTTCCCCGATATAATCAACATCCTCTTCCCTCAAACTACTGTACATCGGAAAATCCAGACATTTCTCCGTCATCTCTCTTGCGTACCTGACATCCCGCTTATACGGCTTACTCTTATAGAACGAATAATCACACGTGAGCACATCGTACAGTTTCCTCGTCTCCACACCGTTTTCTTTCAACGCAAGCCAGATTTCATCCCGTGCCATTCCTGTCTTTCCGGCGTCAATGACAACCGGGAAATAAGCATAATTGTAATCTATAGATTCCTCATACCGATATGTCTCGACTCCCGGAATCTCTTCAAATACTTCTCGGTAATGCCGCGCCAGCTGCTTTCTCCTCGCTATGGTCTCTTCCACGTGCGGCAGATTGACAAGTCCCATTGCTGCGGAAAATTCCGTCATCTTGGCATTAAAGCCGCTCACCTCGACATCATTGGTCGCTCCGTACGATATGCCGAAGTTTCTGTATAACTCCAGTTTTGCTTTCAATCCGGCGTCCCTGTATGCCAGAGCGCCCCCTTCTATCGCGTTGAATACCTTGATGGCATGAAAGCTGAACATGACTGCATCGCCGAATTCCGCTATATTCTTTCCGTTTATTTTGGTTCCGAACGCCTGCGCGCCGTCATAGATCACTTTGATCCCATACTCTTTTGCGATACTTTCTATTTCTTCCACATGGCACGGGATTCCGAAAATATGCGGTGTGACGATTGCGCTCGTCCTGGAAGTAATATTGCGTCTTATACTTTCTATATCAATATTGTAAGTATCATCAATATCGCAAAATACAGGAGTCAGTCCGCACTGTTCTATCGCGTTCGTCGTAGAGACAAAAGTAAAGGGGGATGTCAGCACTTCTGTTCCCTGCGGAAGTTCCATTGCCTTTATGGCGACTATCATGGAAGCATGCCCATTCACAAACAATTCCACATTAGGACAATTCGTGTACGCTCTCAATTTTTCGGCAAACAATTGCACTTTAGGGCCGTTATTGGTCATTGCCCCCGTATCCCACACGGATCTTATCTCGTCAACATATTCTTCATAAGACGCCATTTCCGGTCTTGTCGCTTTGATTGTCTGTTTCATCCTGTCTATACCTTCGTCTATATAAAGTTCACATGACCGCTCGGATTCTTGAGTTCGTCGAGATACTTATTGATCTCGTCAAGCCTGCAGGCTTCTCTGCACACCTGGTTGATATCGAGTTCACCGAGCTTCTTTACGACATCCACCCTGCGGCTGCCGTTCCAGATTTCCTCAAACGGCTGTTCATAAATATTCCCGTAACAAAACTCTTTTGCTCCGATATGCGCTACACACGGCCATACGTTTCCGCTCGCGTCAATATGCGTCATAAACGGGAGGCCCCAACATGTCCGGTAGCATTTTTCATGATGCATTTTTTTCATGGCGTTAGCGCGAAAATATATCTTGAAATTTTCTGTCTCAAACTTCTTTAACTCCTGCTCCAGTTCCAGCATTGCCTCGTAGTCCACCTGAAAGGTATTTTCACTGTGCAGATGCTGTGAGTAAGGCTTTACGGTGAGATAATCCACGCCAATTTCACGAAGCTGCGACGCCATATCCGGAAGCTGACTCATATTATCCGGCAGGAGCAGGCACTGCACACCCAGCGTTGTCTTTAATTCCTTATCGCGCTTCACCCTGACCGCATCTTGAAGATTAGTCTTGACTCGCTCCAGATCCCCGGCCTTACCGCGCTGAATACTGTTATAGGAACTCTCTTCCATACTGGCAACACTGAACCGAATCCAGGTAAAAGCCTCCAGGCATTCTGTTGCCACTTCCTTGGTAAACAGCGCCCCGTTGGAACTCATGGCGACATCCACACCGTATGATTTGATGGCGTTCGCGATCTCCGCCATATCTTTATTTAAGAGCGGTTCGCCCTCGCCGGAACAGATCACACTCTTTAATCCTCTCTGGCTCATGTGGCGGATATCCCGCAGGATCACATCTTTTTCAAGGAACACCGGCTTATATCCCATATAATCAACCGCGCAGAACACGCATCTGTGGTTGCAGGCGCCGCTCGGCGATATCTCTATTTCAATCGGATATATATTCTCTCCCTTCAGCCATCTGGCCACCGTATCGGGGTGATAGATCAGCTTATGGGAATCCATCCTGATATTCTCCGCCATATGTTCCTCCGTTTGTTCCAATCACACATTCATCAGCGTATTGGCATATTTTAATACATTTACCTTCTCCACGGCCTCTCTGTTGCCGACTATGTTGGCGCCCAGAGCGCCGCCTATATTGCCCATAAAAGTGCACAGCTCCATCGGCGCGCCTGCCGCCGCATAAGCTCCCGCCGCAGCGAAGAAAGCGTCGCCTGCTCCCACCGTATCTTTCACACTCAGAGTAAGCGCCGGACATTCAAAGATATCCTCCCCGCATATGCCGTATGCCCCCAGGGCACCTCTGGTCAGGCAACCTGCTCCGCCCATATATTCCGCCAGTCTCTGCAGAGCAGCTTTCTCATCATCCGCCTGCTCCGGGAAGGCCAGCTTCAGTTCCTTTTGGTCCAGTGAAAACAGATCCGCGCGCGCGTATTTCGTAATGGGATTCAGGCCGTTATTGGTCGAGTTTGTCTGGCAATTCAGCAGCAGTATCCTGGCATGCTGCTCCAGAATCCCTATTGTCTCCTTAGTAATCAGACCGTGCCCGAAATCACACACGAACACGGCGTCATAGTCCCTGATCCGCTCCTTCAATCTATCGTGAAATTCTCTCTGGATCGTCTCTTCATACTTCATGTCCTGCGGTATATTGTTCACCGCAAAGATCTTACGATACTCTTCCCGCTTCGTATTTCTGGAGAGATATCTGTGCTTAATGATGGTCGGAAATTTGGAACTGTA
Organism: uncultured Lachnospiraceae bacterium; assembly: GCA_947626775.1. Lineage (GTDB taxonomy): Bacteria > Bacillota > Clostridia > Lachnospirales > Lachnospiraceae > UBA3282. Next base: position 24,219 of record CANQTL010000007.1, on the reverse strand, counting down.
CAAAAGTTTCAAATAGATGCGGTCTCCCAGTTCGTCAAAAAACCGCAGCCGCATCTCCTCTTCATCGCCGATTACGGACATAAGGGTCACATTGTCGCTGAAGCTCGCCAGATGCCTGGCTATCGCAGCGGAACCGCCCAGATACTCCTCTGAGTGATACTCTCTCGCGGAATAACCGATATCTTTCGACATAGTGCCCTGCACATTGCAGTAGGTATACTTATCAATGATCACATCACCCACGACGAGAATATTCAGGCCCCTGATGCGGTCCGCATATTCCATAATCTCCGCCATGTCATGTCTCTGCCCGAAATCTTCCATAAAGTGCCGGACTTCTTCGGACAATCCCGACATCGCTGTATTGATCAGCCGGGTGGAGCTGAACACGGCGCCCGAAGTAAAGGCAAGCCGCCCTCCATACTGCTCTATGAGCAGTTTTTCTTCCGCTATCTTCCCCGTGATATCGTCTTCGGGCTTGGCATACTCCGCTCCCTTGACATAGAGATCGGGCTGCACGGCTTCGATAATATCGTCCACCGTATACCCTTCCGAGAGCAGTACATAATCAACGCATTCCAGCGCCGCCAGCACTTTCATGCGCATCTCATCGTCAAAATAGGGTCTTCCCGGACCTTTGCGCACATATTTGGCGGCAGTGATGGAAACCACCAGCACATCCGCCATCTCTTTTGCCTGCTGGAGATGAATGATATGCCCCGGATGAACCAGATCAAACACGCCATGGCACAGGGCTACGGTTTTGTTTTCAGTTTTCAGTTTGGGCCTGATTGCAGACGCAAATTCTGTCTTCGATACGATCTTGTCCATTGCAACTACTGTTATGCCTTCCCCAGGTATTTAAACCAGTCCTGCGTCGCCTCACCGATGCTGTCCGGCGTCCACACCGGAGCTTCTCGCCAGTATTCGATATTGTCCAGTACTTTCTGCACGCCTTCTTCAAACGACACCCTGGCCTTCCAGCCCAGCTTTTCCTCTATCTTCGTGGTATCCGCATAGGTGCAGTCCGGCTCTCCCGGCCGCTTTGGAATATGCGTGATCTCGCCTCCCAGAAGCTCGCAGAGCCTGTTCACGGAATACGTTCCGCCGCTCCCAACATTAAATGTATCCTGCACGACGTCGGACATAGCCGCTGCGTAGAATGCGTCCGCGATATCTGTCACGTAGGTGAAATCCCTTGTCTGGCTGCCGTCGCCCACCACCGTAAACGGCTTTCCCGCCAGCTTCTGCGCCAGAAACACGCCGAACACGGCGCCGTATGTCCCTGAAGTTCTGGAGCGCGTGCCGTATACATTGAAGAGTCTGAGCGTCACCACCGGCAGACCGTACACCTGGCCCCAGTGAAGCACAGTCTCTTCTCCCAGCCGTTTGGTCAGCGCATAGGGATACTGCGGTCTGATCTCTGCCGTCTCCTTGGTGGGATACTCGTCCGGTATTCCGTAACACGAGGAAGAGGCCGCATAGACCAGTTTTTTGATTCCTGCATTCTTCGCGCACTCAACGACATTATATGTGCCGAGCACGTTGGAAGAATAATAATCCCAGGGCCTTTGTATGGACGGTACAATATCCGCCAGCGCGGCAAAATGGAACACGTAATCAACACCCTCAAATACCGGTGCGATCTGCTCCATATTTCTGATATCCATGTGGTGAACCGTCAGATTTGGATTCCCTTCCTGATGCGCAAGATTTTCAGGCCGTCCGGTCGTCCAGTTATCTATCACCCTCACCTGGTGGCCTTCCGCCAACAGCCTGTCCACCATATGGGAACCTATGAATCCGCATCCTCCGGTAACAAGTGAAACCAATGTATCATCCTCCAATCAGCTCAAACTGTATCTGAACTCTATTCTGTATCTGCATTCACAATATCAGCGTCCGCACAAAATCCCGCAGATCTTTCCTGATATAATCCGGCGTCACAGGCTCCTCCAGACGCGCCGTGCCGTAACCCGATTCCAGCAGTACCGTACTGATTCCGGCTTTCTGCCCCATCAGAATATCCGCCGCTCTGTCGCCCACCATGTATGACTTGACAGGATCGATGCCGTACTTCTGTACGGCGGCGTCTATCATACCGGTCTGCGGTTTGCGGCAGCCGCAGGGCTTCGCGTATTTTGCAACGATCCCTTTTTCATAGTGCGGACAATAATAGACTGCATCCACTCCTGTCCGCTCCGTCAGCAGACGGTTCATTTTCTTCAGCTCTTCTTCTGCAATAAGCCCTCTTGCCACTCCGCTTTGATTGGTAACCACGATTGCCAGATATCCTTTCGCCTTGATCTCGTCTATACACTCTTTGACGTAAGGAAAGATCTCCATCTGATCCGCGGACGCCACATAGCCTTTTTCTCTTGTCAGGACCCCGTCTCTGTCAAGGAAAACCGCCTTTCTTCCAATCATTTCGGCTGCGCTTTTTTCCATATCAGAGCTTCACCCCATCCCTCTCCATAATCAGATCGACGATCTGCTGCAGGATCAGGTTGTGGAGCGATTCTACAATTCCATATTGAAAGCTCGGAACATATACGTTGATATCTCCAAGCGTTTTTGCCTTGTTGTCTGCGCGGAAACCTGTAAAAGTGATGATTTCCGCTTTCTTAGCTCTCGCCGTTTCTATTGCATTGACGATATTGGCAGAATTCCCGGAACTGCTGACCGCGACAAGCAAGTCGCCCTCTCTGGCCAGGAACTCCAGCGGACGTGAAAAAATAAATTCATATCCGTAATCATTTCCCATGCATGTTGTAACGGCATTGTCATACAGGCTGTATGTGTTCATACCGCCGTTTTTCATGAAATCTGCCGTCATATGGCTTGCAATGGCGCTGCTCCCGCCGTTTCCCACAAAAAACAATTGGCTCTGTTTCTTCTTATGCTCTGTGAAAGCGGCGACAAGCCGATCGATTCCCTCGTCATAGTCGGCGCATTTTCTGTCTGTCTCTATGTAAATTTCTGTATTTTCGAGTGTGTGTATCAGTTCTCTGACATACGGATTTTTCACATCAATCCCCCGTCACTTCCGCATTCTGTATCATGATCGGCTTTCCCGTCTTCTTATACAGCTGCACCACGCTGCTCGGATCGCCGTAGTAGGCGTCGCTCAGGACGATCGCCCTGTCCAGATCCGCCGTGTCGTCGTAGATTCCCCAGCCCGCTTCCAGATAGTCGTCCCGGATTTTCCGGTACTCTTCCCACAGCCCGGGCCGCATGGACGAGATCGTCGCCTCGATCAGCGGATGAGGCCGCCACAGCAGCGCCGTCGTATCCCGGTACTCCTGAAAGACTGCAAAAACCGATTTCATCTTGCCGATCATCTTCTCGTCATGCTGTAACAGCGCGCTGACGCTGTTGTTGTAGAAGACGACCTTCTTCCGGCTCCCGTCAGGCTTATAGAGAATCTTCTCCCAGGTTTCCGGGATATCAAGATCTTCCTTTTTTGTGCTGCCGGCCCTGTCTAACTTCGGGCTTCCCAGCCCCAGGATTTTTTTCTCCCAGACGTCCCTCGTCTCTCTGCCAAAAGTTTCGACAAGCACATTGATATAAATTCTGCGCATGTCCTCGGACTGGACGATGACCCGATCCGCATGGAAGACCCCCGGCACCGTCACGAAGTGTTCCATGCCTTTCACGGCCTCCGTATTGTCCGGGGAAATCTCGTCCAGCACGAAGTACGGGATATAGACGAGCATCGCCGTATACTGCTTCAGATTCTTCGCGTAGTAAAAGGGCTCCACGCTGGTCACATAGTTGAACTCATCGTATGGATTATGGATAAAGACCACGTCGGGCCTGCGCTCCGCAAAGTCATATCCGCGCCAGTCCGTGACGGGCACATATGCCGGATATTGATCTCCTTCATAGTGCATCGCCCCGAAGCTGCCGTCGGGATTTTTATCATAGTAGGGAATCGGAATCACATAGGCGTCGCAGGCTTCATCGGCGTCCGCCGCCTTCCACACGCTCTCCAGACTGTCCCACATGCTCGCCTTGTAGGGAAGAAACACCGCCTCCCTTCGGACTGTGACGCTATGCCTGACGGCGTTTTCCATAGCGGTCAGCTGCTGCTGCAGCCGCTTATGCATCTTCCGGAAGGTTTCCTGTCCCGCCGCGCCGCCCGTCTGCTCCCCGGTCAATTCCTCATGGAACCGGTAGATCTGTTCGCAGTATTCCTCGATCAGAGGAATCACGGGGCAGCTCTCCCCTTCTGTCTGTTCAAGCAGCGTGCCGACCGCGATGGCGCTCTCCTGGCAGTCCGCCAGCAGGCCTGCCGCAGGCCGGTAATCCTTCTTTTCAGTTAATATTCTGATCTCGTCATGAGCCTGCCGCAGCAGCCCGACCGACTCCATGACCTGGTCATACTGTAGTTTCCTCATGACGTCCTGCCCTGTCCGGGCCTGCACCGACAGGATTCTTCCTGTCTGCTTTGATAATAAGGCATATTGGTCGTCTCATACGGGACGATGCGGTTTTCCGCTTCGCTCCCCGTTACGTCACGCTCTCGCGTGTTCGCGGGGTCCTGGCCTACCCAATGCCCGTCGCGCTTGCCGCGCCGGTTTCTAATGCCGTTCTTGTTTTTTCTATCATGAGCAGCGCTTTCCGGTCCCTCAGGTGAAATGCCGGCTCATCGCCTTCATTTATCCGAATCGCCTGTTCCTATGATCTCTCTCACCGGATGATCAGCCCTGCATTCGCCCGCTTCAGCGCGTTCGCGGCGCTGTTGACCTTCTCGTCCGTCTCATATCCGCAGGAATCGCAGCGGTACATACCGTCTTTCACGCTCCCGGTTCCTCCGCAGCGGCTGCACTCTGTACCGACGCCTCTGCCGAGCACTTCCACCACTTCCACCGACTGTTCCCTGCATTTCTGCAGAAGCCGCTTCCGGATGTATCCCCGCTGCCAAACCGACACCGCGTAGTTGATCTTTCTGTTTACCCCGCCCGCTTTCGGCGGCGGCAGCTTCACCATGCAGACCGTCTCCGGCTTTTCGTTTTTCAGAAAAAGGTTGAGCTGCTGGTTGATGTAGCTGTGCAGCCGCTCTTCTTTTCTGCGCTTCTGTGCGTTGTACTTCTTCCGCCCCGTGTTATCTTTCCGGCTGCTGCCGGCTGTCCGCTCCCGCAGCCACTCCGCGTATGCGGCGTGCAGTTCTCCAAACTCTGTACCGTACTGCCGGCCCTCGTGCGTCGTCAGCAGCGTCCTCATGCCCAGTGCGATTCCGACTCGGTTTGTATAGTCCGAATGCGCTTTTACCCTGACGCGGACCGCCGCCCCGATCTCTACCCTGCTCTCTTCCGGGAACAGCTTCACATACAGCCGCCCTGCGTACTGCCTGGAATCCGTCAGCGGCAGGAACACCCGCTTCCGGTTCTGCTTCGTCGCCAGATAAATGCCGTGCTCCCCATACCGGTAGGCCCGCTCCGTGACGCCGAAGCCGTCCGCCCGTTCCGTGTGGAGCCGCACCTGACGCTTCCGCACCTGTCTGCGCAGATAGCCGTGTACCCTGTGCGCATCCGCCGATTCTGCCAGAGTGTCGCACTGTGTCTGCACCGCCTCCGGCAGCCCGGCCGGCTCTTTTCCGTTCAGCACCGCCTCGAAAGCATTGTTCACTTTCAGCAGAAACCTCAGGTAGTGCCTGTCTTCCTCTGTCAGGTTCTGGTTCGCGGCTGCCGCTTTCCGCACCGCCGTTTTGATCCTGGTCCACTGGCCCTTGACGTCTCCCAGCGCGTCGAAGACGGCCTGATAATAGTACACCGAAGGCAGTCCCAGCTCAGCCCGCAGACCGCAGGCGGTCATCTCGTTCTGGATCGTATAGCCCGGATAGAGCTTGTCGAGACTTCCGATCCCGCCGTAGCGCTCGTACACATAGTTTTTCACCCTGCGGTAATCTCCGGCGATATCCAGAAGTTTGTCCATGTCGCCGCCGGCGACCGGCTCCGCGCTGTACTGGCGCACGGTTCTCACCGCATCACTCTGTGCCATATTCCGCCCTCTGCGCTCCCGCGTGTCAAAATGTATACTTTTTAGCAAAGATATCTGTATACATAATTCTTGTCTATTTTAACGCAAATCTAACAAAAAATCAAGCAAATTTATTTTGCCCGATTGGGCATTATGACATTTCTGAATGATAACCAAAAAGTATACTTTTTAGTAAAAATATTGAGAATATCTTCCTTAATCAAAAAAGGCGGTCAGCCGACCGCCACCTTTTCCCGTTGTATCAGAAAATAACAATAGCCATGATAGAGTCCCTGCGCATACAGGCGCGCCACGATCTCCCGCATGCGCCTGTCCAGACGGTGGTAACAGATCCTGTCCTCCCACAGCAGTCCCTCGATATACTCCCGCTGTCTGGTGTTTAGCGCCTGCAGCTGCGCCTCGTAGGTGCCGTCCTCTCTCCTGTCATGTAGGCCGAAATCGCAGGAAACATAGGCTTTCTCCTCCCCGCCAAGGCCGCACTCCCTGTCCAGATAAGCCGCCAGGTCCCCGCACGTCTCCGCGCTGTAGCGCCGCTCCCGCAAAGACAGAACGCCGCCCCCGCCGGCAGCTTCCGCCTGCCTCTCCATACAGAAGCTGGCCCGCCCGAACCTGTCATGCGCCACCCGGTAGGAAGGTTTCGCGCTCTGCAGGCCGTCTCCGGGCTCCCGGGTGAGCACGACGCCGCTGTCGTTCAGATGCTGCCAGAGAGTCCGCCGCACTCTCTCATAGGGCGTCGGGTAGGTCAGCTTTCCGCAGATCTGCCTCGCCGTATATCCCAGATCCGCCAGATGCCGGATCGCCCCGCCGCTGGCCGCCTCATAGGTGAAATCAGACAGCGCGTTCCTGAAATAATCCTGCTCTCCCATCTTTTTGATCCTCTATTTTCTGCCTCCGGTTCCCTGAAAAGTCTCGTCCTTCTGATATTCCAGGAACTTTCTCTGAACCTCGTCCGCGGAGACGACATAGTGGCAGACTTCCAGTCCCGCGATCCTTCCCTTAAAGGAAGGCTGGTACTCGTCCCCGCCCAGCACAACCGACTGCGCCACCTTCAGGCAGGGAACCTTCTCCCGGCTTCCCACCAGCAGCCCGTTGAAGTACACCTTGGAGATTCCCGTCACCATATCGTAGGTTGCGCAGAGATAGGACCACTCTCCCGGTACAGCCTGCCTGCAGAGGACGTCGTACCATTCGTTGGGCTCCCTGTCGTCCTTGATGCGGAAACAGAACCCGAACGACATTTTCGGCACGAGGCTCAGGAAGCCGTCGGAATATGTCGCGTAGACGGCGCTCGTCCAATCCTGCTCTTCATCCGGATTGATCCAGAAGCAGATGGAATAGCTGTCGCTGTGCATCAGCCGGGCCGGGAACTTCACCACGTTCCTGCCGACGCCGCCTCCCGGGAAGACAAGCGCGCCCTGGGACGCCACGACTCCCCTGTCGAACCGAAATCCCTCTCCGACACAGACGCCCTCGATCTCGCCGGAAGTATCGCGCAGATCCCCCGCAAACGGGAACACAACCGGTTTTCTGCTGGAAATGATATAAAGCCGTTTCGCGTATTGTCCGCGGAATCTCTCCTCCTCCACGGCGCCGCCGTACAGGCTGCCTGTGCCGAACTGCGCGCCGTAAGCGGTGAGCGCCGCCGCCTGCCCGGCATTCTCGATCCCGGTTCCCACGATGCTGCGCTGCAGATCGCGGCCCAGGCTGATGACGTTTTTCAGAATCTGCATCGCCACGAGATCGTCGCTCTGCACGGAGGAGAGCTTCGCGTCCAGCTTCAGCGTCTGGGACGGAATATCCTGCAGCACCCGGATGGAGGAAGCCGAGCCGAAATTGTTGATGGCGATCTCAAATCCCATGTCCATAAGCGTCTGCACGGCATAGAGGAGCCGTTTGCTGTTCTCCAGGAAGTCCCGCTCCTCGATACAGAGCCCGCACTCCGCCGGATCTACCCGGTACTTCTCCAGACAGGCGCGGATATGGCTGATTCCCTCTTCCTTCAGAATATACCGGGCGGACAGTCTCACATAGACGGCCATGTGTTCAAACACACTTCCCCGCCAGCTCTCCTTCCAGCGGCATATCTGCTCGAAGACATAGGCGTCTATCTGCGTCACGATCCCATACTGCTCAAAGATCGGCATAAACTTCTCCGCCTGCAGAACGCCGCGCTGCGGAAAATCCCAGCACAGCGCCACCTCCGCGGCATAGACCTCGGAGGTCTGCAGATACATCACGGGCCGCAGCAGCACCCTGATCTCCTCGTTCTCCAGAGCGGTGAGCGCCCGGTCTTTCATCGCCTTATTTTCCTCCACCGTCTCCCGGATCCGGTCGTACACGAGATAGTTTCCCTTGCCGTGCCTCTTGACATGGTACATCGCCTCGTCGCACTGGCTCAGCATCTCCGCCAGCCCGTCCCCGACCCGCTGTCCGAAGACCACGCCGATGCTGAAGGACAGCATGGCGACGACCGTCTCGTCGAAACCGCCCTCCTTCAGTCCGCTCTGCAGGGACGGAAACCGGTGCTCGATCTCCTCTCTGGCCAGCGTTCCCCGGCAGATGACGACAAACTCGTCGCCGCCCATCCGCACGACGATCTGTCCCTCAAAGGTTTGTCTCAAAAGCCCGGCCACATAGATCAACAGCTCGTCGCCTTTGGAATGCCCGTAGATGTCGTTGACCAGCTTGAAATTGTCCACGTCGATATAGATGCCGTGCACGGACATATCCTGCGGCAGAAGCTGCCACGCCTGATTCAGGCCCCTGCGGTTCAGAAGCCCGGTCAGATAATCCGTATCCATTGATTTCATCTCGCTTATCACTTGCTCCATAGATGTCCGTCCCCGATTCCCTTCGTAAGTTTCCCGCCGCAGTGCGATCCGGCCCGGAGGGCTTTTTGTACAACAGGAAATGACGAAGGAATTTCCTATTGTATGAGAAAACCGCCGCCATGCCGAAGATCCGGCATAGGCGGCGGCTGTCCGGCAATAAATCCGATTGCCCGTACTGTACTTGTCTGTGATCAACCCTTGACTGCGCCCGCCGTCATACCTTCGATAAAGTATCTCTGGAAGCACAGGAATACGATGAATACCGGCAGGATGCCGAACATGGAACCCGCGATCAGGACATCGTAGTTGTTTCCGTAAGGCGTAAGCAGTGTGTTCAAGCCGATCGGCAGCGTGAATTTCGACGCGTTTCTGTACACCAGCATCGGCCACAGCACATTGTTCCACGCGCCCATCGCGCAGAGGATGGACATCGCCGCAAAGGCCGGCTTGGTGATCGGCAGCATAATCTTGAAACAGATGCCGTACTCCGTCGCGCCGTCGATACGTCCCGCGTCCAGCAGCTCTTTCGGCAGCCCGATCATGTACTGTCTGAAGAAGAACACCGTCGAAGCGCCGCAGACGCCCGGCAGCACTACGCCCGCCGTCGTGTCGATCAGCTTCAGGGTGATCATCTCCTTGTACAGGGGCAGGATCAGAATTTCAAAAGGTACCATCATCGTCGCAATGACGAGGAAGAACAGGAAGTTCTTCAGCGGGTACTCGTACATGCTCAGACCGTAAGCCACAATATAGCAGACGATCAGCGTACCCACAACGGACACCGCCGTCAGGAACAGGCTGTTGCGGAACCACATGAAGTATTTCTGCGAATCCGCGTTGCCGCTGAACAGATAGATATAGTTGTTCAGTGTCATTGTGCTCACATCCAGATCGATGCTCAGACCCTTGCGGATCAGCTCCGTGCCGGGCCGGAAGGACGCCAGCAGTCCCGCAAAAACGGGGAAGATAATAATAATCGCAAGAATCGCGAACCACGCCGTAGCGATCACGCTGAGGAGACGGTTTTTCGCGCTCATGCCCATCTTTTTACCGATAGAATCCGCCATCTTATCTCTCCTCCTTCTTGAACGTGCCGTTTGCGACAAGCTGTACAATATTGATAATCAGTGCGATCACGAGAAGTACCAGGCCGATCGCGCTGCCGTAGCCTAAGTCATTTTTCTGGATACCGCGGTTGTACAGATAGCCCACGATCGTCAGGCCGATATTGTTCGGCGACGCCGGGCCCGCCCACAGCATGAAGCTCTCCATAAACATTGCCAGACCCGCGTATACGCTGATGGTCAGCACGTAGATCGTGGTGGGCTTGATAAGCGGTATTGTCACATAGCGGAACTTCTGCCAGGAGTTCGCGCCGTCAATCTCCGCCGACTCGTACAGAGCCGTGTCGATTCCTTTCAGACCGGACAGGAAGTAGAGCATGTTGACGCCGGTCCACCGCCAGCAGGCGGTCACGAGCAGGGCGCCCAGCCCCGTCGATTTCATTTTCAGCCACTTGAAAGTGCCCAGTCCCAGCGCCGAGGTGATGACGTTCATCTGACCTGTCGGATACTCCGAGAACATCAGACGGAACAGCGTACCGGAGATAACTACGGAAGTCAGCGCCGGCAGATAGAGGCAGGCTTTCCAGAACCCCTTCGCCTTCACCAGTCTCGAGTCCATCAGAACCGCGAAGAGCATCGGGAAGGGAATCAAGAGAATCAGCGTGCCGAGCATGTACTCGAAGCTGTTTGCGATCGCCGTGCGGAACGTGGGATCCCTGAGCAGCTTGGAATAATTCTTAAAGCCGATCCATTCCGAGGTGGCCGGTCCGATGTCCTGAAAGCTCATGACGATGGTACTGCACAGAGGGTACACCCAGAAAAACAGGAAACTCAGAATGAACGGTATGACAAACACATAGGGCGCCGCTTTCTGAGAGTAGAAAAACTTCTTTATCTTCATAGTCAATGCCTCTCCTTACATTACATAATATCCCCGATAATCAAGAAAACCTGCGAGATGAAAAAGGGCGACCGCCCGGGGAAAAGTCCCCGGACAATCTCCCGTTTTTATCTTACTGCTCTAAGGCAACGATATCCTGCGCAGCCTGCAGCGCCTCGTCCACGTCCATGCCGTTCTCGAGAATGTCGTTGAGCGTTACGTTGCACATCTGCTCGTTGATCGTCGGGCTGATCGGAACAGTCATAACCACGCCGATCTGGTCCTTGATCTCGTTCAGAACATCGTAAGGATAATTTCTGAAGAAAGTATTGTACTGGTTGCTCTCGTCATGCGCGAAAGAATCGTCGCTCCACAGGGATGTGTTGCAGACGTCGAATCCGAGATCCTCCCAGATCATCGTCTCACCCTCGGGAGACATCTTCGCGTAGCAGAGGAAATCTGCCGCCAGAGCCGGATCTACGGACTGTGCCGTAACGACCGTACCCGTGCCGCCGATACCTACGGAGCAGTTCTGGCCCTCCTCGAATACCGGGCACTTCGCGATGTACCAGTTGCCCTCTTCCTCAGGCATATAGTTGATGAAGCGGCTCATGTACCACATCGCCTTCGGGAAGGATACGATGTTGTGATCCAGAATGTTCTGGAAGCCTGCCTCCAGGTCAACGTAACCGTCAGGAGAAACCTCAGCCAGACCGCTGTTTACCCACTCCTGCTCCATCGTCAGCATCTTCTTGACGGACTCGAGCTGTACGTTCGCCGTAGCGTCCGCGCTGCCGCCGGTCCAGTCCTCGCCGTACTCAGCCATGGCGATCCACTGCCAGTCAACGCCGCCCGTATCAACGGAAGTCCAGTACTTACCCTCGGGTCTGCCGATGGCGTCAAGGTACCTCTCGCCGAGCGCTGCCCAGTCGTCCCAGGTAACGACCGCGTCAACATCTTCCTGTGTGATGCCGGCCTCTTCCAGAACCGCCATGTTGTAGTACTGAACCGTAGCGCCTACATGGAAAGGCGCGCCGTACTGCTTGCCGTCGGAACCCTTGTAAGCGTCCAGACGGGAGGTCAGCATATCCGCCGCGTAAGGAGCCATCGCGTCGTCGAGAGGATACAGCCATGTGTCAAGACCCTCGTACACGTTCGGCACCTGGCCCATCTCTACATCGCAGATATCCGGCGCGCCGGTGCCTGCCTGCAGGGAGGTGAGCAGCTTCGTGTGGTTGCTCTCATAAGGATATGTAGTAAAGGTAACCTCGATCGTTCTGTCGGGATTCGCCTCGTTCCACTTGTCTACCATCTTCGCATAGAAGGTGTTGTGCGCCTCTACGAAAGACCAGCACTCCAGATGTGTGCCGTTGGGATCGCCGACTGTGGTGACTGCCTGAGCCTCGTCCTCAGCCGCCGCGCCGTCCTCAGCCGCTGCGCCGTCGTCTGCCGCCGCACCGTCGTCCGCTGCCGCGCCGTCTTCAGCCGCTGCGCCGTCGCCTGCCGCCGCGCCGCTGTCCGCGGACCCCCCCCCACAACCAACGAGCAGGGAAGATACCATCGCGACACTCAGAAGACTTGCCAATAACTTTTTCTTCATTTCTTTTCCTCCTTTTTACTCTGCATTCGCATGCCACTCGGATAACCGTACTTTTTTAGGAAAAAATATAATATCATGTCAAATTCACTGCTTTTCCCACAATTACAATTATCCTATTAGTGATATTGTATATGACGCCGCCCTATATGTCAATATTATTTTAAAATATTTTTAGTTTTTATAAAATAATGAAATAGTTTAGACCGTCTCATCGGCCACGGCCTTCCACTTGTCGTAAGGACAGGCATTCTTCTTCATGACCGCGCGCAGCTCCACATAGCAGCCGCAGGCCCTGCACATGGCGTCCGCCAAAAGATCGCACTCCTTACAGACGGAGAGCCGCTCGTCGTAAAGCGGCTCTTCTGCTTTCAGCTCCTCATCGATCGCGGCGATGCAGGCGTGCAGGCTCTCGAAATACTTCTTTTCGTCCATGTCCGCGGTCAGACACTTCCTGCAGACGCGCCTCGACTGCCGTTCCTGTTCCATGCCCCGGCCGTCCTATCTGACGCTCAGGCTGACCACGCTGCATGCGGGCAGGGTCAGGCGGATTCTGCCGTCCGCAACCGCACAGCCCGTAAACGCGGTTTCCTTCACATTCTCCGGCGCGTCGAAAGTATTGTGCGCATGCATCTCGCCGGTGAGGATCGACGCCTTCACCTCCGACGGTGCAAGCTGCGCGAAAGCGATCTCCATCGGCGCATCCTCCGTGACGGACAGATTGCCCAGCGTGATGTGGATCGCGCCGTCCGCGCCCTGGGAGACAGACTCGCTCACAAACGGCGCCTGATCCTCCCCGGCGCCGACCGTCTTATTGCCCTCCAGATAGCTGTGCAGAAGCTCCGCGTCCTGGTGCTCCTTATACATATGGAAGATATGGTAGGTGGGCGTCAGGATCATCTTAGGTCCTTCGGTCAGGATGACGGACTGCAGCACGTTCACCATCTGAGCGATGCAGGCCATCTTCACGCGGTCGCAGTGCTTGTTGAAAATGTTCAGGGTTGCGCACGCCACCAGCGCGTCGCGCATGGTGTTCTGCTGGTAGAGGAAGCCGGGGTTCGTGCCGGGCTCCACGTCGAACCAGCATCCCCACTCGTCCACGCTCAGACCGATCTTCTTGTCGGGGTCGTACTGATCCATGATCGCGCCGTGGCGGTTGATCAGCTCCTCCATGTAGACGGCCTTGGCCATCGTCCTGTACCATTCCTCCTCGTCGAACTGCGTCGCGCTGCCCTTGTGCTCCCAGCCGTTCGGATGTACATAATAATGCAGGGACAACTCGTCCATAAAGCCGTGCGCCCACTCCGGCTGCGGGGGTGCGAAACAGGTCTTCAGCACGCCCTCCGTCCAGAAATAGTCCGCCACGTTGGGGCCGCCGCACACTTTTTTGATCGGCGCCGCCATGTCGTAGTGCCGCACATAAGTCTGATATCTCCGGTACAGGTTCGCATAGTACTCGGGCGTCATGTTGCCGCCGCAGCCCCAGTTCTCGTTGCCCACGCCGAAGTAGTCGATCTTCCAGGGCTTCTCATGACCGTTCGCCTTGCGCAGATCCGCCATGGGAGACACGCCGTCGAAGGTAATGTACTCGACCCACTCGCTCATCTCCTGCACCGTGCCGCTGCCGACATTGCCGTTCACATAGGTCTTGCAGCCCAGCTGCTCGCACAGTTCAAAGAATTCGTGGGTGCCGAAGCTGTTGTCCTCCACCACGCCGCCCCAGTGCGTATTGATCATCTTCTTGCGCTTCTCCTTAGGGCCGATGCCGTCCTTCCAGTGGTACTCGTCGGCGAAGCAGCCGCCCGGCCAGCGCAGCATCGGGATCTTCATCTCCTTCAGCGCGTCCACCACGTCCTTACGCATGCCGTTGACGTTGGGAATGTCGGAGTTCTCTCCCACATACAGCCCTTCGTAGATGCATCTTCCCAGATGCTCGGAGAAATGTCCGTAGATCTCCGCGTTGATGTGCCCCTCTTTCTGTCTCTCGTTTACGTGTAATACCGCCATACCCTTCCTTCCTTTCCTCTTATATTTTTGTCCTGTATACCGCGCGCCGGACGGCTTCCTTTTGCCGCGGCGCTAGTTGTCGTATGAGAATACCGGTCTGCCTTCCCTGTCCCACTTTATTCTCATGAGCATGGCGTGCCGGTTCGGGTTGTAGAGCGGATCGCCCACGATCTCCTTCTCCGTCCGCGCATGGTACACCATGATATCGCCGCCCTCCTCGTCCGTGGTAAAGCTGTTGTGCCCCGGCCCGTAGATGCCCCGCGCCTCGTCGGAACACAGCACCGGGTACCGCTCCTTCTTCCAGGACAGCGGATCCAGCAGATCGCTGTTCTCGTCCGCCGTCAGCATCCCCATACAGTAGGCTATGCCCGTCTCCGAAGCGGAATAGGTCACATAGATTTTTCCGTTCCGCTTGATCACGGCGGGACCCTCGTTCACCCAGAAACCCACTCTCTCCCAGTCGTAATCGGGCGTCGTCAGAAGCACCTGTACGGTTTTCAGCTGCCAGGGCGTCTCCAGCTCGCCAATGTAGAGATTGGAAATCTGCTTGCCGACGCCGACCTTCTCCGCCCATATGTAGTAGCGTTTCCCCTGATTCTCGAACACCGTGCCGTCCAGAGAGAAGGCCCGGAAGGAGAACGCGTCGTCCGCCGCGCAGCCCATCTTGCCCTTCTCCGTCCAGACGCCCGTTATGGGGTTTTCATCCCGGCACTCCAGCACATAGGGGCGGATGTTCCAGACGTCGTCTTTGTCTCCCGCCGCGAAGTAGACGTACCATGCCCCGTCGAGATAGTGAAGCTCCGGCGCCCACACGTGGCAGCTCATGATCCCGCTCTCGTGCCTGTGCCAGATCTCCGTCTCCGGCGCGTCCTTCAGTCCCGCCAGCGTGTCCGCCCTGCGCAGTACGATCTGATCGTATGCGGGCACGGACGCCGTAAAATAATAGCTGCCGTCCGTATGCCTGTACACGTACGGATCCGCCCGCTGCAGGATCCACGGTTTATTGTACTCCAACTGCCTGTCTGCCATATCTGTTCTCCTTGTGCCGCTTTATTTTTTAAAAATTGCTAAATTATTATATCTCTTTTTAAATTATATAGAATATAAGAACCGAAATCAACCACTTTTTTCCGGTTTCCTGAGAATTACAAAAAGAAAAAGCCCCGGGCGGAGCATACGCTCCCCCGAAGCGGCCTGTCCGCGGCTGTCTATCTGTTCTCCGTCCCCTCCTGATCCGCAATGGGACTGTAATTGATGCGCACGGCGATATCCTGATTGTAATTGCCGAAATTCTTACCGAAGATGGTAAGACCCCCCACATGCTCGGCGTCCGCCTCCACCTCCAGCTTCAGCTTGATCGTGCTGTGATAGTCGAAGTGAAAATCCGTGATGGCGACGTCCGACACCTGCAGGCCGTCGATGAAAGTTCCCTTGTGGTTGATGACGAGGATCTTCAGCAGACCGTACTGGTTCCAGTTCGGGAACCACCACTCCGGCGTAAAGATGCCCTTCACGCTGCCGAAATCGCCCGGACTCGTCCAGACCGCCACCTTCCTGTCATTGAGAATAAAAGAGATGTCCGAGGGCCATACGTCGTTGTAGCCCGGAGCCTCCGAGCCAAGCTCCAGAGAGATGCTGATCTGATCGATTTTCTGCCCCGCCGGGATGAAGTTCGGGACGATGTACTCCACATACCCTCTGGTGAGCCAGAGGATATCCGCCTCATACCTGTCGGCATGCGCAAAGTAGCGCGCGTCGTCCACTTCGCCGATGATCGCCCTGTCGGAGGCCAGGCCGCAGGTCGGGTACACGCTGTAGTCGGAGTAGTGTCCCACCTTGATATCCGTCTGGTAGATATTCTTGACGTTCTCCTCCGGATTGACCTCTATGAGAATCTTGTCAAGACGCACGGTGCACTTCTTCTGGTTGCCGTGTCCCGCCGACTCGTTCGCAATCGCCACGATCCCACAGTCCTCCAGCTTCTTGATATGGCTTGTGAGCGCCCCGTTCGTGATGTTGAGCCTGCTCGCCAGCTCGTTCATGTTCATGCCGTTGTTTTCCGAGAGGATCCTGATGATCTCGATGCGGACCTCGGAACCCAGCGCCTTAAAGATATCCAGGCCTTCCTCCAGAGATTTCAGATGCAGCATAGTGTCCAGTCATCTCCTGTATATTTAATATGTTTAGATAAGTTTAAAATAATCTATAACACATTATAACAGTTTAGAAAGATTAGTCAACCTCTTTTGTCCGATTCTCGCTCTGCACCCCGCTGTCCGCCGCCTTCTTCTTGATATGGTTCCCTATGATCTCGGAGATCTCGTTGATGGCGATGAAGGCGCTGGCGTCCGCCTCCTTAATCAGCTTCTTCAGCTCGTAGACCTCCAGACGGTTCAGCACGCAGTAGAGCACATCTTTCCTGCCGCTGATCAGGCCCTCTCCTTCCAGGATCGTCACGGTCCTTCCCATCCGCTTATAGATCATGTCCGCGATAGCCGCGCCGTCGTTCGTGATGATCATGGCCGCCTTGGCCTGGTTCATGCCGTTGTCGATAAAGTCCAGCACCTTGGAGGCGATATAGTAGGCGAGCAGACTGTACATCGCCGAGTCAAAAGTAAACACAAACCCCGCGACGGTATAGATCGCCACATTGATGATCAGCACCGTCCGCCCTACGGGGAAATCGGTTCTGCGGTTGATGAGAATAGCCACTGTCTCCGTGCCGTCCAGACAGCCGCCCGCCGAGATCACCATACCCACGCCGGCGCCCAGCAGGATGCCGCCGAAGCAGACCGCCAGAAGCGGTTCCGTCGTCATGTTGGCGAGAGGCGCGAACACTTCCAGAAAGGCGGAAAACACCGCCATGGAATACCCGGCCTTGAGGAAGAAATCCCTGCCGAGGATCTTATAGCCGACGATCATAAAGGGCAGATTCAGCCCAAAGGTGAGCAGACTCAGCTTCGCCCCCGTCAGCCGGCTGACAATGATGCCGACGCCCACCACGCCGCCGTCCAGAATCGTGTTCGGGACGAGAAATTCCTCGACCGCAAAAGCCGCCACCGCCGCGCCGAAGGTCAGAAGCAGATACTCCCAGATCCTCTTAAACATCGCCTTGACGCCGCCTGAACCGGCGGCTCTGTCCGCCGCGCTTCCGTTATTTCCGCTCACAGCCTCACTCCTTCATTTATTTTGTCTTTTACAGGTAACGGAGCAGCTCTTCGCGCACGCCGTCCATGCGGGCGTCCGCGATGCCGAAATCCATCTCCTTGTAGCTCCACGCCGCCCTGGAGATTCCGTGCTTCTCGAACACGCTGTGGATCACCCTAAACCACTTCAGCGCATCCTCCGGCGCGGCGATATCGATCACGCCGTACTCGCCGCAGTACAGCTCCGTGCCGTTCTCCTCCGCTTTCTGAAGCGCCGGCGCAAAAAGTTTCTCGAAGGATTCCTCCGTGATATCCATCTCGTCGAAGCGGGGCCTCGCGCTCTGGTCGAAGGAGTCGTCGTAGATCCAGTATGCGCCCTGATGCGTGAACGCCAGCGGATCGTAGCAGTGGAAGTTGTAGATCACCCTGCCGTCGTAAGGCTTCTCCAGATCCTTCACCGCCTCCGCGCTGTTGTTCCAGTAGCTTCCGAGCAGAATGAGCGTGTCGGGCGCATAGGCGCGGATCCGCCTGATGCACTCGCCGGAGATCCGGTTCCACGCCCCGATAAAGCGCTGCTCCGTCACCTCGTTCAGCAGCTCGAAGGCCACATGGTCCGCATCGTTTCCGAAACGCTTCGCCAGTTCCTCCCACAGTCTGTAGAAGCGCTCCTGATATTTCCCGCTCTCGAAGAAGCCGCTCTCCTTCTCGCCCTCGTCGAAGGAAAAGCCCGCGGTCTTGTGCAGATCGACAACCGCGTTCATGCCGTACTTTTTCGCCAGACCAACCGCCCGGTCGATCCGCGAAAATCCGCTCTCGAGATAGCCCGTGCCGTCCTCGTTCTCCAGAATGTTGTAGTCCACCGGGATCCTCACATGATCCAGCCCCCAGGAAGCGATCTTCGCAAAATCCGGCTCCGTGATAAAATGATCCAGTCTGTCCTCGCTGTAATCACACTGGGAAAGCCAGCCTCCCAGATCGATCCCTCTGTAAAATCCTCTCTCTCTCAGCATACCCTCTTCTCCTCTCCGTCTCTATTATTATATTTTTTCGGGTCCCTATAAAGAACGTCTGTATTCACACGCATGCAAATACAGACGTATCTTGTTCTCCAAACCGTGCTGCGCAGGAAAAACCCGCCTCTTACAGCGTAAACTTCTTCACGTTGCCCTCCAGGGAATCGCTGATCGCGCCGAGCCTGCCGACCGAGTTGTCGCACTCGTTGACAAGCTCACTCAGCTGCGTCATCGTGGCGGAAGTCTCCTGCGTGGACGCCGCGTTCTCCTCGGAGATCGCCGCCAGGCTCTCCAGATTGCTGTAAACCTCGTTCTTGGAATTGTTGATATTGTCGATCTCTCCCGCGATGCTGTCCACCGCCTCCGTCACATTCTGGATCTCGTCGTTCAGATGGCCGAAGACATCTTTCGTCTGGTTCAGCTTGTCGTACTGGTTCTGCATCTCTTCCGTAACTGCGCGCATCGCCGCCACGCTGCTGTTGGACTTGTCGATCAGCTGTCTCGCGATATTGTCGATCTGCTCCGCAGACTCTCTCGACTGCTCCGCCAGCTTGCGCACCTCGTCCGCGACTACCGCGAAGCCTCTGCCCTGCTCGCCGGCTCTCGCCGCCTCGATGGAAGCGTTCAGCGACAGCAGATTCGTCTGTCCCGCAATGTTGGAAATCAGGGAAATCGCGTCCTGGATCTCCATGACGGAGCGGTTCGTGTCGTCCGTCTGCTGCTGTACCTCCTCGATGGACTCCCTCGTCCTCGTGCTGATCTTCACCAGATCCTCCAGCGTCGCCCGCACTTCTCTGTTGGAGGCGTCCATGCTCTCCGCGCTCTGTTTTAACGTCACGATGCTGTCCGAAGCCTTGTCCACCGCGTAGCCCATCTCGTTCATCTGCTCCGCGACCGACTGCGTCTCGTTGGCCTGATTGGTCGCGCCGGTGGCGATCTCCTCCACGGCGATATTGATGTTCGCGATGGACTCGTTGATCGACGCGAAGTTCGTCTTAATACTCTCCGAAAAATCCGTCAACGTGTCGGAAGACACGTTCAGGTCGTCTACAATATCGATAAATTTCTTCATCAGGGAATCGATGGAACGGGCGATATTGCCGACCTCGTCTCCCCTCTCCGTCATCTTCTCCCGGACCTCGAAATTCAGCTTGCCGTCCGCCACCTCGTCCAGATTTGCGACGGACTCCTGAATATTGCGCACGATGCCTCTCACCACGAAAAGCGCTATCAGGAAGAATACCACGCCGATCGCGATCATGAAGGCCGTGTTGGTCGTCAGGCGCACCGAGTAGATGGCGTGCGTGTTCACCACGGACACGCCCGTAAAGACGATCAGCTCATTGCCCGCGCCGCCGTCGTCAAACAGCATATAGACGCCGTAGTACGGCTCGCCCTCCACGGATACGCTGTCCGAGAAATAGTAGCCGTCCGCCTTGATCTGTTGATACAGTTCCTCCGCCATCTCGGTCCCCAGAATACGGTTCCCGTCCGCCCCGATGATGGTCGTCGCCCTTCTCGTCTTGCCGTAGAACAGCGTGATCTCCACCCCGGCTTCTTCCTTAAAGCGGTCGATCATGGAGGAATCCGCCGTCAGATCGACGTCCCCTCTGTACAGATTCTCACCCTGCAGCGAAAACGCCTCCGTGTTGATGCTGTCCAGCATATGCTGTACCGCATAGTTGGCCGTCTCCAGATGATCCTCCTGCAGCCTGTCCGCCATCAGCGTGCCGACGCTGTTGATCGACATCACCGCGAAGATCACAAGCAGGAGCACCGGCAGCAGAACGCACGCCAGTATCTTGATCGTGAGATTCAGTTTCAAGTTTTTCATACCTCATGTCCCCTTCTCGTTTTCTTTTTGTATATTTGTATACCGCTGGCATAATACATTATATTTCTATATTACACATTTGCGCGTGATATAGCAATATCTTTATCGGAGAAATTTCAGGCGCGGCGAAAGCGCCGAACGACGGCCCGCGCCGCAGCGGGATCTCACGTCGCGCTGCCCGCGAACTGCGTCATATACAGTTCATAGTACTTGCCCCGGGCCGCGATCAGTTCCTCGTGATTGCCCGCCTCGATGATCCTGCCCCTGTCCATGACGACGATGTAGTCCGCGTCCCTGATCGTGGACAGGCGGTGCGCGATAATCAGGCTCGTCCGGTTCTCCATCAGCTTCATCATGGCGTCCTGGATCCGCTTCTCCGTGCGGGTGTCCACGCTGGAGGTCGCCTCGTCCAGAATCAGGATCCTGGGCTGCGCCAGAAAGGCTCTCGCGATGGCGAGAAGCTGCCGCTGTCCCTGGGAGAGATTGCCGCCCTCTCCCGCAAGGAGCGTGTCGTAGCCGTCCCGCAGACGCAGGATCATGTCGTGGCAGTTGCTCATGCGCGCCGCCTCCTCCATCTCCTCGTCCGTGGCGTCCTGTCTCCCGTATTTCAGGTTATTGCGCACCGTGTCCGCAAAGAGCACCGTGTCCTGCAGCACGATGGCGGTGTTCTCCCGCAGGGACTTACAGTCGATATCCCTGATATTGACGCCGTCGATCAGGATTTCGCCGCTGTCCGCATGATAAAAGCGCATCAGCAGATTCACCACCGTCGTCTTGCCGCTGCCGGTGGCGCCCACCAGAGCGATCTTGTGACCGGCCCGCACCTCCAGATCGAAGTCGTGTAACACCTGCTGCCCGGGCAGATAGGAGAAGTTGACGCCGCAAAAATGGATGACGCCCTTCGCCCCTTCCATGTCCCTGTCTCCCGACTTGTCCTCCCGCTCCTCGTCGATGACCGCGAACACCCGCTCCGCGCCCGCGACGGCTGTCTGGATCTGTCCGTAAATCTGCGCGATCTCGTCGATCGGACGCCCGAACTGTTTCGCGTAGACGATAAATGCCGAGATGACCCCGATGGAGATTGCGCCGTGCACCGCGAAGTAACCGCCGAACGCCGCGATAATGACGAAGCCCACATTGTTGATGACGTTCATCACAGGCCCCATGGAACCGCCCAGAATTTCCGCAAAGATCCCCGCCCGCGTCAGCTCGTCCGCCGTCCTGTCAAAAGACTCGACGACCGCCTCCTGCCGCCCGTAAGCCACCACCGTCCGATAGCCGCCGACCATCTCCTCCACCGTGCCGTTGAGCGTCCCCAGAAGCGCCTGCCGCCGACGGTAGAAAGTGCGCATTGCGCCGGAGAGAAATTTCGTCGCCGTGACCGTGAGCAGCACCGTCGTGCAGGACAGCAGCGCCAGCGGCGGGCACAGCCACAGCATCATCGCCACCGTGCCGATCACGGTCAACACGCCCGAGAACAGCGAGCTCAAAGACTGGGACACCGTGTTGGAGATGTTCTCCACGTCGTTCGTCATGCGGCTCATGATATCCCCGTGGGAGTGGCTGTCGATATAGCTGACCGGCAGATTCACCACGCAGTCGAACAAATCCTCCCGCATGCGCTTCACCACCCGCTGGCTCAGGACCGCGCTCTCCCTGCTCTGCAGGAAAGTGCCGGCGCTCTGCACCGCATACACTGCCAGCATCATGAGAAGCGTCCCCGGAAGCGTCCCGAAATCCCGCGCGGAGATGCTGTCGATCGCGACGCTCTGCAGTCTGGGCGCATAGACGGAGGCGGCCACCACGACGAATACCACCGCCAGAAGAAAGAGCACAACCCTGCGCTCCCTGGCAAAATACCGCACGAGACGGCGCAGCGTCCTCACGCCCTCCTTCGGCTTCTCCACCTGTCTGTTGCGCGGTCCCCGCATACCGGGCACCTTATAATTGCTCATGGACTGTTCTCTCTGTTCGCCCATCGTCTACCTCTTCAGCTGGGAGTCATAGATATCCCTGTAGATTTCGCTGTTCTCCATCAGTTCCTCATGGCTGCCGCAGGCCGCCAGCCTGCCGTTGTCGATCACGGCGATACGGTCCGCGTCTTTCACCGAGGCGATCCGCTGGGCTATGAGAATCTTCGTCGTGCCTGCGTACTCCCGCTTCAGCGCCTCATACAGCTTCGCCTCCGTCTTTAAGTCGAGGGCGCTCGTCGTGTCGTCGAAAATCAGGATCTCCGCGTTCTTCAGAACCGCCCTGGCGATCGCCACGCGCTGTTTCTGCCCGCCGGACAGACTGTGCCCGCCCTGGGCCACCCGCTCGTCCAGCCCGCCCTTCTTCGCGTCGATGAATTCCGTCGCCTGCGCCGCGTCCGCGGCACGGCGGATCTGCTCTTCGGAGGCCGCCGGATCTCCCCAGGCGATATTTTCCCCGATGGTTGTGCTGAAAATCTCGCTCTTCTGGAGCGCCACGGCGATCCTGCCGCGCAGGGCGGACAGCGTATAGTCCCGCACGTCGACGTCGTCCACCAGCACCTGTCCCTCCGTCGCGTCGTAGAAGCGCGGGATCAGGCTGACCAGCGTGGATTTGCCGCAGCCGGTAGCCCCCAGGACGCCGAAGGTCTCGCCCGGATATATCGTCAGGTTCAGATGGGAGAGCACCCGCTCGCCGCCCGCCCCCGGATAGGAGAAGGACACGTCGCGGAATTCCACCTTGCCCCTGACCGCGGCGGCTTCGTCGAAGCCGCCGTCCCTGATCGCCGGCTCGCAGTCGAGCACCTCTTTCACCCGCCTGCCCGACGCCACGCCCCGGGACACCATCTGAAAGATCATGTTCACCCGCATCACGGCGTTCAGAATCTGGGAGATGTAAGTGACCGCCGCCATCACGTCGCCCGGCGTGACGTTCCCGGCGCCCACCTGCAGCGCGCCCACCTTGATCACGGCCACCACGGACACATTCAGGATCATATTCATGATCGGCGTCATGTAGGAAAACAGGAGAAGCACCCGCAGCTGCGTCTCCACCAGCCCGTCGTTGGCGGCTCCGAAGCGCTCCTTCTCGTACGCCTCCCTCACGTACGCCTTGACGACCCGCGTGCCCGCCACGTTCTCCTGCATCACATTGTTCAGCCGGTCCAGCTTCTCCTGCAGCACGGCGAACAGCGGATTGGCCCTGCCGATAAAGAACAGGACGCAGAGCACAATGAGCGGCATGGCGCAGGCCACCACGACGCCGAAACTCAGGTGCAGCGAGAGCATACAGACAATACCGCCCGCAAAGAGCAGAAAGGTCCGCACAAATCCCCGGATGCACTGCGTCACCAGATTCTGTATCTGGGTGATATCGTTGGTCACCCGCGTGATCAGGGATCCCGTGGAAAAGCGGTCCGTCTGCTCGAAGGAGAGAGCCATCACACGCCGGAAAGCCGCCTTGCGCACGTCGTTGCCGAAGTTCTGGCTGCACAGGTTGGCAAACACGCCGGACAGGATACCGCAGAGACAGCCGAACAGCACCAGCCCGATCATCCGGGCGCCGGTGCGCATGACCAGGGAGACGTCCCCCACGCCGCCGTTGGACAGTCCCAGGACGCCCTCGTCCACAATCAGCCCCATCAGCCTGGGAAAATAGTAGATTGCGGAATGGTATTTTGATTGTGCATATAGAATATTATGTTTGCCTGTTGGCTGACGAATTAACATCAGCCAACCACTTTTTTATCTGAATATACTGTTGCAAACAATGATTCTAAATCATTAGAAAAATTATAGACTCAAACTTCCCATATTAAAAATGGGAATTGCACCTTGAAAAATCAATACTTTAGCTCATAAAATAGCGTCAGGCG
>CANQTL010000006.1 GCA_947626775.1 uncultured Lachnospiraceae bacterium | reverse complement strand
ACGTTCTGAATTATTCTTCTCTTTTTCCTTAAAGAATCTTCAGGGTTGCATTACTGTTTATTTGTCAAAGTGCGAAGCTAGTTGCGCAGCAACTTACTTCAAAGTAACTTCCTTCGGAACCAACTCCCGTGCGCGTCTCTCAACACGCAACGTTAGTATGCTATCACAACCGCCGCTGCCCGTCAAGCCTTTTTTCTTATTTTTTCAAAGATTTTTCGGCCCGGTGTCCGGAGGGGTCTGCCGCCTCCCCGTTTGGGCGGTGGAATTTTATTTTAGCACTTGTTTTTCCTGTTTGTCAATAAGCTGCGGCCCGTGTTTTTATAAAATTTATCCGCCGCAGCAAAACACGCTGCGCAGGCATTCCGTTCTCCTGCGCACAGCCTTCACAGCGCGCCCGTTCCCATGTGCCTCAATAAATATTCATATATAAATATAGAACAGACTTATGGCTTGAATTGTAAAATTTATTTTAAACAAGTCGAACACTTGTTGTTCATTTGTCAAGGGAGAGCGGGAAGCTGCTCTCCCGCTCTCCAAAAAAGAGAAAAAGAAACCAGAAAAAGGAAAGAGAAAGGAAAAGGTGAGAGCATGAAGGTAACAGTAACAGGAACAATGAAAGGAACCAGCAAGGCGGGCAGGGAGTTTTTTCAGCTGTTCGCAACCACTCCGTTCACGGAGTATGAGAGCCAGAACAATGACTGCATGGGGTTAAAGACCGTGGAAGTCTTTACTTACCTTGACTGCGGTTCTCTCCGTGTCGGCGACGAAGTGGATCTTGTCTATGAGCCGGGCTTTCAGGGCCGTGCGACACTGGTGCAGATCGTACCGTTGAAGCTTGCAGCAGATAAGGCGGCGGATAAGACCGCAGCGAAGTCGTAGGGGGAGATGCATGATGCACACAGTAGAATTGTATCTCAACGAAGACGAGTATGAGAGGCTTACGGTTCTGCAGTCGTATCTGCTTGCCAGATCGAAAGAACTTTCTCCCAGACTTGAGAATTTAACAGCCGTGCCTCTTGATCTTATATTGAAGCTTGGCGTATTTGACGGTCTTATTGATCTGTCCTGTCTGAAAGACAAGGAAAAGACCGCGGAGATGAAGGAATATATCAGCAGAATGGAGGACGAGTATGTATGGACTGGATGACTATCATGTGGATCGTGTGCGGTGTGGTGTGGGGGCTCTTGATCGTCGGAGTGATCGCGCTGCATATCATTAACAGGATCCGCAACCGCAGCTTCAAACAGGATAAGGAATAGGGAAAAAGCCCGGGATATCCTCCGGAAATCAGAGAGCAGATTCATCGTAAATGATTTTACATAACCAGTATGCCGGGCTTATCAGAGGGAGTGCAATGCTCCCTCTTTCCATAAAGGAGATTGAGGTATGGATAATGCGATAACTTTTCTTGTGGTGATTGTCTTTCTTTTGATTGTGTACTCTTATACGACCGGGAAGATTGAGAAACGGAAGGACAAAAAAGCGGATAAGAAAGCCGGCCGTCTTCTGCCGGCCGGAAAGAGTACGGAGCAGCCGGACGAGTTTCTTTTCTCCCGCGTCCTGATCTTTCCCCTGAGTACGCCGGAAGAATCTGATCCTGAATCAGCGCGCAGCCGCGAAGTCCGTTTAGAGAACCGGATCAACCGCACGCTGCGGGAGATCGAGGACGTAGACGGCCATGATGTGAAGATTGAATCGTTTTTGTACTGTGATTTTGTGCAGGATTCCTATGTCTTGGTGATCATCAGCTGTAAACGTCCGCATGTGAAAGACGAGGGTTGAGCATGGAAGAAAACTATCAAGAGCAGTACACGGAAACTGAACCTTATGAAGACGGCGGCGCCGCCGGCGGGGAAAGCGGGGCTGACGAGTCTTTGAATGAGCAGCAGGATATTCAAAATGAGTCTTCCGGGGATGGCGGCGCCGCCGGTACAGACAGTATGGAACTGCTGGACAATCTGGGGCAGCTGGTAGATGTGTTAAACGCTTCCCAGTCCTACGGGACGCTGGGCGATTACTACAACCAGCAGCTGGGATATACCGTATTCCCGAATATCGGGATCTATCAGTACTTTGTGGACGCCGGCGCAGTCTCCGGCGAATGGGCCGAAACGACTGACGGCCACTTCGTGGAGCTGTCCCACCTGGAAGAGTATGAAGCTGCATCCGCGCCGGCTGACGGGGAAGAGGAAGAAACGGAACCGGAACCCACGCAGGCGGAACTTGCGAACCTAGAGACACTGGAAAGCATCAACGGGCTGCTTTCCGAGATCCGGGACGAGCAGGCGGTGTATTACGGGAACGTCTACGAGTACCAGACCGAGATGCTGGCCAATCAGGAGGAGCTGCTTGCATGGGAAGAGATACAGACCTACTGCGGCATGGGCACCGGGATCCTGACCGGGGTGATCGCCGGGTGCCTGTTTGCAGAGTCTATCTTTGGGAAGATGCGTCTGGGATAAGGAGGAAGCTATGGATCAGCTGTTAAATATCTTTACTGTCATGGATGCGGATTCAGCAGTGGATGTGCTGCTGTTTCTCGCAAAGTACGGGATCGGCCTGGGCTTCATGCTGACCTCCCTGTTAGACATCATAGCATACGGTATTTATAAGGCTTTAAGCCTGGTAAATATAATCAAGAGTTAAGCGCTTACGAAAAAGGAAAGAGGTGAAAAAGGAATGGATGAAGGAATGAAACAGGCGTTTACTACCGCGACCACGACCATCAAGTCCGACGTGCTGGAGATGATGGCTGTTGCCCTGCCTGCCGGTCTGGCGATCATGGGGATCCAGCTGGCGGTCCGTATCGGTCTTAACTTCTTCCGGAGTGTGGCCGGCTAAGCTGTAAGCTTGGCGTACCGGGGCGGGTATGATTGCCCGCCCTGTTTTCAAGGAGAAAGAAATGAACAGGTTTGATGACTTGTATTTTAAGATGAAAATATATCTCCGCCGGCTCGGGGTGAAGCTTCAGGAGCTGTACTATAAGCTGACGGAGTTTTGAGGGGCAGACATGGGAAACTGGAAAGAGACGAAAGAAGCATACAGCATAGAAGAAAGCATGGATTCCGGGTTCTGCCATGATCCGTATAAGGCGCCGCTGCCGGAGTACTGCAGTGTCTGCCTGCAGGCGCTGGAGCTGTCCCCCAGCTGCTACTACTGCATGCTGAATGATAAGTGTATCTAATGCTTTTTGAGTTCCTCCCAAGCAGCTTCAATGTATGGCGTTGTTTTATCATATTTATACATTTTTGCTTGTCCTTTGTATGGGATATGAAATATTCGTTTTATTTTTCGGATTCGTCTTTCTTTTTTACGTTGTTTTATGATTTCCTTTCGTGTTGGTGCTTTGACAACTTTTATTTTTTGTTTTCTGCCATATGTACGATATAGGAAAAATATAAAAACACTTATTATGATTGCATTGAATATACTGTCGGGGTTTTCTTCTATCAGAAATATAATAAAATCCATACTGAATTCCTCCGACTATGATTATAGTTTTTATTTTTGAGGATGTAAAGGGTGATAATTATGAAACGGATACTTGTTACTTTTCTGTCTATCGTTTTATTGTCTTTTTCTGTAGGCTCTTCCTATGTGGGCGCGTCTCAAGTGGAAGCAATGGGTCCTGCTGTAGCGGCTGCGCTTTCTGAGGAAACCATTTATGAAATATGTTTGTATATAGGAACTCTTTTTGCTGTATATTGTGGCGGCAGTATGGCAGCGAATAGCGACGATGTTAGTATTGCCCGTGTCGGCAAGGCGTTTGTTGATTCTATGAAGATCGACGAACAGGACATCCGTAACGCTTGGGTTATTAGTTGTTATGATCCGCACGGGCAAGCATATGTGTTAGGTTCAGAAGCCCTTGATTATGTTCAGAATACTGCCTGGGAAGTTATTCAAGGCGGCGCTCCTGATCCTGATGATGATAACGACGATGATAATGATAATAAAGATGGTAAAGTTCATTTAATTTCTCCTGATATGTTAGTGAAATTTACAGCAATGGGTGCAGTATGGTTTTATGATGCGGCATCTAAACTTTATCATAAGTGGTTTGACGGTGAAGAGTTGACCGAAGCAGAGGCCGCTGTGTTTGAGTCTTTTGGCAATATTACACAGTCTGATATTAACGAACAGTGGTCTGGTACTATGTATGATTATTCTGTTGGCCTGCATGCCAGTTTTTATTTAAATAAAGAATTATATTATGAATTTGAGACTTCTGACTTTCATTTAGTTTCAGACCGTCCTCAGGCAGCTGTATTTTTTAATGATATAAAGCCGGGTATCGGCGGTTCTTATTATTTAAAATTTTATCAATTATCGTATTCTGGGATTGTTGTTCCTTCTGAATTTTCAGGTAATGTTATTGATGGACTTTCTAGTTCTTTTAAGGAGTTAACTCAATTATCTCCCGGATTGTATTCTTCTTCTTTCGGTGGGAGTAATTTAGCTTATTCTTGCAATTTTCCTGTTTTTTCATCCGTAGCAGAAGCGGAGGCTTATCTTAAAGGAACGGGGGCGGTAACTGATGCTTTGAATTATAGCAAAGTTTACCGCAATGCGGACTGGCTTGCGGATGACGACTATTGGCAGGGCCAGCTTATTGACCCTCTGGTGAATGTCGGCCTTTCTCTGCGCCAGCTGATTGATCTGATGAAAGCGCTCGGTTTAAGCGTACTGCAGAATCAGTTCGCCCCGCAGCAGCTTGCTGATGCAATCAAGGGCTTAATGCCCGGCGTTGATCCAGAGTTAGCGCCTGAGGTGCTTCCTGAACTGCTTCCCGGTTTGTCCCCGCAGGAGATGCCGGATTTATCGCCTAACCCTGCTCTCCAGCCTGACCCGGAGAAAGAACCGATTTACTGGCCGTCTCCTGATGCGCACCCGATCGGCGACCCGACGCCCGGCGCTGATCCGAACCCTGCGCCTACTCCCACGCCTACACCGACTCCTACGCCTACGCCGGATCCTGATCCAGAACCCGGCCTGGACTTGGATTTTGATTTTGATGATGCAGTCTCGGATGTATCTGGTGACTTCTCCGGCTTCGGCCTGAGCCTCAAGGATAAATTCCCGTTCTGTATCCCCTGGGATATTTACTATCTTTTGACGAAGCTGTCCGAAGCGCCAAAGACGCCTGTGTTTAAGCTGCCCCTGTATCTGCCGCGCTACGGGATCCATGAGGATATCGAGATCGATCTTTCGCCCTTTGAGTCCGTGAGCAGGTTAAGCCGCGCTTTCCTGTCCCTGCTCTTTGCCTTCGGCCTGATCAAGATGACCATCTCGTTTATCGGGATGATTGACGATAACGTCACAACGTAAGGGGGTGATTTCATGTTAAATTTGATCAAGATGCTTTTTATGGCAGTCTTTGAGCTCCTGCCGGATGACCCGTTCCGCCAGGTGATCGACGGGATCGTCTACGACGTGGACTTCCTGCCGACCCTCAACTGGTTCGTGCCCTTTGATATCTGTTCGACCATGCTGCTGGGCTGGCTTGACTGCATGGTAGCCTACTACGTCTTTATCGTCGTGAAGAAAATCGTGCTGGATTACGTCGTCAGCCTTGCTAAGAGCGTCACCGGGGCTCTCGCCGGCGGCGTCACAACCGCAGGGAAGTAGGAAGTTTGAAAGGAGGAACTGGTTATGATCAACTTCTACTCGGGCAGACCCGGCAACGGGAAGAGTCTGCACATGGCCCAGGTAATCTACAAGTCCTTGAAAAAAGGGAAAAATGTCATTGCTAACTTTGAGATTAACGAGCGGTACTTTGAGCGGTTCAACAGGAAGCACCCGGGGAAGCTGGGACATTTTATCTATATGCCCCCGGAGTACTGGAACTATAACGCCATCGGCACCCACCGCAACACAGAGCATAAGGTCACGGGATCCCCGCCCGACGTCTTTTTGTACATAGAGGGCCTTAAAAACTTCGCCCTGCAGTTCCATAAGACCAACCGCCGGGGCCAGATCATCGAGCATCAGACGCTGCTTGTTCTGGACGAGTGCGCCGATGACTACCTGTTTAACTCCCGCAGCTGGAACCGGAAGGACCGCCTGGCATGGGTCCAGTTTTTCCGGCAGCACCGTAAGTATGGCTATGAGTGTTTTCTGATCGCCCAGGATGATAAGAGCATCGACAAACAGATCAGGGGCATCCTGCAGACGGAGTATGAGCACCGCCTTGTTAATAACTATAAGTTTCTGGGTAAGCTCCTCGGTTTCCTCGCCGGCGGGAAGCTCTTCGTCTGCATCCAGAAGAACTACAGCATCAAGGGGAAGGATGCCAGGATGAAAAGCACCTTTTTCACCGCGGAGCGGTTCTATAACTTTTACGATTCCTACAAGATCTTCTCCGGTACCGGCCGGGTCCAGGACGCCGGCGGGGACGGGTAGGCTCTGCGCTGCCGCCCTGCCCTTTCCTCTGGCGTGCCCTTTGTACCAAGCGTCCGTCCATCGGACGGCTGCCGTGCGGCGGGTCCCATGGGGCGGCGGGCCGACGGCAGAGCGCGGCATGACTGGATCCAGCTGCGGCAGGCCGCCGCGGGAATACCCGGAGCATGTCGGAGGGTTAACCGGGGCGGCCGCCCGCAGCGCCCGGATAAGGTCTTTGCCGGGGCCTGCGAAGTGCCTAAAGGCCTAGTATTACCCTTTAGGCACTTCTGTAATTTGTAGCAAAATGTGTTTTCCCCCGTGTTTATCACGTTTTTTGTTGTAGCAAAGTTGTAGCAAAATGCTGTAGCAGCACAACTTCTGTCGCAAATATTCAATTTAATACGGTATTCCGTTCAGTGTAAAAGAAGTATGGAGAGTATGGATAAATGGATGACAGGACACAATCACGGAAGTGGCTTCTTACGTTCAATAACCCGGAGAAGTTCGGTTTTTCCCACGACAACATCAGGGCGGCCCTTTCCACAATCAAAAATCTGGACTACTGGTGCATGTGCGACGAAATCGGGCATAAGGGCACTTATCACACGCACCTGTTTCTCTACCGCAGCACTCCCACGCGTTTCGCCCGTTTAAAAAAGGTCTTTCCGACTGCCCACATCGACTACTGCAGGGGCACTACGCAGGAGAACCGCGATTATGTCCGTAAAGAGGGAAAGTATAAGGGCACGGATAAAGAAGAGACCAACCTTCCCGATACTTTTGAGGAGTTCGGCGTCTGTCCCGAAGAGCAGCAGGGAAAGCGCAACGACCTGGCTGCGCTCTACGGCATGATCAAGGACGGCCTGAGCGACTATGACATTCTGGAAAGCCATCCGGCCTATATGCTGCAGATGAGCAAGATCGAACGCTGCAGACAGGTAGTCCGGGAAGAGGAATTTAAAAATAAGTTCCGGGAACTGACGGTCGAATACTGGTGGGGCGATACCGGCGAGGGCAAGACCCGCACTGTGATGGAACGCTACGGCTACGAGAACGTCTACCGTGTGACGAATTACAAGTATCCCTTTGACGGCTACAAGGGACAGGACGTGCTGGTTTTTGAAGAGTTCTATAATTCGATACGGATTCAGGAGATGCTGACCTACCTTGACGGGTATCCGCTGGAACTCCCCTGCCGGTATGCCAACAAGATCGCCTGTTATACAAAGGTCTATATCCTCTCTAACGTAGACTTTAATGAGCAGTACCGGGATATCTTCAGGGAGCACCGCGCAACGTTTGACGCCTTTAAGCGCCGGATCCACTGTGTGAAGCGCTTCACGGCCAAGGGCCTGCAGGAATATAAGAACATGGATGAGTACGACAGCACGGATCATTTTGTCACTGTCGAAGATTACGAACAGGCAGAAATGCCGTTTGACTAATGGAGGTGATGGTTGATGTTGTCTGATCTGTTTGAAGATTTATTATTCTTCATTTTTGTTTTTATAGTTATGCTTGGTTTTGGCGCTCTTTTTGGATATTTTTAGGCGGAATGATTATGAATTTTCTTGTTTTTATCTGCATTATTTTTTTTGGTTATATTTCGTATTTGTTATGGAAGTAGATTTTTATGAATGATGATCCATGTATTGGCTGTCTCTGTTATGATCCTGATTTTCCTGTATTATGCCGAGCCTTGATCGGTCATTCGCCTGTCCTTTGTATGCTGATCCTGATGAATCTTTTTAGGATTGGGAAAGGAGTGATTTTTAATGTATAGACAATTTTGTGATGAAAGGAGTGATTTATGATGTATGGTTTTTATGTTGATAAAGATGGTATTTATCATCTTGTCGGATCAGAGGGGCATACGGTTTTTTTCACACTTCCGCAGGACGTCTATGATGTGGTCTGTGCCTACCGCGGCCGCACTTTATCTGAAAAGCTGATCAACTTTGTTCTGGATCATGCAATGGAAATTGACAGAACGTAGATTGACGCTTGTTTTTTTTGTAACATGCCGGGCAGCCGCATAAAAATAAGACCTTTGTAAAGGGCGCGCAGCGTTTATATACCCTTTA
Source organism: uncultured Lachnospiraceae bacterium (assembly GCA_947626775.1). Lineage (GTDB taxonomy): Bacteria > Bacillota > Clostridia > Lachnospirales > Lachnospiraceae > UBA3282. The sequence continues at coordinate 94,999 of CANQTL010000006.1, read as the reverse complement.
TAAAGGTCTTTTTTTATGACACCCTCATTCAGGAGGTGTCATAAATGCCTAAAAGTTACCACTATATCACGGAGCATGAGCGTTACCAGATCGAGATTCTGCTCAAACAGAAATATACTGTGAAGCAGATCGCGGAAGCCCTTGGTCATGGATACCATACCATCTATCACGAAATCAAAAAGGGGACTGTGGAGCAGCTGGACTCCCTGCTTGCAAAGCACTATATCTATAAAGCCGATTATGCGCAGCTCATGAGCAGGAAAAATCTTTCTAACCGCGGGCGGAAGTTAAAGCTTTCTCCTGCTTCCGATCTGGTACCCTACATAGAACACATGGTAAAAGATAACAAGTATTCTCCTGCGGCGTTACTCCGCTATGCTGCAGATCATCAATTTACTTTTGATACTTCTGTCTGTCCCCGGACGATTTACCACTACTATGACCGGGGATTTTTCCGGTCTACTTCGTGGAAGGATCTGCCTTACAAGAAACGGAAGAAAAAGGATTCCGGTACCGCATCCTCTGTTTCTCTGAATAACCGTCTGGGCCGCAGCATTGAAATGCGGGAAAAAAGTATTATGCAGCGCAGAGACTTCGGCCATTGGGAAATGGATACCGTCGTTGGCGGTCAGAAGAATGGTAAGTCCTGTCTTCTTGTTCTTTCGGAACGCATGACCAGACGGGAGATCATACGGAAGATCCCGGATAAAAAATCTGTCTCCGTGGTCCGTGCTCTGGACCGTCTGGAAAGAGAAATGGGATCCCGTTCCTTTCGGGAAATATTCAAAACAATTACCTGTGACAATGGCGTGGAGTTTCTGGACAGCGCCGGCATAGAGAGAAGCTGTATCACGAAAAGGCACCGCACTACTCTTTTTTATTGCCATCCCTACAGCGCCTATGAACGCGGTACTAACGAGAACATCAACCGCATGGTGCGCCGGTTCTATCCAAAGGGCGGCAGTTTTGACCGGGTTGCGCCTCAGGATGTGCAGCGTCTCGAAGACTGGATCAATAACTATCCCCGGAGTATCTTCGGCGGCCTTAGCAGCAACGGGATGATGGAAAAGTTAAAGGTTTCGGTATAGGCCCCCTGGAGATGGGGAAGGGGCTGCCTGATTTTACTTAGGACATGTTTTGTTATGTCCTTATGTAAAATCGGCTGGGGTTAGGAATGGTATCATAAATATCTATCTACTCTGCAGCACTGTTGTTAAAAATAGACAAAAGAAAGCCCGATTATCGGAGTGATGCGCTTTATAACCGGGCTTTTTATTGTGCAATATGATGAATTTTAAAATAATTGTTGCAATTTACCAGAACAGACTTATGGCAGGTTAATAGCCGTTATCTTATAATCTCCGGAAGACTCTTTCATAAACCATAGAATCCCGTTTTCAACACATATTCCCTGATAGTTTGCAAACATATACTTCGTAAACATATTCCCGACTTGCTCTTTAAAGTCCCGTCCAAATAACGCATCATATGCTTCCACCATCGCTGCTTCATTTTCTATCACAGTGCTATGATTACCGTCATTAATTGATATGGGATAGGATAGTAACCTGGCAAATGCTGTTTTATCCTCAACGGAGTCTTTTATCATTGCCGCAAAACGCTCTGCGTCCTTCGCCTCATATCCCAGCGAAGAATAATAATTTGTGATATCCTCGCCTATTGGGAAAAAAACATCCTGATTCAGCGTAAAAACAACATTGTTTCCAGAAATCTGCCCAACCCCGTCTATGCCGATGATACCGATATCATCTGTATTGATGTCCATGTTAAGATAATCGCCGGTATCATTATTCAGCGTAAACTCTGCGGAATTCTCCTTTAACTCTCCCTGAAAAAAATTTTCTGCGCCGTCACGGGTTATATAAGCCGCTGATAAGTCATCTTCTGTTCTGGTAATTATCATCCGTATCTCAGCATCTTCACACTTTCCCATATAAATATTATGTTCATTGTTATGTATGCCCATATCGGCAAGTTCTGTATCCTGTGAGGAAGTTTCCGGTTTCTGGACGACGGATTCGCCCGCAGCTACCTGACTACCCGCTTCCGCATCGCTTTCCGCGCTGACAGCCGGCGGCAACTCCTCCCTTATATTTGTCCCTGCTTTATCTTCTACAGCATTGGAATTTCCGCACCCTGTTATCAGCAAAACAAATAGCATTGGCAGTATCGCCGCTAATCGCTGTTTCAATCTTTGCCTTTTGTCGTTGGCCTTAATTTGTACATTGGATGAAAGATCCTCCATCACCTTGTCTGCGTCCGTATCTATCTTTCGGCATACCCTGCGACTGCCGCTTCTGCTTTCTGTACCAGTTTTATAAATTCATCGCCAAAGTTTTTATCGTCGTTTCTGTGGTTGACTGCATGGTCAAAAATGCGAGCCATAAGACTGTCCAATTCATCGCATACATCCGGCGACGCTTCCCTGAGTTTGCTGTGCCATGTCGCTTTCATACGATCTAAATCACTGTCTGAAACTTTCTGATATGTACCCTCAAGCTGTGTTACCATGTCATCAGGAATCACTCTCTGCGCCATTCTTTTCTGCATGATCGCATCAAGATTTCCGCTGTTTTTGCCTTCCACCAGAGCCGCCATGCCATCGCCGGAAAACTCCACGATCACATCATCTTCATACTGTGATCGGATTTCTTTCATGGTTTGCAGGGTTTCTTCCCTTGACATTTTATCCATGACCTTGTTGCCTTGCTCATCATGCGTATTAAATTCATACTTTACCAGCTTGTCTTTCTTTCCCGCCGCGTTAGAGCCATAGTTCTTCAGGCTCTCCGTTCCCTTATAAAACTGGCCTGAATTCTGATTGATCATTGTTGACATTGCTTATCCTCCAAATATGCATAATACTCTGATACACCGGTGTATTTGCTCTCCGATTCGCCCATTGCATTTTTATTGTCTGCACTGTTCCCTATATAGCTGTTTCCAAGCTGACTGCTGTTTAATGTTACTTGCATATTAATCCCCTTTCTGAGCTTCTGCCATTTTATCATTTACCTGGCTTTATTATCTATATCGTCCCCCCCCCTGAAAAAAATTTAGATTTTGATCACATCTTTACTTCATTTTTTCCGGCAGTCGCTTTCTGCATTGACAGGCAATCTTGCCAGCCCGGCTCATTGTCCGCATAAAAAAAGCTACAACATTACTGTCATAGCCTTTTCCCAAATCTCATCGCTTTTTCAAAATCTTTTAGAAGGTCCGCCGCCGCCCATGCGTCCCATAGAACCCATATCCGAAATAACGATGCCGTCCGCCTCCACCAGCGCCGCGCTGTCCTGCGACTGCCCCTCCGAGGTGGAGGGTATCGTCCCGGCCAGCTGGCCGCTCACGCTCTCGGCGCGCAGCGCGCAGAATTTTTCCAGTGCGGCGGCGCCTTTTTCAAATTCTTCATAGGTGCAGAACTTCGTGGGATCGCTCTCTACATAGGGCGCGATCATGGCGCGCGTGTCTTCTGTCAGTTCCGCAAGATAACCGCTGTCAAAGAACTGTGTCATAAATTCAGAGAAATACTGATGGTACAGATCCGTATATTCGTCATCGGCAAAAATCCAGGAAAGCATCGGCCTGGAATTGATCGTTCCGCCGGACACCGGCGTGTCGATCGGATAGTTGACGAGTCCTGCCGCGTCGGTATCCGACTGGAAACTGCCAAAAGCCAGATTGTAGTCCCACGGGATCATAGACAGCTTTCCCTCATCCTCATACAGATAATAATTGTGAATCATGCCGCCGGTGTAGCTGTCAAAATTCAGCACGAAATTGTGTACTACGAAATACCGCAGTACTTCCTCTGTATCGACCACGTCCTCTATATCTTCACGGTTATTCAGTTTTTTTAACGACTCGATCAGCCTCGTTTTGTCGGCGTCTGTAATATCCGTTTTGGCATTGTCAAAAATATTTGCATAACTGTCGAAATCATCGTCCGTGTATGCCAGAAGTACGTCGCTGTTCCCCATAACATGGCCGGGCGCTCCGCCGCCCATTTCGGGACCGCCGGGCGCAGGCATCTCTCCGCCTTCTCTATCACGGCCTCTAAACATCGGCCTTTCCCCGTCTTCCATACCGCGGCCGCCGAACGCGGGCGGCTCGCCGCCCTCTGTCTCTCCCTGCCAGGGATCGGGCGTCCCGTCTTCGCCGAAATCGATTTTTTCCATATCAAAATCATGTCCGTTGCCGCGGCCGCCGCCCATATCCATGCTGTCCGGTTTGTAGAGCCGCCCGTAGTCGCTGCCGTACGTTCTCTGCAGAAACGAGTCCTCGACGCCCTCCACCGCCAGATACAGCCCCCAGTCCTCGCCGTTCACCGTGATATAGCTGAAACTGCACAGCGGCGCGTCCGCTCCAAACTCCCGCATCATGCGGTAGACAAGGTAATCCTTCATATAGGTATTGTCCTGTATAATATTGTTCAGACACAGCTTATCCAGACCGTAATAGCTGCCGCCTTCATAGTGGTCGAACTCGATCTTGAAGCTGTACCGGTCGTTTCCGTAGGACTGCACCGATGTGAGAGAGGTGTTTCCCTTTGCGCGCAGCGCCACATTCCGATACGCCTCTCCGTCGATCACGACCGTACAGTCGACATACTCCTCATCGGTACATCCCTCAATAAAGGAATCCCAGTCGTCCATCTCGATGTCGATCGTGTGCACCCTGTCGGGATCGAACAATCGCGCCGCGTAACCCACGGCGGCACTGACCGTCTGCACGCCCAGCCTGCCTGCGTTCATGAATACCACCGTCAGCACAATCGCGCAGGCCAGCACGACACAGCATATTTTATCTATGTGCTTACTCGTAGACATAATAGCTCTCCTCAGCCCATATAGTCGCCGTTATAGCTGACCAGCACGGCGTTGTTTACGCCCTCCAGATCCGCAAGCGCGTTGACGAAATCTGTATTTTCATCCTTCAGACGGATCTCGGCGTTCAGCTCCACCGACCCCTTGCGCACGGTCTTACTCTTGACGGAGAACCGGCTCGCCTGTTTTTTCAGATACTCTACCGCCCTTTTCTCGCTCTCTCCGTCAACGCATTCGATCACGACGATATAAGGGTTCACATGGGATTTGCGATTGACAAAGAGCAGCAGGAAAACGCCGATCAGCACGCTGCCGATCACAGCCAGCGGGATCAGCCCCGCCGCGAGGACAATGCCGACGGCGATCGCCCAGAACAGGTACGCGATGTCAAGCGGTTCCTTGATCGCAGCGCGGAAGCGGACGATGGACAGCGCGCCGACCATACCGAGGGAGAGCACCACGTTGGACGTGACGGCGAGAATCACAAGCGTCGTGATCATGGTGAGGGCCACCAGCGTCACGCCGAAACCCGACGAGTACATGACGCCCGAAAAGGTCTTCTTGTAAATCAGAAAGATAAACATACCCAGGGCAAAGGCGAGCACCATCGCGAGCAGCATATCCAGTATGCTTACGCTTGCGGCGTTTTCCAGAAAACTCGATTTAAAAATATCATTGAAAGTCATAATTTGTCTCCTTCTATACAAAAGTTTGTTTCATCTCATGCCGGCAGGCCGTTTGCGTCTTTATCCGTACATACGGCAGGCCGCATATTTCGAATAGGCGCGCGCCCGCCTGTCCCCCAGCTGCACAGCGTCCCGGATGATATCCGGAAGATAAGCGTCCCACTTTACTTCGAGGATAATGGGCGCGTCCGCCGCCGGGACGGTGACACACGCCGGATTCAAAAAATCCGTGCAGGAAAGACCGGTTCGGATATCATAGTCCATCGTGACTCTGACATTACCCGCGGGAAATACGTAGGGTTCCCTCGTATAATCCACAATCGTTTTGGGGCGAAGTCCCTGTGTGACCATTTTGAAATACAGTTCCTGCAGCAGCGCGTCCTGCGCATGCTCCAGCCATACCCAGTCTCCGTCGACGATCGCCTGCGCCTCTTCTGCTGTCAGCACGGCGCTGTCCTTCGTCCCAAGTCCTCCGGTCTTGCTCTTTTTCTCCAGGTGAATCAGCGCAGTATCCCCGTTATAGTAACGCAGCCTGAATTTCTCCCGTCTGCTTACGCCGTCGATCTTCTCGCGCAGCGCCTTGTCCATGAGATTGTCGAAGTACAGGCTCCGTATCCGATAGACGCCGTTCACGGTGTGCGCGTCGGCGCGCGCCACCGCCCGCAGCCGCTGCCGCAGCGCGATCCTGTCGGACAGACTGATCTCATGCTTCCACTCATGACGGTATGTCATGTCTTCTGCTCTCCTTCCGTATGTACGATTTAAGATAGGGAAATTATAGAAATATTTTGCGGCGAAATTGTGTAAAAAGTATGTAAAATTTGTGACCGCCTTTTACAGTTTCAGAAATTGTATCCGCGCAGAATTGCGCGGAGAAACAATGCGTCACTCGTTCGGCCTGTAATAAAATCTTCCGGACAGCTCCTCGGTTCTGATGGTGTTGACAAACGCCTTGTCATCCGCCTCTCTGACCGCGCTGATCACAGCCTTGCTCTCCTCCCTGGAAACCACAGAATACACGACCTCTCTCTTGCGGCGCTCATAAGAACCCTCGCCGCTCAGGATCGTAGCGCCGTGTCTGCTGATCCGGTTGATTGCCTCACAGACCGCTTCCGCGTGATTGGTCACGATGAAAAGCGTCTGTTTCTGGTACCGTTTGTAGAGCATGTGCAGCATCTGCGTGGAGGTATACTGGAAAATGATGGAATACAGCGCCTTGTCCAGCCCGAACAGAATGCCGGCGATCATGATGATCACCACATTAAAGGCGAGGATAAAATTCCAAGCGTCCACGCCCTTCTTCTCCGACAGGAAGATCGAGATAAAATCCGTTCCGCCCGTCGTCGCATTCATGGACAGGCAGAGACTGGTTACAAAACCGTTGATAATTCCGCCGAAAATGCTGATGAGAAGAATGTCGTACGTCAGAGGAATCACCGGGATCGCATCAGTCAGCACGCTGGTGACAATAATCGAAAGACAGGAGTACAGCGTAAACTTCCTGCCAATAAACCGAAAGCCGATATAGATCGGAACGATATTCAGCAGCAGATTGACGGGCGCATACGGAAGATTAATATGGAGGTACATTCTAAAGATACTCTGTATCAGTATCGTCAGACCGGTCACGCCGCCCGGATACAGGCCGCCTGTATTGACAAATGTCTTGATATTGACCGCCATAATCGCCGAGGCGAGACAGACTACGACAATCCTCTTTCCATCTTTCCTGAGATCAAAGGTCATGTAATACTCCCCGCTCTAAGCATTGGCCATCGCGCACAGTTCATCCAGCATCCTGGGAAGTTCCGTCGCCATGTTCTCATCCGTAAACTGACATGTGCCGACTTTTCTGTGTCCGCCGCCGCCATACTTGAGCATAAGACTTCCCACATTTACATTGCTGGTCTTGTTCAGAATGCTGTAGCCGACCGCCGCAGAACAGCCCAGACCGCCTTTGCCGTTGACGATCCACGCGGAGATGTTCTGCTCCGGGTACATACTGTATATCATAAAACGATTGCCGGTATAGATCGTCTCCACGCCCCGCAGATCCGTAATGATCACATTGCCCCTGATCTCCGTATGGGCCGTGACCATCTCCTTGAACTTTTCGGTCTGCTCATTATATACCTCTATGCGCTCCTTGACGTCGGGCAGATTCAGGATCTCATCCGTCGTCATAGTACGGCACGCGTCAATCAGCTTCTCCATAAGCTGATAGTTGGAAATCGTAAAATTGCGGAACCGTCCGAGTCCGGTTCTGGGATCCATCAGATAACCGACCAGGATCCAGCCTTTCGGATTCTGGATCTCGTCGATCGTGAGATTGCCCGAATCAACCTTGTCGACCGCCTCCATCATATCGTCAAACTGAGGGAACCTCTCCCTTCCGCCATAATATTCATAGATAATTCTCGCGCAGGAGGGAGTGATACGGCTCTCTCCCTTGTATTTGCCCGCCAGCTGCAGTCTCTCGTGCTCGCTGGAATGATGATCGAACCACAGCCCGCAGCCCTCCACATAGGGGACATTGGCCAAGCAGTCGTCCTCCGTAATCTCGATCAACCCGTCCTGCAGATCCTTAGGATGTGCAAATTTCCAATGATCGATGATGCCCGCCTCTTTCAGTAATGCCCCACAGGCAAGCCCGTCAAAATCCGAACGCGTCACTAATCTCATACTAATCCCAATCCTCCATCTCTGCCAAACCGGCGCTCCGGCACATACGCTTCATGCCGTCCAAACTTTTGCCTGCTCCTATTATAGACAATTTGACGGCGTTTTTCAATATACGGGTACAGAAAAAGGACAGGAAAAACCAGTCTTTTCCTGTCCTCTGAATCCCTATCATCCGCAATCCGCCGCTTCCCTGCGGTCAGTCATCCTCTCCGATATCCTGAGACGCCGCGATAGCCGACACCACGGAAGACACCACCGCAATCACAACGGGAATAATAACAACGACCAATCCGCCTGCCAATAACAGAAACATAGTCTACCTCCTGCTCCGAAAAGCATGTCATCCATTGTCTGATCGGTAGATAAAACGGAGAAGGAGGGATTTGAACCCTCGCGCCGCGTAAGCGACCTACACCCTTAGCAGGGGCGCCTCTTCAGCCTCTTGAGTACTTCTCCAAAGTCTGAACTACCTCTACCAATTACAACGCAACTGTTATTATACCTAAGCCCACTCTGTTTGTCAATGCTTCGCCTGCATTTTGTACCGTCAGACTTTGCGCATTTCCGCGCTTATATGCGCTTTTTGCTACTCGGAGCGGTATTCCTCTATCGCCGTCTCATACAGATCGTTTCCTTCCGAATCGATCACAACGATTACGGGAAAATCCTTTACTTCCAGTCTGCGGACCGCCTCCGTTCCGAGATCGTCGTAGGCGATCACCTCCGCATCCGTAACGGAACGGGAGAGCAGCGCGCCCGCGCCTCCCACCGCCGCAAAGTAAACCGCGCCGTTTCTGACGATCGCCTCTTTCACGGCTTCCGCTCTCCTGCCCTTGCCGATCATGCCGAGAAGCCCCATATCCAGAAGCGCCGGTGTATATTTGTCCATACGGCTGGCAGTCGTCGGCCCCGCGGAACCGATCGGTCTGCCCTCCCTGGCCGGAGAAGGACCCATATAATAGATGATATTGCCCTGCACAGGAAACGGCAGCGGCCCGCCCTGCTCCAGCGCTTCCTGCATCCTCTTATGTGCCGCGTCTCTGGCCGTATAGATCGTTCCGGTTATGTATACATAGTCTCCGGCGCGCAGCTCTTTCGCCGTTTCTCCACTCATAGGCGCCTGTATATGACGTTCCATTTTTCTTCCCAGCCTCTCTTACAGGATCCGTACCGCATGCCGGTTCACATGGCAGCAGATATTGACCGCCACGGGCAGCCCCGCGATGTGCGTCGGATAGGTATTGATATTGACCGCCAGCGCCGTGGTCGTACCGCCCAGACCGCCCGGCCCGATCCCCGTCCTGTTGATCCGCTCCAGCATCTCCTCTTCCAGCTTTCTCACGTGCGGAATGCTGGAGCGTTCGCCGGCGGGACGCGTCAGCGCTTTCTTGGCCAGCAGCGCGCATTTCTCGAACGTCCCGCCGATGCCGACGCCGACGACCATCGGCGGGCACGCGTTTGGCCCGGCGTCCTTCACCGCCGTGAGAATGGCGTTTTTGACGCCCTCCATGCCGTCGGCGGGCTTGAGCATGAAAACCCTGCTCATATTCTCGCTGCCAAAGCCTTTGGGTGCAACCGTGATCCGTACCCGGTCTCCTTCCGTCATCTCATAGTGAATCACCGCCGGCGTATTGTCCTTCGTATTCTCCCGAAGCAAAGGATCCCCCACCACGGATTTCCGCAGATACCCTTCCGTATAACCCTGCCTGACTCCCTCGTTGACTGCGGTTTCCAGAAATCCGCCCGCAAAATGCACATCTTGGCCGATTTCCATGAAGATAACCGCCATGCCTGTATCCTGACAAATGGGGATCATATCCTCCCCCGCGATTTTCAGATTATCCCGAAGCTGACACAGGATCTGCTTTCCCAAAGGCGCGGCTTCCGTCTGTGCCGCGTCCCTCAGCGCCTCCTCCATATCCTGTGCCAGAAAATGATTTGCCTCGATGCACATTTCCCTGATATTTCGTGTGACATCCGCAACGTCTATCGTCCGCATCTATCCGTTTTCCTTTCCATAATGCGATCAGTCCGCCAGCGCCTTCCTGATCTCTTCCAGCTCTTCCTCTTCCGGTTCGCCCGGTTTCCAGCCGATCTTCTGTCCGTCCGCCGCGTATCTGGGTATCATATGCATGTGGAAATGGAACACGGTCTGTCCCGCCAGATCGCCGTTGTTCTGCACAAGGTTCAGCCCTTCGCAGCCGAGGCGGTCCCTCATCTTCACAGCCATCTTTTTGGCCACCTTCATGACGTCGCATGCCGTCTCTTCCGGCAGCTCATATAAATCCGCGTAGTGCTCCTTGGGCAGGATCAGCGCATGTCCCCTTGTCGCCGGCCCGAGATCCAGAATGACCCGGAACTCCTCATCTTCATACAATGTCTTGGACGGGATCTCTCCGTTCGCAATCTTACAGAAAATACAGTTATCTTTTTTCATGTTTTCCTCCATTCCGAAACCACAGTTCTCCGATCAGCCAGTCTATTCCAGATCCTTATCTGTCAGCGGTTCCCGCGCCGAACACAAGCACCTGATCCAAAGCGCGAAGCACCTTGAAATCTCCCTTCATCTTCATATCGCCCGCCATGAAGGAAGCCTGAAACGTGCTTCTGCCCGCAACGATATTTCTCAGCGCCTCCCTCGTCAGCTGCATCTCCACATCGACGCGACTTCCCTCGCCGTAGTAGCATTGAAAACTGCCGCCGTTCACCTCGATAATTAGCGGCGTTTTCTTCTCCTCAATAAGCAGCTTGTAATTCCCGGCCAATCCGGGCTGCGGCCTGAAGTGCTCCTGAATCTCTTTCAGAAATTCCGTCGTATCTTCCTTCTCGCTGCTGCCCATCATATTCCGGAACATGCTCGCCAGCTCCTGAATATCCGCTTTCTGTCTCTGTACATAGGTATCGTCCGACACATACTGCGAGAGCTGCTCCGACTCCTGCGGCGTAAAATTGATATTTTTAGTGATCGCGATCTTCTGCTTCACGGCCTGATTGCTCGTCGGCAGACACGCCGTCTTCTGATTGATCGCCCGGTACAGATTCTCCGCTTTCTTTTCTATGATGCGCACATATTCTTCATTCTCTTCCAATATGGAAGTATCCGCAATATAGCCGCAGATACCCTCGCAGGGCAGACCTCCCAGGATCTCCCACGCGGTCGTCAGATTCAGCATACCGTCCCGCTCGCCGTACGTGGTCGACATGACTACCGGCAGCATATAGATCCGGCTGATCTTCTCCTTATCGCCATACAGCCAGCAGGCGTCCAGAAACTGCTGCATATATCCGCCTACCCCGTACCATTCCACCGTGGTTGCCAGAATTGCTCCGTCGGCGTCTTTCAGGCTCTGGGGCAGCGTTGTGATACCGTTCTTCAGCTCATAGAGCTGAAACTGCTCCACCGTGACGCGAAGCTCCTCCAGCACTTCTTTCATCTTATTTATGACGAAAAGCGTGGGATCGTCCATCAGCCCTCTGCCGCCGTAATAGATGTTAATTTTCATTGAAACCCCTGTCCTTTCCTGTCTCCAAATGCGGCCGCATAACCGCAATAAGGGCCGCCGCCGCGAACCCCGCGAGAACGCCTCCTATATGCGCGGCGTTGTTGACGTTCGCGGAAGTAAACCCGCAGTATATAGAAAATGCAATCGCAAAGACCAGCCTGCCCGTCGTCACATATTCGAATCTGCCATGATTCAGGATCACCAGAAAGAGCAGCGCTCCCTCCACGCCGAATACCGCGCCGCTGGCTCCCACGGAACTGTAGGGCTGCGCCGTCAGGATCTCATATCCCGCGGAAAATATATTTCCGATCAGACCCGCCAGAAAGTAAACCAGCGCGTACCGGACATGTCCCAGCCTTTTTTCTACGATCTCTCCGACATAGTACAGCACGATCATATTTCCAAATAGATGCCGCACATCCGCATGGAGAAACAGCGCCGTAAAAATCCGATACCAAGATCCGTCCGCCATGATCTCTGCCACGCCGAACGCACCCTTATTATATAACACATCGCCGGTAAATGTACATATCAGAAATACGAGCACATTGACCGCCACGAGACAGATGTTGACCCAGGGCAGCGCCGCAATGCGCTCTCTGGTCCAGTCGCCTCCCGCAGGCGAGTCTGCCTCAGCCGCAGATCTGCCGTCACGCTCCGCCTCGTCCGGCCCCTTCGCCAGATACTCCTCCAGAATCGCCCTCCATCCATAGAAATCCGCCGTCTGATTTTCATGAATCATCAGACGGCTGTTTCCCGTATCGATCATCCAGCAAAAACTGTCTCCGGCGCACAGCCTTTTCGCCGCCTGCGTATCCTCGGCGAGAATCAGCGTCAGCATATGCACGTCCGCCGCTCCCTTGGCCTGGAAGAATCCGACGCCCTGACTCTTCATATGCTCATACTGATCCTCGGAAATATAAAGCCCTCTGCGGTAATCGATGACAAAAACAACCGTGATCCCCTGGTTTTCCCTGCGATAGTAAAATGTATACTCGGGAAGGTTGGTCGGAATCTTCTCATATCCCACTGCACAGAACAGCTCATCCATCCGCCCTGCTTCCATAGCTCACCCCGTATGTTCTCCAATATAGCCGCCGCTTATTTGAGATTATCATTTTCGGTATGCCATGTCAAATAGATTGCCGCCGCTTATCGCTTATCGATAGCAATAATTCAGACTCCCAAACCGGATCTCATCCCCGGGCTCCAACTCCACAGTCTCCTGCGGCTGCATGCGCAGGCCGTTCTTATAAGTCCCGTTGGTAGAATTCATATCTGTCAGAAGAAGTCTCTCCCCCTGCATGTCAAACCGCGCATGGATCCTGCTCACGGAATCGTCGGAGAGCACGTGATCGACGCAGCCCGCCATCTTGCCTACCGTATACGGGAACCGTTTCAGCTCAATATGGTTCTTGTTCTTTCTGTCCAGCGCATACAGCTTGAGTTCCCTGTCCGCACTTCCGTCGAAAAAGACGGTATTGCCGTACCCGTCAGAGACCGGCGGCTGATGTGTCCGCGCAGCGCCGGACGAACCGGAAGCCCGCTGTACGCCTTCTCTCTCCGACACAGCGCCGTATCCCGCCATCTCCAGATCCATATCCCGTCCGATCACGCCCGCCAGCGAGGGCAGAACTTCCTCTCTGTCCCTGTCGCCGTCCATCCGCCGCCCGTTCGGATCGCCGTATACGGCTCTTTCAAATTCCGCATCATATACCCCCGGAGGTTCCTCCCTGCCGCCGCTGCCGGACACAGATTTCCTCCCGCCCTCCGCAAACATTCCGGCAATACAGAGAAACAGGCAGATTCCCATGACAGCCATGACGCCGTACAGGATGAATTCTTCCTGTCTTGTCAGCCCGTACACACTGTACACGGCGACAGCTCCCGCGATTCCGCAGACGGACAGCGCCGCGAACAACCGGTAAAATATGCTCTTCTTCACAACACGTCCGCGCGCTCCTTCCGACTCGGGCAGACGCGCCATATCGCCGTCCTCCCCCGGCGCGCAGCTCTCCCCCTCTTCCCAGCAGACAGATATCTGCGGAACTGCCGGCTGCTCCGGCTCCTCTCCTTCCTCCAGTATGCGCAGCGCGTCCTCCTCAAAAAAACAGTTGTCCTCCGCCAGCTCGCAGATCCGGCACATCTTCTCCGCCAGATCCCTGTCCTCCGTATCGATATGATCCAGCAGAAAATCCGCCAGCGCCCTGCCGCCGCCGCACTCTTCAGGCCGGTGGTCGGGATAATATAAACCGATATATCTGCGCGATGCGATATCGTAATAGATATGCTCCGGCAGAAGTACCAGCCCGCTCTCCTCCATAAAATATCCGGCAAGTTTTTCGTATATCCCGTGTATCTGACGCAGGACGTCCTTCATCTGCTCGCAGGACATTTTTTTACCGCGGAACATACTGTCCAGGGATGTGCGCGAACTGATGTCATAGTAATAATAAGTGCTGCCATTGACATGGCGCACAGAACAGGGCAGAAGCTCCCCGATTCTGCCCGACGTGAGAACCTTATATTGGTAACTGCCCGCCGCCTCGTTCTGCATACACTGCAGTATCATATAATTATGTCCGTAATCTCTGTAATACTTTGCCTCCAGCATAATATCCTCCCTTCTAAACCGTCTCTAGTCTGTCTGCTGCGCCATTCCCGCAAGCGACTCCGCCGCGTGCTCCACCCATCTGCTTTTACGTATTATATGCGCCGGATTGACGATCTGCGCCCGCGCCCGCGTGCGGATCTGCCATCCCTCCCGACCATACATCGTAAAATCCGCCCTGACCGGCACTTTCACCAGGCATTCCCCGGTCACATCGGCAAAATTACCGTTCCGATCCACGCTCCCGCGCACCTCGCTTGTCGCAAAATACTTTGCACCGAACTGCTCTTTCATGTGCGAGCTGATATACGGGACGATATCGTCCTCTTTCTTCTGGATGCTCCCCCGGAAGCAGACCGCATAGGCGTCCTGAAACAGTACGCACTTGTCGTAGGAATAGAATGCCAGATAGATCAGAAATACAAACAGGAAAACGGTCCATGTAACCAGAAAGGACGCTTCCACCGTCATGTAGCCTCCGGCTTTTTTTCTCATAGGCATACCGCCGCCCCCAATCCCAGCAGCAGAAAGGGCGCGAACGGGACGCGGTCATTCCCGGACGCCTTTCTGAACGCCAAAAGAATCAATATGACAACCGACTCCGCGATCAGCCCGGTCATCATGACCAGGAAACATTTCCACAGACCCACAAACAGCCCGATCATGATCAACATCCAGCCGTCTCCGTATCCAACTTTCTCCCCGCTGATATAACTTAACAGCCAGAACATGGATCCCGGCATGAGCGCCGCCGCTGCCGACTGCCATGTGCCGTCTCCCGACAGTCCTCTTGCGCGCAGCACGAGCGCGGTTATGATTCCAAGCCATACGACGGCAAGCGGAATCTTTTGTTCCAGCCCGTCGCAGACCGCGCAGATCCCCAGAAACGCCAATGCCAATATCTCTATCCACATTTTGAACACCTTCCTCTCCCGCCCGTCTGCGACAGCGGCACCGTGTAGATCGTCCGCTTCAGCGCGGAACAATCGATTCTGTTGTGATAGCTGCTTCCCTGATCCGTGATGAACACCTGCCCCACGGCTGCGCCAGAGCCGCAAGTTCCGCACGGATAATATCTGCCGCCCGACTGGTTCCGCCTGCCGTCCACCGTCAGCGCCGGAACGGATCTCACCGACGGATTCAGATAGGTGCAGTTACGGTCCAGATGGTAGACCGTTCCCGTCTCGGTGATAAACACCATCGGATCTTCCTGCGCCGTATCGCTGACATACTGCTCCACATCATAGCCCGTCCATGCTTTTCCGTAATAGCGCTGCGACAGGGAAAATCCGCGAAAGCCCATCAGCCCGGAAAAGGGTCTGACCCTGTAGGAAACCTGAAGATCAATGACGTCCCCCTCCTCCATCACGGAAGATCCGGCAAAAGAGATCCCTCCCGCGCCGCCGTCCACACAGGATTGATCCAGATAATCCCTCCCGACATATTCCAGCACCGAACTGCGCGCGTATGCATAAGTCATGGCGACGCTCGCCAGGCTGTCCGGCAGAATGCCGTCCGCCGTTCTCTCGTACGCGTATCCGGCAAACGCCATCTTATTGCCCGTCTGGTGAAGACCGGCGTTGATCCGGCTCTGCGCCCCGATGATATTGACGGCGAACAGGATATTGATGACGGCAAACAGGAAGAACGGCAGAGCAAAAGCGGCTTCCAGCGTCATGGAGCCCCTGCTCTTGACGCGGCATATGCCCGCTCTGAAGGAGACGACGGAAGACACCCTCTTTAACGATCTGCAAAAGGATTTTACTTTTTGAACACCTTGATTGGTGTCAAGATATGCCCGGAGAGAATGTTCTGTCAATTTTTTGGATTCATGCTGCATGATGCGTAAAAAGGGCATCTTCCGTCACCTCCTCTAATAAAATCCATACCGCCTGCTCATCTCGCAGGAATAACCGAAACCGCTCGACACGGACAGGTCCGCCTGGTATGTGTCGAAACATGCGTCCAGACGAAACCGCGCATTTCCCGGGGTCCTGCGGATATCCATCTCCATGACATCCATCGCGCGGAACGTCCTGTCGTGCTGCCCCTGTAAAAAAAGCATGATACGCAGATATTCCTCATAGCTCAGGCCCCTCCCTCCGCTGTCCGGCACAAGGCTTCCCTTGACGTTCAGAATGCCTTTCAGCCCGGTCTTCCAGTCCGCCGCCGTCTTATAGACAGGCACCCTGCCTCCCGACAGAAGCGTCTTGACGTCCTGCAGGCTCTCGAGATAGGCCCAGGCAAACAGTATGGTATATTTTACCGGCTCCGCCAGCTCCGGGCTCAGCACCACCGCGGTCAGTCCGAGCGCCATCGCCTCGGCCTCTGCGATTTTGGCGCTGTCCGTGAGAATATAGATCACGTTTGCCACTTCCCGCCATCTCAGCAGCCGCTTCGCCACATACTCAAGATTCTGCCAATCCGTATCCCTGCCTGCCAAAATATATTCTATCTGATATTTGAGCAGAGATTTCTCCATTTCCCTGCCGTAAAACCCGCACTTTTCAAACAGATACGTCTGAAAGATCAGCTCGTTGGGCTCTCCCGATATCTCCGCCGCCTCCGCGCACAGGCCGGTCCCCTTCATAAGCGTCCGGTGGGAGATATAATCTTCCGGAGACACCTTTACCGCGGACACCTGCGCCGGGTTGTCGAGAACCAGGTTCAATACGCCGCTGCTTCTGGTAGCGTTGGCGACGTCCGCCGGATTGTTCAGCGGGACTTCCTCGTAGACCCCTTCCTCCACCTCCTCCACCGGAAGCCCGATTTCGTCGATCTGCGCCTCGTAACTCTGCCGCTCCCCTTCAATATTTCTTGTCTCCAGCCCATAGCTTTCGATCTCCGACGCACCCAGTCCGACCTTCTCCATAATGGCGCCGATCGGATAATCCGCCATGTAGTCCGTCACCTGTCTCTTCAATACCGCCCCATCGTCGTCGGACGCAATAGAATACTGCCCGATATGCGCCCGGCCCGCATCCATGGCCAGAAAATCTCTGAATCCTCTCCAGCTGGCATTCGGAGCATCCGGCCTGAGATTTTTCTGAATATAACTCCTGAGATGTTCCTCCGTATTGCCGATATCCGCATAGGTTCCTCCATACGACATATCTACAAACAGCAGATCGTATTGTTCCAGCAGTTCTCGGTGAAATTCCGCCAATACCGAATTCATGCCGATATCGGCGACGCACTCAAACTTCATGCGCACGGCGCTGATCCGCGCTCCCTCTATCAGAGCCAGAACGAGCGACAGGATCAGCGTGAGCGACAATGTGAGGAATACGGTCATGTATCCCCGTCTCATGACATCACTGTGTTGCTGTCTTCGGTGATCTTCTCAAAGACTTTTTCCACCAGACTGCGAAGCTGTTCCTTGAAAATGATGACCAGACCGATCAGCACCACGATAATCAGTATGATCTCGACCGTTCCCATTCCTTCTTCCTCCCGGATAAATTCCCGCAACCCCTTCAGTTTCGATTCCTGTTTTCTTCCGTTCATTTTCTTCCTCCTTTGGTTTTGTGTAATAGTAAATGTTCTGCGCTTTGCGCGCCGCCGTGACGGTCGGTTTTACCCTGCCATAAATGAAAAACATGCGGGTATCATAATGATCACCATGACGATGCATAACATCATCATCATCGGCAGCAGGAGCTTGGTGCCGGCTTCCTCGCCCAGCTTTCTGGCCTGATTTTTTCTCTCTGCGAAAGCGCTGTCCGCCTCCTGGCGGAGCATGGCCAAAAGATCGTTGCTGCCCTTTCTGATATTTTGCGACAGCAGCGTGCTCAGCTTGATATAAACCGGCACCTGGCACCGTCTTCCGAAACGGTCGTAGACCTCGCCTTCCGATCTGCCGCTGTGCAGTTCGTTGCACGCTATCAGGATCTCTTCATACACATATCGCCTCCTTTCCTTCTGCCGGCGCTTATAATCCTCCCCCATCTTGACAAAGGCGTTGCGGATCGTCATGCCGGCTCCCATATAGAGCGCCAGTTTATTGACAATCTCCGGATAGTCCAAGAGCAGTTCCCGTCTGCGCTGCTCCAGTTTTCGATCCAGTTCCTTGCCCGACGCCCAGTACAGAAGTCCCGCCGCCAATACCGCCAACAGCATCACATAGCCGCTGCCGTCCTGCACAACCTCCCGCCATGTGATCGGAGCGGTCTCCACGCTGTCCGGCAGTCTCAGCTCCTCCTCGCTGCCGGTGCTTTCATCCTGCATATGCAGCAGTTCCTCGATGCGGCGGCGCAGCAGTTCCCTGCGCGTGTACACCGCGGGGTTTACCTGTACGGGAATCTGCTGGTCCCAGGTCTGCCCCTCATATCTGAAATGCGCCGTCAGCATTACCACTGTTCCTTCGGTCAGTTCCTCGTTATTCACAGTCCCGTCCGTATTGACAAGCGCATAGCTGCTGCTGTCCCACGATATGTCAAAGGGATATCCCTCGATCCCCGTCACCAGATCCAGATCGTATCTCACGTCTTCCAGACTGCCGTTCTGTCCCAGAATCATCCCGGACAGAGTTTCCGACGCCGCGCGGTACAGATCTTCCGCCTCCCCCGGCGTATATTTCTGCGCTTCCACAATATACCGGAAAAGCTCTTCTTCCTCCTCTCCCTCGATCCGCGCCGCCAGTTCGATCGAAATATCATCCCCGCCGTACCCGTTTCTGTGTATCAGATTCCCGTCCAGCAGCCGCGTACTGCTGTGGGCGCTCCACCACGCCGCAAGACATACGACCGCTCCGGCAAACAGCACGATGAGTACGATGCGGTATCCCGCCAGATAGTATTCTCTGGTTTGAACCGTTACGGATACGGCGGGATTCAGCGTTCTCAGCTTCCCCTCCAGCCCGCGCCGCAGCTGATCTTTTTTCCAGCCGCGCCTTTTGCCCGCCATAGCGCGCGGCGCCCTCTCCCTGCCGCGCACAAGATACGCCGCCATCTTATAAAAAGGATCCCGCCCCTCCTCTTTTCTCGCAAGAAACCACAGCAGCGCATATCCTCCCAGTATGGCCGTATAGATCCAGACCATTGTCCCGCCTCCCCTCACACTTCGATATCTACGATTTTCTCCGACAGCATATAAGACGCAAGATAGAATCCGAGACATGCCGTCATGACGATCACGCCGATCAGATTATGGTACAGGACGTCAAAAAATCCCTTCGACGTGCTGCCCACATAGAAAATAATGAAAAATGGCACTGCGTTCATGATCTTCTGCTCCGTCTTTCTGCCGCTTATCATAAGCTGGATCTCCTTGTCCGTCTCCGTCTTCTGTTCGATCACTTCCGCGGTTTTCGCCAGAATATCCGTCATATTTCCGCCGCTTTTCTTGGCAATCAGAAACACGTCCGCGAACTGCATCACATCGGGCAGGCCGCTCCGCACGCCCAGACCGTACAACAGTTGCTCCAGAACGACATTGTTGTCCAGCCCTGCCATAAGATACCTGAGTTCCGTGCAGATAACGCTCTGCCCGCCATACAGCATCGCCATGTCGCCGTACGCTTCCCGAAAAGCGTTTTCTACGGAATACCCCGCTTTCTGGTTGGCCGCCACCGCAAGGATCAGATCCTTAAACTGTATACTCAGCTCCTGCCGTTTTCTTCTGGCAAGCTCGCGCCGCTTCCTTTTCAGAAAAAGCGGCAGCCCCGGCAGCAGAACGGCGCAGGCGACCCATGACCGGTAAAAGAAATAGGCGACCGCGGCGATAAGCAGAAATCCCTCAGCCGCATACAGCGCCAACTCCCTGGTTCGGAACCGATACTCATTGTAGTCCGGCAAACTGTAATTTTTCGACATAGCGCAGCTCTCCCTCCTTCCGCAGTTCTCCGACGATCCGGCCCGACGCGTCCTCCCCGCTCTCCTCGAACCGGTACAGCGTGCCGAGCGCGATCTCGCCGCCCGCAAATCCCTCTACTTCCGCAATCTCCAGCACCTTGCGGGACTTATCCCGAAGCCGCCCCAGATGGACGATAATGTCGATTCCCGAGGCAATCTGCTGCCGGATCGCCGCGAGCGGTATCTCCATTCCCATCAGAACCATATTTTCCAGGCGGCTCAGCATGTCCCGGGAACTGTTGGCATGCCCTGTGGACATGGATCCGTCGTGCCCTGTATTCAGACACTGCATCATATCGAACGCTTCCCCGCCTCTGACTTCTCCGACGATAATTCTGGTCGGGCGCATGCGCAGGGACGTCCTGATCAGATCCCGGATCGTAATTTCCCTGCATCCCTCCACATTGGCATTGCGCGTCTCCATACGCACCAGATTCGGAAGATCGAGAAGCTGCAGCTCCGCGCTGTCCTCTATGGTGATGATCCGCTCCTCCCTGGGAATATAGTAGGACAGCGCGTTCAGGAAAGTGGTCTTGCCGGAGCCCGTACCGCCGCTGATAAAAATATTGTATTTGGCCCGAACCAGCCTGCTCAGCCACTCGCACGCCTCCTCGCTGATGGAACCGCAGGCAATCAGATCCTCCATCATAATCGGTTTCTCAGGAAATCGTCGTATCGTCACAATCGGCCCGTTCAGCGCCACCGGACTCAAAACCACGTTCACCCGCGCCCCGTTTGGCAGCCGCGCGTCTACAATCGGAGAAGCCTCGTTTACGACTCTGTTGCATCCCGACACGATCTGCTGGATTACATTTTCCAGCTTCTCCCTGCTTTCAAACCGCAGATCGCTCTGAAACAGCCTGCCGTCCTGTTCAACAAAAATCTTATCCGGCCCGTTGATCATGATCTCCGTAATGTGCGGATCATCCACCAGTTCCTGTAAGACGTCCAGCTTGCGGATCGCGTCGAACAGTTCCCTGCGAAGCTGCCTGCGTTCCGTCAGGGTCATCGGCTGCTCCTTGCTCTCCCTGACAAGCATTTCGTCGATGAGCTCCTGTATCTCTCCGTCCGACCGCTCCGTCGCGTAATCGATCTGTTCCGCAAGCTTTTCTTTCAGTTTTTTTCTGCGCTCTTCTCTACTCTCCATACAGATCCTCTTTCACGATCGCCTTGACATAGCCTGCCAGTTCCCCGTAGGTCAGCGCGTCCAGATCCCTGGGGATTTCCTTAAAAACAGGAAATCTGCATTTCACCGTCCTGTCCGCGATCTCGTCCATTTCGTTAAATTTCAGGATCTGCTCGTACTGATTGAGCTTTGCGACCGCGAAGCTGTCCTCCTTCGTGATCGTATAGATCCTGCTGCAGTGCCTGAGCAGATCGAAAAGTCCGTCCACCGCGTCGTCCAGATCCAGGATCACATACTCATACTCTCTGATCGCGGCAACATATTCGCACAGCTCCAGCCACTGTTTCCCATCGGCCTCCCGCATCCCCATGACGGACTGTGTCGGCGGAATATAATCCAGCCCGTTGATATCCTGTATGACGGCGGGCAGGCGGATCGCCAGCCGTTCTCTGTCACACCGGAAATAGTACATCAGATCCATCATATCCAGTGAAAAATCGCGTCTCAGCATCTGCCCAAAACCCGAATAGTTCTCAAAATTGAGATACAGCGTCCTGTGTTCCCGCGCCAGAATCTGTCCCAGCGTCAGCGCAAAGGTCGTCTGCAGGCATCTCTTGACGGGGGAATAGACGCCGATCAATTTTACCTCCGCGCCGGGAGCCGTCTCTTTTGGATCCCAGCCCGACGTCTCCCCGATCGACTCGGCCATCATCCCCAAAATAGCCTGAGGACTCTGGAGCTTGCTGATACAGGCCGTGTCGCTCCGCTCCGTCCCTTCTCCCTCCCGCAGCACAAACATCTGCTCCACCTGCCGCCTCACATACTCCTCCCGCAGCAGTTTCAGCGCACTCTCCGCGATGAGCAGAATTTCCACCTTCTCCCGCTGCAGAAATTTCTGCAGCTCCTCCGCCTCGGTAAACAGATGAAACGCATAAGGCAGTCTGACTTTTTCTATCATGTACTCCATCAGCCTGGCCGCGTAAGCCTCCTCGGCGTCGCATATTGCAAAAACTCTCTGTCTCAAATCACACCTCCCATGCGCAGCGCCACACTGAGCAGAATCGGCACCGTAAAGTGTATTTTATTTTTCCGGTAATTCTCATAGTCCTGCGCCATGTGTTCTCCGTATAATTTCCACTGTTTCGTCCTGATCACGTCCGCGAGATAGGACAGAAAATATTCCAGTCTTTCTCTGCCGTTTCTCTCAGACACAATCCGGATCACGGAGCCGACCCCGCCGATCAGAAACGATGCGACAAGAATGATAAAAAGCTCCCCCGCTTCCATAAAACCGCCTACCATCATAAGTACCTTGACGTCTCCGGCGCCGATGGCGCCAATCTTAAACAGAGGGTACAAAAGCAGAAACGCCAGAAATATGGAAAGAACCGTCCGCCGGATATCAGAACCGCATAAGAGACCGCCCAACACGCCTATACAGACGCCGAGCGCAACGAATCCGTTGGGAATACGGTCGGTTTTAAGATCCGCCAGTGCCGCCAGCAGAAGCAGCAACAGCAGCAAAGATTGATAGTAACTCAGTCCAATATAAATCACCTCCGCCTGCTCTTTTGACTCAACGAAATACTTGGGAGAAACCCCCGATGCCTTCCGGCAATAGAGTGAAACACATCTCAGAAAAATGTCTCACATAGAATTTCATGAGTGATTGTGAATTGAATTATATACGTCTTTTCCGGTCTTGTCCAGACATATTACGGGAAAAAATTAATTTTGTGAAAATCCTACAAGATTTTAAAAAAATGTATGCCATAAAGTACGGCAAGCCCGGGAAATCCAAGGATTCCCGATGTCAAAACCGTAAGGGGATTGATGCCGACAGCCACGGAAATCTGCCTGGAGGCCAGAATATAATTCAGACAATAAATCCCGACGGTCCCCATCACCGCCCTGAGAACAAAATTCACCAGCCATTCGACTTTTCTGCCCATCGCGCCAATCGCAAGAACGATCAGGCACACGACCAGAATCGCCAGCATTCCTCCCGCATTTGCCATATCGCACCGATTCCTTTCCGTTGTCCTGTCTGCTCTATAGCTATGCGCCGTCCCGCATAAATATTACATGAATATTTATCCATTTTTTACCTATACTTTTATCAGGCAATACTTTCCAATTTGTAGAAGATTTGTAAAAGAAAGGACTGGCTTTCCCATGAAGATCTTTTTCCATCAAAGCGCCAACGGCCCCGAAGACGCAGAAATCATCGTAGACTGCACTAAACTGTCTCTTCAGGAAGAACTCGCGCAGACCAGATACGCGCTGGAGATCGCTTACTCCAACTTCGACAATGTGACCGAGCCCGATCTGATCGACTGTTACATCTACGAAGTCAACGCCATTCTGAAACGCTATAAGTATCTGATAGAACAGGCAGCAGATAAAGATCTGCTGCCCGAAGAAAAGCATCATGAAATCTATCGCGCGCTGTCGCTGTTCTCATAGACCGCGCCGTAACGCTTACACGCAAAACCCCCGGTTGCTCCCGGAGCCGGCGATATTTTCCGTCAGAGTATTTCTGCCGTAGGTGAGCCCCGCGTAAACCGCCTGGGTATTGCCCATGACCGGCCCTGACGTGTCCAGATCCTGAATCTGCTCGTACGCCCTGTGAAGCTGTTCCATGACAAGCCGGACATGCGCCAGATTCTCCCTCTCATAACGCGAGGACGCCTTGACGAGCTCTCTGTCCGCATACAGGTACAGCTGCAGAAGATTCTGCGCCAGCTCATATTCCAGGTGCAGGGACGCCGTCAGTTCCTCCACGCAGCTGCGCGCCTTGCGGACAGCGCTTCTGAATTCCGCCTTATCTCCGGCGTCGAGCGCGCTCTCCGCCTCGTCCGTATAGAGCAGAACCATCTCATACAGAATCGTGATCAGCTGAGTCTTGTTGGCCTGCGAGATACGCAGCGTGTATTCCTGCTTCAGTTCCGTGGTCATATTCTCTCTCCTTTACGCTCTCTCTACTGTAACAGCTGCAGCACCTGAGAAGGCCTCTCATTCGCCTGCGCGAGCATGGAGGTCGCCGCCTGTGCGATCACCTGCTGCGAGGTATATGTCGTCATCTCCTCCGCCATATCCACATCCATGATATTGGAGTAAGACGCCGTCATATTCTCGTTGCTGACGTCGAGATTGTTGATCGTGTGCTCCAGCCTGTTCTGATATGCGCCCAGCCTGCTGCGCACATCCGATACATACTGAATCGCGCCCTTGACTTCCTCGATGGCGTTGCTGCTGCTCTCCTCGGTGTCCACCTGGCTGCGCTCGATGCCCAGTCTGTCCAGAGAGATCTTGGGAATGCGGATATTGAGCTGCTGCCCTTCATTGGCCCCTGTCTGCATATCCAGCGAACCGATACCGGTGATATCAATCTTCAGTTCCTCTGCGGCTGTCGCGACCACCACTTTGTTGCCCGCGTCCCTCTCATCGTAATTGATGGCGAGCGTCATCTTGAAATCCTGGCTGCCCGTAATGACCACTTTGTCCTGGCCGACCTCGGTGATCTCCACGCCCTCAGGGAAGCCGTCGCCGGCCTGGAACGCCGCTTTCGTCTGGTCCAGATCGATCGTCCCGTCCTCGTTATAATATACCGTCAGATCGGTGATCGTGTACCCTTTGGCCAGCACCTCGTCGCTGTAGAAGTCCACGCTGGCGAGCTGGCTGTTCGTGTAGCCGCGCAGATCGAAACTGCCGTCCAGAAGAGGCTGCCCGTTGAATTCCGTATCGTTGGCGATTCGCGTCACTTCCTCTTTCAGCTGCTTCATCTCGGCATTCAGCATCTCGCGGTCCATGGTCGTGAGCACTCCGTGCGCGCCCTTGACCGCCAGTTCGTTCATCCTCTGAAGCATTTCGTGCACTTCCGTCAGCGCGCCGTCCGCCGTCTCAATGATATTGACGCCTCTGTTGGAGTTCTGCGTCGCCACCCCGATACCGTCGATCTGCGCGTTCATTCTCCGCCCGATCGCATATCCTGCGGGATCGTCCTTGGACGCCGTGATCTTCAGGCCGGAAGACAGTCTCTTCAGAGACTGCGATACCTTGTTGTCCGCCATGTTCACCGCGTTGTTTGCATACATTGCCGCCGCGTTATAACTGATCTTCATTTGCCGTTTCCTCCTTTATTCCGTTACAGAAGTGATAAACGCCCGGGCGATCCTGTACAGATCCGCCGTCTCGACCCGTCCGTCCTGCGCCTGTTCTTCTCCTGTATCATCCTCTACATGAACTTCCCTGCTGTACACGATTCCGATACTGCCCGCGAGAAGCGGCCCGCCCGCGGTATCCGCATCCGCCGTGACCGCCTCGCGCAGACGCGCTTCGTTCTCGCGCAGTCTCCGCGTACCTTCCTCGCTGTCGCAGGCGATAAAGCCGGACACGGTGTGATCCTTCACGCCAAACTGCGCCGTCACATGGCCGTATCTCTCGGCGTCCATCTCCGCAGTCACTCTGCCGCTCCCGCCGCCGTGCACTACCTTCAGATGAATGGCCGTCCACTCGCCCCCGATCTCCACCGGAATCTGGTAATTCTCCTCTCCGGCCAGACTTCCCGCCAGGGCAAGCTGCCTGCTGCAGCTCTGCAGTACGCGGAGATCCAGGTAAGCCGTGCTCTCCTCCTGCGCTTCCTCGAGCATCTTTCCAAAAACGCTCTGCATGTCGCCGTAAGCCTCCGCCGCGCTGTCCCGATCCGTCAGCTGATCCAGCAGATGATCCGCCGCGTCCCTCACACTATGTTTATCGGCCGACTTATCAATATCATTCAGCTTTCTAAACAGCATCTTTGAATTTTTGCGAAGATCCGCCGCCGCTCTCACGCGGTCCGCCGTAATCGGCTGCCTGTATGCGAGCAATTCCCGGATAACGCCGTCCTCCACCTCGCTCAGGCCCTGATACTGCCGCAGCTGCTCTCTCTGGTATGCCTGCTCCAGCGCCTCGTCCGTGAGCGTCCTGTAGAACTCCCGCGCCATTCTCTCCTGATCGGCGCCCGCGTCCTGCGCGTCCGAACCCTCCGCCGAAGTTCCAGAAAACCCGCTCATGATCTGCTCGGTGATGGTCCTGTTGAGCGCGACGCCCTCCACGCCTCTGAAGGAATCGTCCACGGTGTAGTCCATTCCCTGTTTTTTCGTGCTGCGCATCGCCGTCAGCAGATTGTCAAACGTAAACTGTGCGCCTTCCATCAGAAGACTCCCAACCGCCGCGTCGTCCGTCTTCTCGAGCTGCCGGAACATTCGGTAGATCCCAATGTACGCATCCCGCTCCTGCTCGGTGATATTGTGATTCTGTTCCAGTTTATACAGAAATTTGCTGAATTTCTCTCCGTCATCCGAATACGCCGCCTCGACGTCGTCGAGATAACCGTTCAGCTTTTCCACCGACATCCGCAGCGGATTTTTGCCCTCCCGGATCGCCTGCAGTGTGACCGCCGGCGTCATCCTGCGGATCGCATGGCGAAGCTCCATATCGTATTTCTTCACCGCGTCGATATTGTCGTCGGTGATATCCATGCTGTTGTAGCCGAGGATACGAACCGCCCTGCGGTTCTCCTCGCTCGTCTCCAGCCCCATATCCGCAAGGATGTCGTCCACGTTGCGGAATGCCTTGCGGATGGAATCTCCCATATCCGCCCGCGGCGCCGTCATCAATGTCTCATAGGACTCCCGCGCGGCTTCATAGGCGCTCCTGAGCGCCGTGCCGTTCGCATGAACGCTGTCCAGCGTAAAAGGCTCCTCGCTGTCTATATATCCGGCAAGGACAGCCGCCGGCAGATAAGGAATCTCAGCCGTCTTCTGCTGCGTCTGCGCATAGAGCTGCGCCTTGTCCGCAGCCGCGGCGTTGTCCGGCTCCTTAAAAAGCGCCTGATTCTGCCTTTCCTCAATCCGTTTCAGCTCTTCCACCAGATCCTCGATCTCAGCCGTGTCGATGGAATATCCGCTCTCAATCAGTTTGCGGTTCGCCTCTATGGTCATCATCAGCCGGACTTCTTCCAGCTGTCTTCTCGCGCTGATCTGCTGCGGCGTCCCCTCTGCCGCTCCGTATCTGTCTATCTGTTCCTGCGCCTTCATCAAATTGCGCAGATTGCATTTCCTGCCGTCCGAGACGGTCTGATCCACAGCCTCGTCGCTGATCTTCTCATAGGCCTGCACATAATCGGCGGCCTTTTCCAGCGCGCTCCTGCCGTCGGACAGATTCGCGCTCCCGGCGCTTCTGCCGTCCGCGATCGCCGCCGCAACCGCCGCAAGGATCTGTTCCTCGCTCTGCGGGAGTTCGACCTGTCGAATCTCATGCAGTCTGTAAGCGGACTCCGCCGTCAGCGGAATACCCGACTCGATCAGCCATTTCGCCTCTTCCAGATTCTCGTCCGTGGCCTCCAGTCCCGCTTCCTCCAGCACTTTTTCCATCTGCGGCGCCAGCTGATCCCAGTTGTATTCCTCCGCTTTCTTCGCGTAATACCCGCCCGCGTCCGAAGCATAGTAACCGTGGCTCTGTCTGTTGTCCGCCGTGGAGCTGTGCTCTGCCAGATACATCCCGTCGATCGTCGGATCCGTACGGTTCTCTACCATGTAGCGCACAGTCCCGTCGTCCGGCGTCTGCAGCCGTTTCGCTCTGTCACAGGCCTGCGCCGCGTTCACGACATTCTCTTTGGTGACGGGAATATCATGCATCCTGAACTGCTTGCACAGTTCTCTCGCAAAAGCTTCGCTGCCGGTGATCTCCCTGAGGGTCTCCGCGTCCAGATCGTCCGTATAACCGGTGATCTGCGTACCGCCCTTTACAAGTTCCGCTTTGATCTTATCGACAATGGTGACAACCTCTTCGACGTCCATGTCCCCGGGATGATAGCCGTCTCTCTGCAGCCGGCTGAAATCTTCCTCCGACATAGTATTAGACATCACTGTCATATAGTCTCTCTGCGTGGCCACATCGATGAGCCCCGCATCCTGCATAACCTCTTCTGCGGTCTTTCCGTGACCCCCGTAAGCGTTGTTATCCATAACTGTGCCAGAAATGTCTAATGCGTAATCGTCCGTCCGTCCCGTCCTGGACGTCCGGATCTCTCTGTATGCGGTTGTCGCCCTGTCTACATTTTGATTCGCGTTCGTGTGGTCAAATGTGATCTTCATACAAATCTCCAATGTAGTGATGATAAAAAGGGCGAATGTTTTCACATTCACCCTTTATTTCGGCATAGTTATGTACTTTCTTAACCTTTTTGTCACAGAATACCTTAGAAAATGAATACGGCGGCAGTGTAGGGCGGCAGATTAAAGGAGATGTTGTAGTCCTTGAAATTGCACACGCCCCTGACTGCGGCGATCTCCGCGGGAATCTCATGCCCGTTGCCGCCAAAGCGCTTCTCATCGCTGTTTAAGAGCAGTTTATACTTTTTCTTTTTCGGCACGCCGACCATATAATTCTCCCACATCATAGGCGTCATATTGATCACGAACATGATATTATTCCTGCCGGTTTCGTCCTTCCTGTAGAAGCTGTACACGCTGTGGTCGCAGTCGTCCGCGTTCAGCCATTCAAAGCCGTCCCAGCTGTTGTCGATGGAGTACATGGCGGGATACTTGCGGTACAGATTCAGAAGCTCCTTCACAAACTCGTGCATCCCCTTGTTCAGCTCTTCGCCGAGCAGATACCAGTCCAGTTCCCTGGCTTCGCTCCACTCCCGCTCCTGTCCGAAGTCCTGTCCCATAAAGAGCAGCTTCTTGCCGGCATGGCCGAACATATAGGCATAGCCCGCGCGCAGATTCGCGTACTTATCTACGGGATAGCCCGGCATCTTGTTGACCATCGAACATTTCAGGTGCACTACCTCGTCATGGGACAGCGGAAGAATATAATTCTCGCTGCTGTTGTAAGTCATGGCAAAAGTCATGCCATAGTGATCGTTCTTGCGGAAATAGGGATCCAATTTCATGTAATCACAGAAGTCATGCATCCAGCCCATATTCCACTTGAAACTGAAACCGAGGCCGTCGTTCTCCACTCTGGTTGTCACCTTCGGCCATGCGGTAGACTCTTCCGCGATCGTCAGGAAACCCGGATAAGTCCCGAGCACAACAGAGTTTAAATGCTTGAAAAACTCGATCGCCTCCAGATTCTCGTTCCCGCCGTATTTGTTCGGCACCCACTGTCCGTCGCGCTTGCCGTAGTCCAGATAGAGCATGGATGCCACAGCGTCCACACGGATACCGTCGATATGGTATTCCTTCAGCCAGAACAGCGCGTTGGCGATCAGGAAATTCTTAACCTCGGTCTTGCCGTAATTAAAAATCTTCGTCCCCCAGTCCGGATGCTCGCCGATCCTCGGATCGGGATGCTCGAAAATACACTCCCCGTCGAATCTGCCGAGCCCGTGCGCGTCCGTGGCGAAATGCGCCGGCACCCAGTCCAGAATCACGCCGATCTTATTGCGGTGCAGCGTGTTGACGAGATACATGAAATCGTCCGGCGTGCCGTGCCTGGAAGTCGGCGCATAGTAGCCGGTCACCTGATAGCCCCAGGATCCGTCATACGGATACTCCGCAATCCCCATCAGTTCTATATGGGTGTACCGCATCTCTTTCAGATACTCCACAATCCTGTCCGCAAATTCCCTGTAGTTATAGAAACCGTCCGGCGTGCCGTTGGGATGTTTCATCCAGGAACCGATGTGACACTCGTAAATAGCCACCGGCTCCTTCGTGTAGTCCTTGCCGTTACGATCTGCCATCCACGCGCCGTCCGTCCATTTAAACTTGCTGATATCGTATGTTTTGGAAGCGTTGCCCGGACGCATCTCCGCATAGTTCGCAAAGGGATCCGCCTTGTACAGTTTCTCCCCTGCCGGCGTATGAATCAGATACTTGTACAGCTCGTTCTCTCCCACGCCGGGAATAAACAGCGTGTGAATGCCGGAAGGTCCGATCTTCTGCATCAAATGCGTCTCTTCATTCCACCCGTTGAAGGTGCCGATCACATGCACGCTGGCCGCGTTCGGCGCCCACACTGCAAAAAACATGCCCTTTTCGCCGTTTTCCACGGACGGATGCGCGCCGAGCTTCTTATAGATATCGTAGTGAGCCCCCTGCCCGAACAGATACTGGTCGTCCTGTGAGATAAATACCTGGCCGGCTTCCGTCGTTTTTTCTTTTGCTTTACTCTCTCGTTTTGCCATAAGCGTCCCCCTCTTACTTTGTTAATAATGCATAAAATCTTTTTCCCGCAATATAATCATGTCATCTTCATCATACCGCTTTGCCAGCAAAATATCCATAAAATGTTTCGGCGTTTTTTTGTTGGCGTACTCGATCGCCTCGTCGACCAGATCTCTGACTTCCGCCAGAGTCACTTCATGATCGCTCGTCTGCCGGTCCGCGATCCTCGTATGGAGCGCGAGGATACCGAACTCGTCAATCGAGTATTCCTGCTCCTCCGCATACTGCTTCGCGTACGCTACCAGCGACTCGGCGTTCAGCGGTTCTATGTCGATGCGCAGATTGAAATTATTGTTCAGCTCCTCATGATCGGCGAGCATCTGATTGATGTTCTGTTTCTTGTCGATCAGAATGAGCAGCAGCCCCATGTTGTCCTTGTCCAGAGTCTTCGTCATCTTGGAGATCGTGAGCGGTTTCAGACGCGAGGCTTTCTCAATAATGAGCGCGCCGTTGTCCAATCTCGCAAAAGTTTCCGCCACATCCTTTTTGTTCAGGACATTGGCCGACACCTTCGCCACCTTGCCCGAGAAATTGCTGTCGTTGTTCTGCATCTCCTTGATCAGCGCCTTGGCCAGCGTCAGCGTGGTAATCTCCTCCTCGCCGGAAACGATGATATTGCCCGTGCAGGACGCGAGACTCATATTGTCCAGCGCATGTACCAGCTGCCGCCTGGATCTGCGGTGATGCGTAAACTGTCCGAACAGTTCCTGTTCCTCCGCCGTCAGTTCGCGGTCCTGCAGATTCGGCTCCGGCTGCTCCTCTTCCCGAACCGAAGTCTCTTCCTCCTCTTTCGTCTGCTCCGGCTCCGATTCCGGAGTTTCCGCCTTGCCGCTTTCGCTCTCAGGCTGCGTGCCGGCGGGCTCCTCTATCTTTTCCGGCTCCTCCGCGTCCCCGCTCTCTTCCCCGGCCTGCTTCTTTGATGCCGCCGCCTTCACCGCAAGCTGCTCGGCCTCCGACTTCACCACATCCATCGCAGAGTTAATCTTCTCGTCGTCATCCGGCAGAATAACTTTCTTGATTGGCGCCTTCTTGCCGGAATCTTTCATAATCGCAGCCACGAACGCGCGCTCCAGCTCCTCCAGGAGGCCGTTTTTCGTCGCCTCGTCAAAATCCGCGAAGAGATTGCCCGTATGCGCCAGAATCCGCTGGCGCACTTCCTCCATGCGCCGCTCCTGGCTCGTCCGCTTCATCTCTTCCCACTCGGCCATAATATCGTCTATGCTGAGTTGTCCGGTGATCTGCTTTTCCACCCGGGCAGCCTCGGGCACGACAAGACTGATCTGCCCGTCATATTCCTGTGACAGGAAATTATCATACCGCGAAGGCGACGCATTCAGAGGCGTGAGCATTTCCCCCGGCGAGACAGCCGCCCGCTGCGCTTCCTGCTTC
Organism: uncultured Lachnospiraceae bacterium; assembly: GCA_947626775.1. Lineage (GTDB taxonomy): Bacteria > Bacillota > Clostridia > Lachnospirales > Lachnospiraceae > UBA3282. Next base: position 63,082 of record CANQTL010000006.1, on the reverse strand, counting down.
ATCTGCTCCACAATCTGCTGCGCGTCAAAGGAAACCGTATCCTCCGTGGCGAGCTGGCTTCCGATCTGCTTCAGCTCGTCCGTACTCATGGTCTTCGGCCTTTCCTGCGCCGCGGGCGGCGCCTCCCGCTGCGCTGCGCTCTCCTCCCGGACAGACTTCGGCTGCTCCGGGAATTGGACGATAGAGGACGACTGAAGCTGCCGCTCAACTTCCCCGGGCGCCGGCAGTTCCTCCGTCTCCTCCAAAAGCGGCGCGATCAGCGAGGCAGTCACAGCGTCTTCCAGCTCCTCCTCTTCGTCCTCCGGCTCCAGATCATCCGCCGGCTCTTCTGCCCTCTCCGCTTCGGTGCTTTCTATATTATTATTGCTGTCGCCGTCAGATTCCCCAGCGGCGTCCCTGTTTCTGTCCTCCGTTTCCGCGCCGGCCTCTTCCTCAACCGTCTCCTGCGGCGCTTCCTCGTCCAGAATCTCCTTCATGCTCTCCGCCAGCGCCATCTGTAGGTTGATCGTATTGTACTGTCCCAGATCCATCGTCTTGACTTCCGGGAGTTCCGTGGTCGGCACTGTGGGAACCTCCCGGTCGTCGTCCGCCGCGCGGGAAATTCTGCCCGCAATCTGCGTATCGCCGGACACGCCTTCCTCTTCGTCATTTTCCTCCGGTTCATCCGTTTCCGGCTCATCTTCCGGCGTCTCGCGCGCTTTGACCCACTCGTCGTATTTGGCCCGCTGGTCCTCGTTCAGCGGTTCATGGAGCGCTTTCAGTTCCAGCGCCTTGACGACATACTTGCCCTCTCCGAACCAGAGGAACATCTCGTCGCATTCCTCCACGCATTTGGTCGCAAGCCCGATCCGATGATACAGATAAGCCAGCTCATAGGCCCATTTCTCCCTGTAATCGCGCTTTTTAAACTCCTCCAGCACCGCAATTCGCTCTTCCAGGCCAACGTCCTGCGCCTCATAGAGCCGGTACTGCAAAATATACCGCCCCGTATCTTTCGGAGCGACCTGCACGAAATCTTCAAAGTACTTGATCGCCTGTAAATAGTCTTCCAGCTTGATGGAAAGCTCGCACAGCGAATAGAGGATCAGCCGTCCCGTAGGATGCTTCTCGTAGGCAAGGAGCAGGATATCCCTGCTCTCCTGATACCTTCTGTTGATTTTATATAAATCACTGATCGTACAGAGCATCATTACGCTCTTGACCCTGCGCCAGTCTATCGTATCGGCAATACTGACGGCTTCCGCAAACTCTCCTTCCGAGATCAGCGTCTTGATCTCGTCGGCCCGTACTTTGTATTCATACTTATCCAAGGTAGTCACCTCATTATCGTATTCCCGCGGCCATCCGGCATTTTACGCCGCATTTTCGCACACTTTTCCGTATAATATGCCTATTTTCACTGTTTAAGTTTACCATAGCCGCATGTTAATGTAAATAAAATAAACATAAAAATAGCATCCCCATTCGGAAAACTTTCTGTTAAAAATACACCAACATATGGAGATGCCACGATAGTTTATTACCTTATCTTGTATATTTTTCCAAAAACGATTCTATGCGCGAAGTTCGTAAAGCCTGTCGGAAAGTTCGGCAAACCGTTCTAATGTCAATGTTTCGCCGCGCACCGCTGCCGGAAGCCCCATATCGGCGAGAACCTCCTCCACCTGTTGTCTGCGCAGCCCGAGACCGCCGGCGTTCGCCAACCCGTTCGCCAGCGTCTTCCTGCGCTGATTAAAAGAGGCGCGGATCACGGCGAAAAGCCAGTCCTCATCCCTCGTCTTTACCGGCGGCTGTTCATAGCGCGTTAGTCTGATCACCGTGCTGTCAACCTTCGGCCTCGGCAGGAAGCAGGACGCGGGCGCCTGTGCGACGATCTCCGGCTTCGCATAATACTGTACCGCCAGGGACAGCGCTCCGTACTCTTTGGATCCCGGGCCAACGCGCATGCGGTCCGCCACTTCTCTCTGCACCATGACCGTTATGCTCTTTATCGGGGCGCGGCTCTCCAAAAGCGCCATGATGATCGGCGTCGTAATATAATACGGAAGATTCGCCACAACCTTTAACGGTCTGCCGCCGTGCTGCTGTGCGATCCCGCAGATGTCCGTCTTCAGGATATCCTCGTTGAGAACCGTCACGTTGCCGTAGTCCGCCAGCGTCTCCTGCAGAATCGGAATCAGTTCCCTGTCGATCTCCACCGCGACGACCTCTCCCGCCTCCTCCGCGAGCCGCTGCGTCAGCGTGCCAATGCCCGGCCCGATCTCCAGGACGCAGTCTGCTTCCGTCAGCTCTGCTGCTTCCACGATCCGATCCAATACGCCGTTGTCTATGAGAAAATTCTGCCCGTACTTTTTCCGAACATCAAAACCGTATCTCTGTATGATCTCCGCCGTGCTTCTCCTGTTTCCCAGCGTCGCCATAGAACCTCCATTTCCCGCCTGTCCGGCATGATCCGGGGCATCGTCATGCGCCGGCTTACTGCCCTATGCCAAACAGCCGTTTCGCATTGCCGCTCGTAATCTCTTCCACCTCTTCGCAGCCGATCCCTTTCAGCGCCGCGATCGCCTGTACCACATAGGGGAGGTTCAGCGACGAGTTGCGCTGTCCGCGGTTCGGCTCCGGCGCCAGATACGGGCTGTCCGTCTCCAGAAGGATTCTGTCCATCGGAATATACTGCACGGCCTCTTTCAGCTTCTTCGCATTCTTAAATGTAACTACCCCGCCGATCCCAAAGTAATACCCCATCTCCAGGTATTCCCGCGCCATCTCCTTCGCGTAAGAGAAGCAGTGGATCACGCCGCCAATCTCCTCCGCGCCGTGCGCCCGCAGAATATCCAGCGTGTCTTTCGCGGCGTCCCGGGAGTGAATGATCACCGGAAGGCCCGTGTCTTTCGCCAGTTCCAGCTGTCTCTCAAACCATTTCTTCTGCACGGAGGCTTCCGGCTCCTGCCAGTGATAATCCAGACCGATCTCGCCCACCGCCACGATCTTGGGCGCGGCGCACTGCGCTCTGAGCCACGCGAAATTCTCCTCGTCAAGTTCCCCGGTCTCGCTGGGATGCACGCCCATGGCGCCGTACACAAAAGAATACTGTTCTGTCAGCGCCAGCGTGCGCCTGCAGTTCTCAATGCTTGATCCCACGTTGATCACATATCCGATCCCGTGCTCCCCCAGCGAGCGCAGCAGCTCCTCTCTGTCCTCGTCGAACACCTCGTCGTCATAATGCGCATGGCTTTCAAAAATCACGATCCATTCCTCCGAATCCGTCAAAAAAATATGTCCCAAAAATTTCTCAAAAAAAGTCTTGCAATGCAAATAACATTATACTATAATAACTCTTGCGTGTTGGAACGGCACGCGCATATCAAACACGCACCGCTAGCTCAGTTGGTAGAGCACCTGACTCTTAATCAGGGTGTCCAGGGTTCGAGCCCCTGGCGGTGCACTTATAAGGACTGATTTTGGAGTGATCGCGCTCCGGGGTCGGTTCTTTTTTTGTTCAAAAAACAATGCCGAGCGCTTCCACAGCGATTCCCGCCGCCACGCCGATCAGATAGAGCAGCCCGGTCAGACGAAGATTCTCCCTGCGGTCGTCGTTCACCCGCAGCAGCACCAGCAGACCGACCCCTGTTCCGGACAGCAGGCCGGCAATCATCGCGCCCGCCCCCAGCACCCCGTCCAGATACAGCTGCGTGACAATCACGGAGGCCGCACAGTTCGGGATCAGTCCGATCAGCCCCGCAACCGCCGGTCCCAGAATCGGCCGGTCCAGGATCAGACTGCCAAGCGCCTCTTCTCCTACCCATGCGATCACAAGATTCAGCGCCAGAGAAATCAGCAGGATATAGAGAAAAATCTCGATCGTATGGTGCAGCGCAGACTTCCAGATGCCATTCTCACAATGGCAGCGGCGCTGTTCGCAGAGATGATCAATCTTCACCTCGCCCCTGTTTTGGCGAAAGATACGGTCAATCGCCAGACCCGCGGCGGCAGCGACGACAAATTTCACGCCGAGCACTCTGGCCATCAGGCCGATCCCGGCATTCTCGGATATCATAATAGGAAGCATCTCATCGGAGGTAGACAGAAACACCGCCATCAGCGTTCCCATCGTGATAATCCCTCCCGCGTACAGATTGGAGGCCGCCGCCGAGAAACCGCACTGCGGAAAGACGCCGAGAAAAGCGCCGAGAAAAGGCCCGCCTTTGCCCGCGCTGCGGATCGCCGCCTGCATCTTCGCCCCGGCTCTGTGCTCCAGATACTCCATGGCAAGGTATGTGAGGAACAGAAAGGGCAGCAGCTTGATGCTGTCTGTCAGACTGTCTATGATTACATCCGTCATGCTCTACTTCGCTTCCTTATGTTGTGGCTCCAATCGCTTTACTCACTAGAATACCGTTTCTGTCTGTAAATTGCAAGGCGAAAAACATTCTCCGCCGAAAATAATAATTGATTATTGCGTCAAAATGTATTAACATGTTATGTGTGTGCTTTGTCGTTTTCAGACAAAAGAGGAGGATTCTTCGATGGAAGGTTTGAAAAATATGATGGAGGAGGCTGTGGAATATCAGCTCAACAAGATACTTCCCACCATGCCGAATGTCTGTTCCTGTGAAAAATGCCGTCTGGATATGGCGTCTTTCGCGCTCAACAGACTGACGCCGCAGTATGTGCGGACCAATACCGGCGCTCTTTTCCAGAAGCTGAACAATTCTTCACAGCAGGCGGAAGTAGAGGTCATGACGACCGTTATGAACGCGATCAATATTATCAGCGCGCATCCCAAACACGACACGTAAGGCACCGCAGATACATACCATACAAAATTCCCACAGAGCGAACCAAGAGCCGGGACAACGCCCGGCTCTTATATTTTGCTCATTTTTAAGATGTTACCTTTTCCTTATCGCGAACAGCTTTTTTGATATATGCTCCCACCTCTTCCTTAGGTATGGAGAGCGCGAGCGACATCTCGCTGTAGAGGAGCTCTTCCGCCTTGTGCAGATACTGTTCATCCGAAGACAGCACTTTCTTGCCCTCTTTCAGGCGGCTCTGTCTGCGCAGATAGAGCGTCTTGATAATCCGCACGAGACTCTGGCAGTCATAGGTGCGGATCGCCTCCTTGTACATCTGCTCCCGGCTCTTCTCCTCCTGGATCCAGACCGTCTCGATCTCCGTAATCTGATCTACCAGCGCTTCCGCCTCCCGCCTGTTCATGATCCGGCGCATAACCACCTTGTCGTTATCGACAGGCGTATAGACGGTGCTGCCCTTCTCAAAGACCGGTTCCAATACGTAGTACTTGCGTTCCTTATCCGATCGGTCGATCGGATTGTCCGTAATGGTAACAACGCGGCAGACACCGTGTCCGCCGCACATAATCAGTTGATCTTCCTTAAACATGGCTCCCTCCGCTTCGATCCTATATACCGACAATTCCCCATTACTATATATAGTTTAACACTATATTTTCGTTTTAGTAAGTATTTTCCGAATATTTATAGGATTTTCGGCATTTTTGCAACAAAGCGCAGAGGGCGTTTTGTGAAAAACTTCTATACCGTATAGCTGTTCAGATATTTCTCCTGCTCGGGCGTGAGCACGTCGATCTCTTTGCCGAGGAACGCCAGCTTGCGCTTCGCCACATCTCTGTCCACTTCCTCTGGCACGTCGATCAGCTTCTCGGAAAGCTCGCCGCCGTGCTCCACAAGATATTTCGCGGAGAGCGCCTGGATCGCAAAGCTCATATCCATAATCTCCGCCGGATGCCCGTCGCCCGCCGCCAGATTCACAAGCCGTCCCTCCGCCAGCACGAAGATCCACTGTCCCGTAGGCAGTTTATAGCCCATGATATTCTTGCGCTGCTCCTTCTGCTCCACGGCGTTCGCCTTGAGCCAGGCCATATCAATCTCACAGTCAAAGTGTCCCGCGTTGCAGAGGATTGCGCCCTCTTTCATCTCGGCGAAGTCCTCCCTGTCAATCACGCCGTCGCAGCCGGTCACGGTGATAAAGAAGTCTCCGACCTTCGCCGCCTCTTTCATCGGCATGACGTCAAAACCGTCCATGACAGCCTCAATCGCCTTGATGGGGTCGATCTCCGTCACGATAACTCTCGCGCCGAGTCCTTTCGCCCGCATCGCCGTGCCCTTGCCGCACCAGCCGTAACCCGCAACTACCACGATCTTGCCGGCCACGATCAGGTTCGTCGTTCTGTTGATACCGTCCCACACGGACTGCCCTGTGCCGTATCTGTTGTCGAAGAAATGCTTGCAGGCCGCGTTGTTGACGCGAACCATCGGGAATTTCAGCTCCCCGGCCCTGTTCATCGCCTCCAGACGGATGATACCGGTAGTCGTCTCCTCACAGCCGCCGATGATGTTCGGGATCAGCTGCGGCATCTCCTTGTGCACCATGTTGACGAGATCGCCGCCGTCGTCAATGATAATGTTCGGCCCCGCTTCCAGCGCGTGGCGGATATGCGTCTCGTACTCCTCGTTCGTGGCGCCGTACCAGGCATGAACCTCCAGCCCGGCCTTGACAAGCGCAGCCGCCACGTCGTCCTGAGTGGACAGCGGGTTGGAACCTGTCACATACATGTCCGCGCCGCCTGCGGCGAGCACGAGGCACAGATACGCCGTCTTCGCCTCCAAATGAACGGAAAGCGTGATCTTCTTACCCGCGAAAGGCTTGCTCTCGGCAAATTCCTTCTCCAGGGTGCGCAACAGATCACAGTTGCGCTTCACCCACTCGATTTTCCTCTCGCCGGATTCGGCAAGATGAATGTCTCTGATTTCGCTACTCATAAACAGTTTCCTCCTACGGATGAATTATCTATTCAGAAAAACATCGCCTTATACCACTTCACGGCCTCCGTGTACGCCTGGAACACCGTGTTGGTGGGAATGTTCTTCATCACCAGCTGTCTGCCGACTTCCTGCCAGTCCGCGTTCTCATAATAGAGCATGAAATCGTACACCTCCGCGAGATCGCCCTTGTGGTCGATGAGCGCGTCCGAGATCTCCTTCGCGACGTTCACCCTGCCGAGCGCCTCTTTAAGCGGCACGTTCAGAATGATGTCCAGCACGGAAAACAGCCCGAGCAGGAACAGCTCCTGCGCCTTCTGCGCCAAGCCGAAAGTGGGAGCGAGACATTCCGCAAACTTCGCGCGCAGCAGGGATTCTCTCGTAATCTCATTGGGCCTGTCCGCACAGAGCTCCTTCGTGATCACGGTGTTGATCCATTTCTTCAGCTCCTTCTGACCGAGGATCGCCGCCGCATGACGAATCGACGTGACCTCCGAATTGACGGCGATCTTATTTACCATCTCGAGCAGCGACAGGACAAGCGCCGTATCCCGCCCGATGATATCCGCCGCCTTGGTCAGCTCATAGTCCTCGTCGTTGACGATCTTCATCAACTCCAGATAATTGACCTTCAGGGGTTCGATCTTCGTCTGCCCCTTCGTGACGGGGATGCGGAAGAAATCGCCCTCAAACATACTGAACGCCTCGTCGTCCTTGACCTTGTCGAACAGCTCCTGATTCTCGATATTGCCGACGCAGATGCTGATATTCGGGTACTGATGCGCAAAGTAGATCTTCGCGGTCATCACGTCCACTTTCTTGCTGTCCAGAATGATGTAATCCATCGAGTCGAGAATCCCCCTGTAATTCTCGAACTCCGTGATCGGCAGCTTCATCATCGCGAGATGATAGCCTCTCTCGCGAAGCTGTGCGAGGCGGTTCCTGTAGTCGTCCCGGTTCACAATGGATTTGTCGAACAGGAGCACCAGCCGATCTTTCATATCCTCCGTCTGGGACTCAATATCCGAGAATACGTTGATCGGTCCGATCGGCAGGAATACCCGGGAGTCCGGCGACAGCGTATCGATGCCGATATTTCTGATAATCTCCAGCCCGTCGATCCTGCCTGCGCCGTCCAGCACGGCCAGTCCCTGCAGTTCCGGATTGAGCAGATAATTCTCCTTCTGCGAAAACAGTGAGTACGCGCTCACCTTCATGTCCTTGTCAAAAAACGGTATCAGTGTCGCAAGCATATCTGTCCTTCCCCCTTCTGGATCCGAATCCTGGTTTGCATTGATACAATATAGTATATCATATCGTCACATCCTTGACAAATAGACTCTAGGAAAAATATTTGCGATGTGCTAAAATAAACTCCAGAATCCAGCTGCGCGCGGCTCGCGAACCGGATCACACCACAAGGAGGCACCCTATGAAAATCGTAATTCTGGAGAGAAACAGCGTAGGCACGGACGTCGACGTATCCTGCCTGGAAAAATTCGGAGAAGTAATCTGCTACCCGAATACGGTGGCTGAAAATACCGCGGAGCGCATCAAAAGCGCGGACATCGTCATCTGCAACAAGGCTCCCATGAACGAGGCGACCATGAAGGACGCGCCGGACATCAAGCTGATCTGCCTGTTCGCAACCGGCTATGACAATGTCGATATCCCCTACTGCCAGAGCCGCGGCATCCGAGTCGCCAACGTAGTCAACTACTGCACTTCCATGGTGGCGCAGCACACGCTGCTCCTGGCGCTCGCGCTCACCGAGAAGCTGTCGCACTACGATCAGTACGTCAAATCCGGCGCATACAGCGCGCAGGAGCGCTTCTCCAATTTCGACATAGCATTCCATGACATGGAAAATCTGACTTGGGGCATCGTCGGCATGGGCACGATCGGCCGCAGAGTCGCGGCGCTGGCACAGATGCTGGGCTGCAGGGTCATCTTCTACTCCGCCTCCGGCCAGAGCACCTGTACAGAGTATGAGCGCGTGGACTTCGACGCCCTGCTCGCACAGTCTGACGTCCTCTCCCTGCACTGCCCGCTCAGCGACAGGACCAGAGGTCTGATCGGCAGAGACGCTTTTAAGAAAATGAAAGAAACGGCTGTCCTCATCAACGTGGCCCGCGGTCCCGTGGTGGACACGCAGGCGCTCTACGAGGCCCTGACCGGCGGCGAGATCGCCGCGGCGGGACTGGATGTGCTGGAGAGAGAGCCGATGGCCAAAGACAGTCCGCTCCGGCAGATCCAGGACAGCACGAAACTGATCGTCACGCCCCATATGGCATGGGCCAGCGTGGAAGCCAGAACCCGCGTGGTGGAGGAAACCTGTAAAAATATAGAGGCTTTCCTGCGCGGGGAAGAGCGGAACACAGTGGGATAGCCGCTTCGGAATCCCGCATAACACTCCTGAACGAGGTTTGCCATGGACAAGAAAAGATGCGATTTCAGCTTCGGCACAGGGCAATATAAGATTTCTGAGAAAATGCTGCTCTACCACGACACCCGCTGGTGCAAACCGGAACACCGCGATCAGGAGCAGTTCGCCATGCTCGTGCTGGAAGGAATGCAGGCGGGCGTAAGCTGGAACCTGATTCTGAATAAGGAAGAAAACTTCCGCAGGGCCTTCGACGGTTTCGACCCGCAGATCGTCGCCGCCTACGACGAGGCCAAAATTGAGGCGCTGATGCAGGACGCGGGCATTATCCGCAACCGGAATAAGATCCGGGCGGCGATTGCCAACGCGCAGGCGTTCTTACAGGTACAGGCGGAGTTCGGCAGCTTCGACCGCTATATCTGGGGCTTCACCGACGGACAGGTCATCGATCATCATCTGTCCGACATAAAGGCCATGCCCGCCAGGGACGAACTCTCTGAGCGGATCAGCAAAGACCTGAAAAAGCGCGGCTTCAAGTTCGTCGGGCCAACGATCGTTTACTCCTATCTGCAGGGGATCGGCGTCATCAACGATCACTGGGAACAGTGCGAGTACCGATAGCGCAGTTTTCACCACATTTCTTAAAATCTCTGTTGACACCGCTGCCGTTTTTTGTTATATTTCAATTAACAATTAGGTTAAATGTTAATTGATGTGCGCCGACACATTCGCACATATCACAAAGGAGGCTGTCTCTTGGGACTGCAGCAGACACTGAAAGCGCTCGCCGATCCGATCCGCCGTGAAATTCTGAATATGTTAAAAACCGGCCGCATGTCGGCGGGTGAAATCACGGAGCATTTCCCCGTGACCGCCGCATCGATTTCCAGACATCTGTCGGTCCTGAAAGATGCGGACCTGATTCGGGACGCCCGCGAGGGCAAATATATCTTCTACGAGATCAATACCTCTGTCCTGGAGGAGACGCTGTTGTGGATTTCCGACCTGAAAGGAGCTGACGACCATGCTGAAAAACAATAAAGGAAAAATCCTGCTGTCCTCCGTTATCATCCTGCTGCCCGCATTGGCAGGGCTGCTCCTCTGGAACAGACTGCCCGACAGCTTCGGTCAGAAAGGCTTCACCGTCTTCGGGCTGCCGCTTATTCTGCTTGCGACCCACTGGGGCTGCCTGCTTGTGACGTCCCTGGACCAAAAACAGCGCAGCCAGAATCCCAAAGCGCTGGGCATGATCTTCTGGATCGTGCCGTTGATCTCTCTCTTTGCCAACGGTATCACCTACAGCACTGCCCTCGGCAGAAAATTCAATCCTCTGATCATCACCCCACTGATGGAAGGACTCCTGTTCATGTTCATCGGGAATTATCTGCCCAAGACCAAGCAGAATCGGACGCTCGGCATCCGAATCTCCTGGACGCTGAACAATGAGGAAAACTGGAACCGGACGCACCGGTTCGGCGGCAAGGTTTGGTTCGTCTGCGGCTTGATCACGCTCTTTTCGGTGTTTCTGCCGGACGGCCTGATCATGCCGGCTGCTCTCTGTGCAGTCTGCGCAGCCGTCCTCCTGCCTGTCGCCTATTCCTACGGTATCTACAGACAGCACCGTCGTGAGGGAATCTCTTACGCACCGCACTCTCAGAAGAAAAGCCGGCGCCTGACAACCATTGTCTCTGTCGCCGTCATCGCACTGCTTCTGCTCGGCGTCACCATCCTGATGTGCACGGGAGACATCAAGTACATCTTCACGGAAGACAGCCTCGAAATCAAAGCCGACTACTGGCGTGATCTCACAATTGACTACGCGCAGATCGAACAGGCCGACTACCGCACAGATCTCTCTGCGGGCATGCGGACGAACGGCGTCGGCTCCGCCAGACTGCTGATGGGCACATTTAATAATGAAGAACTCGGCACGTATACGCGCTACTCCTACACCGGTTCACAAGACTGCATCGTGCTGAAGATCGACGGGGAAACCCTCGTGCTCGGCGCAAAGAACAGCGCCGAGACGAGGGAAATTTATGAAATACTTTTGGAAAAAACAGATTAGATTTCCAACAATGTCTGAGTTCCCTTCAAAAATCTTTCTGCCATTTTCAGGTATCTCTCACAATCTGCCTGATTTTTTTCCATTCGTTTAACCGTACACTCCCAGACAATCAGGCACTTAATTCCTTCATTTTGCAATTCTGTCCTGACAACATCATCCCTTTTAACATTTGCTTCAAACTTTTTCTGCCAAAAATCCACTCTTGTTTTTGGCATATATGCATATGGACAATCAGGATGTCTGTGCCAGAAACATCCGTGAACAAAAATCGCTGTATTATATTTTCTCAGATAAATATCCGGATGCCCCATTATCTTATTAGAATTAAGACTATATCTGTATCCCTGTGCAAAAAGCAATTTCCTGAAATATATTTCCGGTCGGGTATCCCTGGAACGAATCGCCGCCATATTTTTACTTCGCTCCTCCGAACTCTTTATGTCCATCTTATTTGCCCTCAATCATTTTTACATATTGTACAAACCGGGCAAGTGTCCATATTCTGTCCCTCCGATCCTGCGGATACGTTACTATGTATGGTTTTGGCACAACCAGAATAACGTTTTCGGCCTGCATTTCATCCATCTGCGCACCGGATATCCCCTGCTGAAGCGTACAAAGATACTTCGGTTTATCTTTTAAGCGATCTGCCTCGGTTATTATCTGCCGCCAACGATCTTTACAAGTCGTTTTTGCCGCCAACGAAACCAGCCGATCTGCCGGAAAAGCCTTATCATGGTATGCCGCCTGTGAAGGAAACAAAAAATCTGGTTTCTTGTTACCTTCTGTAACCGCCTGAGATGAATATTCTATATCGTTTCCGTCAAATATCGCCGACAGATGATGCTCCAGACTTTTCCCCGCACGACTTTTCCTGCGGTTCAAGACTGCATTGGCCATTCTTGCAAATTCATCCACTGACTGAAAACCCCTGGTAATAATCTCTCCATACCTGGCGTATTCCAATGCTCTGAAAAGGGTATACTCCATATTCGTCCAACTAATAATTTTCTTATCTGGATCCGAACGAATATCCCCTGCATGGTCATATACCTTTTCCTCAATTTCCCTGGCTGCCGCCGACATTACATCTGACGCCGGAAAATCTATATCAAGACTACGGATAAATTCCTGTATTTCCAGCTTTTCCTGCGTCTCTGGCAATACTTTCTGTACGTCAATCAAACTGTTCGTTTCTGTCGGACTGATACCAAATGTATCGAGAAATTCTTCTATTTCTTCGTCTGTTTCCAGAAAGTATCCGCTGTAATCGGTATTCGTCTGTTTAGTAAATACAAACAATGCTCCCGCCTGTTCTGGTTTTAAAAAGGGGAAGCCTCTCCCGAATCGCGTAATTCGCAGTTCATTTTTACTTTCATAATATGTAAAACAGCTTTCCGTTTCAAAATCTTCCTGCCATCTGATCTTTACCGTTCTTTTGAGAATTGTTGTCTGTCCGAGTTCCTGCTTATTGAACATCATTTCCGCTGCTGATTTTGAAATCAGAATTCCAAACTGATGGCCGCCTGTGGCGCCCGTATCATTGGCGGATAAAAATTTGCAAAACCCCTTCTCACTGTCAAAAACAGAATTTATTGCCTGCTCTGCATATCCTGCGGCCACCTAGATCACCATCCTTCGCAATTCCCTGTCCTCAGGCAGATCCAGCTCTTCCAACTCCTTTACAATCAGCCTTGCCACATTCTCCATCAAGGGCACTACAACAGAATTACCAAATTGCTTATAAGCCTGTGTATCGGATACCGGTATTTTGAAATCATCTGGAAATCCCTGCAATCTTGCGCATTCACGCGGCGTCAGTCTCCTGGGATTTTTCCCTTTCTGCTCGATCAGTATTTCAGAACCGTCTTTATAATATCTCGCGCTGATTGTTCTTGATACGCCGTCCAAAGGCGCAATCCCATACCCGAATCCGTTTCCCGCCGCTTTATGCTTTGCCGCATAGTTTTGGAGATACGTCCATAATTTATCAGACAACGTATATTTCTCATCAACATTTTCTTCCAGAATGTCGCGCATAACGGGCTTGGGAAATTCAGGTGTTAAATTAAAGGCAAACTGTACTTTTTTCCCATACTTTTTACGATCAAATCCTACAATCAGAATACGTTCTCTGTGCTGCGGAACATAATTCTGCCCATCCAATACGGCATAAAACACACTGTAATTCAATTCCTCCAATGATTCCAATATGATTTGAAACGTTCTGCCTTTATCATGACTGCACAAATTTTTTACATTTTCCAACATAAAAGCTTTTGGTCTTTTCTCCTTTAAAATCCGGCAGACATCGAAGAAAAGCGTTCCCTGCGTTTTATCTTCAAATCCTGTTGCCCTTCCCAGGCTGTTCTTTTTGGAAACTCCGGCAATGGAAAAAGGCTGACACGGAAATCCTGCTACCAGAATATCATGATTAGGAATAGATGAAGCGGATACCTGCGTGATATCTCCCTCCGGTTGTTCCCCGAAATTAGCAAAATATGTCTGTTGACTGTATTTATTCCATTCACTTGAGTAAACACAGTGTCCTCCGGCCTTTTCAAAAGCGATTCTCATTCCGCCTATGCCGGCAAATAAATCAATAAACGTAAACTTGTTATCTTTGACGGTCTGCTGCCTTTTTCTCATATCGGTAACGTAGTATGCGACAGCCTCTCTTACACAATCCTGCATTGTCTGCTCCGTCGTTACCGAATAAGCATTCAATTCATTATATAACTCTTCATCAACCCTTAAATGTACCTGTTTCATACGTGCCGCTCCTGGGAAAAAATGTATACCTGATTTTTCCCCGATTATACTACTGTTTGTTAAAAAATGCAAGCATGGTATCGAACATATTTTCGCCCACATAAATACTTATCATAAAGTAAAAGGAACCGATATTTTTCAATACCGATTCCTCTGACAGACTGTTTTTTTGATACTGTCTTATTCTATCTCATCCAGCCGCACCTTGATCTGCCGTACCTCCACGCCGTAATTTTTCTGATACGACTGCGCCAGCATGTCCCTGTTGTCCCAGTAGGTATCGATGTCTTTCACACGGCAGCACTCCGAGAATGTGCCGTCCCACGCATAGGAAACCGCATAGCCGTATTCCGGCGGCGAGGCAGTTTTGCTCTGTCCGCTGCCGGGCCAGAAGATAACGCTCACCGGATTCCCTATGCGCTGTACATCCGAAGCTGCGTCCATATACAGTACATAGTGCGCATACTTCTCCCCGTACGCCGCTGCGCTGAGTCCCAGCTTATCCTCCAGAAAAGCTGTCGCTTTGTCCTTGAGCGCGGGGAGCATTTTTTCCGTCTCTTCCGGCGTCACGGGCGTCTGCAGGCTGTCCACCAGCGCGCTGCCGCTGTGGGAGGCATACACCAGGCTTCCGTCCTGCGCGCTGATGTAGAAATAGTAATACTCCCTGTTCGGCATATCCGTCCAGTTGACCATGTAAGTGTTTTTCTCTCCCGAACCGGCATAGCCCGCGTCCTGCACCTCCTCGAAGTATGCATTCTGTTCCATACCGTCTCCCGTGATGCCGTACAGTCTCTGCATCCACTCCCGCGCCGCCGCGACAGCCTCCTGTTCGGTGATGCCGCCCGTCTCGACTGCCTGTGCCGCCGCCTCTTTTCTTCCCTGTTCGTCCGCCGAGATCTCATCGGCACACTCTTCCTCATAACGCTTCTGCAGAGCATAATTGCGCTTGACCTCAAAGTCGATCAGCTCCAAAAGTTCCTCGTCGGTGAGCGCCCTGTCCGGCAGATGAAAGCTGCTGTCGGTGGTAAGATAACACAGTTCCAAGGCTTCTGCCTCTTCCTCTCTGTCCGTCTGGGGCAGCTTCCCCTCCGGAAATTCCCCCTCCTGATACCGGTTCCAAAGTTCTTTCATACGGCGCTGTTCGTCCGCCGTGTACTCTCTGGAATAACTGTCCGCGCCCACCGGCTGGCCGTCCATCATCTCCGCCATCTCCCGATGTTCCTCGGCGGGGATCTCCTCCATGCGCTCCTTTACCAGAGACGAGACCAGCGCCCTGACAGGAACGCCAATCAAACCGACCGCAAGAAACGCGCACGCCGCAGCTGCCGCCACGCGCGGCATACCATGCGCTCTGCGGCGCGGGGATACGGGTTTTACCCCCCCCCACTTATCCCGCCGGGTACGTTCCGATACGTTCTGTGCGATCTCCCGCTGCATATTTTCACTGATCTCTATCGCTTCCACAGCATTTTTCAGATCTTGCAATTTCATGTTTTGCTCCTCTCCGGATCCGTCTCGAATACAGTTGCATTCCGACCGCCCCTATCTATCCAATTATTCCGACAGCGTCATTTTCAGCGCTTTTCTTCCCCTCTCCAGACGCTTCTTGACCGCGTTCAGGGAAACGCCCAGGATGTCTGCTATTTCCGCCGTCTTATAGCCCTCGATATAATGCAGATAAATCGCCGATTTCAAAGATTCCGGCAGATTCATCAACGCCGCCAGCACCTCGCTGCGCTCCGGCAGTTCGCAGTACGACGAAATCTCGTCCAGATCCGCCTGCGGGTGCCTGAGCCGAAATCGGTGAATATCCCGGCACCGGTTGACCGCCACCTTGATGAGCCATGCCCGCTCGTGCTCCCTGTCGCAGAAATCAGGCGCCCGCTCTATATAGCGGCAGAAGACATCCTGGATCACGTCCTGCGCATCCCATTCATTGCCCGCGACGATCAAACATATCCTGAAAAGCATTCCGCTGTACTCTTCCACAAGTTCCTCGACTGTCATTCGCTCCTCCTCGTTCCGTTTTTAAGCATTGCGCGCTCAGCTTGCCTTCTGTTATATACACGCAGGGGGAATCGATAAGGTGACATGAAAACAGCGGTAAAACTCTGTCCGTTTTACCGCCTGTCATACAGAAACTCAGAAACCCGTTTCATTTTCCGTGAAAACTTCTTCCACAATCGTCCAATTATCCGGGTCTCGCGCATCGCCCCGGATCTCCGTCTTGATATACCTGGTATAAGTAGAATCTTCTTTCACATAAATAAAGCGGCGCGTGCGCTCTTCCGTCTCCGACACTTCGTCCAGTGTCCTGCCGTAATCCGCCGCGGCCTCGGGATTGATCGCCGCCATGATCTCGGCGATCATCTCTGTGTGCGAGACCGGGGCGTCGCTCTCCCGCACGCCCTCCCATGTCTGATGCGCTTTTTTGACCAGCAGGATCGGCGTGCTCGTGTCCCCCAGCAGCAGTCCTTTGCGGAAGTTGACCACGTCCGGCTCGTACATGTCGTGATGGCCGTGATCCGCGGTGATCACGATCGTTGCGTTATCGTACAGCCCCCCCCCATCCAGACTCTGGAGCTGACGGATATATTCAAACACAACCTTCAGGCTGCCCTTGGCCTGCGAGATCATGCCGTCATAGTCCAGCCGGTCCTCCGGTTCGGTCGCCATATCTTCCTTCAGTCGATAGGGCGGGTGAGCGCCGTACATATGGTAGAACTTAAAATTTCCCTTGTAGCCGGCGCTCTCTCCACTTGTCAGACCTTTCTGTATGAGAGCGTTGTAGAAGGGGTGATCATTGTAAGTCGCCCATACGGCCCAGTCTTTGGTGTGGCCTTCATTCCGTGACAGCGCCTGGAGCGCATCCGTAGTATACCAGTACCTATATTTGATCATATAGGGCGCCATCTGATATCTGGCGCATCTGTCCATCATCCGAACCGTATCCCAGGTATCGCAGGCCGGCCTGTCATAGGGCACATAATTGCCGAGCATATCAGTGTCTATTCCTCTTACATACTGCATGTCAGTATACAAGTCTATTTTATAACCGGCAGAAGCGATATCATTCAGCACACTGCCGTTTTCAAACGCATAAGCGGCATATTCCTCCATACTCATACCCATCTGCCACTCCACATCGGACAGCAGATACGGCAGCGACGTACTGGTATAGGCATACAGACTCGTGGCGTTGGGATAATAGGTAAATCCATCCAGCGGCGCCAAGAAATCAGGATCCTCTGCAAGCACCTTCTCCAGGATCTGTTCATCATACGCATCCAGTACAAACACCAGTACATTATTGTCTGGATGAAGTTCCAGCGCGCCGTCCGTAGCCAGGATCCATTCGTCTTCGGCTGCGTCCTCCTCCCCGCCGCTCTGCGCGATCATCTGGGAAACTGCCAGATATCCCAGCGAGACCGCCTGCACCAGGCAGAGATAACCGGCGATCATGGCATACGCTTTCCGCACATTCTTTTTGCGCAGCAGCGCTCTCAGAAGAAAAATACCGCCGATCAATGCGATCCAGACGATATTGTTGATCCACAGAGTCGTTCTGGACCACTCCTGCAGACCGCCGTCCATAGCCTGAAGACTCTTATTGAGCAGCATGTCCTGCAGATATCCGGCCAGAGTCACGGCAAACAGAAACGTATAGAACAGTTCCAGCTGCCGCCATGTCAAAAGCAGCACGCCGATCCCGGCAATAACGATGAAATGAACGACAGCCCCTGTCAAGAGCGCTCTGGCAAAGTCGACGGGATAGACTGTGATCTCATCCCGGTTATTTAAAAAGAGAACGCCCGGAAGCACCAGATCGACGGTCACGACATAGAAGAGCGTCACCGGCACAGCATAGCCGCATCTGCGCCTGCGGCTTTCAGAATCAAAAAACTGTATCCCGCCGCGCCAGTACAGAGTAACGCCCAGCGCCGCCAGAGCGCTGACAGATACCGCCGCTATGTACAGCGCGTTGCTGATCCTGACTCCGACCACCCATACCGGGAGGAGCAGCAGGCATAGAAAAGAATCAAATACGGCGATCAGCCGGGGCAGATCCATCCTGCGAAAGATCCGCGTGACAAGGCCGGGAATGATCAACGCCAGCAGAACAAGCGGCGGCAGATAATGCAGACAGGTCGCCGGAACGGCGTCCGCAAAGCTCTCGGCCAGCGTTGCCCCGCCGCCGTCAAACACCGTTTTCACCGCGGACAGTATCCCGTAAAAAAGCGCCGTATAGGCAGACGCCGATTTGAACAGGAAATCCCGGTCCCCTGTATGTTTCCCTATATAAGCCTGAAGAATCCCGGCCAATGTTCCCGGCAGCGCACACAACAACAGCAGCAGAACAAATACAGACACGTTCCAAACCTCCCCGTGTATTTCAAACATCAAAAATCGTTTATTATTATATTCGCTGCATCCGGATTGTTCAAGTCTTTTTCCTATTGCAGACCGCTGTCCAAACGGTCTGTTTTATACATTGACACACCGCGGCGGTTTCTATACTATTAGATTGAACGATTACCGACCGTACATTTGTTCCGCCTATGACGGGCAAAGGAGGAGAAATCTATGTTGTCAGCGATACTGCACAGTTTATGCGGCTTTTATTTACAGCTTGTCCCCTGCACGTTTTTTTGCCTCTATCCTTTTCTCGACCGTTTCCGCTATCCCAGAAAACGGGTAATCGCGGCAATCTGCGGCGCCATGGTTGTCATGTCCGTCATTTTTACCTATGTATATGTCGTCATGGATATCCCTTCGGGAATATACGATTCTTTCCTGCCGCTCAACCTGATTTTCCTGCTGACCGTCGCTCTTCTGACAGGCATATACTTATTCTGCATCTGGGCGGCGCCGATCCATATGCTCTATACGGTCATCCTGGTTCTCAACTATGGCTTCCTGATCTCGATGCTCGGGGATTGGTTCATTCCCGAAGATTACCTGTATAACACCAACTTCCTGCTGGCGCAGCTTCTGTCCACCGCTCTTCTGTTCTATCCCATGCTTCACATTATGCGGCTTGCCCGCAGCGCTTTTGACAGCCCGATCGGACTGAATGTCTGGAAGTGGTTCACGCTGATTCCGGGACTGTTCTTCGCGACAATGCTTCTCTGTTATCAGATTCCCATGAGCGGCGGTCTGTCCGCGGAGAAGCTGCTCGACATTATCATAAGGGCCCTGTGTGTTCTGATGCCGGTTATCTGCGCTATCATTCTGCGCACGATACAGACAATGCAGCAGCAGGCCAACAAGCAGGCTTCCCTGGAGATTGCGGTCAACCACTACAAACTTCTGGCGGAGCACACCGACAAGGAACGGGAACTTCGGCACGAATTTCGCCATCACATGACCGCCCTGTCCATCCTGATACAGAACCAGGATTACGAGGGCGCAGAAAATTATCTGAATAAGCTGTCGCAGATCGAGGTCGCTGAAGCCACCGAATTTTACACGCCTCACATACTGCTCAACTCCATGTTGTCAGGATATAAAAAGCGGGCGGCTGAGGCCGGGATCCAGACCGACTACACCATTGAGGTAATGAACTCCGTATCCATAGAGGATCTTGACCTGTGCCAGTTTCTCTCCAATATGCTCGACAACGCTCTGGAGGCCAACTCGCATCTGGAGACAGCAAAACGCCGGCTGTCCCTGACAATCCGGCAAAAGGGAAACTTCCTGTATTTTCGCTGCGAAAATCCCTGTGACCCTGCGTGGATGCATCCCACAAACAACGAATTTAAGACAACTAAGTCCAATGCGCTCTCCCACGGTTACGGCATCGCCATCATGAAACGCATTACAGAAAAATACGCCGGTGATTTTCGCACCGACGTACAGAATAATATTTTTACGGTCACGGGGTATCTATGTATGTGACATCCGCTTCTTTCTGTTCTTGAACCGCCTGCGGGTCGATAAACTCCCCGTTCCGGCTCAGGGCAAAGTGCAGATGCGGTCCCGTAGCCATCCCTGTCTGTCCCACAGTGGCGATCTTGTCGCCGCATTTTACCTCTTCGTCTTTCCGGGCGGTAATTTCCTGACAATGACAGTAGTATGTCATATCGCCATTCGCATGTAGGAGCACGATATAATTGCCGTCCTGCGCGGAAAATCCCGTCTCATATACCACGCCGTCTGCTGCTGCTTTGACGTCAGTACCTTTCTCCGCTGCATAATCGATTCCCTCATGTCTTATGACTTCCTGCGTGGCGGGATTTATCCGCTCTCCGAAAGCAGCGGATATTCCGGTATATTCGCAGGGTTCCGCATAGAGAATCTCGCCGCCCACAGCAAAAGCGCCGGCCTCCTCTGTATTGACATTGTCAGACTCCGCATCGGCTTCTTCCTGCGGCGCTTCGCCCTCTGTACCGGGCTCCTCATCAGCCGCAGGCTCTTTAATCGGATCCTCAGGCACATCGCCTGAACCGCGCTCTGCCTCTTCCTTCTTTTCCTCCGCCGACGTCTCTGCCTGTGTCGCTTCTACGGGCCGCACCGTCTCCTCTGCCTCGTCCACAGATGCGCCTGTGAAAGTACAGCCTGCCGTGACAAGCATCAAAGACACCGCCAGCGTACCCGCCCATGCCTTAGCGCTGCGATTGCCTTTCACCAGCCGCTGGATCCTTTCTTTCAGTTCCGACCGGCGCGGGCGCAGCATTGTGCCGCAGGGATCACATCTCCTGCTTCTTTTCCCTTTCGCAAATGCCAAAAGCATTTCACTGTACGCAGTCCGCTCATCCTGTCCCAGACGGCGGATCGTGCCGTAATCACAGGCGATCTCCCCGTCTTTGGCGGAATATATCGCCGCAATCCACACCAGAGGGTGAAACCAGTATGCGGTGACGAGCGCGGCGCGCACCAGCGCCCAGAGATGATCTCCGTGCAGACAGTGCACCTTTTCATGCGTCACGGCATAGCGAAAATAGTCCGAATCCTTGTCAAGCTCTGCGCCGACATAGACTGCCGGACGAAAAACGCCGGCCAGACACGGCGTCTCCAAACCTTTAACCCGATAGACCGGAATATGGCAGTTCTTCGCCGCATCCCGTGCGCCGCCCGTACAGCGTGTGCGGCTTCTGCGCAGCCTTCTCTGAAAACGACTATGGGAAAACAGCAGAACGCCTCCCACAAGCACGCTTCCCGCAAGCCATACCACAGGCAATACCCGCCCTGACATCTCTGCTATGGAGCCGAGCCGATCCGTCTGCCGCACAGAATTTTTCTTTCCGTCCGCATCGGCCGCCGCATGATCCGTTATGATGTGCGCCGCCGCATCATTCGATCCCGTATCTTGCCCGTTGAAAGCTGCTCTGTCCTCCGCAGCAGACCGCTGCATCAGCCTTTCCTCCCGTCCGCCGGCTGCTCCCGCAACCCGGAGCACGCTGAGCGGACTGTCCAGAAAATTAAACGGCACCATCAGCCGCAGAACCACGAGCAGCCACAAACTGTACCGCAGATACGCGTGCAGCCTGTCCCCGAACAATTTCTGCACCGCAAGTATTGCCACTACCAGAACTGCCGTCTGTATCATAATATCTGCCATCATTTTTTCTCCTTCTCACTTCTTCTCTTTTGCCTCTTTGATGATACGGTACAGTTCTTCCATCTCCGCATCGGAAATCTCCTGCTTTTTTACCAGCGTGTTCACCAGCAGGCCGAGACTGCCGTTATAGATCCTGTTCAGAAAGCTGTTCGTCTCGGACTCCACCACTTCTTCCCGCTTTACGACCGCATAGTACTCCCGCGCCTTTTCTCCTTCTCTGTAGGCAATACAGCCTTTTTGTTCCAAGCGCCTGAGCATGGTTTTCGTGGTGCTCTTCGCCCAGCCGGTTTCCTGTTCCATCGCTCTGACGATCTGGGTCGCTGTTTTCGGCGAATCTTCCCAGAGGTATTCCATAATGTACCATTCATTGTTTGACAGTCCGACGCCTCTCTCTTCCATAATTTCCTCCTTTTATTCCCCGGATTCAGCGCATTTGTTTTGTCGCAGCTTATCGTTTGCATTATAGGGCTACTTGTGTAACCCTATTTACACAATAACATGATGGGTTACATATGTCAACCTTGTTTTTGATTTTCACACTTTTATTTTCGATTTTCACACTTTTTTTACATTTAGGGATTATACTGTTTATACTCAATACTTACAGTAAGATGGCAAAATATATCTGCAATCAGGAGGATTCGTAATGAAAAAGACAAAACTCTGCACAATCGGTATCCGGACAGCGTGCGCGCTGTCCATGACATGTATGCTGTCCGCCTGTGGTTCAGCCGCCGACAGCGGTGAGACTGCTGCTCTGCGTCAGGAAATCGCTGATCTGCAGCAGCAAATCACAGAGCTGCAGCAGGCAGACACCGCGGCCGCGCCGGTAACGGAACAGCCCGCGGCCGATACACAGACGCCATCTGCAGATACGTCCGCAGCGCCGGCAGACAATACGCAGACGCCGCCTGCAGACGCGCCCGCCGCACCGGCTCAGCAGGCCGCGGAATCTCAGCCTCCCGCTGACAATACACAGACAGCTCCTGCAGCCGGCGATACCACGGCGCCCGCTCCCGCAGGATCCGGCGCCGACACCATGGAGAGTCTGACCACACTGACGGATGATTTCGCTTCCCGGGTGGCCACTCTGCTTGCCGGCAGCGCCAACCCCGAACTGGAACAGTTCTTCACCTACAAACAGGAGGCGGAGAGCATTGACCGCCGGCTCGACCAGTACGAGGACGAGCTGGAGAGACAGGTCCGCGGCGGCTCCCTGTCAAGAGACGACTACAGAAGCGCGGAACGGGAACTGGAAAAACTGGAAGACGCACTTGACAAAGCGGAAGATCAGTTAGAATATTATTTTGGAATAGATGACTGACCGCAGAAAGGATCTCTCCCATGCATGACCTGTTAGCGCGCATCAAAGAAAACGTCTCCCGGGTAATCGTCGGCAAGGAAGCCGTCACCGATCTGCTCCTTGCGGCCCTGACCGCGGGCGGACATGTGCTTCTGGAGGACGTTCCCGGCACGGGCAAGACAGTGCTCGTCAAATCGCTGGCAAAGTCAATGGACCTCGCCTTCGGCAGGATCCAGTTCACCCCCGATCTGCTGCCCAGCGATGTGACGGGTCTGTCTTACTACAATCAGGAAAAGGGCTCGTTTGTCTTTAAGGAAGGCCCCGTATTCACCAATCTGCTGCTGGCGGACGAGATCAACCGCGCGACGCCCAGAACCCAGTCGAGTCTGCTCGAGTGTATGGGCGAGGGACAAGTCACGGTGGACGGCGTGACCAGAACGCTCGGCGCGCCCTTCTTTGTCATCGCCACGCAGAACCCGGTGGAAACGCTGGGCTGTTACCCGCTGCCGGAGGCACAGATGGACCGCTTTCTCATGCGGATCAGCATGGGAAGCCTCACAGCCGAGGAGGAGCGGCAAATGATCGACCGCTATATCAGCGCGCAGCCCCTGGAGCAGCTCGCACCGGTATGTACGAGGGAAGAGATCCTGTCTCTTCGGAAAAAATGCAAAGACGTCTATGTGCATGAGGATCTGCGGAATTATATTGTAAATCTCGTGCAGGGAACCCGCAAGTACGGCGCTTCTGCGGGCGACAGCCGCGCCATCGCCGAAGGAGTCAGCCCTCGCGGAACGCTGGCGCTATTGCGCGCCTCCCAGGGCTACGCCATGGTACGGGGACGGGAATTTGTGGCGCCGGAAGACATCAAGGCCGTGGCCGTCCCTGTACTTGCGCACAGAATGCTCTCCGAAACCGCTCGCCCGGAAGAAAAAGAAACTCTGATCGACAGACTGCTTGGCAGCATCGCGCTTCCGACGGAGGACTGGACCAAACCATGATCAGCTTATTTTTCACAGGGCTTCTGCTTCTTCTGATCCTCTGGGATCTGTATTACGCCTCACACTGGAGCCGAAACCTGACCGTCTCTCTGCATTTTCTTCAGAATTTCGCCTACGCGGGCGAACAGGCCCAGATCGCGGAACAGATTGAAAACCGCAAGAGACTCCTGCTCCCCGTTCTGGAGGCCGCTTTTCATCTGGACAGGCGGCTCGTCTTCCTGAACTGTGAGAATACGAACGTCAGCGATTTCGTGTATAAACGCGATATTTTCGCCCTGCTTGGCAATCAGCGCGTCACCAGGAAACTGACGCTGCACTGCACGAAACGGGGCTATTACCGCATCGACGGATCCCAGCTCACCACCTATTCCATGCTGCACACCAAACGCTATTCCGCGGACTGCCCCGCCGACACGGAGCTCTATGTCTACGCGGCCCGAACGGACGTCTCAGATATTCTCGTCTCCTGCGAACGGCTGATGGGAAGCCTGCAGTGTGCGAAACGTCTCTTTGAAGATCCCTTCGCCTTCTCTTCCATACGCGAATATACCCCCACAGATCCCATGAACACAATCAACTGGAAAGCCAGCGCGCGCACGGGCGGGCTGATGGTCAATACCTTCGAGTCCACGCTCACAGAGAAAGTGATGCTCTACCTCGACATGGAAGACTGCGGCATCATAAAATATGAACATCTGGTGGAAGACTCCGTCTCCGTCGCCGCATCGCTGGCACAGAAAATGCTCGCCCGCGGCATGGAAGTCGGCGTCTGCGTGAACGCAGACTGCGCCGCATACATCGAACCCGCAGGGGGTCGAAAACAGTCGGAGACAATAGAGCGCCTGCTTGCCAAATGCAGAAGCGCCGAAAGACCCGCTCCGTTTCCGCCTGTCACAGACGGAACATGCGACGGCGGAAGCTCCCCGCTTTCTTCCCATGTGCCGGAGGACGCCGTACCGATCCTGATTTCCAAGAATGCCCCGCAGAATCTGTCTGCCATCGAATCTTTCGTAGGAAAGGAGCGGGAGGCAATCCTGGTAGTTCCCTGTGCGAAAGGCGACGCCTGCGGCATCAAGACGCCGGACAATCTGCATCTGATCAGACGGGAGGTGGAGAGCAGTTGAGAAAAAATATTAAAAAAGCCACAGAATGGATCCACGCGGCTCTGATCCTGGCGATCATCCTGCCCGCCTTTTATACACTCGGCGCCAAACAGCCCGATCCCATCGGGCAAACGCTGTATATCCGCTGTCTGGCTGTCGTCCTGCCGATTATCCTCTCCGACCTGGCCATCGAAAAATGCCGCGGACTGCTGACTTATCTGGCCGCCGGCGCGCTCTCGCTGGCGGTCACGGCGGCGCTTGGGTGGGCGCTCATCTCTCCTGTCCCGGACAGCTCCGTGCAGGGATTCTATATGACGTTTCTCATCATAGAGACGGGCGCCGTCATTCTGGGCCGCGCGGTCGGGCGCCTTCGCCAAAAACGTGACGATTTACAGAAAACCGACCCGTCATGGCGTCCTGCCCCCGACACCCTGAGAACGCCCTCCCTCTTCGTCCTTCTTCTCTTCGGGGCGGTCTACGCGCTGGCGCTCAACCTGGACAATCCCGCCGTGTGCAACGCCGCGCTGTTCAGCGCCATGCTGTACACTCCGGCGGCGCTTGTGCACAAGTATATCTGTGAGACGGAAACCTATCTTGCTCTCAACAAGAGAACCTGTAATCTGCCTTCCCGCAGGATCTATGGCATCGGCGCCGGGATGCTGGCGATCTTTCTGCTCCTGTTTCTTCTGACCGCGCTGGCCGCGCTGACAACCGTATCCGGCAGAACCTACCGTGACATCAGAAACGCTCTGACCCCGATAGAGTTCGACTACCCTCAGCTCTCCGGGGAACTGCGCCCCGAATCTCCCGGCGAAGACCCTGCCCAGGCGCTGATCGAACAGTTCGGAGAACCCAAACCTACACCCGAATGGCTGATCACGCTGTCTCAGATCCTGGAAATCGCAATCCTCGCCGCCGTCGCCATCGCGCTGCTCAGAGTAATCTTCCGCACTTTCCGCGCTTTCCGGGAGGCCGCCGACGAGAACGGCGATCTGGTAGAAGAGCTGCAGGAGACGGAACGGGCTGCCAGAATCCCCAAGACGCCCGCCGGACAGCGCAGACTGTCAGAGCGCGAGCGCATCAGAAAAGAATATCGAAAAATGATCCGGCGGCACAGAAAGGACAGACCGGCGCGGCACGAATCTCCCACCGAGATCGAGAGAAACGCGGGCATTGCGGAAAATGCGGATATGCAGGCGCTCCACGACCGCTACGAACTGGCACGATACGGACAAAAAGACTGACTCTCTCCAAAACAGACGAAAAGCGCAGACCCGTCTCTTAGTCTGCGCTTTTCTTATGGCATATGATTTTGATTTCACAGTCGGAAACCGTCAATGGCATCTGCTGCAGCGGGAACAGTCTCCGCACTGTACCGATTTTCCGGCCTTTTTGTCTTTGATGATGCTCCGTATCGCGAGCACCGCCGCACCCGCCACAATCGCCAGCACAACTGCCGTACCCATAACCTCAACTCCTTTTATCAACAGAATACTCTCATTTCGCCGCTTTTGCAATCTTCGCCGTGTCAACCCGCAGGGAACCGGCTTCTTTGTACGGCCTGAAGAGCAGATACAGGAAACCGATCACCATAAGGAGCGCCGCCGCCGTGCCGACGCCGAACCCGCCGCCCGTAAAGAAAGTGCCGAGCTGATAAATACACAGCGCCACGATGTAGGCGAGCAGGCACTGATAGCCGATGGCGAACCAGAACCACTTCGCATTGTTCATCTCCCGCTTGATTGCGCCCATCGCCGCGAAACAGGGGGCGCACAGGAGATTGAAAGCAAGGAAGCCGAACGCCGCAACCGGCGTCATAACCGCCGCCAGGCTGCCCCACACTTCCGCGCCGTCCTCAGCCACTTCCGCAAAACCGAACAGCATGCCGAAGGTCGCCACCACGTTTTCCTTCGCGATCAGACCGCTGACTGCCGCGACAGCCATCTTCCAGCCCTCGCCGGCCTGCGTCCAGCCGAGCGGTGTGAAGATCCAGGCAATCGCGCCGCCGATCTTCGCCAGGATGCTGGCGTCAAGCTGTTCCGCCTCCAGCATGCCGAAGCCGCCCTCCGTCCAGCCAAAACTCATCAGGAACCACAGTACGATGGTGGACAGGAGAATGATCGTGCCCGCCTTCTTGATAAAGGACCAGCCGCGCTCCCACATGCTCCTGAGCACCGCGCCGACAGTCGGCATATGGTATGCAGGGAGTTCCATGACAAAGGGCGCCGGCTCGCCCGCAAACATCTTCGTCTTTTTCAGGATGATGCCCGAGCAGATGATCGCCGCAATACCGATCAGAAACGCGCCCCATGCCACCGCGCCGGAGTTGTTGAAGAACGCGCCCGCAATCAGCGCGATAATCGGCAGTTTCGCGCCGCAGGGAATAAACGTAGTCGTCATGATCGTCATCTTGCGGTCCCTGTCGTTCTCGATCGTACGGGAGGCCATAATACCGGGAACCCCACAGCCCGTGCCGATCAGGATCGGGATAAAGGATTTGCCCGACAGACCGAACTTGCGGAAGATACGATCCATGATGAACGCGACTCTGGCCATATACCCACAGGACTCCAGAAACGCCAGGAACAGGAACAGCACCAGCATCTGAGGCACGAAACCGATCACCGCGCCGACGCCGGCCACGATACCGTCCAGAATCAGCCCCTGCAGCCAGTCCGCGCAGCCGACGCTCACGAGAAGGCTCTCGATCGCCGGCGGGATGATCTCGCCGAAGAGCACATCGTTCGTCCAGTCTGTGAGGAAAGCTCCCACCGTGGTCACCGACACATAGTATACGATAAACATGATCACCGCGAAAATCGGCAGAGCAAGCCATCTGTTCGTCACAATCCTGTCGATTTTGTCGGAGGTTGTCATCGCTCTCTTCTTATTCTTGACGATGCAGTCCTCGATAATGGAAGAGATATACACATACCGCTCGTTGGTGATAATGCTCTCCGTATCGTCGTCAAACGCCTCTTCCAGACTGCCGATCTGCGCGCTCACATCAGGCGCAGCCGCAAGCTGTTCGCCGATCTTGGAATCCTTCTCCAGCAGCTTGATTGCAAAAAATCTCTTCTGGCTCTCCTCCACGCCCGTAAGCAGCGCGGACACGTCCGAGATCGCATTTTCCACGCGCTCGTCAAATCTGTGCGCGATCTTCTGTTCCTTTCGCCCCGCGATGGCTACCGCCCTGTCCGCGGCCTCCTGGATTCCCGTGCCCTTCAGCGCGGAGATCTCCACAACCTCGCAGCCCAGGCTTTTGCTCAATTTCTCAGGAGAGATCTGGTCGCCGTTTTTGCTGACCACATCCATCATATTGACCGCCATGACGACCGGAATACCCAGCTCCAGAAGCTGTGTGGACAGATACAGATTTCTCTCGATGTTCGTTCCGTCCACGATATTGATGATCGCGTCGGGCCGTTCGCCGATCAGATAATTCCTGGCGACGACCTCCTCCAGCGTGTACGGGGACAGAGAATAGATCCCCGGCAGATCCATGACGATCACGTCTTTGTTTCCCTTTAACTTACCCTCTTTCTTCTCCACCGTGACGCCCGGCCAGTTGCCGACGAACTGATTCGATCCCGTCAGGGCGTTAAAAAGCGTTGTCTTTCCGCAGTTCGGGTTCCCTGCGAGCGCAATTCTGATTGCCATTTCTTCCTCCTCCTGCTCTATGATTTCCTACTCGACTTCTATCATCTCGGCGTCCGCCTTGCGCAGGGACAGCTCATACCCGCGCACGGTGACTTCCACGGGATCGCCCAGAGGCGCGACCTTGCGCACATAGACAGACACGCCCTTGGTGATCCCCATATCCATGATCCGTCTCTTGACCGGACCCTCTCCCGACAGCTTCCTGACCGTCACGGTCTCGCCGCAGGACACCTCTCGCAATGTTTTCATCCGTCTTCTCCTCCATTTTCTATCAATAAGTTAGTTATGACTTACTGCGAGGCAAAAATGATCAGACCATGATGCGGCTCGCCATATCCCTGCCGATCGCCACTCTGGAATCCTTGATATTGACGATCAGATTGCCGCCCGTCGCAGAGATCACCGTCACCGCCGCCCCTACCACGAATCCGAGATTCTCGAGAAACTGCCTGACTTCCTCCTTGCCGCCGATCTTCTTGATGGAAGAAACCTCTCCCTCTTTTGCAAACGTCAATGGCATACGCTCATCTCCTCCTTATCTGCCCCGCCGGACTATGTATGATTTTACTGTATTTTATGTCAGAGTCCGCCGTTTGGTTAGTATCGACTAACCTCTGCGCATTATAGGTTAGCATAAACTAACCCTTGTGTCAACCGGTTTTTCAAAATCTTTTTACAATTATTTTCCCAATCAGATCATGGCAGGCAACCTTTTGCCGGCGTCACGGGTATTTATAACAGGAGCAGACGCTCCCAAAGGAGGATCCTGTCATATGAAAAAGAAAAACAATCCCGCTTCCACTCTGACGCCGCTTCTTATGGGCGCGCTGCTATTGACCGGCTGCGGCAGCCAGCCCGCAGGCGCTCCGGCAGCGGACACAAACGCCGCGGTGCAAAATGCCGGGCAGACAGCCCCTGCAGCGTTACAGACACAATCTGAAATCCGCTTTGTCTCCGTAGACAGCAGCGAGACAGTGTCCGTCGTGCCGGACATCGCGGAGGTGGTATACAGCGTCCGCACCGAGAGCGGCACGGCGGCGGACTGCCAGCAGCAAAACGCGGCGTCCGTGGCACAGGTGACGGAACTGCTGCAAACCCTTGGCGTGGCGGAGAGTTCAATCCAGACCTCGGACTTTTCCATGCGCCCGGTATACGACTACAGCGGCAGCACCGCCAGAATCACAGGATACGAAGCCGAGACTGCCTTGACGGTATCGGACTTAAAGATCGAAGGTCTGGGCGATATTCTGTCCCAGTCGGTGGCCTCCGGTATCAACACGGTGCAGTCCATCACCTATCAGGCCAGCGGCTACGACCAAAGCTATCAGGAAGCCCTGACCAAAGCCGTGGATATGGCCCGGCAGAAAGCGGATGTGCTGGCGGCTGCTTCCGGCGCGAAGGTCGGGAGAGTCCTGACCATTCAGGAAACCAGCGGCTACACTCAGGCCCGCTATGAGGATTCCGCCAGCGTCAACGCCTTAAACGCCCGCAAGGAAATGGCTTTGTCCGATGCGGAGGAGGACTTGTCGCAGATCATGCCCGGCGAAATTGCCGTGAAAGCCTCCGTGACAGTGGAGTACGAACTGACAGACTAAAGAGGCGCAAGCGAAGAGATGCCGCCCCGCGCTGCGCGGGACGGCATCTCCTTATGCTTTATCTCAATATTTACCGCCTAAACTCTCGCTCTTACAGTCTCTTCAGCAGTTCTTCTCTCTGCGCCTCATAACCCGGCTTGCCGAGAAGGGCGAACATATTTTTCTTGTAACTCTCCACGCCCGGCTGATTGAACGGGTTCACACCAAGGAGATACCCGCTGACGCCGCAGGCAAACTCGAAGAAGTAGAAGAGCTGGCCAAGACAGAACTCGCTCACCTCCGGCACTTTTACCATCAGGTTCGGCACCTGGCCGTCGGTATGCGCAAGAATCGTCCCGTTCATGGCGCTCTTGTTGACGAAGTCCACGCTCTTGCCCGCCAGATAATTCAGACCGTCCAGATCTACCGGCTCCTCGCCGATAATGATCTCTTCGCGGCTCTTCTCGATATTGATGACCGTCTCGAACAGATTCCTCGAACCGTCCTGAATAAACTGTCCCATAGAGTGCAGATCTGTCGTGAGGTCTACGCTGGCCGGGAAAATACCCTTCTGATCCTTGCCCTCGGACTCGCCATAGAGCTGTTTCCACCACTCGGACACGTAGTGTACGCTGGGCTCGTAATTGGCCAGAATCTCGATATTCTTGCCTTTTCTCAACAGAATATTGCGCAGCGCCGCATACTGCAGCGCGTCGTTCTCCTCGAAGGGAGCCTCCAGCGCTCTCCTGCGGCCGTCCGCCGCGCCCTCCATCAGCTTGTCGATATCCGCGCCGGACACTGCGATCGGCAGCAGACCTACCGCCGTCAGAACAGAGAAACGGCCTCCCACGTCATCCGGAACAACGAAGCTCTCATAACCCTCTTCTGTCGCCAGATTCTTTAAAGATCCCTTCGCCTTGTCGGTGGTCGCATAGATTCTCTTAGCCGCCCCTTCTTTGCCGTACTTCTTCTCCGCCATCTCCTTGAATACGCGGAACGCGATGGCCGGCTCTGTAGTCGTGCCGGACTTGGAGATCATGTTGATGGAAAAATCCCTGTCTCCGATCACGTCGATCAGGTGTCTGATATAGGTGGAGCTGATAGAATTGCCTACAAAGTAGATCTCCGGCGTCTTCCTGACGGATTTGTCCACCATATTGTAGAAACTGTGACGCAAAAATTCGACCGCCGCCCTCGCGCCGAGATAGGAACCGCCGATACCGATCACCAGCAGCACCTCGGAATCGCTCTGGATCTTCGCCGCCGCTTTCTTGATTCTGGCGAATTCCTCCTTGTCATAATTGACAGGCAGATCGATCCAGCCTAAGAAGTCGTTGCCCGCTCCCGTCTTATTCACAAGCACTTCCTTCGCGTCGAGCGCCAGCTTCTTCATGGATTCCACTTCATTCTCCCTGACGAAGGAAGACGCCTTGGAATAGTCAAACGTAACTTTGCTCATCTTTATCCTCTCTCCTTTTCTATCAGACACTCCTCCCGTGTCTGTTATTAACTGCTGTCACTGATAAGTGTAGCATTGCGCACAGGGTTTTTCAAGATATTTTACCGGCTGCCGCATCCTCGATCAGATCGATGATTTTGCCGATGGCGTCGCGCTGGCTGCTCTTACTCATCGCGCTGACATAGGCGTCCCGGTTGCAGTACAGCTCCCGGATTTTCTCGAGAAACAGTTTGTTCGTCAGATCGTCCTCGTCGATCACGATGCTGAAGCCCTGCGCTTCAAAGGACTTCGCATTCAGGATCTGATCGCCTCTGCTGCTGCCCGCCGGAAGCGGAATAAGAATATTGGGCTTTCTGAGCGTCAAAAGTTCGCTGATCGCGTTGGCGCCGGCCCGGGAAATCACGATGTCCGCCATCGCGAAGAGGTCTTTCATCTCCGACGTAATGTACTCAAACTGTTTGTACCCCGGCGTGGTGAGCAGAAGATTATCCATCTTATCCTTGCCGCACAGATGCACCACCTGAAAATCCTTCAAAAGCTCCGGCAGCACATCCCGAACCGCCTGATTGACCGCCGCCGAGCCGAGACTGCCTCCCACCACCATGATAACCGGCCTGGAGGCGTCGAAACCGCACAGCTTATATCCCGCTTCCCTGCTGCCCGCTGCAAGCTCTTCTCTGATCGGCGAGCCGGTCAGCACCGCCTTGCTTGCCGGCAGCATACTGAAAGTCTCCGGGAAATTGCAGCACACTTTCTTCGCCACGGGAATACAGAGTTTATTCGCCAGTCCCGGGGTCATATCGGACTCGTGTATGATACACGGGATACCGAGGGACGCCGCTGCCCGCACCACGGGGACGCTGACGAAACCGCCTTTGGAAAATATCACGTCCGGTCTGAGTTCTTTCAGATATTTCCGCGCCTCGCGCATTCCCTTGAGAACGCGGAACGGATCGGAGAAGTTTTTCGGATCAAAATATCTTCTGAATTTGCCGGTGGCAATTCCGTAATACGGAATCCCATAATCTTCTATCAGCTGTTTCTCAATCCCGTCATAGGATCCCATATAGAAAATCTCATACTGCAGCTGCCTGAGTTTCGGGATCAGCGCCATATTCGGCGTCACATGTCCGGCAGTCCCGCCGCCAGTCAGCACGATCTTCTTACACATAATGAAAGAAACCTCCTCACCGAAAATCATTCCGCTATGAATTGTATCATACTCTCCGGCACGTTTCCAGCGCCGCCTGCCGAAACGCAGATATTTTATGGGCTAATTTGACGACGCCTTACAGCTTTTGCAGCGGAGCTTATCTAATATAATGTAAGTATGCACATTCTTCTGTATCGCCGCACGAAAGGAGCACAATCATGTTCTCGATTTTTATGCAACACCGGAATTATATGCTGGGAATCCTGGCGCTGTCGTCTGCTAGTATCATATGTCAAATCGCAATAGGAGTGATATACCGCCGCCTGATCCGGGAGACGGAACACATGTCCGCCACCTCCGACAAATCGCTGCAGCAGCTGAAACTCAAGTTCTCCGGCTGCCGCAAAATCAACGAGAAAGTGGCCAATGTCCCCGTCTTTGTGGACAAGTACCTCAGCGGGATCAAATTAGGCCGCGTGCCGCTCTCTTTCATCAGACATCTGTCCGGACAGCTCATGCTTCTCGCCGTTCTGACCGCGGGCGTCGGCGCGTGCCGCGGCATCATCGGCAACGAGAACTTCTTCAGTGTCGCACCCTTTTATATTGTCAGCTTTCTGGGATTATACCTTTATTTTGCGGTTTCTTCTCTGATCGATGTTCCCGGCAAACAGAATACGCTGCGCATCAATCTGGTGGATTACCTGGAGAACCATCTGTCGAACCGCCTGGAACAGACCGAGTCGGACATACAGTCGATCGCTTCCCCCAGCCGGCCAGACGACAGCCCCCGGCCCGCCCCGGTCCGCGATCCGAAGAGCGCTCCTTCTCTGTCCGAACCGGAACTGGAAGAACTCAAACTGCTGCTGCAGGAACTGCTGACATGACAGCCTCATTCCGCCGTCAAATCGGCGCGCAGCGTCATTTGGCGCCATAGACGCTTATATCCGGCCCTGTATAATACTCCTGCGGGCTGTAGCGGAACCAGTCCAGATAACCGATCCGATACTTCCATTCCCCGCCGTAGGAAATTCCGCGATACTTCTGCAGGCATGTATAGTTCTGCAGCTTCTGTTCATAAGCGCTCTTTTTGTCCGGATACATGTCCTGGCCCTGCCAGAGCAGATAATCTCTGCGCTGGCTGAAATATCCCGTAGCGTACTGCACATCCACAAAGTATTCCCCCTCGCCGAGCTGATCGGGCAGAAGCGCCATGTCCTCCACAATATCAATCACGTCATACCGCTCCGCGTCTATGGGCGGCGCAAAAGAAGTACAGTAAATCACCGAGCCTTCCGGGATCTGTTCCTCTATATACTTCACCGCCTGCGCGTACGTCAGGTCATAGCGATAACTTCCGCACGCCGTCAGGATATTGCAGGCCGCCATCAGCGCCACAAGCGCCGGCAGAACTGCCCCGGCACGCAGCTTTCCTGCGCAAAGCAGCTCTCTGACCTGTGCCAGGCCGTATGCCATAAACAGATAGGAAAACGGCAGCACAAGCGAGAGATTGCGCCCCAGCATGATCTGATATCTCGACAGAAACAGAATCACAAATACCGGCAGCAGCAGGAACGTGACCGCCTTACGCCAGTCCCGCCTGCGAAACAGATACACGATCCCCAGAAGAAGCAGCAGTCCGCCCACGACGCCGTAACCGCTCAGCGCATAGGCCTCCGCGTATCCCAGAAGCGGCAGATTGTGCTCTATCCCGGGATGTCCCCAGGCATAATGGTTCAGATTGTACAGATTGTCCCAGACAAAAGTTTTAAAGTGGAAGAACATGGAATAATTACACAGGCAGAACACCAGCGCCAGCAAAATACAGTTCAGGAAAAACAGAAAGTTATCCCGGTAACTTTTCCAGTATTTCCCCCGGATATGCAGCGCCAGCCAGAAAAGGCCGAACAGGATCCCATGATACTTCGCAGCGGCGGCAAGCCCGATGCAGACGGCAAGCAGCGGGTACCACAGATAGATCACCCTGTCCTCGCACCCATCCTGCCAGACAATGCAGCCGAGCAGCAGGATCACATTTGCCACCGCATAAATCATGGTATCGGGGCCGGTATAATACAGATACGCATAGCCATACAGGGAAAAAACCGACAGGACAAACGCCATAAAGCCCAGACCCCGCTCGCCCGTCATCCGCTTTACCGCAAAATACACGCACACATTAGAGCAAAGCGCCGTACCGCACACCACATAGCGCGCCAGCGCGGCAGTGTCCGCCCCAGCCAGAAATCTGCCGAGCAGCCGGATCCCCAGCACCGCATAGTAAAACGTCAGATGCGGATACCGGAAGAAATCAATCACATAGATATCGCCCGCATAAATATGCTGGTTCAGCAGACTGCAGATCTGCTCCAGGGACATCTGTTCATCCACATTCGGGCAAAACGGCAGCTCGAACTGCCAGTGCCTGTAAAATACGAGAATACCTGCGATCAGCGTCGCAAGAACCGCCGCCACCATACCGATCCGCTGTTTCGTCTCTTTTCTGAACTCCCTTTTCATCCGCGCTCCTGTAATCTCCAATCGTCTATGTGATAACTCTTCGTGCAGACTGCGTCGAACACAATTCCCTGCTCTTCTATGTATTTCCTGTAAGCAGGAATCTTTTCCTCCTGCCCCTCCAGTTCCGGGGACACGAAACACAGCTTATATCCCAGCTCCTTCAACTCCCTATAGCTGCTGCGATCCAGCGGAATCTTCGTGAAACAGTCCACCCATACCCAATCGGCCCGGCCCGCCATGCTGCGGAGCGTGTCCATGCCCTCCAGCTCGCTGAACCGCAACGCGACGTCCCTGACGCCCATATCCGTAAGCAGCTTGATCATCGGAAAAGACGAGTCCAGAAAAAAATATTTCCCGATATGATACTGTTTCACATATTCCAGAACTTTATGCTCGATCCGCTCGCTCTTGATATTCAGAATCATCGTTCCGTGCCGGTATTCCCTGCAGTAGTCCTCAAAGTCCTCTCCCGCCTCAAAAGGATTGTGCGAGATATAGATTCTGCCGTTCAAATCGTCCCGCAGATCCAGCTCCACGCCGTACTCCGTAGACAGCTCCCTAAGCTCCTTCACCGTATTGACCCTGTGCGCTATATATTCCATCTCCCAGTCCTCCCGTCTGTCAGACTTCCCGCCGCCCGCCGGCGCTTTTTATATATTGCCGTTTCTCTTTAGATTCACGCTGAATGCAACCGTTCTTTTGATAAATTTCCACTTGGCCCCAAGACCGGTATTCCACTTGGATTCCCCGTAGATCCGCTTAGGGAAGCGCACCGGGAATCTGACGATCTGCAGCTTTTTGCGCCGCGCCATATACAGGGCGTACAAATCCAGGGAAAAGTCGTGCGGCGGGTTCTCCCAGGAATCATAGAAGATCCTGGGAAAAATATTGGGCTGCGCGTTGATATCATACAGCCTCTCCCGCAGATAACACGTCTCAAACAAACTCATGCCCGCTGTAAAAAATACGTCGAAGAGCGGGCGCCCCTTACGGGTTCCCTTGACATAGACAAGCCCATTCCCGCTCTCTATCACAGCCAGCGCCTTCAGAATATCGGCGGGATCCGTCTGCATGTCCGCGTGCGTCCAGCCGACATACTCTCCCCGGCATTCTTTCAGTCCCTGCAGAATCCCGTAACCGTAACCTTGATTGACCTCCACCTTCACGCTTCTCGCAAACGGATAATCCGGCAGCAGAGCGGACAGCGCCTGCGCGCTGCCGTCCGTAGAGCCGTTGTCCACAAGAATAACCTCGACGTCGTCCCGCTCTATCACTTCTCCGAACCGCGCCAGGATCAGGGGAAGGTTCTGCTCTTCATTATAACATGGAATCACAACCGACAGCTTCATAAATTCCTCCGTTCAATCAGTTTCTATCATCTCCGCTATCTGTGCAAACTGCGGCGCAGACGGCAGATCGGGCCGAAAAAGAATCGCTTTCATACCGACCGCGCGGGCTCCCTCCACATCTCTGACCGGACTGTCGCCGATGCAGCAGACTTCCTGCGCAGACATCCCCAGTTTATCCAGACAGAGGGCGAAGATTTCCGGCGACGGTTTCTCTCTGCCGGCCTCCTCGCTGGTCACCAGACCGGCGATATCGCCGGTTATCCCCAAAGCCTCCAGCTTGCGGTACTGAATCTGCGCCGTCAGATCGGTACAGATCATCACCCGGACGCCGCGTTCCTGCATACAGTCAAGAAACGCCCGCGCGCCGTCGTTCAGCTTCATTCCGCGCAGGACCGCATCCCAGTATCTCTCATACATCCGCAGCGCCATCGGCACGGGATGTACGCCCAAGTACTCCAGCGCCGCCTGAAAATACAACAGTCTGTTGTGAGACGCGGCCACTTCTCCCAGCCGGCGTTTCGTCTCCCGCCTGCCGAAGGCAGCCGCCTCCTCATACCGCTCCGGCGCGATATCCAGCTTCCCGCAGACGTAATCCCGCACCAGCGCCCGCGCCTCTCTGTCCAACGGCTCGAACGCGTACAGGGTGTCGTCCAGATCAAATATCACCGCTCTTATCATAACGATCCTTTCAGTCTCTCTTCATGATCTCGCCGATTACCATTAACAGGACGACCTGCACCAGACCGTTGGCGCCGTCCTCCCAGACGACATGCGTTCCGGTCAGATCTTCTATCTGCGGAATCGCCGCGCGGGCAACCTTTTCCCACACCTCTCCGGCAGCCTTCAGCTCCTCCCCCGCAAACGTCATTCTCTGATGCAGGAGATCTCTGTCATAGACAAGCGTCCCGCGGACGCCCTGCTCCTGCAGAAGTCCCAGTACCGGTTCCGCATTGATGCCAACGTCCATCAGAAATTCCACACTCAGACTGACGCTGTATGCGCCGTTCTCTTCTCCCCTGCCGGCGGAAAGTCCCGTGTCAAAATAGCGGATCACCAGATCTGCATACTGCTTCTGCGGATAGATATACTTCTCCGCATCTTGCCGCCGTCTCTCTATCTGCGCAGCCGCCTCCCTGGCCGTATGCCCTCTGTCGCCCTGATCTCTCGCCAGTTTCCAGTATCGCCTGAGCGTTTCGTCCGTATCCAGATAAATCTTCATGTCAAGCACCTGCCGCATCTGCGGGAGATACAGCGAGTGCAGCCCGCACATAACAATGTACGGCTTCGGCTTCATCCTCCGCCGACCGGTGAAAGTCCCCGTTTCATGATCGTAATCCGCTCTCTTTACCGCATTGTTGCCGCGCAGGATCCGCAGGTCCTCCGCCTGTCTGTACAGATAGTTGGCGAGCGGATTCAGGTGCGTCATGTCGTTCCAGTTGGCGTCGCCCCGCTCCCATCTGTGATCGCCGTCCCCCTCCACGTTCAGAATATTTTCTTCGGAGAGCAGCTCGTCCAGCATGACAAGCAGCCTGCTCTTGCCGGCTCCGCTGTCCCCCGCGACGCCGATCGTAAAGGGACGGTTCCGCCTGCGATAGTACGAATTGCTGTTCACGCCGTACAGATACATGGACACCACCAGTATCATAAACATCCCGACCATCAGGGTGAACACGATATCCCTGACGCTCTCATTCGCGTACTTCAACCCATTCAGATCCCGCCCGAGAAAAGACAGATCCGTAAACTCCGTCATGTGGAAGCAGATATAGTACAGCAGATACAGACATTGAAAACCGCCGTATACCAGAACCATCTTGCCGCGGTTCACGCTCAGCCCGGCGAGATACAGCATGAAGAAAGGAACAATCCATATATACCATCCCGGCATGGCCGGTACAAAGGCGAGAAATACCGAGAACAGAAGGCCCGTCATACTAATCAGCAGATCGCGGTTCATCTGATTGATGTGGAACGCCTGAAAATAGATCAGCAGAAGAACCAGCACGCACAGAAGCAAATGCGCGCTTCCATACTCGAGATAAACGTCTCCGACCACGCTCTGCTCCTTATTGAATAGCACCATATTTGCAAAACCGCTCCCCCAGAAAGGCGAGACAATGCACGCCGTAAACAGAAGCGGCAGACCGGTCAGAACCACCGCTTTTTTTCTCCCCTTTTTCTTATAGAGATACAGAAAAAACAGCGGCAGGACCACCGCAATGTGAAATTTAGAGGCCAGGGAAAGCGTGAGAAACGCCACGAACTTCCCGTCGTTGTGCGCTGCCCGCTCCGCGCAGACGCCCGTCTCCGTCAGATAGTAAATCGCGCCAACCAGAAATACCGTGGGAATGATATCCAGCTGTCCGTGCATATAAGTGGCGTACAGTACGATCGGCGACAGAAAATACAGCACAAGAATATATTTTCTTCTCGATCTTGAGATGCGCATCAAATAGTACAGCCCCAGCAGATCCATCAACAGTAACGGCAGCTTGAAGAGCAGATTCCGCGCGAAGATGGGAAGCGCTGCGCCCGCTCTCACGAGTATTCCCCCGACGCACTCGATGAACAGCATCACGGGCGGATACGGGAACGAGGACAGCAGATGATTGTCGTAGTAATACTGGTAGGGGTTCTCTCCGTCCAGAAAACACTGCACAAAGGGAATGAACATCAAATCCTGGTAATCCGACGAGAACAGCCCCATCAGGAGCAGCTTGAACAAGACAGCCGCCGCGACGATTACTGTCAACATTTTATAATAATTTTTTTCCCAGTCCAGTGTATTCAGCCTGCGCAACATAAAATCATAAGTCCCTGTTCTTTGTTCTTTCACACTATTATACCCGAATATATCCGCCGTGCCTATACATCACTCCGCATAATATTCCAGAATATCCTTTTGCACGATCCGGTCGGACAGCGCGCGCATCCGCTCCAGACGATCCTCGTAATTCTCCTCTGTGAGCCGGTCTTCCCCCCTGGCCAGCTTATCGTAGACGGCATAGTTGATCTCCTTGGAGAAATGAATCATATCCATATAGTTGTCCAGATTCGTGATCACATCCTCGTCGTCCTGATAGAAGTAGACCTCCGCATTGTCATAGGAGAGCAGCGCGCCGATTGCCTGTTTCTCATTGTAGATCACAGCGTCGCGCTCTCCGCTTCGGTAAGCGTTATCCCACCAGAGCATGGAATAAGGCGAAAAGAAAAACTTGAAGGTCGTCTCCGGATGCGCTTCAACCTGTGCCGTGAGCAGGGCAATGTTGCCGGCAAGCTCCGCCTCGTTCGCCGTCTCCGGCTGCATCTGTTCCACGCCGGGGAGCCGGTCGTACATGCCCGTCGCCATATCCCGCCCGAAATACTTCCACTGTGCCCAGTTGTAGGAATCGCCCTCGTCATAATCCCCGACGAGAGAATAGGCGAACATATACGGAATTTTTTCCAGCAGCACGCTCTTGTTGAGCCAGTAGGAATAATCGTTAAAATAATTTCTGTCGTACAGATACATCGGACAGCCTGTCGATTCGTAAGTCGGTTCTGTGCTCGCCGACAGGGACGACGGATCGATATTATAAAATACATATTTCAAATCATGCGTCGCGCAGGCTTCCTCCAGCAGATAACAGAGATCCGCAGTCGCTCCATAGGAGCGGATCGCCTTGATCGCCGTGCAGTCAAATCCCTCGTCAAACCAGTGGTTGTTATAGTTCTCGCAGACCGACGAACCGACGAGCAGCGCGTCGTAATCGAAATTGCGCAGCGTGCCGATGCACTGATACTCCTTGTCGGTCAGCACCGCTTTCAGACCCGGCAGCGGCGCATGGTACTGATAGAACGGATCCAGAAGCGCCACGACGCCGACAACCGCGGCGAGCAGCGCCGCCGTCCGCACCGCAAACTGCCGGAGGAACCTGATATTCTGATCTTGCGCTGTAGATTCTTTTTGACTCATACCCATCACCAAATCTTCTAAAAGTTAAAATACAAAAATGTGCTCACTTCCGACATCGACACAATACACCACACTAACAGAATGCATACCGCCCAGCAGCGTCCGGACGTCAGCTCGCCGCGCGCTGCCCGCTCATATGCGGCGGGCCGGGAGATCAGGAAAAACGCCAGCGCGAATAACAACAGCATGACAGCCAGATAGAAATAGTTCATCAGCCCGGGCGCCGCCAGCTCCAGCCCCTGTCTCAGCACATAGATCTCCGGCAGATCAAGACGGGCGGCGACTTCGTAGATCTTACCCGTCCAGTTCCCCGCGAAGAGATTCTTAAAAAGCTGCGCCGCGCCCAGCATACTCTCGCTCCGGAAGAAGAAGAGAGACAGATTGAAGAGGGAAAACGTGAAGATCCAGCCCAGCCATGCGGGAATATGACAGCGGGCCGGTCGTTTCTCTTCGCGGCCTCTGATACCGACAATCCCAAGATTATCCCAGACTACCAGAAGCCCCTGCATCGCGCCCCACGCCACATAAGTCCAGGCCGCTCCGTGCCACAGACCGCTTAACAGAAAAATGACAAACGTGTTGATCAGCATCCGCGCCCGCCCTTTTCTGCTGCCGCCAAGCGGAATATACACATAGGTGATAAAGAAACGGGACAGCGTGATGTGCCATCTCTGCCAGAATTCCTTGATACTGCACGCGCGGTAGGGCGCGTTGAAATTCATGGGCAGTTCGATATTAAACATCTTCCCAAGCCCCGCCGCCATGTCGGAATAACCGCTGAAGTCAAAGTACAGCTCAAACGTGTACGCCAGAATGACGGCAATCGTGGAGACCGTATCCAGGGAGAAAGTCTGTGCGAAACCGTAATTGGCCATCAGCGCAAAAGTGTCCGCCAGCAGCACCTTTTTGGCCAGCCCCAGCACAAACAGATAAATTCCTCGGGCAAAAGACGCCGGGTTGAATCTTCGCCTGGAGAGATCTTTAAACTGCGGGATCATCTCTTTATACAGGACGATCGGTCCGGCAATCAGCTGCGGAAAAAACGTCACAAAGGTAACGTAATCGACCAGGTCATAGTGTTCGCACCGCCCCAGGCACCTGTCGATGATAAACGAAAGCTGCTGGAACGTAAAGAAGCTGATGCCGAGCGGCAGCAGGATATGCCGCAGGGTAAAATCGGTGTGAAACGCGAGATTAATATTCTCGATAAAGAAATCATAATATTTAAAGTAAAACAGGATGCCGAGATTCAGGACAAGCCCTGCCAGCAGTCCCGCGCGCCTCCACAGACGAACCCGGGCGTCTGCCTTACGCCTGTCCGCATCGGCACCGGCGGCGTTCTCCCCGGAACCTTCCTCCGGTATCCGCGTCAGCAGGAAACTCAGCAGATAGTTCGCTCCCATGCTGACCAGTATGACCGCCAGATAGCGGACGTTAAAATAGGCATAGAACCACAGCGACATACCTGCCAGAAAAACGCAGGCCGTCTTATACTTTTGCCTGTAATTCAACGCGTACCAGCCGATCAGTACAAGCGGCAGAAACAGAAAGATAAAAATATACGAGTTAAACAGCATACTGCAGCGGAAACTCCCTTTCGCATACATATTTTTCTAAAAAAGGTAAAAACTATAATAAATCTTATTATATCAAAGAACGCCGAAATTAACAATTGCGGCAAATATGCGGAAACGGAGGGCAAAGACGGATGAAGACAAATACGGCGGACAGATCCCGCGCGGGACGGGTAATGCGGAAAACGGCGGCTGTGCTGATCGCCGGAATACTGCTTGCGGGCTGCGGCGACGAACTGCCGGAAGACGAACTCGTGAAGGGCGGACGGTCCTTTGAATCACAGGGGCTCTCGAGTGATCTGCAGGCCAGCAGTTTCCCTTTTCAGGAGGAAGAGAAGTTCATCGCTCTGTCGGAACTGAAAGACGACGTCAAAGAACTGCTGAGCGATAAATACTGGCCGGATTTCAGCCTGACCAAAGAAGAACTGGAACAGACAACCGGCATCACGGACGATATGTACGTGGATTTTCTGGCGGAACGACAGGCGATGGACGCCCACATCGACACCATGATCATCATTCACGCCAGAGAATCCCGCGTAGGAGACGTGGAAGCGGCGCTGGAA
This sequence comes from uncultured Lachnospiraceae bacterium, assembly GCA_947626775.1. Classification (GTDB taxonomy): domain Bacteria; phylum Bacillota; class Clostridia; order Lachnospirales; family Lachnospiraceae; genus UBA3282. Next base: position 20,284 of record CANQTL010000006.1, on the reverse strand, counting down.
CGCTACCGCGCCTCCGTCATCGAACAGAACCGGCGCCACCCGCAGAATCTGTGTAAAGCGGAGGCCTCCCGCATGGAGACCATCGACGACTACGTCTGTTTCGTACAGCTGGGCGCGGACACGACGATCGTGGCGGACAAGGGCGAAGAGGAAATCATCGCCTACTGCCAGGAGGAAAACGAGCGCGCCCTGTATGTTCTGGAAAAAGGGATCCTGGAATAGCCGCCTTAGTTTACGAGACAGGGGCGGCTATTTCTGTATTTTAGCAGATGCACATTTCGGCTAAATATGATAGACTAAATCTGTTCCTGAAGATCACGCGGACCGTTCTGTATGACGCGGAATATCCGGGGAGGTGCATATCGTGAAGGATTTTATCAAAATATCAAAATATGCAGGCATGCGCAACGACCTGGCACAGGCAGGCGGCGGCAATACCTCCGTCAAACTGGACGAACGTATTATGCTGGTCAAGAGTTCGGGCTTTCAGCTGGCGGACGTGAACGAACAGACCGGATACTCCAGGGTAAATTACAGAAAGATTACCGACTACTTTCAAAAACTTGCAGAGACGGATAACGAAGGAGTTCTGACCGAGGAGGCCGGCAAAGAACTGCTCGCCGGGGCACAGCTCGAGGGCGGCCGCGCCTCCATCGAGACATTCCTGCATGCGGTTACAGGAAAATACACGCTGCACTCCCATCCGACGCTGGTGAACATCCTGACCGCACGGGAAGACGGCATGGAAACGCTGCACAGTCTGTTTCCGCAGGCGGTGTTCGTTCCATACTGCAAGCCGGGCGCCGCGCTGGCGGAAACGTATTACCGGCTGTACAGAGAGCGGCAGGCTCAGGGCGCGGACGGTTCGCTCATCTTCCTTGCGAATCACGGACTGGTGGTGAGCGGCGACGACGGCGACACAGTGATTGCCCGGACAGAACAGACTCTCCAGAAGATTGCGGCGTATCTCAAAATAGATGACGGTCCCTATCGGGAGGCGACGCGGCTCTGGCAGACGATACGGCAGATCGAACCGCTGGCCGGCAATATCGTCTATGTCTCGGAGAACCGCTATCTGTCGCGGGAATATGCAGGCGAACCGCTGGCGGAGACAGGGCTGTGGGAACACGCCTTCTGTCCGGACTGCATCGTCTACGCCAACAGAAAACTGCTGTGTCTTGCAGAAGAGTATACCGCGCAGGACATCCGGGATTTCATGGCGCAGTACGGTCCGCCTGCGCTCATTTACCGCGCGGGCAGTTTCTATATTCTGGCGGAAAGTGTGCGCAAGGCGCAGGAAATCGAGAGCGTGATGAGTTTTGCGGCGCGGGTACAGCACGGAAATCTTGGCCGGAGAATGAACTGTCTGAGCGACGGCCAGGCGGAGGAGCTGTTAAATTGGGATGCGGAAAAATACCGCAGACAGAAGGGATAACGAAGCTATGAATGTGATCATTCCCATGACAGGGTACGGCTCCCGCTTTGTGGCGGCAGGATACCGGGAACTGAAACCTTTTATCAGAATTATGGACAAACCCATCATCGAATGGATCGTGACGGGCATGTACCCCGCGGACGTAAATTTTGTCTTCGTCTGCCGCAGAGAACATCTGCAGAACGATCCGTCCATGCGGGAGCGGCTGCTGCGTCTGGCGCCCAGGGCGATCGTCGTATCCATCGAGGACTGGGTGAAGAAAGGCCCGGTCTATGATGTGCTGCGCGCATACGAAATACTGTGCGGACAGGCAGACGAAAATGCTCCGGGTATTGATCCGGAGGACGGATTTATCATCAATTACTGCGATTTCTATATGACGTGGGACTACGCCGCCTTTGCCGGGGAAGTGAAACGGCGCGGCTGCGACGGCGCAGTACCGTGTTATACAGGCTTTCATCCAAATCTGCTGCCCGAAAAAAATTATTACGCCTCCTGCCTGACAGATGCGGACGACAATCTGCTCGAGATCCGGGAGAAATATTCTTATGAGGAAGACAAGACAAAAGCAAAACATTCGCCGGGCGTATATTATTTCAGGAACGGCGAAACGCTGAGAAAATACTGCCGCATCCTGACAGAACATGAAGAGTGCGCGATCAATGGGGAATTCTATGCGTCCCTTCCATATAACTTCATGGTGCGGGACGGACTGAAAGTGTGGGTGCCGACAAACGTCTCCTATTTCTGTCAGTGGGGCACGCCGGAAGATATGAGAGAGTTCGTGTACTGGACAGACCTGATCCGGCTGACGAAAACAAAGAATCCGGACAGTCCGGCTGACGGCAGCACGGGAACGCCGCCGCGCACAGCCGGGAAAATTCTGATTCCGATGGCTGGCGCAGGACAGCGCTTCGCAGACGCCGGTTATAAGGTGCACAAACCGGCCATTATGACGGTGGACCGGCGGACCGGCGAAGAGAAACCGATGGTGGTATGCGCCACCGCGGATCTGCCGGACGCTGCCGCCAACGGCTCTAACGTCATCTACGTGGACAGAACTTTCCACAAGACGGACGGGGTGGAAGCGGCGATCCGCGCTTACTATCCGAACGCGGAGTTTATCACCGTGGATCATCTGACAGAAGGGCAGGCCTGCACCTGTATGCTCGCCGAAGAGCGCCTGAATCCCGAAGAACCTCTGCTGATCGCCGGCTGCGACAACGGCATGGATATTGACAGGCAGGCGTTCGGAAAACTGACGGAGACATGCGACTGTATCGTCTTTACTTATCGCCACAACGAAGCCGTTCTGGCAAATCCCAACGCTTACGGCTGGATGATCGCGGACGAAAACGGCAGCATCACCGGCACATCCATCAAGAAAGCGATCTCCGACACACCCATGGAAGACCCCGCCGTGGTAGCGACTTTCTGGTTTAAAAAGGCAAGGATTTTCACAGAAGCGACGAAAAAGATGATCGCGGAAAATGACCGTGTCAACGGAGAGTTCTATGTCGATCAGGTAGTCAGCCATGTGCTGGCTCTGGGATACAGCGCCAGAATATTCGATATCGACCGTTATATCGGCTGGGGCACGCCCACGGACTATGAGAATTACCAGCGGACCTGGCGGTATTTTAAGGGATTTCTGGAAGCGGAGCGCCTTCTGTAGACAACGGTTTCATGCGGTCTGTGATTTTTACAGGGAACTTCCCTCCGCCTTCTCACATCCCACCCGCCGGCAGATACGCCCAGATATTCTTGATCTGAGGCTTCAATCTGCTGAACGCCCACTTGCGGCTTCTCGCCACGCAGTTTGGATCGTTTACCAGAAAACCATCGCTCTCATAACCGTAGATCACGATATAGTGACCCTGTGTCGTGAAGTCTCCCCGACCCACGGAACAGACGATGACGCCGCCGCTGTCAAGCGCTGCGATCAGATCCTCCGCCCTCGCGCTCAGCTTCTCGACGTCAAACCCATACTGTCCGGGCGCATCCTCCATCAGCGCCCATGCCGTACCCGTTCCCTCCATATAGTAGCCGTTCTCCATGCTGTAATCGGCCATCTTATCCGGCGTAAGTCCGCTGTCTCTCGTCAGATAGAAGAGCGCCATAGACAGACAGGTCGGCCCGCAGCCCGCCAGTCCGATACAGCTTCCCCCGTAAGACCGATAGCCCCATCTCGGATCCCATTGCAGAAAAAGCGGAAATTTCTGTTCCGCCTCCGCCTCGGTGAGCGCCCCGGAACCGTTTTCTTTTCCGCTGTGATATCCCGTAACAAAATCCTTCATCTCGGGGTTGTTTGCCAGCGCGGCCAGCAATTCTTCCGGATAATCTTCATAGTTTTGGCAGATATCCGCTATGGCGGGATCGCCTTCGCCCAGCTCGCCGAGACGGGCCAGCACCTCTTCCCCGGTACGCTCTATGGGCTTGTCCACGTCCACAGCCGCAATGCTGTCCGCATAGCCTGCACGGGCGTCGTCCGACAGCGCTTCCGTCTCATAGGCGTTCTCCGCGCCGCGCGATTGATCTTCCAGGCGTTTTAAAGCCGTCTGCAGTTCGGCAAGGCGGGCGTAGATATTGCCGATGCACAACAGCAGCATGGCGATAATCAGAACAACCGATAAATTAAATATTTTTCTCTTGAATCTGTTTTTTCTTCTGCGCGCCGCCTGCTGCCTTTTTGACCGCACATTTCTTCCGCCGCCGCCCATACGCCTCTTCCTCCGCCCGGCCTGCTCCTGCCGGGACTACTTTCGGAAATGGATCTTTGTCCATCCCTGTTCAGCGTATCATTTCATTCTGGAAAGATTCTCTAAAGTTTCTTAATATTTGCGTATCCAGCCGCAATGTAATATAATCAGCTTGACAACTACTCACGCAAGGAGCATGGAATGAAACTGATCTCATGGAATGTAAACGGCCTTCGCGCCTGTGCGGGCAAGGGCTTTATGGACTTTTTCAGGGAAGCCGACGCGGACCTCTTCTGTCTGCAGGAGACGAAACTGCAGGCGGGACAGATCGACCTGGATCTTCCCGGCTATCATCAGTACTGGAATTATGCGGAGAAAAAAGGCTATTCCGGAACCGCCATTTTCACGAAGCAGGAACCTCTCAGCGTATCCTACGGCATCGGCGTCGAAGAACACGACCGCGAAGGCCGCGTCATCACGCTGGAGTTTCCCGATCTCTATGCGCTCACGGTGTACACACCCAATTCCCAGGACGGTTTGACGCGCCTAGACTACCGTATGCGCTGGGAAGACGACTTCCTGGCCTATCTGAAAAAACTGGAGACACGCAAACCTGTCGTCTTCTGCGGCGACCTGAACGTGGCGCATCGGGAGATCGATCTGAAAAATCCCAGGAGCAACCGCAAAAATGCCGGCTTTACCGACGAAGAGCGCGCCAAATTCACCGCCCTGACCGAGGCCGGTTTCCTAGATACCTTTCGGTATTTTTATCCTGATCTGGAGGGGGCGTACTCCTGGTGGTCCTACCGCTTCCACGCCAGAGAGAAGAACGCCGGATGGCGTATCGACTATTTCCTTGTATCGGAATGTCTGAAAAACCGTCTGCAAGACGCCCTCATCTACGCGGACGTATTCGGCTCCGATCACTGTCCTGTGGGCCTGATTCTGGAATAAACATGCGAAAGACAAGAAACTGCCGGCTTATCTTCATATTGATCCTTGCGCTCGCGCTCCTGCTCTTGGGAAACAGCCTTGTCCGGTACGACAGCGCGCAAGATTCCGCCGACCCGCCCTCGTCCTTTCAGGAATATGCCGCCGGCCGCATACAGCCGGACGGCCCTGTCGTCAGCGTGGCGGGACATTCGGTGACCCTGTGGCAGCAGGACGGCTCCTACTATGCTTTTCTGCCCGCTGCCTGCCGCAGCAATCCGGCGCTTGCCGCCGATCTGCCGGAAGAAATCGGCGGCGCTCCCGTGATCCGTCTGTTCTCCGCACATCTTCCCGCTGTCTTCATCGATACCACATCCGAGACTTTTGAAACCATAGATCACGACAAGAACTACCGGGAACCCGCCACCCTCACCGTGCTCACCGCGGACGGCGAGGTCAGCCTGTACCAGCCGTTAGAGTATATCAAAAGCCGGGGAAACAAATCCTACCTGGAATTCGACAAGAAGCCCTATCAGATCAAATTCGCGGAGGAAGTCCCTCTGCTTGGCATGGAAGAGGGGAAAACCTGGATCCTGCTCGCCAACGCCTCCGATCCCACCCTTCTGCGCAATGCCCTTGCCCGCAATCTGGCAAAACATCTGGGCCTGGCGCAGTCGGACGACGGCGTCTTCATCGATCTGTACCTGAACGGTTCCTATGCGGGCAATTACTATGTGACGGAAAAAGTCGAAGTGAAGGAAAACCGGCTCGACATTACCGATCTGGAAACCGCCACGGAAAACGTCAATACCCACAGCGACCTGAGCGTTTACGGGTTCCTGCAGACGGAGACGTCCAAGGCCGCCGCCATCCCCAACGATCCCGCGGACATCACCGGCGGCTATCTGATCGAACGGGATTTTAAAGACCGCTTCCTGAGAGAGGAACAGGACAACGGAAGTTATTTCATCTCCGACGCCGGAGAATGCTTTATCCTGCGCTCCCCCTCCTGCGTCTCCGAAAAACAGCTTGCCTATATCAGCCGCTATGTACAGAGCGCGGAGAATGCGATCCTCGCGCCCAACGGCGTCGATCCCTCCACAGGCCGCCCCTACACGGAACTGATCGACGCGGATTCCTTCGCGCGCAAATATCTGCTGGAGGAAGTCACCGCCAACTATGACGGCGGCGTAGCCAGCTCCTACTTCTATAAAGACGCCGACCGGGTGGACGGACGGCTGTACGCCGGTCCCGTATGGGATTACGATGTGAGCTTCGGCAACACGCCTGCCTATCTGGGCTATCTGTCCGACAGACCGGACACCCTCACGAAACTGTCCGCCCACCAGGACGCCTCTCCATGGTTTTCCGCGCTCTACAAAAAACCCGATTTCTACGCGCTGATCACAGACTGCTATGCGCGCGAAATCAGTTCTTATCTGACCTGGCTGGCAGAACAGACCCTGCCGGAACTTGCCGAAACCACCGCAGCCTCCGCGCAGATGGACAGAATCCGCTGGCGGGATCAATACCGCGCAAACGACGGCGGCGAATCCCTGGAAGAATCCCTGGCTTTTCTGTCAGATTATATCATTGCCCGCAGGGATTTCCTGGATCAGATCTGGATTGAAAAGCGCCCGACACATCAGGTAACGCTCTATGTGGAAGACGCAATCTACGACACCTACACCGTATTCGACGGCGATTCTCTTCCGGTACCCCTTCCCATACCGGAACTGCCTTACGCCGAATTTCAGCGCTGGGTGACGGAGGAAGGTCTCGCAGCGGATTTCTCATCCCCTGTCCGAAAAGATATGTCTTTCTATGCCGTTCTGAAGTAAATTTCACTTACATTATCGCTTTAGAATAATTATTTATTGAAATTCGATAAATTTTTATTGACATTCATTTTCAGCCGTGCTATTGTATGCTTAACAGGCAGACAGACGAACTCTTATGCCTCAAGATTCGGAAAGGATGGTGTACATGAAAAACCGGCTGACCCTGTTTACTAAATTTTTACTCGACGTGATGTTCTTCGGCGGGATCCTGGTGACGCTGACGCTCCCCGTCAGCATTGGATTCTACGGCAGATACAATTCCTACTTCGCGAACAATTACTATTCCCTCTGCGTGATCTTCTTCCTGTCGGGCGTCTTTGCGATCCTGATCATACGAGAGCTCCGGCGGATGTTCTCTACCGTGATCACAGGCGACTGCTTCGTGCGGGAGAACGTCACAAGTTTAGAGCGGATGAGTATCTACAGTTTCTTTATCGCGGTGATCACCGCGTGCAGGCTGTTTATCTACATGACGCCCGCCGTGTTCATCATTATACTGGTGTTCGTGATCGCCGGGCTGTTCAGCAGGGTGCTCGCGGGCGTCTTCGACAAGGCGGTCGCCTACAAACTGGAAAACGATCTGACAATCTGACGAGGAGGCACACATGGCAATCATTATCAACCTGGATGTTATGATGGCGATGCGCAAGAAAGGACTGACCGAACTGGCAGGCGAAATTGACATTACCCTTGCGAATCTCTCCATCCTGAAGAATAACAAGGCCAAAGCAATCCGCCTCTCCACACTGAACGAAATCTGCAGGGCGCTGGAATGTCAGCCCGGCGATATTCTCGAATATGTGGAGGACGAAAACGAAAGCGCGGGCGAAGATGACGCGGCCCCGCAGCAGACTTAACAGAAAGGAGTCTATCATGGAAAACAATTATACCCAAAACCCTTATCATAACGATCCGTATAGGAACCGTCAGAACCTCTATCCGAACGTCCCCGCCCCGGCGCCTCTTCCGGCTGCCGCAGTGCAGACGCCGCCGGAGGAGACGGTTTTCACCCGGAAAATGAAATCCGGCTTCCCTTTTTTCGGCGTCGGCAGCGCTCTTTACGCGCTCTTCTACGCCTTCTGCCTGTACAGAAACGCCTCGGGGATCACCTACCCTTTTTTCGTCGCAGGAACCCTCTGCTATTTCTTCTTCTCTATGAAAAAGTTAGGGGTTCCTTACAAAAAAAGCAGCTGCTTCTACATCATCGGCATGCTCTTTCTCGGCGTCTCCAACTGCCTCACCACCTCGGGGCCGCTGCTTGCAATGAATAAGTGCGGGATTTTCCTGCTGTCTTTCTGCCTGATGATCCACACGGTCTACACAGATCAAAACTGGAATTTCCCGAAATATCTCGGCTCGCTCTTTGCAGTGATCGGGACGGCGTTTTCATGTCTCCTGCGTCCCTTTGACGACATGACCTTTTATTTTGATGCCCAAAAACAGGCGAAAACCGAACATAAAAGCTATTTTCTCCCCACGCTCGCAGGCGTCATGATCACAATTCCCGTCCTTTTCATCGTGACGCTGCTGCTCGCCAGCGCGGACTCCATGTTCAGCGAACTTGTGTCCGGCCTGTTCGACGGAATCAATTTTGCCTCCATTTTCGGCGTCTGCTTTATGATCGTCTCGGTATTCTTCGTCTCCTACGCAGTCTGCGCCGCGCTCGCCCGCAAAAACATCCGGGAGGACGTCCGCGATCTGCGCACCTTAGAGCCGATTACCGCCATCATCGTCACAGCGGCGCTCTGTGTGCTCTACCTGGCATTCAGTATCGTCCAGATCCTGTACCTTTTTCTGAGAAAGATGCAGCTCCCCGAAGGCTATTCCTACTCCGCCTACGCGCGGGAAGGGTTTTTCCAGCTGCTCGCGGTATGCATCCTGAATCTGCTGATCGTCCTGGTCTGCCTGTACCTCTTTCGGGAAAATATTGTGCTCAAGGGGATTTTGACGGTGATCTGCGGGTGCACCTATATCATGATTCTCTCAAGCGCGCTGCGGATGCTCATGTATATAGGCCGCTACAATCTCACATTCCTGCGGATCTTCGTGCTCTGGGCGCTGGCGGTCATCTTCCTTCTCATGGCAGGCGTCACCGTATTCATCTATAAGAACAGCTTTCCGCTGTTTTCCTACAGTATGGCCGTGACCATGGCCTTATACATCGGGCTGTCTTTTGCCCATCCCGACTACTGGATCGCAAAATACAACCTGAATCCCGTGCATCTGACATATCTGGACGACTACGACATTTTCGACAGTAAATGTTATCTTTGCTCGTTGTCCGCGGACGCCGCCCCGATCCTGTTAAACGATCAGACAAATCCCTGGCTGCACGCAGAGACGACCGCCGAAGGCGATATCACGGTCACGCCTCCGGATCTGAGCGATGTGGCGCGGTATGAATATGAGAACCGGGACGTCACAGAAGAATTGAGCTGGCTGCGCCGCTACTATGACAAGATAGACGCTCTTCGCAAAAACATGCACCTGCGGAGCTTTAATTTCTCCGTCTATACCGCGGGAAAATATTTAGACTGACGGAATAAAACCCGCCTGGCGGGTTTCATCCGTTATCCGCAGCCCGCATCTCCCGGATCACGCTGATACCGATAGGGATGGAGATGGAGAGGGCGCAGACGTCCGACACAGCCTGGCAGATCTCGACTCCCGTAAGGCCAAAGAAATGCGGCAGAATCGCTATGAGCGGCAGAAAGAAAAATCCCTGTCTGGCGGACGCCACGATGGACGCTTTCACACCCTTGCCGATGGACTGCAGCATCATATTGCACATCACCATCCATGAACTCAGGGGGAACGCCATAACCGTATAGCGCAGCGCCGCCGTGCCTACCGCGATAACCTCCGGATCGTCCTTTCTGAATACCGTGACAAGCTGCGGCGCGAAGACATAGACGAGCACAGCCAGTCCCAGCAGAACCACAAGCGACATCCGCACGCAGAACCAGAACGCGTCAAGCACTCTCCTGTATTTGCCGGCCCCATAGTTGAAACCGCACACAGGCTGAAAACCCTGTCCAAATCCGATCAGCGCAGAGTTGGCGAACATCATGATACGATTCACGATAGACATACCCGCAATGGCGGCGTCTCCATACACGCCCGCCGCATGATTCAGACAGATCGTCGCCACACTGGCAAGCCCCTGCCGGAACAGAGACGGGCTGCCGCCCCTGATAATCTCCTGATAAAAGTGCAGGCTCGGCTTGAAATTGCAGAAACGGATCCGGATATTGCCGCCTTTCCTGACCATAAGCAGCAAAAATCCGAAACTCAGATACTGACTGATCGTCGTAGCCAGCGCAGCGCCCGCGACGCCCATGCCACAGGTAAAGATCAGGAACGGATCGAGAACGATATTGATGACCGCGCCGGACACAATCCCGATCATCGCATAGAACGCGCTCCCCTGGAACCGCATCTGGTTGTTGAGCACCAGCGACGCCGTCATCGCCGGCGCGCCGAACAGAATAATTCTCAGATAGGCTACCGTATAGGGCAGAATCGTAGGCGTGGAACCCAGCGCATAGGCGAGCGGTCTGATAAACAGAAGACACACCCCCATAATGACGACGCCCGCACAGAAAGACGAGAAAAATCCTACCGCCGACATTTTCTCCGCCTCCTCCATATTTCCCGCGCCGAGCTGCCTGGAAATATAGTTTCCCGATCCGTGGCCAAAGAAAAAGCCGACCGCCTGCAGAATCGCCATCAGCGAGAAGACGACCCCGACCGCCGCCGTGGACTGCGTATTCAGCTTTCCCACGAAGAAAGTGTCCGCCATATTGTAGAAGGACGTCACCAGCATACTCATGATCGTGGGGACCGCGAGGCTGCATACCAGCTTTTCTACGGGCTGTTCCGTCATATAGATTCTTTTCTCTTCCACATTCTGAAATTTCATACTCACCGCTTCTTTCCTTTATTTTAATTCATTGGCAGTCACATAGAACTTGTGATAGATGCCGCCCTGCGCAAGCAGCGTCTCGTGCGTGCCTTCCTCCGCGATGCCGTCCTCCGTCAGCACCAGGATCCTGTCGGAATTGCGGATGCTGGACAGCCGGTGCGCAATCGTGATAGTCGTCCTCCCCTTCGCCAGCGCCTCCAGTGATTTCGCCACCTGAAATTCGCTCTCATTGTCCAGAGCCGAAGTCGCCTCGTCCATAATGAGGATCGGGGGATCCTTCAGAAAAACCCGCGCAATGCTGATCCGCTGTTTCTGCCCGCCGGACAGCTTAACCCCTCGTTCGCCCACATAAGTATCATAATCGTCCTTCAGTCTGATGATAAATTCGTGCGCGCCCGCCCGCTTTGCCGCCTGTATGACTTCTTCTCTTGTCGCATTTTCTTTACCGTATGCGATATTCTCATACACTGTGCCGGAAAACAGATATACGTCCTGATGTACCATACCGATATTCTGCCGCAGGCTTTTCAGGGTATAGTGCCGGATGTTCTCCCCGTCCAGCAGGATCTCACCTTCGTTGATATCGTAGAAGCGGGGGATCAGATTGCACAGCGTCGTCTTGCCGCCGCCGGAAGGCCCGACGATAGCGACTTTCTCCCCTTCGCGAATATGCAGATTCAGTCCCCGGAACACCACGTTGTGATCATCGGGATACTCGAAGCTCACATTGCGAAACTCGATGTTGCCGCGCGGACTCACGCAGGGCACCGCGCCTTCCTCATCGAAGATCTCGATATCGCTGTCCATGATCTGAACAAACCGCTCGATACCCGTCATGCCGCGCTGAAACTGTTCCGCAAACTCGATAATCCTGCGGATCGTGGCAATCAGCGTGCTCACATACATCACATAGGCCACCAGATCACCCGGCATAATCTTTCTCCGTATCATAAAGATACCGCCCGCCACCAGCAGGACAAGATACATCAGCCCGTCGAAAGCTCTGGTCGTAGTCTGGAAGAACGCCATAAATTTATAAGTCTCTTTTTTAATATGAAAAAAGTCCTGATTGTCCTTCTCAAACTTTTTCTTTTCCTTCTCCTCATTCGTGAACGCCTTCACAACTTTCTGCCCAAGAAGACTGTCTTCGATGCGGGCGTTCAGCTCGCCGATCTGGACGCGCTGCCTGCGAAACGCCTCGCGCATCCGCAGATTGATGACAATACAGGTCGCTGCCATCACCGGCACGACCGCAAAGAGAATCAGCGTCAGCGCCAGGCTGATCCGCGCCAGTATAATAAAAGAAATAACCGCCTTGATCCCCGCGATAAAGAATTCCTCCGGGCAGTGATGGGAGAATTCTGTCACATCGAACAGATCGTTGGTGATCCTCCCCATGATCTGCCCGACCTTGGTGTTATTGTAATAGATATCCGACAGCTTCTGCAGATGGGCGTAAGCATCGCGCCGCATGTCCGTCTCGATGCGCGTTCCCATCACATGACCGGTGTACGCCATGTAAAAATTCGCCAGCGTATCCACTACCCGCAGACACAGGTACAGAGCGCCCAGCCGCAGAATCACCGACACGGTAAGAGACGCCAGATCGTTCATGCCGGTATTGGTGATATAGCGGATGATCATCGGCAGCACCAGCTCGCAGATGGTCGTCAACCCCGCACAGAACAGGTCGATCACAACGACATGCAGATATTTTCTGTAATAGGGCAGGAAACGCTTTAACAATTCCCCGGCCCTGTAGGTTTTCCTATCGGATTGTGCGTTCATACAAACACTCATGTTACGGTACAATACCCTCCTCCGCGGCCCGCAGTTTGCAGCCGTTGTCGTAAGATCCGATCTCGCAGATCTCCGCCTTGTTTTTCTTCAGACAGAATGCGCAGGAAGGACACGCCTTCTTCACCCCCGCAAAATCCCGCGGCACGGCAGCCAGCTTCTCATTGTGTCTACAGTCGCTGCACCAGCAGCCCGTGCACTGTGCGTACACCGCAATCCTCGAAAGCGCCGGATCCGGCTGCTCCCTCTGCGCCTTAGTCTTATCCTGCGAAGATCTCTCCCGCCGCTCCGCCCCTTTCTCCTCCGCCGCTATGTAATCAAACAGGCTGATTTGTCCGTCTATCTGTTTTCTCATGTATAACCTCGTTTCGATATAAGAGAATCCACTTCGATTTTATCACCATTTGAAAAAATAGCAAAGCAAAAGGCGCGCAATGATAAAATATTCCCCGAACCTCTTTAAGTTTTTCAGAAAATCAGATAGAATAAATATATCGCAACAAGCTATAGCTCACTGAATATTGGGAGGTCAATATGATTCATTCTAAAAATTTGCAGACACAACTCGCAGACGGAACATATGACGCAAAATTAAAAGAGATCTACGGCGTCGGGGAAGATGTTCTCGCCGTACAGCGCGACAGATACAGAAACGCTGTCACAAAATACGAAGAGCTCTTCGGCGCCGGGGAGGTTGAGATCTACAGCGCGCCCGGCAGAACCGAAATCTGCGGCAACCATACGGATCATCAGCACGGCACGGTGCTGGCGGCCTCCATCAACCTGGACGCCATCGCCGTCGTCGGCATGGACGGCGGCGACACCGTAGAATTTGTGTCAGAGGGCTACGAGCCGATTCGTTTCGGCGTAAACGATCTGGCTATCACCGAGGAAGCCAAAGGCACAACCGCCGCTCTGCTCAAAGGCGTTATCAAAGGAATGCAGGATCACGGCTATAAGACGGGCGCATTCAAGGCATATGTCACCAGCGACGTACTGAGCGGCTCCGGCCTCTCCTCCTCCGCTGCGCTGGAATCCATCGTCGGCACGATCCTGTCGGGACTGTACAACGAAATGACCGTCTCCCCTGTGGATATCGCGATCATCGGCCAGTACGCAGAAAACGTCTACTTTGGCAAACCCAGCGGCCTGATGGATCAAATCGCGTGCAGCGTGGGGGACTTCGTACATATCGACTTCGCCGATCCCGCAAAACCTGTCGTCACGAAGATCAACTTCGACATCACAGCGGAGGGCTACCGCCTGTGTATCGTGGACACCAAGGGCTCTCACGCCAACCTGACCGACGACTACGCCGCAATTCCCGCGGATATGAAAGAAGTATGCGCCTTCTTTGGCAGGGAATATCTGCATGAAATCACAATGGATGAATTTATCTCCGCCCTGCCCAGGCTCTATGGTAAAGTAGGCGACCGCTGTATACTCCGCGCATTCCACTATCTGACGGAAGTAGAGCGCGTCAGCCGCGCGTCAGCCGCATTAAAGGAAAAACGCTTCACGGATTTCCTGGAGGTGATCAGAGAATCCGGTAATTCTTCCTATAAATATCTGCAAAATGTCTACTCCAATAAATACGAGCAGACCCAGCCCGTCCCCGCCACGCTGATGCTCAGTGAATACTATTTGAAAGACAACGGCGTCTGCCGCGTACACGGCGGCGGTTTTGCGGGAACAATTCAGGCCTTTGTCAAAGAAGAAACCGTGGCCGGCTACAAAGCGTTTATCGAAAGTATTCTCGGGAAGGACACATGTCATGTGCTCTCTATCCGCAGACATGGAGGGATCAGGGTGCTGTAAGGCGCCCTGATCCCTTATGTCATTTTTGCGTAATATAATCTTTTAAACATATAACTTTTTATGTACCATAATTATACTTTTTTAATCATGCAGTCTCACCCCAATATCAGATGCGCTATATAATACTCTCATTACGATAACCCTCTCATTCTCAATTATATAAAAAACTGAATAATTATCTACCGCCAGCTGCCTTATACCCCTTGCCCGTTCCTGCTCAGATTCCATAATCTTAAATTTTTCCGGAAACATATTTAGTTCTTCAATAGCCTTCGCGATCCGATTATATTGCCCCATTGCATTTTCTGGTGCTTGGAGCTGTATTGCAATATAATTATAGATTTCTTCCATATCGGCTAATGCCTTATCTGTAATCTGCACCTTATATTGCTTCATAATCTAATGATTCTCCCTAAATTTCGTAAATGCAGAAATCGCATCCTGCAGCCTGCCCGCTTGCACATCGTCATACCCTTCTTGCAATTTCGCATGAATTTCCTCCGACGTCATCAAATCTGCATTAAGTACTGTTGGAGCGTTTGGTATTGTTACAGCAAATGGTATACCTCCTGTTAAAGATATTTGATGCAGATACATATCTACAGCCGTAGACATTGGAATGCCCAGGCGAGTCAACACCTCTTCTGCACGCTGTTTTACATTGGGATTTACTCTTAAATTTAAAGTAGCCGTCTTTTCCATTGCATATCACCTCTTTTTTATTGTAACGCTTTTGTCGTTACTTAACAAGTCTTTCTATAAAAATTTTGCAGTATTTCAATTACGATTATTTTATGTGCGCAATCAACGTTTTATTTCGTCGTTGAAGTTATTGGTAGCCGCTCTCGCCAATTTTTCCCTGCATTCTTTAAGCAAAAAGATATTTTTATAACAATTTTCGGAAAATTTATAACGACAATTTTTAAATTATAACGATTTATCAGAATTTTATGCGGATTTTCTGTTTACAAAGCATTAATAAATGCGTATAATTGATTTGTCGAGGTGAGAAAAATGCTTGAAACTGAATTAGTTGAATTGGTAGACAAAATCCTGCAAACCAAAAGCGAAAGCACTTATCTTGAAGTAAAAGCGGCCCGTGAAGGCTGTCCGAAACTGCTTGAAACTCTTTCTTCGTTTTCTAATCAGAATGGCGGCGGGATCATTGTCTTCGGAATTGATGAGAAAAGCGGCTTTGAAGTTTGTGGCGTATATGATTCTGCCGATTTGCAAAAAAAGCTGATGGAGCAGGCTGTTCAAATGGAACCTGAATTGCGGCCGTTATGTACCGTTGTAAATATAGATGGAAAAACCGTCGTAAGTGCAGAAGTACAGGAAATCGATAATGATCAAAAACCTTGTTTTTATAAAGGCGTCGGGCGATTAAAGGGTTCTTACGTGCGTGTGGGCGACGGCGACAGACATATGACCGAATATGAGGTTTACAGCTATGAGGCCTTCAGGAAAAAAATACAGGACGAATTGAGAATTGCAGAGCGTGCTAATCTTTCTGATATCGAAACAGATGCGCATACTGAATACGTTCTTTCAATGCGAACAAAAAAGCCGAATCTTGCCAGTCTTGCAAACGATAAAATCAATTCCCTGCAGGGCTTTACAGTAGATAATAAGCCAACCTTGGCCGCTGTACTGCTATTTTCTTTGTACCCACAAGGTTTTTTTCCACAGCTATGCATTACCGCTGTATCTATCCAAGGCACTGAAATGAGCATAGATAATACAGCAGACGATCGTTTTATTGATAATGCTCGTATTGAAGGAAATATTGCATTTATGTTAGATGGTGCGCTGAAATTTGTAAGAAAAAATATGAAAACATCGACATTTATTGATCCGCAGACAGGAAAACGCGCCGACAAGACAGAGTATCCTATTATCGCTGTCAGGGAGCTGATACTGAACGCTCTTGTTCACCGCGATTATAGCAATCACACGGATTTTACACCTATAACAATAAAAATGTTTTCCAATCGCTTTGAAATAGAAAATCCCGGAGGACTTTACGGGCGAATGACTCTTGACCGACTGGGAAAAGCAGCGGCCGATACCCGCAATCCGTTCCTCGCAAACGCTTTGGAAGTTCTTGATATTACCGAAAACAGATACAGCGGTATACCGACTGTTTATAGTGCCATGAAAAATGCCGGGCTGCCTGAACCGAAATTTGAAAACGAACGGGGCGTATTCAAAGTGACTCTTTATAATGGAACTGATATAGCGCAGCCCGCCACAGGCAACGAAGCAGATTTACTGCTTTTCTGCAAAACGCCGAGAACTCGCGCAGAGCTTGCAGAACACTTTAAAGGCAGATTGTCCATAAATTATCTTATGACAAATATTGTTCATCCGCTTGTCGAGAGCGGAAAGATACGCCTCACCGTTCCCGACAAACCCAAGAGCAAAAAACAACGTTATTACAGCTAAAAGCAATCTACCTGCTTTTATATTTTTAACGACAGTCCTAACTCATATGCCAGCTTTGGATAGATACTGCGTCTGGTCATCTCCGGCGTGCCGCAGCCTTTTCCGAGCACCCTTCCCTGATCTTCCAGGTTCAAGTACCGCACCAGCGTGTCATAATGCGATTCCAGCGCCTCAAACGTCCATGTGTCGTTGTTCCATGCCACAGTTAAAAGCGCCGACTTCATATGCTTTCTCTGGATGCTGCCGTTAAAAGCACAGAACCGGTCTACCAATATTTTAAGCTGGGCGCTCATGCCGTAATAATAAAGCGGCGTCACAAACACCATCATATCCGCGTCCAGTATTTTCCGCCTGATTTCATCTACATCATCCTTTTGCACGCATGGCCCCTCATATCCGCAGTGGATACAGCCGGTGCATGGGTGGATATCGGCATGCGCTGCGTCGATCACCTGTACACTGTGTCCTGCCTCCTCCGCGCCTTTTTGGAACTGCTCTGCCAGCATATTGGAAGAGCCGTTTTTGTTGGGACTGCCTTCTAATATTACAATCTTCATAAGGTATTCACCCACGCTTTCAATTCGTCAGGGGAAGGATTACCATTCAATATCTTACCCTCTGTGATCACCACATCTGCTGCCGAGCCTTTTAACCCATCCACGGCTTTTCCAAACCCGCTGCCGCCGGAAGTGGCAAACAATACGATCTTCTTGCCGGAAAAATCATAGCTTTCCAGAAAGCTGTTGATGATCGTCGGCGCCACATACCACCAGATGGGGAAGCCAAGCAGGATCTGGTCATAGCTGCTGATGTCGGCGTCCTTGTCCGCCAGCGCCGGACGGCTGGATTTGTCATTCATCTCCACAGAGCTGCGGGACTTCTTATCCATCCAGTTCAAGTCCGCCTGTGTGTAAGGCTCGGCGGGCTTAATCTCATACAGATCCGCACCTACTGCCTCCGCGAGGTTTTTTGCAACCTTTGCGGTCGTCCCGCTTGCCGAAAAATACGCTACCAATGTTTTACTCATGTCTGTTTCCTCCTGTTTCCATTTCATTTTTTAACTCTATGCACCAAATATTTCACTGCACTGTTTCAGATAATCCGTAATCTTCAGATGCTGTGGGCAGGCCCGTTCGCACTGTTTACAGCCGATGCAGTCTGCGGCGCGGCGTCCCTCCGATATGCCGGCGTAGCGCTCTTTCGCCTGCGCTGCCTGCCCATTTCCAATCTGTAGATTTGCCGCTGCAAAAATATCGGGAATCGGGATCTGTTTCGGGCATCCGTCCGTGCAATAGTGACACGCCGTACACGGGATCTCCGCCGAGCTGCCGAGAATCTTCTGCGCCTGCCGAATGATCTTCTGTTCTTCTTCATTCAACGCCTGAAAATTCTTCATATAGGAAAGGTTATCTTCCATCTGCTCCACGCTGGACATTCCCGAAAGCACAGTAATAATCCCGTCCAGACTTGCCACAAACCGGATCGCCCACGAAGCCGGCGACATGTTGGGAGCGTACTCCTGAAACAGCTTTCTGACCGCCGCCGGAGGGTTCGCAAGCTTGCCGCCTTTCACCGGTTCCATAACGGTAATGGACTTCCCGTGTTTCCTCGCAACCTCATAGTTTGCGCGGGACGATACATTCGGATCGTTCCAGTCGGCATAGTTGATCTGCAGTTGAACAAAGTCAATCTCCGGATGTTCGGTAAGCAGACGGTCGAGAAGCTGCGGACCGGCATGGAAAGAAAACCCGAAGTGCCGGATCAGTCCTTCCTCTTTCCTTTTCTTTACAAAGTCCCAGATATGGTACTGATCGTACTTTTTATAATTGTTCTCCATGAGCGCATGCAGCAGATAATAGTCAAAATATCCTGCCCCTGTACGGTCCAGGCTCTTATAAAACTGTCCCTGCGCCTCTTTCTCACTGGAAGCCATAGAAGCGTTGAGCTTTGTGGCAAGGGTGTAAGATTCCCGCGGATAGCGGTCAACCAGCGCTTTCTTGGTGTCCTGCTCGGAGGAACCGTAAACAAAAGCGGTGTCAAAGTATGTAAATCCCGCTTCCATGAACAGATCCACCATCTTTTTGACCTGCTCAATGTCGGTGCCGAGTAACTTCTTCGGCAGCCGCATCAGTCCGAAGCCCAGCTTCGGTGTTTCTTTTCCAAAATAGTCCGCCATAATATCTCCCTTCATCAGCCATACACTTTCTGTTTTTTCATCTAAAGCCTTATAAAAGCTGAGCCGCATTTTCCTTGTAAATCTGATTAACCAATCCGACATACTTCTCATTACTTTCAAATACCGGGTGCGCATGGAAGTCTACGCACCTATGAAAAGCAACTGTTCCTTGATTACATTGCTCACTCATAAGCAACCCTCCCCTCAGATTTCCTTCCAATCCTGCAAAGCAGCTTGTTTATGTAATAGGCTGCCGCCGCGAACAGGCTCATCATAGCAGCCGTTTCCGCAAAACTTAGTTGATCCCAAGCCCGTCTGCCCATTCCATAACATCTTCGGCAGACGCACCGGCAGAAAAGCGCTGTCCGTCAAGCCATACAGCATTGTCCGCAGCCTCCCGCAGCGCCGAATCGCTGCTGCCGAATCCGCTGCTTGCGGAAGTACAGAACGCCGCCAGCGTCTTGCTGGAGAAATCGTAGCTTTCCATAAAGGTACTCATGATCCGCGGCGCTTCGCCCCACCAGATGGGATAACCAATGAGTACAACATCGTACTGTTCCATACTTTCCACGGAACCGGAATATCCGATCCAGAGGTCTGCTCCTGCGTCTGGGATTCTTCCGGCATCTGAACATTTTCCATGCCGCTCTGCTGCGGTTCGGTATCTTGGCTATTTCCGCCCGATTCCCCGCCTCCGGCACAGGCGGCAAGGGACAGTACCATCAAGGCTGCGAGTATAATTGCGGTGATCTTTTTCATTTTATTTCAATCCTCCATATTGTTTTTCATCCACCGGCGCAGAGATCAGCCATCCGTCTCCTTCCAGACATCCTTTGCCAGGCGGAACACAGCCCACGCCTTGGGCCAGCCCACATAAAAGCCGACGTGGGTTACAATGGCGGCGATCTCCGCACGGGTTACGCCGTGAGCCTTGGCGTTCTCCAGATGATAAGTCAGCGAGGAATCCGTGATCCCTGAACTCATCAGCGCCACTACTGTAAGAATACACCGAGTCTTTAAGTCGATATCCTGATTGTTCCAGTTCTCTCCAAAGAGAACGTCATCGTTAAAGTGGGCAAAATCCGGCGCGAAGCCGCCCAGCTGATCTCTGCCTGCAGTCTGTGTGATTTTTTCCATTGTAAAATCCTCCTATCTCAAAATTTGAAATTTGTCAATATATCTCCCGATATATTTTTTAGTTTTATATCATCACCCATA
>CANQTL010000005.1 GCA_947626775.1 uncultured Lachnospiraceae bacterium | reverse complement strand
TGTCGCCTGCGTTCCTTCAATTTGCGAAGAAAGCAGCGCCTCCTTGCGAACATACATGGATACGAACAGGTTCATGTCGGGAACATTTGAGGATAATGTATCGAGCGTCGCCAAGGCTTTGGTTGCCTGTACCAGCGTCCGAATCATCTCTTCGTCCATATCCAGCGCCGGTGGCAGCGGCGCCGGGCGAAAAGACTGGTACGCCATCTCTCCACTCAGATTTCGGATGTATTCACCGGCTCTTCCCATACGCATACCTCCAAATTGTAATAACGCTTTTATTATGCTGTCTTTATTTTGACTTGTCAATTTAAATCAAAACATACATTTCTCTCAAAAAGGGATTTTATTCATGTAAAAATCAATGCATTTATCTCAAAAATTCGCATTAAATTACACGAATATTGTTCTTTTTATTACATTATTCCGCGCGAATCATCTATCCAGCTTCATGCCGTCATGGAAAGCGTCGCCGACACGCTCCGCCACCCTGTAATAGCCGTGCGTATAGGGATCAAAGGCGATGGCGTTCACCAGCGACATATCTATAATAGTAGCGGATTTATCCCGCTTATTATATCCCATATCGGCAAAAGAACAACCGGCTGTTTAGAACCTCACCGTCCGGCAATCTCGATCCGGTCCATCACGCCCTGAGCGTTGATGCCGGGATGCGTGAAATAAATCTGGCAGATCTGCTCTGTCAGCGCACGGCTGATCCTGTGTGTCTTCACAATGCGGTCTACCGACCGACCGCGCGCAAGTTCTCTCACAACCGTCTCGACGATTCCCCTGAGTTCCCCGCTGTCAGGCGCAGGGAACGAGCTGTCCGCCGCCGCATCCTGCACAGTATCTTCCGACAGATCGATCCTCTTCACCGCCATGCTGCCGCTCTCCTCGTCTATCTCAAGCACGGCCATCGTCGCCGGTTTTCCGAAGCGCCGCGGTCCGCCGCTCCCCGGATTCAGCAGGAGCCTGCCGTTCTCTTCCTTCTCTTCATATCTGTGCGAATGTCCATAGATCATCAGATCTGCGTCTTCCGCCCTCTGGGTCATCTGCTTCTTGTTATGGACCATATATATTTTTCTGCCGTACAGCTCGAAGCCGACTTCCTGCGGCAGTTCTTTTGCCCACTCCCCGTCGCAGTTTCCCCGCACCGCGATCACGCGCGCACATTCGTTCAGCCTGTCAAACGTTTTGCGATCCGCAATGTCGCCGCCGTGGAGAATCAGTTCCGCCGACCTGAGCAGTTCGACCGCCTTCGGGCGCAGACTTCCGTGCGTATCCGATATCACCGCAATCCTATGGATTGTCATATGTTTCCTCCCTGTCAGAACCATCCCCGCAGCCGGGGCATATATCAAATTTCACGGTAATAAGGACAGATATTCTCGTAATGTCCGTCCTTCATCCGGAAACCGCCGGGGATCGTGCCGAGCTGCACGAAACCCAGACGCTCATACAGATGTCTCGCGTGAAGGTTGCTCTCCACGACGGCATTGAACTGCAGGACGCGAAAACCGTGTTCCTTCGCCTGCCGCAGACAGTCCATGACAAGCTGTTCCCCGATATGTCTTCCCCTGTGCGCGGATGCGACGGCATAGCTGGCATTGCAGATATGCCCGCAGCGCCCCACGTTGTTGGGATGCAGGATGTAGAGCCCGCAGATTTCCGCCTCTGTCTCATCCTCCGCCACTGCCGCACAGGTCTGGGACGCAAAGAAAGCCTTGCCCGTCACCGCATCGAGAAGTTCCTCCTGCGGAAAGGCGACGCCCTCTTCCACCACCTCGTTCCAGATTTGTATCATCCGGGGCAGATCTTTTTGTTCATATGCACGTACCGTCATGCTGTTCTCACCGGTGTGATTGCTCACACCCATCCTCTCTGCAGTCTTCTGCTGATACAATAACGGCGGCAGAAATTGGCGATAAGCCAACTTTGCCGCCGCTATATCTACCGCTTCGCCAGCTCCGCGGTAATCTCCTCCCAGGTGATCTCTTTTTCCGCCATCAGCACCATCATGTGATAGAGGAAATCTGAGATCTCGTATTTGACTTCGTTGGCGTTCGGATTTTTGGCGGCGATCACGATTTCCGTCGCCTCCTCGCCGAGTTTTTTCAAAATCTTATCGATCCCCTTGTCAAAGAGATAGTTGGTATAGGACCCCTCCTTAGGGTGTACTTTCCTGTCCTTGATCACGTCAAAAACCCGTTCAAACACCCGGAGCGGATTTGCCTCCTCATACTCTTTCGACATGATCTCGTTGAAGAAGCAGGAGTGCGCCCCGGTGTGGCAGGCAGCGCCAACCTGGGAAACCTTCGCCAGGATGGTGTCCTTATCGCAGTCCGCTGTGAGGGACTTTACATACTGATAATGGCCGCTGGTCTCTCCCTTGACCCACAGCTCCTGTCTGCTCCTGCTGTAATAAGTCATCTTGCCGGTCTTGAGCGTTGTGTTGTACGCCTCCTCGTTCATGTAGGCCACCATGAGCACTTCGTCAGTCTTGTAATCCTGCACCACCACGGTCACATGCCCGTCGGAATTCAGTTTAAACTCCTCCCAGCGGATCGCCGGCTCAAAAGTATTCACCAAAATCCCGCTGTTCTGACACAGAGACTTGATGGTCAAAAGTTCCTGCGCGTTCTCGTTGATGGCATAGCCGGAAATGCCGCAGACATTGTCATAGGCCAGAAGTTCCAGCAGCTTGTCGAGCGACACCTCCGGCACGGAAACAATCAGAGGGCATTTGGAAACCGCGATCGCACTTTTCAGCGCTTTCTCTTTCACGAGAACGATCTCACACACATACTGCTCCAAAACCGCCTCGTTTTCCGTGATCGCCGCAGTTTCCGACACGCAGGCCACAATCTTGTCTTTCCCGAATTTTTTGGAAACTTCCTCGGTGAGCGCGATATTTTCCGGTTTGGAATAATTGAGCGCCGCCTTCCGGCAGCCCGCATAGAGCAGCTTTTTGATGTCTTCCATGCGCTTTACATTACCTGCGCCGATCACCGGAATCTCTGCGTCCGCGCAGATTGCCTTGACGATATCCAGCGCTTCCTCATGCTCCGCGTCGCCCTCGGACATATCGTAGACGATCAGCTCGTCGGCGTTGTTGTCGCCATAGAATCTGCCCAGCGCTGCCGGGTTCGTGTCCAGGATCGTCCTGTCATCGAAGCCCTTCACTGCATTTCCTTTATAGAGATAAATACAGGGGATAAATTTCTTGTAACTCATACGCTCCTTTGCCTTTCCTGCGGTTTCGGTCTCCTGATTCTTTCTGTCCCTCACAGCGCGCCCTTGGTGCTGAGCACGCCGGCAATCCTCTCGTCGAAGGCGGCGGCCCCGTCGAGCGCTCTGCCGAAAGCCTTGAACATCGCCTCGATCATGTGATGCGTATTGTCCCCGTGGAACATCTTGATATGCAGATTCATGCCCGCGCTGTAGCTGACGGCATAGAAAAATTCCCGCACCAGCTCCGTCTCCAGATCTCCCACACGCTCAGCCGGAAACTCACAGTCAAAGACAAAATAAGGCCTGCCGCACAAGTCCACGGCGCACAGGCAGAGCGCGTCGTCCATCGGCAGAATCGCAGAGCCATAGCGCCTGATACCGGCCTTGTCGCCAAGCGCCTCACGAATCGCCTGTCCGAGTACGATGCCCGTATCCTCCACCGTGTGGTGTCCGTCCACTTCCAGATCGCCGTCGGCTCTCAGCGTCAAATCAAAAAAGCCGTGTCTGGAGAAGCCGGTCAACATGTGATCGAAAAAGCCGATTCCCGTGCGCACTTCGCTCGTACCCGCCCCGTCGAGAGCAAGCGTCAGGTCAATGTCCGTCTCTCTGGTCTTTCGTTTGATATTTGCCGTTCTTGCCGTTTTTTTCATATGCAGCCTTCCTTCCGCCGCCGCTCTTTTCATGCGGACGGCTTGTCGCTTGTTTTTGTGATGCAGTCTTTCTCAAACCGCACCCGGATCGAGTTGGCGTGAGCCGTCAAGCCTTCCTTCTCGGCAAACAGCTCAATATCTCTGTGCGCCTCTCTGAGCGCTTCTTCCGAGTAGGAGATCAGACTTGTCTTCTTCATGAAATCGTCCACGTTTAAGGGGGAGAAAAACTTCGCCGTGCCGTTGGTCGGCAGAATGTGATTCGGCCCCGCATAGTAGTCTCCCAGCGGTTCCGAAGAGTATTCTCCGAGGAAAATCGCCCCCGCGTTTCGGATCTTCGTCATCACCGCATAAGGGTCCTTCGTCAGAATTTCCAGATGCTCCGAGGCGATGGCGTTGGCCGCTTCCACAGCCTCATCCATGGAATCCGCCAGCAGAATATAGCCGTACTGTGCCAGCGACTTGCGGATGATCTCCGCCCGGGAGAGCTCCTGCAGAAAACCTTCGATCTCCTGCTCCACCTTTTTTGCCAGCGCCTCGTCCGTAGTGATCAGGATCGCGCTGGCCAGTTCGTCGTGCTCGGCCTGAGAGAGCAGATCCGCCGCCACATAGCGGGGATTCGCCGTCTCGTCCGCGATCACCAGGATCTCGCTGGGCCCGGCGATGGAATCGATGCTCACATAGCCGAAGCAGGCTTTCTTGGCAAGCGCCACGAAGATATTGCCCGGTCCCGTGATCTTATCTACTTTCGGAATCGTCTCCGTGCCGAACGCCATCGCCGCGATGGCCTGCGCGCCGCCCACCTTGTAGATTTCATCCACGCCGGCGATCTTCGCTGCCACCAGCGTACCCGCATTGACCCTGCCGTCCGCTCCCGCAGGAGTCGTCATGACGACTTTGTCAACGCCCGCCACCTTCGCGGGGATCACGTTCATCAGCAGGCTGCTTGGATAGGCCGCCTTGCCGCCGGGCACATACACGCCGGAAACTGCAATCGGCAGAATGCGCTGGCCCAGAATGCTACCGTCCGGCTTCGTCTCGATCCAGCTGTTGCGCAGCTGCCTGCGGTGAAAATCTTCGATGTTCGCGGCGGCTCTCCTCAGCACCTCCACAAACTCAGGCTCCGTCCTATTGAAGGCAGCATCGATCTCCGCCTTGGTCACACGGACCGTATCCGTGTCTACTTCCCACTTGTCAAACTGCCTCGTGTAGGCGAAAACCGCCTCGTCGCCCTTTTCCCGGACATTCTTTATAATCTCCGCAACTGCGGACTCATACTGTCCGTAGTTGTTCGGACTTCTCTTCAGAAGATCATTGAGAATGCTTTTCTGTGCGTCTTTTGTCAGTCGAACTGTCTGCATGGTCCTGTCTACTCCGTTTCTCTGTATCCTGCCTTACGGCTGCTTCCCGTCTTTACCGCCTCTTAATTTACCGCATAATTCAGCTTGACCGTGATGGAAGCAGTCTTGTTGCGGGAGCTGGTGTCAAAAGAGCCGCCGTAACTGTACTCGGTGTCGCTGTTCTGCGCCGTGATCTGGAACACACCCAGATTGGCGTTCATAAGCTCCCCGACGGACGCGCCCGTGCCCTGAGCCAGCAGATCGATCCTCGCCTTGGCGTTCTGCGTCGCCTCCTCGATCAGCTGCAGCTTCAGCTCGTCGAGTTTCGTGTAGTAATATTCCGGCTCCAGCGAAGCAAACTGCACGCCGGATTCGATCAGACCGGAAATATCCCTTGAAATCTCCTCGATCTTGTCGATGTCCGAAGATGTGATGGAAACATCCTGACAGAGATTGTAGCCTGTGATATAATCCCGGATTCTGTCGCCGTTCTCGTTGTACTCCGTCTCCCAGCGCTCGCTGATGGTCACGGAACTGAATACCATCTCGTCCTGTGTCACGCCGTGATCCAACAGATACTTCTCCACCATATCCGCATCCTGCTTAATAGAGCGGTATGCCTCCTGCGTCGTGATCCCCTCTCTGGCAAAACTGCCCCTCCAGACGATCAGGTCAGCCTCAAAATCACAGCTGGCAGAACCCGTGGCTGTGAGGCCGCCGCTGCCGGACGTCTTTTTGTAAGACACCAGATTCCCCGTCAGAACAGAAGTACAGATGATTGCGCAGACGCCTGCGATCAGCGCGATGATAATGCCCCTGCACGCTTGCAGCGCGCCGCCGTTTTTCTCGTTTTCCATTTTACCTTACCTTTCATTCCCTTCCGGTTGTTCTCACAGATGCGCCCGCAGATCGGTGATCAGCCGCTTGATCCGCTCCGGCTCCATCTGCATACTGACCTGATTGACGATCATGCGCGCCGACAGCGGGCAGATCTCCTCCAGTACCTCCAGCCCGTTTTCCCGCAGGGTGGAACCCGTCTCTACGATGTCCACGATCACGTCCGCCAGCTTCACGATGGGGCCCAGCTCTACGGAGCCGTTCAGTTTGATGATGTCCACGGTCTGGTGCTTCCTGTTGTAGAAATAATCCTTGGCGATGTTCGGATACTTGCTCGCCACGCGGATCATCTCGTGATGTTTCAGAAGTTCCTCCGCGCTTTTAGGGCCGCAGACGCACATCCTGCACTTGCCGTATTTTAAGTCGAGCACCTCGTACACGCGCCGGTTTTCCTCCATGATGGTATCCTTGCCCACCACGCCGATATCCGCCGCGCCGTACTCCACGTAGGTCGGCACATCCGGTCCCTTCGCCAGAAAAAATCTGAATTTCAGATCCTCGTTCACGAAGATCAGTTTGCGGGAATCCTTGTCCTTCATCTCCTCACAGGTGACGCCGATCTTCTCAAAAAGTTCCATTGTCTTATTGGCCAGCCGCCCTTTGCCGAGGGCGAACGTCAGATATCTGTCTTCACTCATCTTCTCCATACTCTCTTCCCGGTTATTGTTTTGGCAAAAGTTCCACGCGCTTGCCGGCGGCCCGCAGTTCTCTGGCCTCCGCCAGTTTATCGTGAAAATCCTTCTCGCCATAGTACAGTCTCAGGCACGCTTCCTCTCCCTCGACGGCAACGCCCTGCCTGTTCATCGCCGCCAGCAGATCGTCCACCACGATCATGAAACCGATGGCCGGCGCGTCCTTGCCGAAGCGGCCCAGCAGACTGTCGTAGCGACCGCCTTTCACGATGGCGTCGCCCACACCGTAGGTATAGCCCTTGAAGATGATCCCCGTATAATAATTATACTTGCTTAGCATACCCAGGTCAAAGGAAACATATTTCTCCACCCCATACTCGCACAGCGCTTCATAGACTTTCTCAAGCCGCTTCACGGCATTGCGGGAACGCTCGTTGGTTACGGCCCGCTTCGCCTCGTCGAGGATCGCCGCCGTGCCGAACAGCTCGCTCACCTTGAGGAGCAGTTCTCTGTCGCGTCGCTCCACTCCGGCGCTGTCGAGCAGTTCCTCCGCGCCGAAAAAATTTTTACCGGAAATGTATTCCCGCAGCTCTAACTCCGTCTCCTCGGATAAACCGGCTTCCGCGCAGATTCCCTTGAAATATTCCAGATTGCCGACGCTGATCTGAAAATCCGATAACCCGGCGTGATACAGCGCCTCGATCGTCATGGCGATCATCTCCGCGTCCGCCTGCACAGACGCATCGCCGATCAACTCCGCTCCCATCTGCGTGACCTCTTTCAATTTGCCCTGCAGAAGAGAGGTGTTCGTGAAAGTGTTGCCCTGATAACAGAATCGGATCGGCACGTCCTCATCCATAAAATACTTCGCCGCGCATCTCGCGATCGAGGGCGTAAAATCGGGCCGCAGCACCAGCGTGTTTCCCTCCTTGTCAAAAAATTTGTACAGTTCCCTGGAAGGCGTCGTCCCGACCTCCTTGGAAAACACGTCGAAAAATTCAAACGTCGGCGTCTGGATATCACGGTATCCGTAGCTCTCGATCTTCTGTCTGAGGAGCCTTTCCACGGCGGTCTTCTTCGCCTTCTCCTCTCCATAGATATCCCTGACTCCCTCGGGGGTATGTAATAAATGACTGCTCATAACGCTTCCTTTCCGTCTCTGTTTCTGTCGCTTTATCTTATCGCTCTTCGATACTTTAATAGTTTAAAGCGCTAATTCACTAATTGATTAGAGGGTTAAACTTTCTATACTATATCCCATGAATATTACTTTGTCAACCCCTTTTGACCGTTTCGATCCGCGCCCGCCGTACTGCCGTATCTCTTACTCCGCCCGGTCGTCCAGATCCTTCTGCAGAATATCCAGATACGGGACGAGGACGCCGTGCTTTTTCGGCAGAATATATTCCGGATTCAGTTCTTCATAGCGAAAACTCCTGCGCCCGCCCTCTTTCGCCCGGTCCCAGAAAAACCGCAGCATCTCGTAGGGCAGATAATAGAAAATGTCCTTGTGGGAATAATAGATCAGAAAGAACGCGATCCCCTTCTGCCGCTCGAACTGCCGCATAAACTCCACCTGATGTTCATGGATATTCTGCAGGGCAAAGGTGTCCTCCGCGCACTCCTTCGCGTCAAAGCAGACAGGGATCCCCTGGACCACGCCGATATAGTCCACCGTGCTCTTCTGATCGAAGTAGGCCAGCGTGATGTGCCGGCTCTCCTTGTCGATGTTGATGGGCGTGATTGGCGTCGGCACTTTCTGGATCAGCGCCAGCCCGTTTTCCAGATATTTTTCATTCGTTCTGTTGATCAGATCTTCCAGTGTGGAACCGCGCAGCCCGCGGGAGTTCCAAGTCGCCATAATCTCATCCTGCCGTTTTTGCTTTCGCTTTTATCCTGTCATGACTATCCTGTCACTTTATAAATAGACAACCCACTCCAGATCCTCCGCCCCGCACTCTGTAAAATCAGACATTTCACCTGTCTTAATTTGCAGCAAGTCCGTATATGCGCTCAGCGCTTCGTAATTGGCCCGCAATTCGGCGTCGCCTTCCACATACATCATCTCCCGCGGCAGTTCCAGAACCAATACATACTGCTTTCCGCTCTGTTCATATAATCCCAGCACCCTGTCTGTCTCAAAAAGATACTGCTCTTCACCCTCTTCATGCAGATAAAAGGTCAGGTAGCACAGGACGCCCGAGCCGTCCGCTTCCGCGTTCGTTTTTTCTGAGACAATCAACGTTGTACTCGCGGGAGCGTTCTTGGGTCCGGTCTCCACATCATATACGGTTTTACCGATCCAGCTGTCCGGCAGAATGACTTCCAGACCGGTAATAAATTTCAGGGTATGTTCATCATCTGCCGTCTCTTCATCCCAGAAGCGGCTGATAGTAATATCCGCGCTGTCTTCCGCCGCCTGTTCACTTATCATTTCAAGCCACGCGGCGCTGTCCGCACCGACTTCCTCCTCCGCGGCGTCATCCAAAGAAATTAAAAGCCGTCTGTCATATGCGCCGTCCCGATCGCTGTCAAACTGAATGTCCGCATATCTGTCGCCCACATAGTATGCGGTACCGGCGCCTTCTGACAATTCGCAGACCGCCTCCGCACCGCTCTTTGACAGAGCCGCAGTCAAATCCGTTACGGACATTTCTCTGTCGATCCCCTCCAACAGCGCGCCGAGAGCGCCTTCCATACGAATGGGCACATCGCCATCCGACAACGTATAGCCTGCCAGATTCTCATCATACTTCCCCGTGTATATGATGCAAAGCGAAGAATCTGGAATCTCTCCAATAAATCTGTCTGCGTGATAAAGTTCCGCGTCCTTTCCTGTCTGTTCCCTGAATTCCCCATAGGACATCGCTTCGTAGCCGCGCACTGTCTCCGACAGGCTGATCTGAGCCGCGCCGTTCTCACTGTTCCCACAAGCGGCCAGCATAAGGCATAGTCCTGTCAGAACCAATATTCGTTTTTTCAGCATTGTCGCGTCTCCGTTTCAAGTAAAAAGGGCATTTTCATATCCGAAAACACCCTTTTCATATGAGTTCACATCTGCATAACCCCGGCTTCCAACTCTTTCAATTCATCCATTGATAAAGACGGAACATAATATGCAATTTTGTCAAGCGAAAGCTCACCGTCCTTTATCATTCTTTCAGCCGTTTCCCTTGCCTCATCATGTCTCTCACTTCTAATAAATGATTTCATGATTTGCTCTTCATCAAACAAACTCATCATAATCGTCACAACCTCCCTTTCGCGTTCTGCCAGATATTCACACAGCACATTCCTGTCCCTGCATATCCGGATTGTTTCTGTAACCGCTTTCTTCGTCATTCCATGTTGTTTTGTCTGCTCGTTGAACACCTTACAGAAAATAATGTACTGGTTGATAATGTCATCCGTATCGCTCTCATAAATGACCTTGGCCTTCACTTCAATGTCAATATTCACACCGCCAAAGAATTCCTCCGATAAGGATATTTATCAGGTTTTTGTCCTCTGTTGCCCGTAAATATTACATAAAGTTCCGGCTTGGGCATCTTTACTTTCCGACTTTTATAATAGTCTTGGCTGGTACGCCGGAAATATTCATGATAACTTTGTGCCAAATACAGTAGAACTCGGACTAAAATATTCATCGTCCAAGTCGACTGCGCCTCCACAAGTATCCTCAGTTTGTTATGGACAATAAAACCTAAGTCATTGTAGAGATTGTCTGTTAATACATTTTCGATAGTGACATCAGTCAGCGACTCCTCCGTTGCTTCCTTATCTTCCGGATGAAGTGTCTGATACAGCTTCAACAAATAACCTTTATTTTGAAAAAGATCAAGGAATACACTGTTCTTTGCAGTTCGTTTTGCCTTGACTTCCTGTGGGTCTTCCGACACCGTATCACCTCAATTTCTATAAATCGGCATCAGTAAACGATTGATCGTTTTCCTGCTACATCTTTATTATATCGAAAAGCGTTCGGATTTACAATAAATTTCCCATTTTATTTTCTTTTCCAACAAAACAGAACTTATTTTTTTCTGGAAATTAAAACATAATAATCACAAAACTTTTTTTCATGAATATTCATTCTCCATTCTATTTGTCTTATTGTAATGCGTACCAGCACAATGTTTCAATCACATGGAGGCTCACTTTTCAATACAGACCAATGCCCATTCCCCGCGCCCGCCACCCGCGCGAATATCTCCGGCAGCTCGGCGACAACTTCCCTGCCGCTCAAATCCGCAAAGGGCTCCTCCAGCTGCGGAAACACTACCCTGTAAGCGTGCAGAAGCTGTGCGCGCACTTGGAATCTGCTCCTGTACGCATCGTTCCACTCTTTGTCGCCATATTTGTAATCGCCCAGTATGGGATGTCCGATGCCCGCCAGATGAGCCCGGATCTGATGGGATTTGCCTGTGATAAGTTCTACCTCCAGAAGCGTCTTGTCTCCTTCTGTGCGAATCGGCTGATAGCCGGTCTTAATATAAGAATGCCGCAGACTCTCCGGCGCGGCCGAAACAGCACAGGCGTCTACAGGCTCGATATAAACCCGGTTGCGAGTCTCATCCTTCCTGAGATACCCTTCTATATAACTTCCGCCTGCGACCGTCCCTTTCACATAAGTCCGATAATACTTGTGCAGCGTCCTGTCACGAAGGATATCGCCGAGCATTCTGGCTCCCTGCAGGCTTTTGGCACACAATACGATCCCGCTGGTGTTGCGGTCGAGGCGGTTGCACACGGAAGGCTTGAAATAAGTAAGCTCCTCTTCCTTCAAAGCGCCGGAGCTGAGCAGATACCCGATCAGCCACTCGTTCAGGGACAGATCCTTCTGTTCCGCCTTCTGGGAGAGCACGCCCGCCGGTTTGTCCGCCAGAAGCACATGCGCATTCTCGTAGAGGACGGCAATCTTCTGCAGTTTTGCATAAGCTGCCAGGTACTCCTGCCGTACAGCCGCTCTGTCCACTCCAAACAGCATCGTTCCCACGCTCGACGTCCCGTCTGTTTGCTCTTCTGCACTGTTTCCCGGAAGCGTCTGCCGCCCCATAAACTTTAAGAGCGTCTCTTCGGAGAAAAAAATCATCACGCTGTCGCCTGCCGTAAGCCGCTCGGCTCCGTCGGCCTTCTTTTCGTTCAGCGTGATGTTCTTCTTGCGCAGCATCTTGTGAAGGAAGCCGCTCCCGGCCTCCGGCAGCATCCTCCCTAAAAATTTGTCCAGCCGCTGGCCGGCGTCTTTTTGTGTGATCTCAAACCGATACATATAACTGCTGTGTACCTCCGCTCCCGCATAAGTATTCTCAGAAAAAACCAAAAACACGAAGTATAATTGTTTGCGCACGGCGGTTTCCGTCTCGAGATCTCCGGAATCCGCAAGACGCAGACTGGATCAGATCGATATGGAATACAGCAGACTGATCAGGCCGTCTCTGTCCCTGCACGGCTCCGGCTCTGTCTTTCTTAATCGACTCAGCCGGTCAACATACTCTTTCCTGTCGGAATCAATCTTAACCGTCACATTTTTGATCCCCTCCTGCCGGATCATCAGCTCCAGATGCTTCTGCGCCTCTGCGGGATCGCACCTGGGATCCTCGGTGATCCCGCAGAGCACGCCGCCCTTCAGCGCCATATGACTGACGGCATAATTTTTTTGATAAGACGTAAAATACATGTCATAGAATACGGTAAACTCCCCGTCATAGACTTCCAGTTCTTTTCTGAGCTCCTCGCCGCACCCGGAAGCCCTGAGAAACAGAATCAGGTTCACCGCGCTCTTGCAGGCCGGCAGACACCCCAGCACCGCCACGATCGTCAAGAGGTTCCTGCTCGTTCCCGTGGTCTCATAGCCGACAATGTACAGGCTGACGCTGACCGCGAAGAACAGAAGCGTCCGCACCGCCGCCACAGCCCTGTGATTCCTGATGTACCCATAACATCCTTTTTTGACAAACAGAGAATTCATGTCTCCTATCCTTTCCCGGCTGCGGCAGCGCAGACGTCTTCTACAGAAAATGCAGCGCGAGGTTCTGTGCGCTCTGCGTCGCCAGATACAGCAGCTGCACGGGAAGTCCGCAGACCGACACCGCCCTGTGGCGCTTGCAGTCTTCGATGGCTTTCTCCACAACGCGCTCCGCGCTCACCATGGTTCTCTTTTTCCATGCGCTCATGGAGACGCCGCCTCCGTAGGCATGCTCCAGAAAGGGCGTATCCACGGGCCCGGGACAGACGGTTGTGACCCGGATGCCTTTCTTTGCAAGCTCCCGGCCAAGAGCTCTCGCAAGAGCGTACCCGTAGGCCTTGGTCGCCGCGTAGACCGCAAATCCCGGCTGTGGAACGAAAGCCGCGCCCGAGGCAAACTGGATGATGCGGCTGCCTTTGCGCAGATAAGGGAGGCAGAGTTTGACAAACATGGTCTGAGCCGTCACATTCAGCCGCAGCATGGCGGAGATCTTCTCGTCCTCCTGGGAATCGAAGGCTCCGTAACTCCCCACGCCCGCGCAGCACGCGAGCAGCGTGATCCTGGGCGAGGCGATCGAGAGGACCTCCCGGAACCGTCCAAGCTCCCGTTCATCCGCCAGATCGATGGGAATCACCCTCGTTTTGATGCGCATCGTCCGTGCAAGTTCCTGCATAAGTTCTTTTCTGCGCGCCAAAAGCCAGATCTCGTCGGTCTTGTGGAGCTGGGGGACGATCTGTTTTGCAAGCTCTTTTCCCATACCGGATGTAACGCCTGTTATGATTGCGATATTCATTGATTTTTCTTTATTTCTCCTTCTCATTTTCCTTTTTATATCACTTGTTATTTCTTCTTGTGAACGTTGCGGATCGTCCTTTTCTTCGTCTTTCCGCGCCCGCTTCTATATGCAGGATTTCCTTCATTTTGCATTTTCTTGCGATCCGCCGCCATTTTGCGGGGACGAATCAGGCACTTGCTGTCAAATCCGATCAGATCTCCCCGCCCGCTCTTTAGGAGCGCTTCTCTCACCAGATCATAGTTCTTCGGATCGCGGTACTGGATCAGCGCCCTCTGCATCGCCTTTTCATGCGGATCGCGGCAGACATAAACCGGTTTGCCGTCTCTCGGATCGATGCCCGTATAGTACATGACCGTGGACAGCGTAGACGGCGTCGGATAGAAGTCCTGTACCTGTTCCGGCATATACCCCAGATCTCTGACATACTCCGCCAGCTCGACAGCTTCTTTCAGCGTGGAGCCCGGATGCGAGGAGATCAGATACGGCACGAGAAACTGTTTTTTGCCAAGCTGCTCGTTGATCCTGTCATATTTCCTGACAAAGCGGTCGTAAACTTCTTTCTTCGGCTTGCCAAGCCTGTTGAGCACAGCGTCCGAGATATGTTCTGGCGCGACCTTGAGCTGCCCGCTGACGTGGTATTCTACCAGTTCTCTGAAAAAGGTATCGTCCCTGTCCGCCATCAGATAGTCGAATCGGATGCCGGAACGCACGAAAACCTTTTTTACGCCGGGCAGCGCGCGAAGTCTGCGCAAGAGCGTCAGATAATCGGAATGGTCCACCGTCAGATTCGGGCAGGGTTCCGGAAACAGACACTGCCTGTCCCGGCAGACTCCCTGCCGCAGCTGTTTTGCGCAGGAGGGATGACGAAAATTCGCGGTAGGACCGCCCACATCATGGATATATCCCTTAAAAGCGGGATCATGCGTCATCCTCTCGGCCTCCCGCACAATAGAGTCGTGGCTTCTGACCTGAACGATCCGTCCCTGATGAAACGTCAGCGCGCAGAAATTACAGCCGCCGAAGCATCCCCTGCTGCTGACCAGCGAAAATTTTACCTCCGCGATCGCCGGAACGCCGCCCTTTTCCTCGTAGGAAGGGTGATAGGTTCTCATGTAGGGGAGCTCGTAGATATCGTCCATCTCCTGTGTCGTGAGCGGCGCAGACGGCGGATTCTGAACGACATACACGCCGTCCGGATACTCTTCCGTCAGCGTCCTGTCCGTGCAGGGATCGGTATTGCAGTACTGGATCCAGAAACTCTCGGCATACCTGGCTCTGTCCGCTTTCATCGCTTCGTAGGACGGCAGCGCCTCCCCGTCGTACACGTTTTCGATCTGTCTGGTCTTGTAGACCGTTCCGGCGATAAACGTGATATCCTGGACCGCAATGCCGCTGTTCAGCGCGTCCGCGATCTCCACGATGGACTTTTCTCCCATGCCGTAAGAGATCAGATCCGCCTGGCTGTCCAGCAGGACAGACCGCTTAAAGCTGTCCGACCAGTAATCGTAATGGGCCATGCGTCTGAGGCTCGCCTCGATACCGCCGAGAATGACCGGCACATCCCTGTATACCCTCCGGATCAGGTTGCCGTAGACCACCACAGCGTGATCCGGCCTGTGATACGGCTCTCCGCCCGGCGTGTAGGCGTCGTTCGGACGGCGTCTGCCGGATACATAGTAATGGTTTACCATGGAGTCCATATTGCCGCCGGAGACAAGGAACGCGAGGCGGGGTCTGCCGAGGATGGCAATGCTGTTTTCCTCTCTCCAGTCCGGCTGGGAAATGATACCCACGCTGTAGCCGTGAGCCTGCAGGACTCTGCTGATGACGGCGTACCCGAAAGAGGGATGATCCACATACGCGTCGCCGATGACATAGACAAAATCAAGCTGCTCTATGCCCTGCGCCGCCATATCTTCTCTAGTGACCGGCAAGAATCCCATCTTCCATCAACTCCTTGAAATCATAGGTATAGTAATCCGCAAGCCTTCGTTTCTCGTCATCCTGGGGTTCCGAGTATCTGTCATAGACGGCGCAGACGCGCATTCCCGCCGCTTTGCCCGCCAGAATACCCGGTACGATATCCTCAAATACAAGACAGTGTTCCGGCTGTACTCCGAGCGCCCCGGCAACCGCCAGATAAACGTCCGGCGCCGGCTTTCCCTTCGCCACGTCGCAGCTTGTCATGATACAGCCGAAATACTGTGTAAGCCCGTGCGCTCCGATCACGTTCTCCGCCAGCTCCCTGGAATTGCTGGTGGCGATCCCGGCTTTGATACCGTGCGCCGCGCAATAGCGCAGCAGCTCCGCCGCGCCCTCTTTCAGAGGCACCTCCCGGGCGTACTTGTCCCAGGCCATACGGTTCCAGTCCGCCTTGATCGTGTCCAGATCGTCCGGAAGGCGGAATCTCTCCTTAAAATAAGCCGCCGTCTCGCTGAAACTCATACCCTCGATGCATGCCTGCAGATTTTCCGGCAGCTCGATGCCGAATCTGCCGAGGTACTCTATGTCAATGGCCCGCCACATCCACATGGAATCCACCAGAGAACCGTCCAGATCAAAGATTACCGCCTCAGTCATTTCTCAAACGCTCCGTTTCTTCTTCCGTAAGTTTTCGATAGCTTCCCGCAGCCAGATCCCCATCCAGCCTGAGGGGTCCCATGCGCAGCCGCTTCAGGAACACGACTTCGTTTCCCACAGCGCGCAGCATACGCTTGACCTGATGGAATCTTCCCTCCGTGATCGTCAGCGCAATCCGCCGCTCATCCAGTACGCGCACCGCCGCGGGCCTTGTCGGATTCTTTTCCCCGATATCCACGCCCTGTTCCAGCAGTTCCTTCTGCCGCGCGTCGATGGGCGCCGCAAGCCTGCACTCGTACTCCTTCTCCACATGCTTCGCTGGGGACGTCAGCGCGTGTGCGAGGGCGCCGTCGTCGGTGAGCAGAAGCAGCCCTTCCGCGTCCTTGTCCAGCCTCCCCACAGGAAAAATTCCCTCGCGCCTGTCCTCTCCCAGCAGATCAAGGACAGTCCGCTCTCTCGCATCCTCGGTGGCGGACACTACGCCTGCCGGCTTGTTCAGCAGATAGTATACATGCCGCTCATAGACGCAGGGCTTTCCGCCGTAACAGACGCGGGACCGCGCCTCGTCGATCTGCTGCTCAGGCCGCAGCGCCTTTGCGCCGTCCACCGTCACAAGCCCGTCTCTGATATCCTTTTTGATCCGGCTGCGCGTGCCAAGACCGCAGCCGCACAGAAATTTGTCCAGACGCATACCGCTTCTCCCGTCCTGTCTCACCGTTCTTCCATGCACCGTATCCGGGACTGTCGAAGCATAACGCTGCGGCTGTCCGAATATAGATAAGATAACTCATCCCAAAGGAGCCCCGCCATGCGCCAGGCCGCCTCTAAACTGTACCAGCTGCTCTTCACAGCGCTCGCCCTCTATCTGGTCATCCTGCTCTTACGCTATCCGGCGCTCTCTCTGGAATACGCTTCCACGGGGCTTATGCTGTGGCTGAAAAAAATGGTGCCAACCCTGCTTCCCTTCATGATCCTCTCCGGCATTATGATCCGCATGAATCTCACGGAGGGCTTCGTCCGCCTGCTTCACCCGCTTCTGCACGGCCTGTTCGGGACGTCCCGAAACGGTTCCTACACGATCGTCATGGGTTTTCTCTGCGGTTTTCCGATGGGCGCGCGGATCGTCGGCGAACTGTGCGGATCAGGCCGGCTCTCCCGCGAGGAAGGCGCGCGCCTGCTGTACTTCTGCAACAATATCGGACCGATCTACTTCCTGAGCTACGTGATACCCGCTCTCGCCATCCGCAGGCCGTTTCTGCCGCTTCTGATCATGTACGGCGTCCCGCTCCTGTACGGTTTCCTGCTGTGCCGCATTTTCCCGTTCCTGCGCTCTTGGCCGTTCTCAAAGAGCGCGCGCTGCGCCGTGCGGCCCGCAGCCGCGGCCGTTTTCGCCGCCGAAACGCTTTCGGCCAAACGTACGCCGGCTCCCCTGCCGCTTCCCGCAGCCCTCGATTCCGCCGTGGTGTCGGGTCTCATCGGTATCGCCAGGCTGGGCGGCTACATGGTTTTCTTCAATCTTCTCAATATCGTCTTCGTGCCGTTTGTGCACGCCGACCGCACCGTCCTGCAGATCTTCCAGTGCCTCCTGGAAATCACAAGCGGTATCGACTACTCTGGTCAATCACTGTTTTATCCAATCCTCGTCCTGCTTCCTTTCGGCGGGTTGTCCTGTATCGCGCAGACCTACAGCATGATCTGTCACACGGATCTGTCCGTGCGCCGCTACGTCTTTCACAAAACCGTGCAGACCGCCCTCACCGCCCTGTGCTATCTCGCGCTTCACACTCTCCTTTAGAACGCTCCGGCTGTCCGCTCACCGCCGTCTTCTGCGCCGTCTGCGCTGCCGCTTATGACGCCCGCCCAGAATCAGGATCAGGGAGATTACCATGCCGAGCACGAGCAGCGCGCACACGCCGCATACGCCTAAAAAGTAAGAAAACGATACAGGCTCTTCCTCCGTCTTATGCAGATCGACCTGTTTTAACTCCGCCTTCTGCCGCCTGTCAGCGGAGCCGGCTTCTTTCTCCACGTCGTCGGAGACGCTCTCCAGCGCTTCCTTCTGCGCCTGTTCGGCTGCGAGTTCTTCTTCCGTCTTGTAATCCATGGAAGGAAGCGAGACCACATTGCTGGTCCTGTACAGATCGTAGCCGTTGTAGCCGTTCACCACGATCTGCGGCACGATGCGGGGCGGCACCCGCATGGTAAAACGGAACGTATCGGCCTCCGGATCAGGCCACTTCTGCAGTCCGCTGAACGTCTCGCCGTTGTCATAGCTGTAGGTATAATACAGCATACCGCTGTCGTAATCCGCGGCGGATACCTCTACCGTCACGTCGCCTGTCTCCATGTCCTGATCCGTCACATCGATCATGCACACGTCCGGCTCGGACTGGTCGGGCCGCATGACGCCCGACGGCACGGGAACGGCCAGGCTCTCGTAACCGCTGTAATCGACGCCGAGCTCCTCCGAGCGCAGCCGGAAATATTTCGCCGCCGCCGTCGCGTCCAGTCTGCCGAACGCCCGCAGCTTCTCATCGTGATCGTAGAAGGGTTGATCGTTTTCCTGGTCGAGATGGCAGTGTTCTATGAGCACACAGGGAAGACCGCGCTCCACGGAATGATTGAGGATCCCGTAATAATCGCTTCCCCTGCCGTTGAGCCTCGTCTTGATTCCTCTGGAATACAGTCCCAGCTCTTTCAGCATGTCAATCTCTATGCTGGCGAAACTGTAACCCTTGCTGTAATATTCCCCGAAAGCCGACACCCAGCACTCCGCGCCGAACAGCGTGTGTTCCCCGGACATATTGAAATGCAGGCAGAACATAAAATCCGCTCCCACGCTCTCCGCATAAGCGCAGCGCTCATCCAGGGACAGTTCCTCGTCGCCCTCTCTTGTGAGATAGACGGTGACGCCCTCATACTTCTCCAGCTCTTCCCTCATGGCTTTCGCCACGATTAACGTCATTTCCTTCTCGGTATAATCCTCATACTCCGCGCCGAGGTTGTCCCCGCCGTGACCCGGATCGATCACCACCACCACGGGATCCGGGGAGAGCTCCTCTTCTTTGGCCAGCGCCCTGTTCCCCTGCGCCGGCAGCCCGAGAGCCAGAAGGAGAACCGCCGCCCAGACTCTCACGCCGCATGTTTTCTTTTTGTTGTCGATCCAGCCGCAGCCTGTCCCTCTCACCCGATCACTCCGTCAACTCAATCCGTCAGTCTGTCTGACCGAAACAAGCCGGTTTTTGAAAACCGGCTTGTGATTTGCTGGAAAACCCGCCAGACGCGTTTTCCCTCGTTTCTATGCTTGTTTTTCCACTGCGCGCTATCTGCCGTCCGACCCGGCGGCGCCCTCGTCGCCTTCGGCTTCCTTGAGCATCTGCTCCACCTGCACGGGCCTTAATTCCGCCCGGTTTGCCTTGACCGTCTCATTGTACCCGTTGATGGTGTTATAAAAACTCTCATAATGCTCGGTCGTCGTCGCCAGAGTCGCCGTCATGGCGCTCTCCAGATTCGCCAGCATATCGTCAAGATACTGCATCGCGGACGTCCTGACGCCGTTAGCTTCCGCCGTAGCCGTATTGAGAATCTCCTGCGCCTGCTGTGTCGCCATCCTGACAACCTCGTTCGCCTGCGCATAAGCCTGCTGCATAATCTCGTGCTCGTTGATCAGCTCCGTCGTCTGCGCCGTCGCGTCCTTGATCAGCGCCTCCGCCTTGGCCCGCGCATCGTTTAAGATCGCCTCCTTGTTGGTGATGATCTTCTGATAGCGCTTGATCTCGTCCGGCGTCTTCATGCGCAGCTCGCGCAGCAGCTCGTCTATCTCCTCCTTGTTGACGATGATATTCGTCTTGGAGAGAGGCTGATACTTGCAGCCGTCAATATAGTCCTCAATCTCGTCGATCAGTTGTTCGATTCTACTGCTCATCCCTTCTCCTATCTGTCATACCCGTATTTTGCATAGATCGATTTGGCTACAAACTCCGGCACACACTGAGAGATATCCCCGTTGAAGCTGGCGATCTCCTTCACCGTGGAGGAACTTAAATACGCATATTCCAGACTGGTGGTCAGAAACATCGTGTCCAGTTCCCCGTCGGAAAACTTCCTGTTTGTCTGCGCGATCTGCAGTTCATACTCGAAATCCGTGATGGCGCGAAGTCCCCTGATCGCCACATGGATATCCTGCTTCCTTGCATAATCAATCAGCAGGCCGCTGAAAGAATCTATCCGAACATTGGGCAGATCCCGTGTAGCCTCCTCTAACATCTTAACACGTTCTTCCACAGAAAACAATGGAGTCTTTATTTTATTATTCAATACACTGACCGTTAATTCGTCAAAAATCTCCGCCGCGCGCCTGATGATATCCAGATGGCCGTAGGTCACCGGATCAAAGCTGCCCGGATAGACTGCTGCTTTCATATACGACAGATCACCCTTCCCTCATTGCAATGTTATCTCTAACATCATAAATCACATTTGGGAAAAAGTCTCTATTTATTTTAAAATTTTTTAAATTTTTCTGATCGGCATTCTGTATGGTTTATTCTGTTGTCCTGCGGCAGAATACATGCTTGTTGGTTTTGTAGCGTTTCTCTTTCTCCAGAGTAAATCCCAGTTCTGCCAGAAACCCGAAATCCTCATCCAGCGCCGCCTCGATGACAACCAGCGTATCCCCCGTCACATAGGGCGCGTCCCGCAGTACCGCCAGCGCAGCCCTCTCGTATCCCAGCCCGTAGGGCGGATCCATGAAGATCACATCCGCCTCTTTCTCGTGAATGCCCGATAACGCCGCCAGCACATCCTGCCTCAAAACGGTGGCGCGGTCCGCAAGCCTGGTAAAACGCAGATTTTCCGTGATGCAGGCGACCGCGTTCCTGTTGTTCTCCACGAAATAGGCATGCCGCGCGCCGCGGCTTAAAGCCTCGATGCCGATACCGCCGCTGCCGCTGTACAGATCGATAAAGACCGCGCCCGGCAGACTGGGCTGCAGCATATTAAAGAGCGTCTCCTTGATCCTGTCCGTGGTAGGCCTGGTATCCATGCCCTCCGGCGTCTTTAACGGCAGGCGGCGCGCTGTTCCCGCTATGACTCTCATCGCATCACATCCTTACCTTAACGCCCTTGCTGTCGCGGTGTCCGGGCTTCAATCTGCCAAGTTCCAGCTGTCTGCCGCCGTACTCGATGGTCTGCTCCACGGCGTTCTGCGTGTAGTAGACCGCCTCCACGCTGTCCTTTACCCCCAGTTTCATGCCGCGCACGCCGATGGCGCCCTTTTTCTTCTCGGGGATCTCTTCCACCGAAAAACGCAGGAAATAGCCTTCCGCGGACTGCAGTATGATGTTGCGCTGTTCCTTCAGCATCACGACGCTCACGACCTCGTCGCCTTCCTGCAGCTTCGTCGCCGCGACCGTCCGCTTCGCCACGTCGAACTCTCCGCCGTCCACGACTTTCAGCATGGCCTGTTTCGTGGCAAAGATGACGCGGTAGAGATTCAGGTCGCTCTGGCTCGCAGCGCAGACGATGCTCTCTCTGGCGGAATCATAGTTGCTGATATTGTCCACGGGCACGCCCTTATCCCGCAGTTTCCCCATAGGCAGATCCGCCGCCTTCAGCGTGTGGAGCTGCCCCGTATTGGTAAAAAGACATATCTTGCCGGTATTTTTGCATGTAAATACATACTTGTTCTCGGCGTCCGCCGCCTCTTTATTTCTCTCGTAGGTAGCGGTATCGATCGTTCTGGCGTAGCCGAAGCGGTCCATCAGGAACACGATGTCCGTCTCCTCGACCGGCTTCTCCACATAGACGGCCTCGCTCTGGGTAGTGATCTGCGTCCTTCTGGGCCGCTTGTACCGCTCCTTAATCTCGTCCAGCTCGTTGATGATGACCTGCGCCATGGAATCTCTTCTCGCAAGGATATCTTCATAGCGGTAGATATTGGCCATCGTCTCCTCGTGCTCGCCGATCAGCGCCTCAATCTCCAGACCGATCAGCTTGTACAGGCGCATGTCCAGAATCGCGTTTGCCTGCTTCTCCGTAAACATGAGCTGTGCCGCCATAACCCTGGATTCCTTGGACTTGAACTTGACGCCGTCGGTCTTCCCCTCGACCAGACAGGCCTTCGCCATATTCCTGTCTCTGGAACCGCGCAGAATTTCAATGATCAGGTCGATCACGTTGCACGCCTTGATCAGACCCTCCTGGATCTCACGGCGCTCCATCTCCTTTTCCAGAAGATTGCTGTATTTGCGGGCCGCCACCTCATACTGAAATTTGACGCACTCCTGTATGATCCTCCGCAGACCCATTGTCTCGGGTCTGCCGTCCACGATGGCGAGCATATTCACGCCGAAAGTATCTTCCAGCCGGGTCTTCTTGTAGAGGAGATTCTTGAAGTTTTCCACATCGGCGTCCTTGCGCAGTTCAATGACGATGCGGATGCCCTCCTTGGAGGACTGGTTGGTGATGTCCACGATATCCTGCGTTTTCTTTGTCTCCGCGAGCGCCGCCACATCCGTCAGGAATTTCGCGATGTTGGCTCCGATCATAGTGTAGGGGATTTCCGTAATCACCAGATTCGTCCGGCCTCCCTTGGCCTTTTCCACCTCCACCCTGCCGCGCAGTTTGATCTTGCCCGTGCCTGTCTCATAGATCTCGAGCAGCTCGTCCTCGTTGATGACGATGCCTCCCGTAGGAAAATCCGGCCCCTTGATATACCGCATCAGCTCTCTTGTGGTGATATTCTCGTCCAGCATATAGGCCTTGGTCGCCTCGATCACCTCCGCCAGATTATGGGGCGGCGTGCTGGTAGCCATTCCCACCGCGATTCCTTCGGAACCGTTGATGAGCAGATTCGGGATCTTCACGGGCAGGACGCTGGGCTCCTTCTCCGTCTCGTCAAAATTCGGGACGAAATCCACTACATCCTTATCCAGATCCGCCAGAAACGCCTCCTGCGTAATCTGAGCCAGACGCGCTTCCGTGTAGCGCATCGCCGCCGCGCCGTCCCCCTCGATATTGCCGAAATTGCCGTGTCCGTCTACAAGCGGCAGCTCCTTCTTGAAATCTTGTGCCATGACGACCAGCGCCTCGTAGATAGAGCTGTCGCCGTGCGGATGGTACTTACCCATGGTATCGCCCACGATACGCGCCGATTTACGGTAGGGTCTGTCGTAGCGGATCCCCAGCTCGTGCATGTCATAGAGCGTTCTGCGCTGCACGGGTTTGAGCCCGTCCCTCGCATCGGGCAGCGCCCTGGCAATGATGACGCTCATGGCGTAGTCTATGAAAGATTTCTGCATCACCTCGGAATATTCCGTTTTAATGATCCTGTCGTTTATCGCAGCCATGTAACTATGTCAAACCTCCAGCCATCTCTATATATCCAGTTCCGCGTCCTGCGCATGGCGGTATATGAATTCCTTGCGCGGGGGCACTTCCGTTCCCATCAGAAGTTCCGTCATCTCCGACGCCATGCGGGCGTCCTCGATCTCTACCAGTTTCAGAAGTCTCGTATCGGGGTCCAGCGTGGTCTCCCAGAGCTGCTCGGCATCCATCTCGCCGAGTCCCTTATATCTCTGC
The DNA here is from genome assembly GCA_947626775.1 of uncultured Lachnospiraceae bacterium. GTDB lineage: Bacteria > Bacillota > Clostridia > Lachnospirales > Lachnospiraceae > UBA3282. Next base: position 99,877 of record CANQTL010000005.1, on the reverse strand, counting down.
AGGGTAAAAGGCCCTTTGTGCTTTTTGCGGTACTTCTCCAGCGCCTTGTCGTCGTAGAGATACTCTTCCTCTCCCCTGGACGGCATGGCCTTGTAGAGCGGGGGCATGGCGATATAGATGTGCCCCTCGTAGATCAGCTCCGGCATGAAACGGTAGAACAGCGTCAAAAGCAGATTGGAGATGTGCGCTCCGTCCACATCCGCATCGGCCATGATGATAATCTTGTCATAGCGCAGCTTACTGATATCGAAATCGTTGCCGTAACCCTCGGAGAAACCGCAGCCGAACGCGTTGATCATCGTCTTGATCTCGGCGTTCGCCAGGATCTTGTCGATGCTCGCCTTCTCCACATTCAAAATCTTGCCGCGGATCGGCAGGATCGCCTGGTACATGCGGTTCCTGGCCATTTTGGCGCTGCCGCCCGCGGAATCGCCCTCGACGATAAAGATCTCGCACTTGGAGGCGTCCTTCGACTCGCAGTTGGCCAGTTTCCCGTTGGAGTCAAAAGAGAATTTCTGTTTGGTCAGCAGATTGGTCTTGGCTCTCTCCTCCGTCTTGCGGATCTTCGCCGCCTTCTCCGCGCAGCCGATAATACTCTTTAACGTATCCAGATTGCGGTCGAAGAATCTGACGATCTCGTCGCCCGTCACCTTGCTCACGATCTTGGCGGCGTCCTGATTGTCCAGTTTCGTCTTGGTCTGTCCCTCGAAGCGCGGGTCCGGGTGTTTGATGGAGACCACCGCCGTCATGCCGTTACGCACGTCCGCTCCCGTGAAGTTGACGTCCTTTTCCTTCAGGATATTCAGTCCTCTCGCATAGGTGTTGATGACATTGGTGAACATGGTCTTAAAACCCGTCAGATGTGTGCCGCCCTCAGCGTTATAGATATTGTTGCAGAATCCCAGCACATTCTCGTGGAACTCGTTCACATACTGGAAGGCCACCTCCACCGTGATTCCCTCGGATTCTCCCCTGTAGTAGATCACGTCGTGAATCGCTTCCTTCGACTTGTTCATGTCCTTGATAAAGCCGACAATTCCCTCCGGCTCGTGATATTCGATATGTTCGGTCTCCTCGCCGCGCCTGTCCTCATAGACGATCGTCAATTCCGGATTCAGGTACGCCGTCTCGTGCAGGCGGCTCTTGACTTCGTCCTCCTTGAATCTCGTCCGGTCGAAGATCGTGTCGTCCGGCAGGAAGTTGATCGTCGTGCCCGTCTCCTTCGTCCTGCCCACCGCCGGGAGCAGACCCTTCTCCAATTCCAGCGTGGGGACGCCCCGCTCGTAATCGTCCTCATAGATATAGCCGCCGGTCTTAACCGTCACATGCATATGGGCCGACAGGGCATTCACCACGGAGGAACCGACGCCGTGCAGACCGCCGCTGGTCTTGTAGGCTTCGTTGTCAAACTTGCCGCCCGCATGGAGCGTCGTAAAGACGAGCCGCTCCGCGCTCATGCCTTTCTCATGCATCCCCACGGGAATGCCCCGCCCGTTGTCCGAAACGGTGGCGGAACCGTCCGCCTCCAGCGTCACCCATATCGTCGTACAGTATCCCGCCAGATGTTCGTCCACGGCATTGTCCATGATCTCGTAGATCAGATGGTTCAGCCCTTTTGTAGAGACGCTGCCGATATACATGCCGGGCCGTACGCGGACAGCCTCCAGTCCCTCCAGGACGGTGATGCTGGAGGCGTCGTAATTGTTTTCCGTATTCAATTTCGCCATGTTAATCTCCGTAACCCTGTATCATTCTCACAAAATTTTTCACGAAAAACATTTTATCACATATCTAGTGCTTTTGCAAAACAAAAATACCAAATATGGTGGCAGAAAAAGGCAGCCCGGTAAGCTGCCATGGCAATCAGATCACTCACGGGCCCGCGCCTTTGGCGCTCTATTGTCCGTTTCACGGACTGCCCGCTCGTTATCTGACCGCAGAAAAACAAATGGCGCAGCAGCGCCGCTTGTTTTTCTTAGCGGTCAGATATATTCGACCAGTTCCTCCGGCAGATATTTGTGGATCATCTCCTCCAGCTGCACGGAGTCGATCGGTTTGGACAGATAATCCACAAACCCTTCCCGCAGATACTCTTCCCTCGCGCCTACGATCGCGTTGGCGGTCAGCGCAATGACGACGGGCTTATTCTGTATGTATTCCTCCATCTGCTGCATGTTGTGAAGCGTTTCGATCCCGTCCATCTCCGGCATCATGTGATCCAGCAGGATGATGTCGTAGCGGTTCGCCTTCACCTTATCCAGGCACTCCTGTCCGCTCAGCGCGGAATCGAACTGTACTTTCAGGCGTTTCAGCAGCCCTTTGACGACCGTGATGTTCACGCGCGTGTCGTCCACCGCCAGAATCTTCGCATTCGGCGCGACATACGCCCTGCGCTCCTGCGCGTCCGGCAGCGCCACATCGTCGGCGGATTTTTTGTAATCTCCCAGAGGCTCCTCCCCCGCCACTTTCTGAGGAACAACAAAAGAGAAGGTGCTTCCCTTGCCATAGATGCTCTCCACAGTCAGGTTGCCGCCCATCATCTCCAGAAGGCGCTTGGTGATACTCAGCCCCAGACCCGTCCCCTCGATGGTTTTGTTCTTCTTCATATCGAGTCTGGTAAACGGATCGAACAGCAGATACAGGTCGTCCTCCTTGATGCCGATTCCGGTGTCGGACACGGACACCCACAGGTTGATCGTGTCGTCGTCGTTCTTTACATAGTCCATCTGCATGGTGACGGAGCCTTCTTTTGTATATTTGACTGAATTGGTCAACAGATTCACGATACACTGCTTGATGCGCTTCTCGTCACCGTACAGCAGCTTCGGCATGGTGGCGTCCGTCACAATCTTAAAGTTCAGGTTCTTTTCCTCAGCCCGCAGGGAGATCATATTCTCGATGTCCAGGAGCAGATTGCCCATATTGTAATCCGCCTCCATCAGCTCCATCTTGCTGGATTCGATCTTGGACAGATCCAGAATATCGTTGATGATGGAGAGCAGGACTTTGCTGGCGCTGTAGATGTTCGTCGCGTACTCCCTGACGCTGCCGAGATCCGTCTCCCGCAGGATCATCTCGTTCATGCCGAGAATCGCGTTGATCGGCGTCCTGATCTCGTGGGACATGCGCGCGAGGAAGGAACTCTTCGCCTCGTTGGCGCGCTCCGCCTCCTCCTTCAGTTCGATCAGCTGTTTCGTGTACAGATAGTTGTCCGTCGTGTCGGTGATACGGTACAGAACGCCGGCCCTGCGCTTCTTGTCGTCATAGATTTCACTCTGCTGCCACTCATAGAAGCGCTCCTCTATGATAAAGCCGTCCGCATGAGTATCCATAAAGTGAAACACGCGCTCGTCAACCATCTCCCTGTCCTTCCAGTCGATATCGGGAAAGATCGTGTCGGCCTCTTTGTTGACATAGATCAGGGTTCCCAGCTCGTCCGCCACGAGAATACCCTCCTTGATATCGTCGAGCACTCTGTCCTTCGCGAGCTTTACCGCATCGAACAGCCGGTAGCGGTACATGACGAAGACGAGAAAACACTCCGCGATCAGCATGGAAAAAGGATACGAATCATAATGTCCGAAAACCCCCGTGATCCGCAGCATCCACATCACGATAGGGATGACGGACGCGATGAGAATAAAGAGCAGTTCCGGCCTTTTTTCTCCCCTGTGCTCGAACACGGACTGCACCATGATCAGCGCGATCAAAAGCCCCATCACCGTGACGGACACGGTCCACCACCGGTAGAAAATCCCCGGCTCGAAGACAAGCAGATGAATCCCATCCTCGACGGTATAGCCGACGCTCTTATAATACAGAGGATGGTACTCCATCGTAAAAATCAGGGACAGGATAAAAATATTGTTTACCGCATAGAAAGCCTTGATACCCCGGATGACTCTTCCGTGCAGATGATTGCTGTACAGACAGGTAAAATACAGAAAGCTGAGCAGCCCCATCGCCGTACCGACATACTCGATCTTGACCGCCAGGCGGATCGCTTCCAGACTCTGGCCCTGCAGTTCAAAAAAATAGCCGGACACATCCAGAAAGGTAAATACTGTGCCCGCAAACAAAATTTTCTGTTGTTCCGAAGGCTTCGCCCGGTATACAAGGAGCATCAGGATAAATGCGACTACCGTCCCTATCCCGTGCAGCGCAACGATTGCATTCATGACATAACCTCTTACAGACAGGACCTCTCCAGGTCCCGATATTCTTAACTATGATATCGAACAAACTGAGGCGGGACAAGCCTGTCAGCCTGGCTCATTGCCCGCTAAATTACAGCCTATGGCGCCGGCCTACCGGTACGGTTCCGCCGTTTCATACAGATATTCCCGTCCCCGTTTTCCGACCCTGACAAGAAGCCCCATATAAGCCAGCAGCGGAAGCACGTCCCCCGCCAGATCCCTGTGAACGCCGGCCGCCTGCGCAAACTCTTTCACGGTAAAGACTTCCGGAAGCTCATAGGGCACCAGCTGCAGGAAATCCTCCGTCCGCTCGATCCTCACCTCGTCGAAAAGGGCTAACGGCATCCTGTCATAGCGGCTTGATCCCCGCTTGCGGTTTTTACTCCACCCGTTTAAGAGTCTGTACTCATCCATATCAATCAGCGGAAACGCAAAAGACAGGTTCGGGTGCCCGAGGTACTGCTTGATCCGATAAAGCTCCGGAAACGCGTGATAGGCGCTTCCCGTCACCGGGGATCTGTGCTTTTTCGACAGTTCCCCCGTCTCCTCGTCCATCCAGACGACCCATTTGTGGTGCGGAATCGGCAGAACTACCGTCACCGGGTACAGCGGCAGAAAAGCCTCCAGCTTCGGCCTGAGTCTGTTAAAATTGCCGTTCTGTATCTCGACGATCCGTCCGTCCCTGTAGATATCCGCGATATAACCTTCGACGGGCACCTCGTGATAATCTTCGTCCGGTTCATAGTACAGCTTCATCACGGCATGTACGGTCTTCTCCTGCAAAGTTCCGAAACCGTGCGGATCATGCTGCTTCAGAAGCACCTTCAGCTTTGCCTGTTCAAAAGCCTCTCTGTTCAAACCGCCTCATCCTCTTACAGCTCTTTTACATTTCTGTCGCCGTGCAGGATGCGTTCCTGATCCGACGCGCTCAACGGCACGATTCTGCCGCTTCTGTCATAATAGGTCAGCAGCGTGGAATTTTTGGCCATCGTCTTCAGCCCGTTGTCCGTGACGAGACTGATCACCCGCTCCACGTCGCCGGAGCGCAGTAACTCCTGAATCTTTGCCTCGCGCTGCGCCCCTTCCTCCGGCGGCTTTTGTCCGGCAGACGCCTCCGCCTTTCGCAGCGTCTCCGTCTCCGCTTCATGAACCGCCTTATACTCCTCGGACAGCTTCTCCGTTTCCTCCTGCGCCGCCTGATCGTTCCAGATCTTATAAAAAATATCCTTTACGGCCTGCACAAACGAAACGACCCAGGATCTGACCGTATCCAAAAGCCCGGTTCCCGCCGTCTGCTCCCGCGCTGCAGCGTCCACACTCTTTGCGGCTCTGCCGGGCGCATGGTCGGACAACTCCAGCCGGACGCCTCCCTGCGTCACCGTCCGCAGGCTGTCCTGCCCCGCATCACCGGTTTTCTCCGGCTCCCCGGTCTTATCGCCGGACCCTGCCTCTTCCTTCGCACGCTGATAGGCCAGGTTAAACTGTTCTCCGCCCGTTCTGTCGGCGGCGGCCGGCATCTTCAGTTTCGTATAATCATACGGCTCGCTGCCGTCAATTCTATTTACCATGGTTGATGTAGTTTACAAGCCCTTCCGCCGCGATGATTTTCTGCATGAACTCCGGAAAAGCCTGCCCCTGATAGGTCGTACCCTTCGTCACATCTGTAATCACGCCCGTGTCAAAATTCACTTCCACCGTATCGCCCGCATCAATCTCTGCGGCAGCTTCGGGACACTCGACGATCGGAAGCCCGATATTGATGGCATTCCTGTAGAAGATTCTGGCAAACGTCTCCGCAATCACACAGCTTACTCCCGCCGCCTTGATCGCGATGGGCGCGTGCTCCCTGGAAGAACCGCAGCCAAAATTCTTAGTCGCCACGATGATATCACCCTTCTGAACCTTACCGACAAACCCGCTGTCGATATCTTCCATACAATGTGCCGCCAGCTCCGCCGGATCGGAAGAATTCAGATACCTCGCCGGAATGATCACGTCTGTATCCACATTATCCCCGTATTTAAAAACCGTTCCTTTTGCCGCTTTCATATCTCCAACCTCGTTCTTTCTGTTCTGTTTTGTTTTCTTCCCACAATTTCAGTTCAAACGGCAGGGACAGGAAATTCTGCCCGCCACCGCGCTGGCCGCCGCTACCGCCGGACTCGCCAGATAGATCTCGGACTCCACATGCCCCATGCGCCCCACAAAATTGCGGTTCGTGGTGGAGACGCAGCGCTCTCCCTGCGCCAGGATCCCCATGTAGCCGCCCAGGCAGGGGCCGCAGGTAGGTGTGCTGACCACCGCCCCGGCCTCGACGAAGATCTTTAACAGACCTTCCTCCATCGCCTGCAGATAGACCGCCTGCGTCGCCGGGATCACAATGCAGCGGAGTCCTTTCGCCACATGTCTGCCCTTCAGCACCTTCGCCGCGGTCCGCATATCGTCGATACGCCCGTTGGTGCAGGAACCGATGACCACCTGATCGATCGCAATGTCCTCCTTGATCTCGTCGATGGTCTTCGTGTTTTCCGGCAGATGCGGAAACGCGATCGTCGGTCTTAAAGCGCTAAGATCAATGGTATATTCCTCATCATAAACCGCATCTTCATCCGCCTCATAGACAGTGTAAGGCCTGTCGGAATGTTCCTTCATATAGGCGATCGCCAGCTCGTCCACCGGGAAGATGCCGTTCTTGCCGCCCGCCTCGATGGCCATATTGGCAATCGTAAAGCGGTCGTCCATCGTGAGATTCGCAACGCCTTCCCCTACAAATTCCATAGACTTATACAACGCGCCGTCCACACCGATCATGCCGATGATATGTAAGATCACGTCCTTGCCGCTCACCCACTCGGCGGGTTTGCCGACCAGGTTGAACTTAATTGCGGAGGGCACCTTGAACCATGCCTTGCCCGTCGCCATGCCGGCTGCCATATCCGTGCTTCCGACGCCCGTGGAGAACGCGCCGAGCGCGCCGTAGGTACAGGTGTGGGAATCCGCGCCGATAATCACGTCGCCGGCCACGGTCAGACCTTTCTCAGGAAGCAGCGCGTGCTCGATCCCCATCTCTCCCACCTCAAAGTAATTGGTGATCTTGTTGCGGTACGCAAACTCCCTGACACATTTGCAGTGTTCCGCCGACTTAATATCTTTGTTCGGCACGAAATGGTCCGGCACGAGGGCGATCTTGTCCCTGTCGAAGACGCCGTCCACCTTCATCTTCTCCATCTCTTTGATCGCCACCGGGCTTGTGATATCGTTGCCGAGCACCAGATCCAGATCCGCTTCGATCAGCTGTCCGGCCTCCACTCTATCGAGTCCCGCGTGCGCCGCGAGAATTTTCTGTGTCATTGTCATTCCCATGACCGATACCTCCTGTCGTTGTGTTCATTTTCCGAAATATTCGCAGTATCTTCATGATACGAATATTATTGTAGCATAAAATACCGGATATGAGAAATATTTTTCAAGAATCGGCATTTGCAGACAGCTCCGGAATCATGCCAAAATAAAACAGCCCCTTTGCTCACATCCGGCAAAAGGGCTGTTTCCTTAAAATTCTCCGATTTATTTCCGTATCTGTAAAAATCCGCCGCCTAGTTGTTGATCAGCTTGTCCTCTTCATTGTTCCAGCTGTAGAGCTTGCGCACTTCCTCGCCGACCTTCTCGGAGGGATGCTCGCTCGCGAGCTTTCTCATCGCCTTAAAGTGAACCTGACCGCCCGCGGAAGACATGTCAAGCAGGAAATCTTTCGCAAAAGTACCGTCCTGGATATCGGAGAGGATCTTCTTCATGGTCTTCTTGGTCTCCTCTGTGATGATCTTGGGACCCGTAACATAATCGCCGTACTCCGCCGTGTTGGAGATAGAATATCTCATGCCTGCAAAGCCGGACTGATAGATCAGGTCCACGATCAGCTTCATCTCGTGGATGCACTCGAAGTATGCGTTTCTCGGATCGTAGCCAGCCTCAACCAGCGTCTCAAAGCCCGCCTGCATCAGCGCACACACGCCGCCGCAGAGTACCGCCTGCTCGCCGAAGAGATCGGTCTCGGTCTCGGTGCGGAACGTCGTCTCCAGCACGCCCGCTCTCGCGCCGCCGATAGCCAGCGCATAGGCCAGCGCGATGTCCTGCGCCTTGCCGGTAGCGTCCTGATGAACGGCTACCAGACAGGGAACTCCCTTGCCCGCCTGATATTCGCTTCTGACTGTGTGGCCCGGACCTTTGGGCGCGATCATGGTAACGTCCACATCCTTGGGCGGCACGATACAGCCGAAATGAATGTTGAAACCGTGTGCGAACATAAGCATGTTGCCAGGCTCCAGATTGGGTTCGATATCCTTCTTGTACATAGCGGCCTGCAGCTCATCGTTGATGAGGATCATAATGATATCCGCCTTTTTCGCAGCCTCCGCAGCCGTGTATACCTCGAAGCCCTGCGCCTCGGCTCTGGCCCATGACTTGGAACCCTCGTACAGGCCGATGATCACATGGCAGCCGGACTCCTTCGCATTCAGCGCGTGTGCGTGTCCCTGGCTCCCGTAACCGATGACGGCGATTGTCTTGCCGTCCAGCAGGGATAAGTTGCAGTCTTCCTGATAAAAAATCTTTGCCATCTTTCTACTCCTCCGTTTGATATCTTTTATAATAACCTCTCCTAGAGATAGGTCACGTTCTCGATGCCGCGCCCGAGTCCCGCGATGCCTGTTCTGGCCAGTTCCAGAATCTCATAGCCGTCCAGCAGACTGATAAAAGCCTCGATCTTATCCTGATTGCCCGTAAGCTCTATGATCAGGCTCTCCGGCGACACGTCGATGATCTTGGCACGGAAGATATCGGCCACCGCAATGACGCCCTGGCGCTCGCTTGCAGACGCCTTAACCTTGATCATTGCCAGCTCCCTGTATACGCTCTCCCCGGGTTTGAGTTCCTTAATATCCCTGACGTCGACCAGTTTCCCTACCTGTTTCTCGATCTGGTCAAGGATCTCGTCGTCGCCCGACGTCACGATCGTGATGCGGGTAAACCGCGGATCCGCCGTCACGCCCGCCGTGATGCTGTCGATATTATAGCCGCGTCTGGAAAAAAGACCGGCTATCCGGCTGAGTACGCCGGAAGTATTGTCCACCAACAACTGAAATACTTTCTTCTGCATAGCGCAAACCTTTCCGCGCATGACGCTCACCGTCATGCACCGTCAATTATTGTAACAACTCGCCTGTAAAAAGTCAACCGGTCTAGTCCGTCTCCAGGCATTTCTGCAGCGCCAGCGTCCCGGTCCTCGCGACCTCCACGATGCTGACGGACTGCATCATGTCGATCAGGAGCCGGGTCTTCTCCGGCACGTCACAGATCTGGATGATCATGGTCTTCTTGGACATATCCACAATCTGCGCCTTCATGACGTCGCAGATCTCCATGATATCCCTTCTGTTATTTCTGTTGTATTTCACCTTCATCAGCATCAGCTCTCTGCTGATACTCGCGCCCTCGTCAAAGGTCTTGACCTTGATGACGTCCAGCTTCTTGTTGAGCTGCTTCTCGATCTGCTCAACGGTACGCTCGTCTCCGCTGCTCACGATCGTCATGCAGGAAGTCGTCGGATCGTCCGTCTCCCCCACCGCCAGGCTGTCGATATTAAAACATCTTCTGGAGAAAAGCCCCGCCACCTTGCACAGCACGCCGGAACGATTTTCCACCAGGACCGAATATATTTTTTTCATGGTCTCCTCCTATCTTGCTACAGTTTCGAAGCCGCGTCACTTTACCAGATCCATCGGATCGATCAGACACTCGAGCAGCACGGCCTCGTCCTTCTCCAGGAAGGCGTCGATCGTCTCCTGCGCGCCTTCCATGCTGCGCAGTCGCATAAACTTCATGTCATACGCGGACGCCAGCTTTTCCAGGTCCGGACTGCCGGACAGATCTACGACCGAATAGTGGTCCCTGTAGGTGTAGTGCTGATACTCGCGCACCATGCCGAGATAATTGTTCTTCAGCACAATGATCTTCACGGGGATCTCAAACTGCCGCATGGTGGCCAGTTCCATCATGGACATCTGAAATGAGCCGTCGCCGCACACGGCGACCACCTGTCTCGTGCGGTCCGCCAGCTTCACGCCCATCGCAGCCGGTATGGAGTAGCCCATCGTCCCCATGCCGCCCGTCGTCAGGAATCTGCCGTTCTTTACGATATGATAGTTGCACGACCAGATCTGATTCTGCCCCACATCGGCCACATAGACGGCGTCGTCCTGCATACTCTCCGACAGCATCCGAATAAACTGCGCCGGATCGACATAGGCCGGATTCGGCTTTCTGACGCGTCCCATCGTGTCCCTGTATCCGTTCAGCGTGTCGATCCAGGCCTCGTGCTCGCAGGTGAACTCCTCCTCCATAAAATCCTCGATGATATGTCTGGCGTCGCCCACAAGCGGAATAGTCGGCCCTACGTTCTTGCCGATCTCCGCCGGATCTACATCGATGTGCACGAGCACCTTGTTCTCCGTGATCAGATCCGGCTGATTCACCGCGCGGTCCGCCACTCTGGCGCCCACCATAAGGAGCAGATCAGACTCGTTCATGGCCCGGTTTGCGTAAGGGTGTCCGTTGTTGCCGACCATGCCGTAATACATCGGGTGCTTCGTCGGCATCACGCCGATGCCCATCATGGTGGAGACCACCGGGATCCGGTACCGCTCCACAAAAGTGCGCAGTTCCCTCTCAGCCCCTCCCAGCAGCACGCCGCCTCCCGCGCAGATGATCGGCCTTTTCGCCCGGGACAGCTCCTTCACCACTTTCCGGATCTGCACGGCGTTGCCCTTGACCGTTGGCTTGTAGGTGCGCATGCTCACCTCTTCCGGATACTTGAATCTGGAGATCGGGGCATTCTGCACATCGATCGGCACGTCGATCAGCACGGGCCCCTTTCTGCCGGTATTGGCGATATGAAAAGCTTCCTTGAAAATCCGCGGGATCTCCTCAGCGTCCCGGACCAGATAGCTGTACTTCACAAAGGATTCCACCGCGCCGGTAATGTCCGCTTCCTGAAAGACGTCGTACCCCAGCAGAGCGCTGTTCACCTGTCCGGTAATGCACACGAGCGGGATGCTGTCCGCAAAGGCCGTCGCGATCCCGGTAATCACATTGGTCGCGCCTGGCCCCGAAGTCACCGCGCATACGCCGACCTTCCCTGTCACCCGTGCCAGACCGCTGGCCGCATGGGCTGCGTTCTGCTCCGTGCGTATCAGGATCGTATCGATTTCGGAGTCCAGTATGCTGTTATAAAAAGGGCATATCGCGACCCCCGGATACCCGAATACATATTTTACGCCCTCTTCCTCAAGGCATTTTACCATAGCGTCCGCACCTAACATATTCCTACTCTCCTTCTGCTTCTTTATCCATGTTCAAGATCCTCTTTGTCAGCTTTACGGCGTCCGCGGCGTCCCTGGAATAGCCGTCCGCGCCGATCTCGTCCGCGTACTCCTGCGTGATGACCGCGCCGCCCACAATAATCCGGGCGTCCACTTTCTGCGCCTTCGCGTACTCGATCACATGCCGCATCTGCTGCATGGTGGTCGTCATGAGCGCCGAGAGCGCGATGATCTGCGCATGGTGCTCCTTTGCCGCCTCTATAATTCTCTCCTTCGGCACATCCTTGCCCAGATCGATTACCCGGAACCCGTAATTCCTGAGCATGAGCGCCACCAGATTCTTGCCGATATCATGAATATCGCCCTCCACCGTGGCAATCACCACCGTGGGCATCTTTTGTCCGGCCTGTCCCGTCATGAGCATCGGCTCCAGATACTCTATGGACATCTTCATCGCTTCCGCGCTGGCAATCAGCTGCGGCAGGAAATACCTGCCGCTGTCAAAGAGCTCCCCCACCTCGTTGATGGCCCGAAGCAGCACGTCGTCCAGCAGCGCTCTCGCTTCGTGGCCCTCCGCCAGCGCCCGCTTCGTGTCCTCCACGATAGCGCCGCCGCTGCCCTTTAGCACATCCGCATAGAGCCTGTCCGTGACCGAAGCCGTCGAAGCTTCCCCCGTCTGTGAAGCGCTGCCGACACGGATCCCCGTGCCCGCCGGGACCGTGATCCCCTGCGCTTCCCTGTTTGCCTTCACCGCCTCCATCAACTGAATATAGCCGATATCCGCGCCTTCCTTGTTCAGCAGAAGATCTGCCGCAGAGGCACAGCTCACCAGAAGCTCCTGGGAAGGATTCGCGATCGCCATGGTCAGCCCGGCCTGGATCGCCATGGTCAGAAAGGCGGCATTGACAAAACTTCTCTCCGGCAGTCCGAAAGAAATATTGGACAGCCCGCAGATGGTCGCCAGTCCGTCCGCCTTGCAGTGACGGATCGTCTCCAGCGTCTCTAACGCCGCGCTTTTGTTCGCGCCGACGGTGGTTACCAGGCCGTCCACCACAATGTCTTCCCTGCGCAGGCCAAGCTCCAGCGCCCGCGCCTTGATCTTCCCGATAATGGAAATCTTCTCTTCCAGGCTCTCAGGGAGTCCTTCGTCCGAGAGCGGGAGCAGCACGAACATGGCGCCGTACTTCTTCGCGAGAGGAAGCAGATTGTCGAATTTCACTTTTTCGTACGAGATGGAATTGATCAGAGCCCGTCCCGGATAACGCCGCAGCGCCGCCTCCAGCACATCCACATGACTGGAATCCAGGGACAGCGGCAGATCCGTCACCCCGCTCACAGTCTCTATGGCGCGCAGCATCATCTCCTTCTCGTCGACGCCGCTCATCCCCATATTGATATCGAGCACTCTGGCGCCGCAGGCTTCCTGTTCCTCAGCGAAGCCGGCCACCATCTCCATGGAACCCGCCCGGAGCTGTTCCTGCAGCTTCTTCTTGCCCGTGGGATTGATGCGCTCCCCAACGATGAAGAAACGGTCGTCCAGCCCGAAAGACACCGTCCGTCTCTCGCTGGCAAGAAACCGCCTGCCCTCTGTGCTGCGCTGCCTGACCGGCATATCCCGCACGGCTTCCACCGCCCGGCGGATATGCTCCGGCGTCGTCCCGCAGCAGCCGCCCACAATAGCCGCGCCCGCCTCCACCAGCGCTTTCATACCCTCGCCGAACTCTTCCGCTCCCATGTCGTAGACCGTACGGCCCTCCTGATTTAACGAGGGAAGGCCGGCATTGGGCTTCGCGATGACGGGGACAGACGTCACCGAAGCGATCTGCCTGACGATCTCCGTCATCCTGTCCGGTCCCGTGGAACAGTTGGTTCCGACCGCATCGGCGCCGAGACTTTCCAACACGACCGCCGCCGTGACTGCATCTGTCCCATACAGGGTTCTGCCGTCCGTCTCAAAAGTCATGGTCGCCATCACAGGCAGTTCGCAGACTTCCTTCGCCGCAATCAGCGCGGCCCTCGTCTCCTGCAGACTCATCATCGTCTCCACGACGAGAAGATCCGCACCCGCTTCGACCAGATATCCGATCTGTTCCTTATAAACGCTGATCAGCTCTTCAAAATCCAGCGTTCCGATGGGTGCAAGCTGCTCTCCCGTCATGGTGATATCGCCCGCCACATAAGCCCTGCCGCCCACGGCCTCCCGGGACAGTGCCACAAGCTCGCGGTTGATCCTGCGTATCTCCCCGTCCAGACCGTACTCCTTCAGTTTAATGCGGTTAGCCGTAAACGTAGGCGCATAGACGATCATGCTGCCCGCATCGACAAACGCCCGCTGAAGCGTCTGCAAAACCTCTCCGTGCTCTAAGATCCACTTTTCCGGGCATACGCCCGCCGGCATGCCTTCCCGCTGCAGATTGGAGCCGGTAGCGCCGTCCAGAAAGACGGGATGTCCCTTGATAAGTGTCCGAAATTCCTGCCTGTCCATCTTACTGCGTGTTCTCCTGCCCGCCGTCCTCAGCCGGCTCTTCATAGAATACCGTATCGTCCGTGTCGAAATTGTCCTCGGGCACGTCCCCCTCTTCACCGGAGTCTTCGTCCTCCTGCGTCTGATTCAGATAGCCGCCGCCCAGGATCTCATTTTCCTCTGTGTAAGTGATCCCCTCGCCCTCCGGTATCTCGCCGTGCAGGATCATGATGATATACTGGATGCGGAGATTGGCCCTGTCATAGTATTCCCTCGCCGCCTCCGCCTCCGCTTCATCGAAGGGCTCCGCTTCATACGCCTGATGATAGAGCGCTACCGCCTGCCGCATGTTTTCATCCGCCTCGTCCGCCAGACCGTCCACAGCCGAGAACTGGTCCGGCGTCTCCAGCTCCGCCATCCATGTGATCTCCTCCTGCAGCTGGTCCAGATAGGAAAGCAGCTGTCCGACGGCGTCCTCCGACGACGGATCGATTGCGTTCATCCCGTCGTTGCAGTTTGCGACATGTTCAAAAAAGGTGTTCATATTTTCCTGATAAGTATTCAGCGTCTCATCTTCTCCGCAGGCCGCCAGCGCCAGGCTGCAGCATACGCAGATACAGAGCAGGGCCAGTTTTCTCATGATCCTCAATACAATCTCCTTCCATGTGACCGGTCAGCCACGCATATCGGACATGCCGTCCGTCATTTCAGCCATTTGTTCAGAGCCTCCTGCAGCTTCTCCACCTCCACGGGCTTCGCGATATGGTCATTCATACCCGCCTCCAGAGCCTCCCTGATATCGTCCGCAAAAGCGTTCGCCGTCATCGCCACGATCGGAATGGTCTTCGCGTCCCCGCGCGGCAGCGCGCGTATCCGCCGCGCAGCCTCATATCCGTCCATGACCGGCATCTGAATATCCATAAAGATCAGATCGTAATAATCCGGCGCGCTGTCCGCCACCAGCTCGACTGCCTCCCTGCCGTCAGCCGCCTGTTCCACATCGACGCCGATGTAGGAGAGCAGCTCTACGGCAATCTCGCGGTTCAGTTCATTGTCCTCCACCAGCAGAATATGCCTTCCCTCATGGCTCTGCTTCTCCAGTTCGTCAATTCCCGTCCTCTGTGTTCCGCTCTCCTGTCCCAGCACGGACCGAAGCGCGTACACAAGACGCGAACGGAACAACGGCTTCTCAATGAAAGCCTGGATCCCGGCTTCTCTCGCCTCCGCCTCGACCTCCGTCCAGTCGTACGCCGACAGAATGATAATCGGGAGCTCATCGCCAACCAGCCTGCGGATCTCTCTGGCCGTATCGACGCCGTCCCTGCCCGGCGGCATCTTCCAGTCCAGTATGACGGCGGCGTAATCTTCTCCCGCCTCGTGGGCCGCGACGGTCCTTTCGATCGCCCCGTCGCCGCTCAGCACCCACTCCGCCCTCATGCCGATGCTCTCCAGGATGTCGCAGGTGCTGATGCAGGAACTCTGGTCGTCGTCCGCCACCAAAACCCGCAGATCCTCCAGCCCTTTCACATCGTCCGCCTCTGTATTCTGCAGCTTCAGATGCACCTGTACCGTAAATTTTGATCCGCGCCCCGGCGTGCTCTCCACCTTGATATCGCCCTCCATCATGCGGACAATATTGCGCGTGATGGACATGCCGAGTCCGGTGCCCTCTATCTTGTTGTTGACAGAGTCCTGCGCCCTCGTAAACGGATCGAAAATCGTCTTGATGAACTCCTGATCCATACCGACGCCGGTATCCTCGCAGACAAACTCATAACAGCCCATACCGTAGATACGGCTGTCGCGCTCCCTGATATGGAACGTGATGACGCCGCCCTCCGGAGTAAACTTTACGGCATTGCCGAGAATGTTGACAAAAATCTGGCGGAGACGAAGCGTGTCTCCGATGACGTCCTCGTGGGAGATATCCGAGATATGGACCCGGAGCTGCTGGCGCTTGTCGTTCACCTGGGCCCTGATGATCGTGACGACACTCTCCACCATGTCGGACATGGTAAAGGGTTCCTCGCTCAGAGTGACCTTGCCGCTCTCGATCTTGGACATATCCAGCACGTCGTTGATCAGCGCCAGCAGATGTCTGCTGGAAATCGTGATCTTGCTCAGACAGTCCGTGAGCCGCTCCTGATCGTCCATATGCATCGCCGCCACAGCGGTCATGCCCATAATGGCATTCATGGGCGTGCGGATATCGTGGGACATGCGTGCCAGAAAATCCGACTTCGCGCGGTTGGCGGCTTCCGCGGCCTCCGAAGCGCTCTTTAAAGCCATGCGGATCTCGATCTCTCTCTCCTTGATCGCGGTCACGTCCTGAATGGCAAAGAGCACCTTGACGGCCAGACCCTCCTCGCGCTGCAGACACATGACGGACATATTCTCCCACCGTCGTCCGTTCATGTCAATCTGATATTCAAACTGCAGAAACGGCTTATCCTCCGTCAGTCTCCGCCGGATCTGTTCCGGCGTGATCACAACGGCCATCGTCCTGCCGCTGTCGTCCTCCGCGACATATTTCGACCGCAGATGCTCGATCAGATCGGTGTATCTCCCGCGCTCCGGCGCGTCCCCCTTTTTGCCCTCCAGATATTCGTAGGTGTCCTCTTCCAGATCCACGAGGGCGAACCGTGTAAACAGGTGCGGCACGGCGTCCGCCACCCTGGAGATCTCCTGCTTCTCGGAGAGAAGCTGCCGCCGCTGCAGCCAGTTCTTAACTAGAAGATATCCGACATACAGAAGGAACGCTATGAACAGCCTGATCTCCAGCCGGATTCCCGCAGAGTTCGCGCTCTGCGTCATCCCCCTGTTGAGCCGCGAAGGCAGGCTCTGCACCAAAAAGAGGCTGTCGTCCGCAAGCGCCATGACGTAGGCGCTGCCCGCGCCGCTTCCCCCGATATAGTTGAATTTCGCCGACGTGCCGGTGGCCAGAGCGTTCTCCAGCTTGACCAGGTCTTCCTCGGCGAGTTTCCCGTTGCTTCTGAACTGCTCCAGCAGATTCGCCGGCTTCTCGCCGCTTCCCGAGTAGCTGATCACATTGCCGTTGGCCTCGATCAGATAGGAGCTGCCCTGCATGCCGAAATAATCCACACCCGCCAGATGCTCCGGTATCGTCTCCTCGCGCAGGATGCCGCTCAGGACGCCGATGATCCCATCCTCGTAATAAAGGGGCGTATAAAAGATAAGCAGAGTCTCATTGGTGATCCTGGAATGATAGACAACGCTCATGCCGCTGTTGCCGCGCATGCCGTCCTGAAAGTACTCCCGGTCGGACAGATCCGCAGTCCTGCCGTCGGCGGCCAGATCCGTTCCGTCCGGAGAGATAAATTCCACATAGTCAAAAAAAGAACGTTCCGTCATGTCCCGAAGCATATCCTCGTCCACTTCCGGGTCTGTCATGAGGGAACCGTACAGATGCGCCAGTATTTCCACATTGTTGCCGGCAAGAGCGAGCAGATCGTTCATGCGCGCGGCGGACTGCCGCGTCGCAGACTCGATGTAACTGTCGTTCTGCTCCAGAACGCGTCTGCTGTTGTCTCTTGCAAAGACATAAAAGGAGAACGAGATAAATGCCAGAAGCGCGCATATAAAAACGATCTCCCAGAGAATCGCCTTATTTTCCTTCTTTGCCGAAGACTTCATAAATCCTCCCGTGCCGTATATCACATCGTTTTATCCCGATATTTAACCATTTTACCATGAGAGATTTGATGTTGCAACAGCAAGACCGGATTTAAAGATGGATTCCTGCGCTCTCAGATCTCGATGTCGCAGTCCGGCTCCACCTTTCTGCAGGCCTTCAGCACCTGCTTCATAACCGCCTTTTCGTCGGCGCCGTCCTCGAAATCCACCTTCATCTTCTGTGTCATAAAACTCACGACCGCCCCGGCGACGCCTGCGGTTTTACCGGCGGCCTCCTGCATTTTCTCCGCACAGTTCGCACAGTCCACTTCGATCTTATAAGTCTTTGTCATACTTCCTTCCTCCGTCTTAGTCTTCCGTTCCCATATGCGCCGCTCACTCTTCCACATGCTCCATCCCCATGCTGATAATCGCGCGGACATGCTCGTCGTCCAGCGAATAATAGACGGATTTTCCCTCCCGTCTGAACTTTACCAGCTTGGATGTCTTCAGGATCCTGAGCTGATGGCTTACGGAGGACTGGCTTAAATTCAGCAGCTTTGCAATATCATTGACGCAAAGCTCGTTCTCGAACATGGAATACAGAATCTTGATCCTTGTGGAATCTCCGAATACCTTGAAAAGCTCCGCGAGATCATACAGGATTTCGTCGTCCGGCTGCTGTCTGGAAACTTTCTCCACAATATCTTCCCGCGCCGCGCCGGATCCGCTTCGCGCTTCCTCTGCACCGTATTCTTCTGCCATTCCGCTTCCTCCTCCATACACATATGATTATCTGTTCATATGTATATTATTTCATTTCTATGGAATTGTCAACCTGTTTTCGCAGAATTCTGTTCCGCTCCGGTCCTGTTTTCACGCGCCGCCGCAGATTCTCTATGCACGGATCTGACCGCTGCCGCGGATCAGGTATTTGTAAGTGGTGAGTTCCCGCAGACCCATGGGCCCTCTCGCGTGGAGTTTCTGTGTGCTGATGCCGATCTCCGCGCCGAAACCAAACTCAAAGCCGTCAGTGAAGCGGGTGGATGCGTTCACATAGACGCAGGCCGAATCCACGCCCTGTAAGAAACGTTCGGCATGTTCGCCGTTTTCCGTGAGGATAGCGTCGGAGTGCTTCGTGTTGTAGCGGTTGATATGTTCTATGGCCTCCTCCACGGAGCGCACTGTCTTCATAGAGATGATATAGTCCAGATACTCTGTGCCGTAGTCCTCCTCGGTGGCAGCCACAGCGCCCGGAATCAGCCGCTGCACAGTCTCGTCGCCGCGCATCTGCACCTGTTTTTCGCGCAGTGCGGCGCCCAGCGCAGGAAGAAAAATCTCCGCGATCTTTTCATGGACAAGCAGCGACTCGCAGGCGTTGCACACGCCGATGCGCTGGGTCTTGGCATTGAGGATGATGGGAACCGCCTTGTCCAGATCCGCGTCCTCGTCCACATAGATATGGCAGTTGCCCGTGCCCGTCTCGATCACGGGGATGGTGCTGTTCTCCATCACCGCCTGGATCAGACCAGCGCCGCCCCGCGGGATCAGCAGATCCACATACCGTTTCATCTTCATGAAAGCGGTGGTCACCGCCCGGTCATTGTCCGTGATCAGCTGTACGGCGTCCACAGGGATCTTCTCAGACGCAAGCGCCTCCCTGATCGTCTCTGTAATCGCCTCGTTGGAGCACGCCGCGTCTCTGCCGCCCTTCAGGATCACCGCATTACCCGTCTTAAAGCACAGGCCGAAAGCATCCGCCGTCACGTTGGGACGGGCTTCATAGATGATGCCGATAACGCCCATCGGCACTCTGACTTTGTCGATGTGCAGCCCGTTCGGCCTGTCGAAGTGCTCTATCACCTCGCCCACGGGATCGGGAAGCGCGGCGATCTGCCTGAGCCCTTCCGCCATCGCTTCGATCCGTTCCGGGGTCAGTTTCAGCCGGTCCAGCAGCGCCTCCGACATGCCGCCTTCCCGGGCGGTCTGATAGTCTCTTCCGTTCGCTGCCAGAATGCGCTCCGTCTGCCTCACGAGGGCGGCGGCCGCCGCCGCCAGCGCCCGGTTCTTGTCTTCCGTGGCCAGCCTCTGCAGCGCATATTTCGCCTCCGCCGCTCTCTGTCCTAACTGTTCCAAATATTCCATATCGCCATTCCTCTCTTAAAATATCACGCCGCGCTCCGTCACGATCCTGTCGGGTCTGACGTCATGTTCCCCGCAGGGGACTGCGTCGAGCACCTGACAGCCGTAAGCCAGCGCCGCCGTAAACAGGACAAAATCTGCGCTCAGACGTCCCAGGTATCTGTCATAGAAGCCGCCGCCGTAACCGATGCGGTTCCGCTCTCTGTCGAAGACGACCCCCGGCATCCACATCATGACCCGGCATACCGGATCCGCAGGCCCGTCTTTGTCGTCCGCCTGTCCCTGACCGCCGTGCGGCGGGTTTCCCCGCATACTGAGCCACGCCGGAAAGGACAGTTGCCCCTCAGGCTCCGGAATGCCCCGGTAGCCCTCCCGCAGATCGCTCATGGCTTCCATCCGCCAAAACTCCATCTCCCTGTCCAGGACCCGGGGCGCGAACACCGCCTTGCCATCCGCCAGCGCCCGTTCGAGCAGCCCGCGCGTATCGACCTCGCCCCGGTAACTCGCATAGGCGAGAACCGCGTCGGCTTCCCGATACTCTTCCATACGCAGAACATTGTCCGCAATGGCCGCATCCCACGCCGCTTTCCGCACCGCGTCCAACCCGTCGCGAAGGGACAGGATACGCCTGCGCAGCTCCTTTTTATCGTCTCTCTCCATCCCCGCCTCCGGCTCGCTTCTTTCTGCCAAACTTCTCTCCCAGATCAGTGACGGAGCCATCCTTCTCCACGATCGAGATATTGTTGAGCTGTCCGCGCAGATTCGCCCGCACATTGGCCACATAAGCCTGCCGAAGCCGCTTCTGTTCCTCTTTTTCCGCCTCGGTCAGCCCTTCTTTCTGCGATTTGTGATACAGTTCGTTGATTCGTCCGGTCATTTCCGATACCGTCATATCCTGCTCTCCCGATCCTTTTATCTGATCCGCGTTCTCAGACCGCCCTCCGGTTCCTGCCCGCAGCGCCGCCCGGCCGCCTTACTCGTGCATCTGCTGTACATACAGCGGCAGATCGAAGCCTTCCTCCCTGTGCGCGAGAAACAGCGTGCCGATATTCTGTCCCGCCAGAATCCGGTGGATCACCTTGATATCTTCGCTGTTGGCGATCACCATATCCACGCCCATATTGTTGGCGATCTTCGCCGCCTGCAGCTTGGTATTCATGCCGCCCGTACCGGAATCGCTCCCCGTGGAAGTCTTGCCCATCTCCATCAGCTCGTCCGTCAGCTTCTCCACCACTTCGATATATCTGGCGTCCGGGTTCCTACGCGGATCATCCGTGTAGAGTCCGTCGATGTCCGACAGCAGAATCAGCATATCCGCTCCGATCAGGGAAGCCACGATGGCTGACAGCGTGTCGTTGTCGCCGATCCCCAGCTCATAGGTGGCGATGGTATCGTTCTCGTTCACAATCGGCACCACGCCCAGCTTGAAGAGCTCCATAAACGTGTTGTGGGCGTTAAAGCGGTTCAGGTTGTCGATAATCGTATTCTTCGTCATCAGAATCTGCGCCGCCACCTGATTGTACTCCGCAAAGATCTTCTGATAGGTCATCATCAGCCGCGCCTGCCCGATCGCCGCGCACGCCTGCTTCACCGCCGTAGGATTATCCTCGCCGGTATCCTGCATCATGATCGCCTTCCTGCCCGCGGCGATCGCTCCCGACGTCACCAGCACCACGTCCTTGCCCCGGTTCCTGAGGTCGCACAGTTCCCGCACGAGCACGTCCAGCTTCGTATAGTCGAAATCCCCTGTCTCCTTATGCTGCAGGGAAGACGAACCGATTTTGATCACGATCCGTTTCTTGTCTTTCAGTCTTTCTCTGATATCCGCCATATTCATCCTCATTCTGAATCCTGTTCCAAAGGCCGGTAACGCGATGCGATCTTCTCGGCGATCAGCATGCCGTCCATGGCAGCCGAAGTGATGCCTCCCGCATATCCCGCGCCCTCTCCGCAGGGATACAGCCCCCGCAGAGCGGACTGCCCCGTCTCGTCCCGCGTGATCCTGACCGGAGAGGACGTCCTGCTCTCCACGCCGGACAGATACGCGCCGCCGTCCGCAAAGCCCCGCATGGTCTGACCGATCAGGTCAATTCCCTCGACCAGAGCCTCGTTCAGCTCCCGCGGCAAGATCTCATGCACCGCCGCCATGTGATATGCTCCCCTGACAGCCGGTTTAAAACCGGGATCATCCCGCATGGTCGCGGAAACCCCCGCATCCTTCCCTGTCACGGCCTTCCTGTAATCCCCGTAAGTCTCCACGGGTACGGCGCCTCTGCCGATCCGGTACGCCCGCTCCTCCAGCCGCCGCTGAAAAGCCACGCCCGACAAAGGCGAATCTCCCCCGTAGTCCTCGGGCGTCACCGTGACAATCACGGCGCTGTTGCTGTTCGCGCCGTCCCGCCCGCTGTAGCTCATGCCGTTCACCGCCAGCCTGCCCGGCTCGGAGGAGGCGTTCACCACATAGCCGCCCGGGCACATACAGAAAGAGTAAACTCCACGGCCCGACGACGTCTGCGCCGTCACCTTGTAATCTGCCGCCGGGAGACGCGGGTCGGGCGAAGGCCCGTACTGTATCCCGTCGATCATCCGTCGGGGATGTTCCATGCGAAGCCCCACCGCAAAGGCTTTCGCCTCCATCGGAATCTGTTTTTCATACAGCATCTCAAAAGTATCTCTGGCGCTGTGTCCCACGGCGAGAACTGCCGCCTCGCATGCGACTGTCTCCGCGCCGTTTACCACGACGCCCGCAATCTGCATATCCGCACAGCGGATGTCCGTCATCTGTGCCCCGAAACGCACTTCGCCGCCCCAGGCGATGATCTGCTCCCTGAGCCGGCGCACCACCCCGCACAGAATGTCCGTGCCGATGTGCGGCTTCGCCTCATACAGGATCTCCTCCGGCGCGCCCGCCTCTGCAAAGATGCGCAGCACTTCCCGGTTTCTGCCGTATTTATCCTTCACAAGCGTATTCAGCTTGCCGTCGGAGAATGTGCCCGCGCCGCCCTCGCCGAACTGCACGTTGGACTCAGGATTCAGCGTTCCTTCCCGCCAGAACCGCTCCACGTCCTCTCGCCGCTCTTCCACGCATCTGCCGCGCTCCAGAATCAGCGGCCTGTAACCGTGCTTCGCCAGCAGATACCCGCAGAAAAGCCCCGCCGGGCCGCTGCCGACGATGACCGGTCTGTGGACAAGCCGTTCCCCGCCGGACGCCGCAAAGACATAGGCTTTCTCCGTCACCGCCTGCGCCTGAGCGCTGTGACAGCGCTCCAGTACCCTTTCTTCCGACTCCACGCTGACGTCCACCGAGTAGACCACGGCGATCTCCGGCTTCTTTCTGGCGTCTATGGACTTCCTTGCAATCCGCCACGACAAGACCGCTTTGGGAGAGATCCGCAGAATCTTCGCCGTCTTATATAGAATATCCTCCTGTCTGTGGGACAGGGGAAGCCTGACCTGATTTACCCTGATCATCCCTTGAAATATAAGCTCCTAATACAACAGAGCCGGAAAGACATAACGCTCTCTCCGGCTCCTTCCTGCCGCCCGTCCAGTCGGCGTTTCAAATCCTACTGCGCCGCCGTCACGGAAGTAATGTGGGGATTCACGCCCTCATACCAGTACAGAAAACCTTCCATGTCGATCTTGTCGCCGATGTTCAACGCCTTCACCGCGTTGTACACCTCCGTCGTGTTGTCGCACAGGTAGGACTCCACCGTAAAGGTATAGGTATTGCCGTCGAGGGAGACGTTAAAATACAGATCGTCGCCGTCCTGACCCGATCCGTCATATTTATACAGATACGCCACGTCATTGCCGTCCGCATCCTGCCCGGCGGCCTCCACAGTCATGCCTTTGAAAGAGACGAATTCATTCTGGTGGTCGATCAGCTCGTCTTTGCCTAACAGCGCCGTCACATCCTCCGCCTCGGCGACATAGTTGCCTTCCTCGATCTCAAACGTCGCATCGATGATCTCGATCTCGCCGGACCATTCCGACTTGTATCCCGTCACCTTGATCTTCGTGCCGGGCGTCAGCTTCTCATAATCTTCTTCCGAGCAGGCCATATCGTACAGGAAGTACGCGCCGTCCTTGTCCTGCGTGTAGACAGTTGCCTTGTCCTCATACCAGGACTGTTTCGCCTGTACATAAGTCTCCACAACCACCTCGGAATCCAGCGCAGCCGCCGCATACTCCTCATAGGTCATGACGCCCTCGGACTTTTCGTCCGTATCCGCGCCGCCTTTCCCGCAGCCGGCGCAGCCAAGAACCATAGCGCCCGCCAGCAGAAGTGCCGTCAGTTTTTTCATAATTTCCTCCGTTCTGAAGCGTCCGTATGACGTCTTCATGGTAAAGTTGACAGAACCTTTTGTCCGCAGACAACACCATAAGTATACATGAAATTTCCGATAAATCAATAGTCAGCGCCGATTTCTCTTTCTTTTCGCCAGCCGCACGACAGCGTACAGAAGAATGAGCGCCCATACGGCGGCCAGCGAAGCCAGCAGGATCACCGATGTCCGCGGCAGCCTGCCCAGCTCCTCTCCGCCCGCAGGCATACCGCCTCTCTGCGCGCCGAGCTGGTCCAGCCTGTACAGAGAGGCGGTCTCGCCGTACATCGCCTCGATATCCAGCTGCTCTGCCGTCTGCCCTCTCCTGACGGACTTTACGGTGTTCTCCACAAGCTGCCCCGCCGCGTCGCGCAGGGACGCGCTTCCCGCAAACACGGGCGTCACGAAAGTGTCGTCCACATGATCGAGCAGAAGCTTCGCCGCCCGGATCTTCACGTCGTAGTGCAGCCCGTTATCCCATCCGCCCGCCGCCAGATACTCCTGATAGGCTCCGGAATTTAACGCCTTGTAAGTCACGGGCACATACCCTTCTGTCTGGGCATAAGCGATCTGCACCTCATTCGTCAGAAGATACTGGGCAAACAGCCAGGACGCCATGACCTCCTGCGGGTCTTTCTTATTGAAGACACAGACTGAAGGCCCCTGCGAGATCATCTGCGGATGCGCCGTGTCAAACTGCGGCACCGGCAGCACCGCCGTCTCGAACCGCACCAGCTTGTCCGCGCTGATATCGAGAAGCGGCGCGTCTGTTCCCATCCATGTCGCGCCCGCCGTGGAATCCACCGCAAACACGCACTGTCCTGCATTCAGGAAGTTTGCCGGATAGCCGGAGACCTTGAACGTGGAAAAAGCGCCCGTCTCCGTGTGCCTCGCGATCTCTTCCAGAAGCGCCGCCGTAGTGTCGTTGAAGAGAAGCGTCTGTCCGTCGTCGGTGGAATAACCGGCTCCTTTCTGCCTTAACATCTGGATCATCATATTGTCGGTGGATTTATAGATAAACGGAAGCATCACCTTCTGGCCGTTCAGCGCATAATTGCCGTCCGCATCCTGCGCCATGGCCGCCTCGGAGACCTCCCACACAAAATCCCACGTCAGCACGTCGGGCAGGGTGTATCCCAGCGCCTCCACATAGGTCTTGTTGACGTAGCACGCCTCCGTGGAGCGCATGTAAGGCAGCGCATACAGCCGTCCGCCAATCCTGCACTCGTCCAGAAAATCCGGAATCAGCTCGTCATAGGACGGACCGTCGAACCGCACTTTCCCTCCGCCGAAACCGTAATCCTGATCGGCGGCCAGCTCATCCAGACAGACCACGTTGTCAGAACCCGTCAGATAGGTGGCGATGTGATCCGGGTAGGTAATGCACACGTTGGGCGTGGTGTCCGTGGCAATGTTTGTGATCACGTCGTTGTAAATCCTGCCGTAATCCGTATACAGGCGCAGATCTACCGTGATATTCGGATACAGCGTCTCGAAGCCGGCGATTGCCTGCTCATAGATCTCCGTCTGGGTCTTGTTCGTGTCGTTCTTCGCCCAGAACGTAATCTCATAGTCCCGCGTCTCGTCGAAACTCTCCGGCATCTCATAGGGCGCGTAGCCCTCCCGCCCGTGACAGCCCGCAAGCCATGCCGCGCACACACATAAGAACACGGCTGCAAAACCGGCTCTTCCGGCCACAGATCTTCTCCGCCTCCTCATCAGCCCTTCGTCCCTCCTCTGGATACGCCCTCCATCACTTTATCCCTGAAGAGCAGAAACAGCACGATCAACGGAATCGAGATCACCACCACCGCCGCCATCATAGCCGGAATATTCTCCCGCCCGAAGCCGTTCTCGCGGATCTCCTGGATGCCGTTGGAGACGAGAAAATAGTTCTCGTCATCGGTGATGAGCCTGGGCCATACATAGGAATTCCAGCACTCGATCACTTTCAGGATCGTGACGGTGACCAGGGTCGGCCTGGCGATCGGGATCATCACCCGGAACAGATAGCGCAGATCCGACGTGCCGTCCACCTTGGCCGCATAGTAGAGATTGTCCGGTATCTGCTCGAAATTCTCCTTCAGCAGATAGAGATAGAATACGGAGGTGACAGAGGGAAGGATCAGTCCCGCAAAAGTATTGCGCAGATCCAGATTCGTGACCGTAATAAAATTGGTGATGACCACCAGCTCGTTCGGAATCATCATCATCGACAAAAACAGGACGAACACCGCATTCCTGCCCCGGAAGTCAAGCCTGGCAAAAGCGAACGCGGCGAACACGATCACCGCCAGCATAAGAAACGTCGTCAGCACCGTAAACAGAAACGTGTTGAACAGATATCGTCCCAGAGGCACCGCCGTGAAAGCCTCCGCATAGTTCTCAAGCGTCGGAGCCAGCGTGTACAGCCTGGGGACGTACTCCCCGTTGTAGGCGCTGTAACTCTTCAGCGAGGTCAGTATCATCCAGTAAAAGGGGAACAGCACGACGAGCGCCCAGACGCCCAGAAGCGCGTAGGTGACGACGCGCGCGGCCGACACGCGGCCTTTTCCTGGCGGTTTCGTTTTCTGCGCATGAGATTCGTTCTCCACAGCCTGTTTTTCTCTTTCCTCAGCCATTTTCGATTGCACCTCTGTCTTCCTTTGCTCTTTTCTCCTATCGCCGCATCCTGTGCCCGCTCACCAGCAGATTGACACAGGTGATCGTAAAGACGATGGCGAACAGGATGATGGCCGCCGCCGAAGCGTAGGACGGATATCCGCCGCTGTCGCCGTAGAGCATGTCGTACACATAGCCCACAATGGTGTTCATGCCCGCCGCGTTCAGGTCTGTGCCGAACAGCGCCACCACGTCGCTGTACGCCTTAAACGCGCCGATGAAACCCGTGATGACCAGATAGAAAATCATGGGGGATATCATAGGCAGCGTGATCCTCATAAATGTCCTGAATTTCGACGTGCCATCCACCTGTGCCGCCCGATAATAGACCGGATCGACGGAGGCGAGCGCGCTTGTCAGGATCAGGATCTTAAAGGGCATAACCACCCAGATCGTGTAGAGACAGAGCACGGACATCTTCGCCCAGTACGGCCCGTCGATAAAATCCACGCTCTCCCCGCCAAACCATGTGATCAGCAGATTGACGAGGCCGTCCGAATAGGCGGTCTTTCTGAACAGGATCATAAACACCATTCCCACCGCCAGCGTATTGGTCACATAGGGCAGAAAATACACCGTCTGCAGAAAACGGCGCAGCGGCCCGATGGAATGAAGTCCTACGGAGATCAGCAGCGCGATTCCCGTGGACAGCGGCACGGTGACCGCCACCAGAAGGAACGTGTTCTTCACCGCCTGCAGAAAATACGGATCCCTCAGCACATAGGCATAATTGTAACCGCCCACGCCGAAATAGGTCTGGGAAGCGGAGTTGTACCCTTCCTCGAAAGAATAGATAAACACATCTATCAGCGGATATACCATGAACACGCCCAGAAAAAGGAGCGCCGGCAGCAGATACAGCCAGCCTGTCAGGTTTCCGTTCAAACTTTTCCTGTCCATTGTCAGTGCTCTCCCCGGAAAATCCTTTGTTCTGTCTCCCTGTCAAAGAGGAATACCTTGTGCGGGACCAGCGCAAAGCGGACCTCTCTCCCTTTCGGTCCGGACAGGAGCGCTTCTGTCAGCCCGCTCTCCGCGCCGACGATCGAGCGCACCACGGCATTTACGGACGCCGCGTTTTCGGATATCACACTGACGTCCCGCCCCATCACCTCGACTCTGTCCAGGCTGCAGGAGAGCGGCCCCGTCTCGCACAGGCGGAAGCCTTCCGGCCTGACGCCCACATACACTTCCGCGTCGGACACACCGTCCGCAGGAAGCACCGCTTCCTCACCGATATACAGCCTGTGATCCCTGACCCGCCCGCAGAAGACATTGATGGGCGGCGTGCCGAGAAACTTCGCCACAAAGAGATTGTCCGGACTATCGTAAACCTCCTGTGGTCTGCCGGTCTGCTGCACAACCCCTTCCCTCATCACCACGATCAGATCCGAAATGCTCATGGCTTCCTCCTGATCATGAGTCACGAAGACGGTGGTAATCTTCGTCTCCCGCTGGATCCGCCGAATCTCCTCTCTCGTCTGGATGCGCAGCCTGGCGTCCAGGTTGGACAGAGGCTCGTCCAACAGAAGCACCTGGGGCCTCTTGACGAGAGCCCGCGCAATTGCCACCCGCTGCTGCTGTCCGCCCGACAGCTCCGACGGCTTTCTGTCCATCAGGCCGTCAATCTGTACGAGCTTTGCCGCCTCCTCGGCTTTTTTTAGCATCTCTTCCCGTGACGGCCTTGCCTTCCCCTTCAGATTCTCCAACGGGAACAGGATATTCTGCTTCACCGTCATATGCGGATAGAGCGCATAGTTCTGAAATACAAGACCGATTCCCCGCTTCTCCGGAGGCAGCAGCGTGACGTCCTCCTCCCCGAACAGAATCCTGCCCTCCGTCGGTCCAAGCAGGCCGCTGATCAGGTTGAGCACCGTACTCTTGCCACAGCCGGAAGGCCCGAGAAGGCCGACCAGACTGCCATCCGGTATCTCCAGATCCATCCGGTCCACCGCAGTCACCTCGCCGCGGTTTTTCCTGCCTCTTCCGGGGAATTTTTTCGTCAGCTCCCTCAGCACTACTTCCATGATCTCATTCTCCTTGTCCGGCGGCCGCCCGCCCGGCCACGGCTCCGCTGCTCCACGCCCACTGCAGATTATAGCCGCCGCAGAGACCGTCGATATCCAGTATTTCGCCCGCGAAATAGACATGCGGAACGAGCCGTGACTCCAGTAATTCCGTTATCTCTGCGCAGTCTACACCGCCGGCGCACACCTGTGCCTGCTCGAAGGAATTGACGCCGCGCACGGTCACGGTCAGACCTCGAAACAGTTTCTCCAGCCTTCTGCGGCGGGATAAAGAGACTGCCGCCGCGCGCTCCGCCGCGCCGATATCCGCCAGTCTCAGGAGCAGGAGCGCAAGCTTTTTATTGACTAATCCGGTCACAAACTGTTCTGCCGTCTGTCCCGCCTTGCTCTCCCATCTCTTCTCCCAGAACGCGCGCTCTGCCGCGCCGCCGCCAAGATCCGGAACAAGGTCGATCCGCACCGTCACACTGCGCCGCTCCCGAAGAGCATAAGCCGCCTCTCTGCTGATCTGAAATACCGGGATGCCCGAGATGCCGTAGTCCGTCCACTGCAGTTCGCCCGTGTCGGCACATACAGCCTGTCCGTCTATGTACAGCGCGACCCGCGCCTCGCAGCGCACGCCCGCCGCGCGCCTGCAGAAATCTTCCCCGCACCGGAGCGCCGCAAGCGCCGGCACCGTGGGGACGATGTGATGGCCGAGCATCTGCGCCAGCACAAAGCCCTGTCCGTCCGACCCCGTCGCCGGCGCGGCCTGGCCGCCGCAGGCAAGGATCACGGCGTCATAGCTTTCTCCGGCCGGACCGCCCGCAGACACGGCGATCCCGTCCGGCCCCGCCGCAATCTCCTGCACCTGTGCGCATGTGCGGACTTCCACCGACAGACGTTCCAGTTCATAGCGCAGGACGTCCAGCACCGTGGACGCCTGCCCGCTGGCCGGATAGAGATAGCCGTCTCTGTCCCTGATCCGCATGCCGAGTCCCTGGAAGAACTCTTTCGTCTCCCGGACGCCAAAGCGGGCGTACACCGCATCGACAAGTCCGGCTCCGCCGCCGCGGTAGCAGTCCGCGCTCATCCGCTCGTTGGAAAAATTGCATCTGCCGTTGCCAGTGGAGAGAATCTTCTTTCCGACCCTGTCGTTCCTCTCGTAGACCGTCACCCGCGCGCCGCAGGCCGCCGCATGGATAGCCGCCGTCATGCCCGCTGCGCCGCCGCCGATCACCGCTATATTTCCGCCCATACAATCACCTTTCAAACGCTCAGCTGGAGTAGGATTCCAGGAAGTGGTACACTTCCTCCTCGGACGCCATATACTTGCCCTGCATAATCTGAGCCTGCAGCGCATCGTCCAGATCTTCCAGCAGGATATCCGTGTTCATATAGAGCGTCCTTTTGTCCTCTCTGTACACCACGACCAGGTGATCCGCCACCATGAGATAATAGCCAGCCGGCGCTTCCTCTGCGTCCTCGGTCTGATAATACTTGCACACGACCACTCTGTCCTGTGAGAACGCCGTCAACTCGATCGCTTCGAAGCCACGCTCCAGCTCTGTCAGCGGCGGATTCGCGTCATAGGCCTCCAGCTCGCGGACAAGGCGCTCCCTGTCCAGCCCGATATATTTGGCCGGGATACCCGCTTCCGTCTCCTCGATCGTCCCGTCCGTCAGATTGACCTCTTCCACCAGATAAACCGTGTCCGCGGTCACCACCGGCGCCTGGTTTGCCGCAGCTTCAATGATCTGTTCCGGCAGTTCCCCTTCCGCAGCCGTCTGCCCGGCTGCCGGCCCGGACGGCTCCTCCCGCTGATAGCGGTTCGGATAAAAAAACTGCTCCGCTCTGAGCGCGGCATAACCGCCGAGCGCAAGCATCATACACGACAAAATAATAAAAAGACTGATACGTCTGATAAGCCTCATGCTCTCCATAGCCTCTCTTACCGGATACTCTGTAATCAGTATCAGTCATTTTATTGATTTTATGCAGTCTTCAAACCATTTTCGTCTTCACGCCGCGCGCCTCACAGCACGCCTATATTCCTGCCCAGCATAATGAAGAAAAAGCCGAGGGGCATTCTGGACAGTTCCGCCTCGCCGATCACGCGCAGAATCATAAGCAGGGTAATATAAAAGAACAGTCCCACCGCAAGACCGATCAGGATTGTCAGCAAGCCGCCGATCTGCTCCAGAAGCAGCCGGTTCACCAGGCCCACGACCACTCCGGACACGGCGGCGGCAGCCGCAGGGAAAACCACGCTGCCCAGCCATTCCTGCCTGTATTTCAGATTCTTGACAACAAAGAAGCCGTTCAGCGCCGCGTACACGCCGAAAAAAAGCATCTGCGCATACACGACGCCGGCCCCGCCCAGCATAGCCCTCTGCACAAGCAGCCAGGCGGCAGCCGCATGAACCGCCAGCGAGACGAAAACGGACAGCAAAAGTTCCCTCATCATATGCGCCCGATACAAAATCTGCGCGGACAGATAGCAGAAACCGTACAGCACGATTGTAAGCGCCCCCTGATGGAGCCAGGATACCACAGCGGCGTCCGCACCCACAGACAGAGACATGACCACCGCCCGCGCCAGCACAGCCAGATAGATCGCCGCCGGGAAAGCCACAATACACAGTCTGCGAACCGCCTTTCCGATCCTGTCCCGCATCGCCCGGTATTCTTCCCGTTCATACGCGGCGGCAATCTTACCGGTCATGCCGTGCACGCACAGGACGACGACGATCGACCCGAGACCGATAAGCACCGTAAATCTGCCGTAAAAACTCCCCCACGACGCCGTCCGCGCATCCCCCATGCCCGACTTGTTCATGCAGTAATTGAACATGCGCTGATCGATCAGCAGAAACAGATTCGACAGGATCGCGGCCAGGGCGAGCGGCACGCTGTTCTCCAGCAGCATTTTCTGCAGATAAGACTGCGGTTCCGTCCTCCTGCTGTTGTCCATGCCGAGCTTGCCGCGCAGCGTCCCCGCGTAGATCACATACATCGCCAGAAGATGCAGTGTCACGATCATCTCCGCACACATCACGCCGAGCATCGCGCCCATCGCGCCGTAAGCATAGGCGAGCGCCCCGTTCTGCTTCAGGGCGGACACCTTGCATCCATAGTCATAGAACAGCCCGGAGACAAACAGCACGCAGACCACCGTTGCCGCGCCCTCGATGTACTGGGAATGCACCGTCAGCATACCGAGGCCGTACCCGTTGAAGTATCCCCGGAAAGTACCGGCAAACACGGCAAAGATAAGCGCCGCCGCACACGCTGCGATTGCCAGCCGGCTGTGGGCCTCCAGCACCGCAATATTTGCCGCCACACCGGAAAAAACCGCCAGCAGCACGGCTGCCGGAACGCTCACCGTAAGATCCAGAAAGAACGCCGCGCGAAACGCCCGCTTCGCATTCCTGTACTGTTCCCGCTTCACACGGTAACGGATCATCCCCGTCATCGCCGCCGTCATCGCATAGGATGTAAACAGCGTGACCAGAAAAAAAATCTCGAACGCCGGCGCCAGGAGTCCCACGCCTTCGTCGCCGATCACCCTGGCCAGCGGTATCCTCATCCCCAGTATCATCGCATAAGACAGGACGCCGGCATACTGCGCCAGCGGATTTCTGTTCGTCCGGCCTGCAGCCTCGCCGCCGGTTTTCTCTTTCCCTCGTAATTTCATAATGGCCCCTTATCTCTTATTCGCCGCCGGCTCTGCCGTACGGCGGCAGCGCTATGCTTCTCTCGTAATTCCCAGCTTCGCAAGAACGCTCTCCTGCTTTCTTTCCATCACCGCGGCCTCCGCCTCCTCCATGTGATCATAGCCGCACAGATGCAGCATACTGTGCGCCGTCAGAAACGCAAACTCGCGGAGTACGCTGTGTCCGTACTCCCGCGCCTGCGACAGGACGCGGTCGGCGGAGAGGATGATATCGCCCAGCACCAGTTCTCCGCTGTCCGGGTCAAAATAGTCCGCCTCACACGCCTCAACCGGCGAGAAATCGCCCGCCCGCTCAAAGGCGATATTCGGGAAGGACAACACGTCCGTCTCCCTGTCGATACCGCGGTAATCCCTGTTGTAGGCGCGGATCCTTTCATTGTCCGTCACAAGCAGGCTGACGCATGTCTCATAGGGACACTGCTCCATCTCCGTAACGGCCGCCATGACCTGGTCCAGTATGCCCTGCATATCGAAAGGCAGTTCTGTCCCCGTCTCATTTTCAACGTAAGAAGTCATAGTACAGCTTCTCCTCCACAAAGATCTTCTTCATCTCCCGGATCTGCGACAGGGATATCTCGCTGTTCCACAGCTCGTCCGTCTCCAGCTTCTTGCGGAACACCGTCTCGATCAGCTGTTCATAATCCAGCCCGGCCTTGGGATCCTTCTCGAACAGATAGGCGATGGAGGAGACAATGCAGTCTGCGAACAGCACAACCACCGTCTCCTTCGAGACGATCCGCTCCGATTCATCCACAAACTCCTTCAGAATTTTCCTGGTGTTCGCCGGGAAATGATACTCTCCGCAGACTGCCGCGACATTCTCCCACGTGTTCTCCCCGCGCAGGATGCCGATTCGCTGATAGTAGGCGCAGGCCTTCGCAGCCGCGTCGTCCAGTCCGAGTTTTCTTGCTATGCGGTCGCTCAGATACGCCGTGTGAATCGCGTGATAATACTCGTCTTTGGACTTGTCTTTGAGCTGTACCAGAAGCGGAAATTCCGGATCGTTGATCTCCATGTATTTTTCGCGGTTTCTGTGTATCACCGCGGAGCTGAACAGTTTCAGGCTGACTAACAGCAGGATACAGCTCACGATCAGATTGATCGCCGGTATCATGAACTGCGCCGCGGACAGACGCTCGCCCGAGAGCAGGATCACGTTCGCCGTCAGGCACAGAGTCAGTACCATCAGGGACAGAAACATCGGAATTCCAACCTTGAACTCGTCGTTCAGCGTGCCGAATACCAGAATGCCGGCGGCTCCGCTGATAAAGTAAAGCCAGAATACCGAGAAAGAACCGCCCGCGAAACTGACGGACAGAAGAAGGCAGACGCTCCCCGCCGCCAGTCCGGTCAGACCGTCGCTGAACACGCCAAGCAGCACAAAGATCACAAGAAACGGCCAGCCCGTCACCGGCAGAAAGGGGAGAAACACCGAGGCTGCCAGCCCGCCCAGATACATGAGCGCAAACCGCATATATTTGCCGTCGTTGCGATAGACAAAACGACCGTTCATCTCCTCCATCGTGAACGCAAAAATCACGATGCCCGTACCGGCGAGAACCATGACGGTATTGCGCATCAGCACGTCCGCTTCCCTGCTGTACAGCAGGCTCCCTGCCAGTGCGACGCCTCCCGCCAGCGCGAACATAAGCGCAAAAATCGCTATTCTCTTTATCATCTGTCCTTTATCTTTTTCCACGGTCATAATTCCTGTTCTTCACCCGGTGTTCGCTGCGCCTCTGCTCCCTCGCCTCGTAATCCTCGTAAGCCCGAACGATTTTCTGCACAAGCGGATGGCGCACCACGTCTCTGCTCGTCAGGCTGCAAAATGCGATATCGTCTATTTTCGAGAGCACCCTGACCGCAATATCCAGCCCCGACTGGGCGCCGGGCGCCAAGTCCTTCTGGGAAGCATCGCCCGTCACAATGACCTTCGAGCCGAATCCAATGCGGGTCAGGAACATTTTCATCTGAGCCGGCGTGGTATTCTGCGCCTCGTCCAGTATAATATAGGCGTTGTCCAGCGTCCGGCCCCTCATATAGGCAAGCGGGGCCACCTCGATCAGTCCCTTTTCCATATTCTTCATAAAGCTCTCCGCGCCCATAATCTGATAGAGCGCGTCGTAGAGCGGCCTGAGATAGGGATCCACCTTGCTCTGCAGATCACCCGGCAGAAAGCCGAGCTTCTCTCCGGCCTCGATCGCCGGTCTGGTCAGAATGATCCGGCCGACTTCATTATTCTTAAACGCGGTGATCGCCATGGCCATGGCCAGATACGTCTTGCCCGTGCCCGCCGGCCCGACGCCGAATACGATCATGTGATCCCTGATCGCATCCACATACTGCTTCTGTCCAAGCGTCTTAGGCTTGATCGGCTTACCGTTTACGGTATGGCAGATGCAGTCTTCGTCGATCTCCAGAAGAACGTCCTTGCCGCTCTCGTCCTCCATCTCTATGGCATAGTTGACATTCTGTTCCTCCAGGTCCCGCCCTCTCTCCGACAGGGCGATCAGCTCGCGCATCACATGCGCCGCCTTCATGACCGCTTCCTTCTCTCCGCTGATCCGCACCGCGCCGTCACGATCCACGATCATCACCCCGAGATCCTCCTCTATCTTCTTGATATAGGCGTCCCGGCTGCCAAAGAGATTCCGCATATGCTCCAGCGGCACATCGATACTGACTGTAAATTCTCCCATATGGTTACGGCTCCCTCTGCTGCGCAGCACTCTCCCCCTCCGATGATCCCGTATCAGCTCCGTCGGCGGCGGGCTTTGTCACGGTCGGCACGGTCAGTACCGCCGATTCCTCCAGCTGCATGCGCGCGTTTAAGACCCAGTTTGTCTCATTCTTTTTTATTGTAACATTTTTTTCCGTAATTTGTACCCCTTTTTCCTCTAAAGTTGATATAATTTTGTGCCATTCCTCCTGCATCAGGTCGCTCATCTCATCCGCGGTATGTCTCTGTCTGACTGTCTCATATTCCCGAACCGTCTTAGTCCCATAGTACAGCGGCAGATACAATCGGTCCAGCAGCCGGACCTGTCTCTTCTCCCCGCTGATATCACAGGCCTCATACGGGATCTTCCCCCATTTCAGGTTCCATTCCCTGTCGCCGACTCCGACCGTGAGCATTTTCTTCTGTCTGCCGGAATACCGCTTCTCCTCATACAGAATGTCCCGTTTGACGCAGAACGATTCCGTATATCTGAGCCTGATGTCCGCATCGGCGTCCACATACTGGTATCTCCGCACCGTGGCGTCCTCATTGTAGACCGGAACGGCGCCGCTGACCAGAATGTCCCCGGCCTCCACTTCATCTCCCGGAAAAACCTGCGGCACGCCGCTCCTCGTGATCATATAGGAGACTGTCCCCGCCCTGGCCGCAGTCAGATCCGTGCCCGCCGTCTCCGTCTGAAGGCCGGCGCCTTCATAGTCCGGCATCTCATTCTCCTTGATACAGACAAGCAGCGTCGTCCCTTTCAGCTGCACGGAAGTCCAGGTAATGACGTCGTAGTTCTCCCGGAGCGCTTTCTCCAGCTCCTCGAGCTGCAGACTGCTCTTTCGGACAGGAACGCGGACGCCCTGTCCCTCGAGAAAGTCCAGCAGCACATCCTCTGTGAGCGTGTAGCTGCCCTCTATCCGGATATTCCATATAAAACCGGACATCAGAATCCAGAAGAGCATACAGCCCAGGAAACCGGCCACAAATATTTTGCGCCGCCGCATTTTGGACATAAAAAAAGGCAGCCCATACCTGTTCAGGACAGCCGCCTTCGTTCCCGTCTTCCTCAGAAGGGGCTTTAAGGCAAAAAATCCCTTTACGCTGACGTTCATTGTGGCCTCGTCGCCGCAGCGCACAATGTCCCACACAAGAATATCATGGTTGCCGCACAGATTGAGCAGGCGCTCCGTGGAATACCCCCACACCCGGACCGTCACATAACCCCTGATATACTGGATCCAATGAAGCATTCTCCCATCTCCGTCAAACGAATCTGACAGCGTCGATGCTGCCGCTTATTTTCATGTCTTCATTGGTATAGTAATCTATGGAGAGCCGCTTTCCCTCCAGACGGATCCTGCAGTTTTTGCCCTGCAGTACGATCGACTCCTCCGTGTACTCCAGAATTCCCTTGTAATTCTGTATGAAGGCTTCCCGGTTCCCGGTGAGCGTCACGATCGCCGCGCCCAGCATTGTATCCTTGGGGAGCCTGAGCGAATCCACGAGCATCTCTCTGGAGTTGGACAGGGCGGAAAGGGCCGTTTTTCTATAATTTCTTTTCATAGTTTACTATATGACAGCCGGGAGGAATTCATGACTCCGATCCTGGGCCAACAGCCGTCTATCCGCGCACAACGCCCCTGATCAGCGGCTGCAGGACCGGAGCCGCATCCGAGAAATGATAGGCCTTCTGAAATCTCTCTCTGGCCTCCCCGAGCCGCTCTCTGTCGTTGGCATGGATGGTCGCAAGGGACTCTCCAGCCGTCACATAGTCCCCCACCTTTCTGTGAAGCACAAGCCCCACCGACAAATCGACCGCACTCTCCTTCGTCTCCCGCCCTCCGCCGAGCAGCAGGGAACAAATTCCAATCTCATCGCAGTCAATCCTCTCCACATATCCGCTCTGCGAGGCGGCAATCTCCTCGACGATAGCGGCCTGCGGCAGAAGCGACGTATCGTAGACCATTCCGGCGTCCCCGCCCTGCGCCTCCACAAATTCCGCCAGTTTGCGCAGCGCGCTGCCATCCCGCACGACCCGGTCCAGCATGCTCTCCGCCTCCTGCTCGTCTGCGGCTGCGCCGCCCAGAAGCAGCATATACGTACCGAGTGTCCGGCACAGCCCGGCGAAATCCTCCGGCCCCTCGCCCCGCAGGGTCTCTATGGCCTCCTGCACTTCCAGCGCGTTTCCCACCGCGCGCCCAAGCGGCTGGTCCATATCCGACACGACGGCGATCGTCTTTCTGCCAGCCATGTTCCCCAGCGTCACCATCTCTCTGGCCAGTGCAAAAGAGTCCTCCTCCGTCTTCATGAAGGCGCCGCTTCCCGTCTTGACATCCAGCACGATGGCGTCCGCGCCGGAGGCCAGCTTCTTGCTCATGATGGAGCTGGCGATCAGCGACATGTTGTCCACCGTGGCGGTCACGTCCCGCAGCGCGTACAGCTTCCGGTCCGCCGGCGCAATATCCGCCGTCTGCCCCATAATCGAGATCCCGATCTCATTGACCTGTCTGACAAAACGCTCGGCGGTGATCCCTGTCGTGAATCCCGCAAAACTCTCCAGTTTATCGATTGTCCCGCCGGTGTGACCCAGTCCTCTGCCGCTCATCTTGGCGATCTTCACGCCGCAGGCGGCAGCCATAGGTGCAAGAGCGATGGAAGTCTTGTCACCGACGCCGCCCGTGGAGTGCTTGTCCACCTTGACGCCTGCAATGGCGCTTAAATCCATCCTGTCCCCGCTGTGAGCCATCGCCATGGTGAGCGCCACCGTCTCCTCGGGGCTCATGCCCCGAAAATAGATGGCCATCATCATCGCCGCCATCTGGTAATCCGGGATTTGTCCCGCCGTGTATCCGGCGATCATCTCGTCGATCTCACTGCGGCTTAAAGCCCCGCCGTTCCGCTTTTT
The DNA here is from genome assembly GCA_947626775.1 of uncultured Lachnospiraceae bacterium. Lineage (GTDB taxonomy): Bacteria > Bacillota > Clostridia > Lachnospirales > Lachnospiraceae > UBA3282. Next base: position 61,708 of record CANQTL010000005.1, on the reverse strand, counting down.
CATAATAAGGTCATACATTCTCATCTATCCGCAGTCTCCTCTCCCGTCTGCGCGCCGCGCTACTTGTGATACGGCTCGCCGTTTATGATACGGTACGCCCGGTAGATCTGTTCCAGAAGAATGACCCGCATCAACTGATGCGGAAACGTCATGTCAGAAAAGCTGACCGCCAGGTCAGCCTTCTCACGCACTTTTCTATGCAGTCCCAGGGAACCGCCTATCACAAACTGGATATGACTGACGCCTCTGGTTGCAAGACTTTCCATCTGTCCCGCAAACGACTCCGAATCGAATGCAGCGCCCCGGATCTCCAGCGCGATGACATAGGCGTCGTCCCTGATGCAGCGCAGGATCCGCTCCGCCTCCTTCGCCCTGACAGCCTCTTCCAGCGCAGGGGCGGCTCTGTCCGGCGTCCTCTCGTCCTCCACCTGGACGATCTCCAGGCGGCAGTATCTGCTCAGCCGCTTCGCATACTCCGCAACTGCGTCCCTGTAGAACGGTTCCTTGATTCTGCCGACCGCAATCACCGTTATCTTCATTGATTCTCAAACAACTCCTGATAGTACCCGTCCACAAAATGTTCCAGAAGCCCCTGATCGAGATTCAGAAACTTGTTGTTGATGATCTCCTTCATCCTGTCGGCGCGCCTGAAATACTTCTGTTCCTCCGCCATGTCTTCCAAGGCGAGGCCGCCGTCGATCTGTTCCGCGCTCAGATTCTCCCTGCACCACTTCTCAAGCTCCGACAAAAGCGTGTCCTCCGACCGCGCCTGCACCAGAAGGATCCTGGCATTGCGCATGGACACGATCCCGAACACAAGAAACAGGACAAACAGCGCGCCCATAACGCCGCACACGAAGTAGCGGGTCGTGTCCGCATTGTGAAAGACAGGGATCACATTCGTAAACACGAGGATGTCCAGGACAAAGCCGAGAATCCCCGCCAAAAACAGCGTGTACGCGGACGAGCGGTTGTCCTCCGCCTGCATGGCGCTGTCCCGGTAAGTCTGATACGCCGCGGGCTTCTCCTCCCCGGCCTCTTTCCCGTCTTCCTCTGCGCCTGCCGCGAGCATGGCGCGCAGACGCGCCTCCGCCTCCCGCTCAGCCTCGTCCTCCCGTCCGCTCTCCTCCTCCAGGCGCTCTACCAGCTCCACCTGGCATTCGGCGCAGAATTTGATTCCTTCCCTATACTCGTTCTTACATACGGGACACCAAGGCATGTACGTCACGCTCCTTCATCTCAAGAAGTAAAAACGCCAGAAAATATATGGCACAACTTTATTTTATAATCATTCTTCACGGATTGCAATACCCTCCTGCAGCGCGCCTTTGACATTGGAGTACACCGTCCTCGCGCTGATCCCATCCAGTTTTCCTATCTTGCCGGAGAGCGCGTTGATGACGTCCTGCGGCGCGTCGATCGCCACGCTGATGATGTTGACCTCTCTGCGGCGGTAGGGAATTCCCATCCTGCCAATAATATATTTCCCGTACTCGTGCAGCAGTCTGTTGAGCCGCTCCACGCTGTCCTCCCGCTCCACGATAATGCCTATCAGAGCTATCCTCGTATCCACGTTCCGTCACTCCTTCTTCCACAGTTCCCGGATTCCCTGATTCCTGTTCTCCGACTTATCGATATCGAGACAGAGCGTGTGATCCTCTTTGTTTCGCCATACGGAACACTCGCCGATAGCGCTCATATCGCGCCACAGCTCAAATGTGCCCTTGTCTGCGACCCCGTCCCACTCTTCCCTGGTCCCGATGTTATTTATGGTATAACCGTACAGCGTGCCGTCGTACAGACCGTCCACAAAACCGCCGACAACGTTCTGCAGAATCCGTTCACCGCCCTGCATTCTGGCAAGATCCACCTCATAGTGTTCCGCCCCCTGCCCGTTCGGCAGATCGTCCGCCCATTCGCCCGCATAGCTGTGCGCCATATATCTCCCCATGGCGTTGCGGCTGCTTTTCTCACTGATATAGAACCGAAACCACGTGCCATGTCCGCTCCTTGCACCGTTCGACCAGCCGCCGTAATAATAGCTGTTGTCCTCATAGATTGCCAGTCCCATGCCGTCAGGTCTGCCGCTGCCGTTCACATCACCCGTATAGTAATAGTTTCCGGTTCCTTTCAGCCCTTCCGACAGCTTGACGTACCGCCTCAGATGCGCCAGATCCCAGATAGCTTCCTGATTGTTGTCCGCGAAATAGGGAAGCGCCTCGTTCAGGATAAACTCCTTGGTGTAGGAGACGTCGTTTTCGTCCTCCACGTCGACCACCACCGCAGTCTTGTCGCTGTCTGCGGATACCGGATCTATCGGCTCTTCTTCCGCATCTTCCTCCTCTTCCTCTTCGGGCTCCTCTTCTTTTGTAGTCTGCTGCGGCGTGACCGCAGCAGACTGTCCGTCCGTCTCCGGCACATAGTCGTTCTTCTGCTGTTCCTTCGCATAATCCGTGATGCTCTGCTGCAGGCCGCCGTCTGCATCCGTCTGCGCGGCCTCCCGCCTTCCCGGCAGGAACAGCAGCAGCGCGATAATGCACAATAGCAGCACTGCAATGATTCCGAGAAGCAGCGTGGTCATGAACGGCTTCTGCAGCAGGCTCTCCCGCTTTCTGCCGCGCTCCTCGTCCTCTTCCCGCTCCAGGTCAAGTTCCTCCAGATCACCCTCTTGCTCTGTGTTGTGATTTCTCTCCATCAGATTCATAGCTCCACCCTCACTGCGCCTCATAATCCAGGCACGTCCTGTTCTCCGTGACGCTGCCGATATAAGCTGCCGCCGCTCTGTGCGCCGGGGACACCTGATAGGCCTGCAGCGCCTCACCGTTTTCGAATACAGAGATCAGACCGATGTCCCTGTTGCTGGAGGCAAGCGCCTCTGTCTCCACCCGGAGCGACACGACGCCGGACACCTGTCCGGCCACCGCCTCCAGTTCCCTCTTGATGCGCGCTGCGGCCTCCGCTCTCTCAGCCTGCGTCAGTTCCGTTTTCAGATTCCATAACACAATATGATGTACCATAGCTGCCGTTTCCTTTCCTGATAACCCTTATCATAATCCCGATTTCTTAACAAACTGCTGTATAAATTATTAAGATTGTTATAACTTTGTCTCTTCATGCAAGAAGAGCCCGCCGCTCCGGCAGACTCTCCCGTCGGCGCAGGGCACATGCCGCGCGCTCTCTATCTGGACAAATACCCGTCTATCCCTCTGGCAGCCGCCTTGCCGGCGCCCATTGCAAGGATCACGGTAGCTGCGCCAGTCACCGCGTCTCCGCCCGCATAGACGCCCTCTTTCGTCGTCCTGCCGGACTCCTCGTCCGCTACGATACACTGATACTTGTTCACTTCCAGTCCCTCCGTGGTGGAGGAGATCAGCGGATTGGGCGATGTGCCCAGGGACATGATGACCGTGTCCGCATCCATCGTAAATTCCGATCCCTCGATCACGACAGGCCGCCTCCTGCCGGAAGCGTCCGGCTCGCCAAGCTCCATTCTCACGCACCGGATACCGCAGACCCAGCCGTTTTCGTCTTCCAGAATCTCCGTGGGATTCGTGAGAAGATCGAAGATGATACCTTCCTCTTTCGCGTGATGCACCTCCTCCACACGGGCGGGAAGCTCCTCCTCGCTCCTGCGGTACACGATGTGCACCTCTGCGCCGAGACGCAGAGCCGTTCTCGCGGCGTCCATCGCCACGTTGCCGCCGCCGACCACCACAACCTTCCTGCCGCGCATGATGGGCGTGTTGGACTCCTCGTCGAAAGCCTTCATCAGATTGCTCCTCGTCAGATACTCGTTGGCGGAGAACACGCCGTTGGCCTGCTCGCCGGGGATTCCCATGAATTTCGGAAGTCCTGCGCCGGAACCGATGAAGACCGCGGAGAAACCTTCCTCCGTCAGCAGCTCGTCTATCGTCACGGACTTGCCGATCACCACGTTCGTCTCGATCCTGACGCCCAGCGACTCCACGTTCTCGATCTCCTTGGCCACCACATCCTTCTTTGGCAGACGGAATTCCGGAATGCCGTAAACCAGCACGCCGCCCGGTTCGTGCAGAGCCTCGAAGATCGTGACGTCATATCCCATTTTCGCCAGATCGCCTGCACAGGTCAGGCCGGAAGGTCCGGAGCCGATCACGGCAACCTTTTTCCCCTTCTTCTCCTGAGCGCCCGCCGGCCTGATTCCGTTTTCTCTCGCCCAGTCCGCGACAAACCGCTCCAGCTTGCCGATGGAGATGGGTTCGCCCTTGATGCCGCGGATGCACTTGCCCTCGCACTGGCTCTCCTGAGGGCAGACGCGCCCGCAGACCGCCGGCAGAGCGGAGGACTCGCTGATAATCTGATAAGCCGCCTCGATATCGCCGTCCTTCACTTTTTCAATAAAACCCGGAATATTGATCGCAACGGGACAGCCCTTGACGCACTGCGCATTCTTACAGTTGATGCAGCGCCCTGCCTCGCACATTGCCTCCTCTTTGTCGTAGCCCAGACATACTTCTTCAAAATTTGCCGCGCGCACTTTCGCATCCTGCTCGCGGACCGGCACTTTTTTCAACACATCTGTCTGCATTAGTCATTCCCTCCACAATTTCCGCAGCCGCCGTGATGGGTGCTTCCCTCTTTCGCTTTCAGGAAGGCTCTCCCCTCTTTCGTCTTATAGAGCTGCTGACGCTTCATCGCCTGGTCAAAATCCACCTTATGCCCGTCGAACTCCGGTCCGTCCACGCAGGCGAACTTCACTTCTCCATCCACCGTCAGGCGGCAGGCGCCGCACATGCCTGTGCCGTCCACCATGATCGGGTTCATGCTTACAATCGTGGGCAGATCGTATTTCTTCGTGGTCAGACACACGAATTTCATCATGATCATCGGGCCGATAGCCACGCACATATCATAGCTTTTGCCCTCCTGTGAAATCAGATCGTCGATCACTTTCGTCACCATACCGCTCCTGCCGTAAGAACCGTCGTCGGTGGTCACGTAGAGATTGCCGGCCACCGCCTTCATCTCCTCCTCCATGATGAGCAGTTCTTTCGTCTTGGCGCCGATGATCACATCCGCGCCGATACCGCGCTCATGCAGCCACTTTACCTGCGGATAGACAGGCGCCGTGCCGAGCCCTCCGGCGACAAACAATATTTTCTTTTTTTTCAGACTCTCCATGTCCTCGCTCACAAATTCGGAAGGACGGCCCAGCGGTCCCACGAAATCATGAAAACTGTCGCCGGTTTTCAGGCGGCACATCATTTCAGTCGCCGCGCCGACCACCTGTACGACGATCGTGATCGTTCCCTTCTCCCTGTCATAGTCGCAGATGGTCAGCGGGATTCGCTCTCCGTCGGCGTCAGTCCTGACGATCACGAACTGCCCCGGCTGACAGGACTTGGCGACCCTCGGCGCTTCAACGTTCATCAGATAGATGTTCGTCGCAAGTTCTTCGGCTTTCAATATCTTGTACATGACTGCTTCTCCTCCTGTTATCCCTCGTCGTACCGCTTTGTGCATACGCGCTTCCTCCATATCCGCCAAACCGTATGCACCCTGGTTAATGATATCGGAACTCTTTTATTTTTGCAACCATTTTCCATCAATTACCGCCTCCCGGCAGTCCGCGACGCGCTACAGAAGATTGGCCACGAAATCGCCGTTCTCGTCGTAGCCGAGCTGCGCCGCCTCGCCGGTGTACACATTGACCAGAAAGACCTTGTCGGTACGGCTTAAAACGCCCGTTCCGTCGTCATAGTGCTCGTTGATGGTATAGTAGTCCCCGTTCTCGCCGATGCGCAGCACGGAACTGAAGCGATAGCTGAAAACGCCGCTCTGCCGTTTGCTGTGTCCCGCAGCGTCCTCCAGATACCCGATCTCCACCAGCCTGTCAATCAGAGCGTTCACCGCCTGCGTCGGCGCGATCGCTCCCCTGAGCCGCAGCGTGTATGTCCGCGACGTAATCTCGCTGGAGATGCCGTCCTCGCTGATATTGACAAATTTAAACTGCGTCGTGCCGAGCGGCATGGGGATCGGCCCGGTATAGGGAACGCTGTCGGCGGTCGGATCGGTCTCGTCCGTCGTGTAGAAGATCCTGCAGCCCTCCGCCGCCTCCACGGAAATCATCATAGGCTCCGAATACTCGCCGCTGTACAGTGCGATCTCCGGCGGGTTCGGCACGGACAGATTAATCACATAGGTCTTGCTGACGACCTCGCTCTCGATGCCGTAATCATTCACGAAAAAGGCGCTGACCGTATATTCCCCGGACTCCAGGAAGAGCGGCGCCGTGTAAATCTGGCTCTCCCTGGTCGGCTTCGAGCCGTCCATCGTGTAGTAGATCGTGCCCGCCGTGTTAGAGCTCAGCTTCAGTGGAATCACCTCCGCGTAGCTGCCCTCCACATAGCTGAACTCGGGCGGGAGCGCCAGATAACTCTGAAACATATTGACGATGTCAGGCTCCGGACATGCCTGCAGCAGTTCGTTGATCTCACTGTACATGCCGTCGTTGGCATAGATCGTGACAATCTTGTCGTATGCCTCCTCCAGATCCTCATAGGGAAAATCTCCCCGTCCTATGATGCGGGACAGCACACTGACCGCCGACACATGATCCTGCTGCAGATAGTAGTAATCCGCCTCCAGGAAGAGAAGCTGCGCCACATCCGGATAGTCCTCGTAGGCGTCCTCCAGACACGCGATCGCATCCGCATAATTCTCGTTGGCCGCATACTCTCTCGCCCTGCCGATCCGATAATCCACCGTGCGGATATGATAGGCATATGCGCCGTAGGCGATCAGCGTAACCGCCAGGATAATGACAATGCTCACGATGACCCAGATCTTCCTGTCATCCTCCACTTCCTCTTCTTCCTGCTGCGGCTCAGACTGCTCTGCTTCGCTCTTTCCATCCCCCTGCGGCTTATGATCCGTGTCTTCTCCTTCCTGCAGCGCCGCGAGCGTGGACAGGGTTTCCGTTATGCTGTTTTCAATCTCCGGCTCAAAGTCGGGCACAATCCGGATCTCCTCTCCGCACTTCTCGCAGATCAGATGTCCTTCTTCCAACTCGTTGCCGCAATGTGGGCACTTCATAAGCAGTTCCCTCTCCGTCACTGTCTATCCGCCTGTTATCTTGCGCTCCCCGCCTCAACGCAGTTGTTCATGAGCATGGCGATCGTCATCGGTCCGACGCCGCCCGGCACGGGTGTGATGGCGCTGCACACCGGCGCGACATCTTCATAGTCCACGTCGCCGCACAGCTTATTGTTCTCGTTCCGGTGGACGCCGACGTCGATGACAACTGCGCCCTCCTTCACATACTCTCTCGTAATCATCCTGGGTTTTCCCACGGCGACGATCAGGATGTCCGCCCGCCTCGTCACCTCCTGCAGATTCCGGGTCTTCGAGTGCGCGACCGTCACTGTGGCGTTTTCGCGCAGCAGAAGAAGCGCCATGGGCTTGCCCACAATGTTGCTCCTGCCGATCACAACGCACTCCTTTCCGGCAATCTCGACGCCGGAGCGCCTGAGCAGCTGAATAATTCCAGCCGGCGTACAGGAGACAAATCCCGGCTGTCCGATGCAGAGCGCGCCCACGCTCTGGGGATGAAAGCCGTCCACATCTTTTTTCGGATCGATGGCGCGGATCACGGCGTCCTCGTCGATCTGCGCAGGCAGAGGCAGCTGCACCAGAATCCCGTTCACATCCGCTCTGCCGTTCAGTTCCCCGATCAGGCGCAGAAGTTCCTCCTGCGTCGTCTCCGCAGGCAGCTCGTAGGACAGGGATTCTATTCCGATGTAGGCGCAGGCTTTCTTCTTATTGCCGACATACACGCTCGACGCCGGATCGTCTCCCACCTGGACCACTGCAAGGCAGATGTGCACCCCGTTCTCCTTCAGCCTCTGCACCTTTTCTTTCAGTTCATCCTTGATCTGCGCGGAAATCGCCTTTCCGTCTATTATCTGCGGCATACGCCTTCCTCCTTCCATGCCGGCGGCATCCGCCCGCCCTAAAAGAGCCCGGTGATCACACCGTCCTCATTCACATCGATCCCGTAAGCCGCGGGTTTCTTCGGAAGCCCGGGCATCGTCATGACCGTCCCCGTCAGCGCCACCACGAACCCCGCGCCGGCGGACACATAGACCTCTCTCACATTCATCATAAAGCCCACGGGGCGTCCCAGGAGCGCAGGATCATCGGAGAGCGAATACTGCGTCTTCGCCATGCAGACCGGCAGACTGCCAAATCCCATCTCCTCCAGCTTCTTAATCTGTCTTTCGGCCGCCGCCGTGTAGGACACACCACCCGCGCCGTAGATCTCAGAGGCGATCGTGTGGATCTTTTCCTTTAACGGCATGTCGTCCTCATAGAGCAGCCGGAAATGACTCTCCTTTTTCTCCAGTGTCTCCAACACCTTCCGCGCCAGATCGACGCCTCCCGATCCGCCCTTCTCCCACACCTCTGAGATGGCAAACTCACAGCCTCTGTCCTCACAGAACTTCCGCACGTAGGCAATCTCCTTCTCCGTGTCCGTCACAAAAGAATTGAGAGTGACGACAATCGGCACGCCATACTTGTGCAGATTCTCGATATGTTTCTCCAGATTCACGATACCCGCCTGAAGCGCCGACATGTTTTCTGCCGAAAGCTCCGTTTTCGGTACACCGCCGTTGTATTTCAAGGCTCTGACCGTGGCGACAAGCACCACCGCATCCGGCCGCAGTCCGGCCTTGCGGCACTTGATGTCAAAGAATTTCTCCGCGCCTAGATCTGCGCCGAACCCCGCCTCCGTGACGACATAGTCGGCCATCTTGAGCGCTGTCTTCGTGGCCCGTATGGAATTGCAGCCGTGAGCGATATTGGCAAAAGGCCCGCCATGTACGATGGCCGGCGTATGCTCCAGCGTCTGGATCAGGTTCGGCTTCATGGCGTCCCTGAGCAGCGCTGCCATGGACCCGACCGCGTTCAAGTCCGCCGCCGTCACCGGCGCTCCCTCGTCATTGTAGGCGACGATGATCTTCCCCAGCCTCTCTTTCAAATCCCGCATATCCGCGGCAAGACAGAGGATGGCCATGATCTCGGAAGCCACAGTGATGACAAAGTGATCCTCCCGCACGACGCCGTCCGTTCTGCCGCCCAGACCGATGACAACGTTTCTGAGCGCTCTGTCGTTCATATCCAGACATCTCTTCCACACGATCTGCCGCGGATCGATATGCAGTTCATTCCCCTGCTGGATGTGGTTGTCCAGAAGTGCCGCCAGCAGGTTGTTGGCCGAGGTGATCGCATGGAAATCTCCCGTGAAATGAAGGTTCAGATCCTCCATCGGCACCACCTGGGCGTACCCGCCGCCTGCCGCGCCGCCCTTGATGCCAAAGCAGGGGCCGAGGGACGGCTCCCTGAGCGCGATAACCGCCTTTTTGCCGAGTTTTCCGAAGGCCTGTCCCAGCCCGACGCTGGTGGTCGTCTTGCCCTCGCCCGCAGGCGTGGGATTGATCGCCGTCACCAGAATCAGCTTTCCGTCGGGACGGTTCTGTATGCTTTCTATGTACTCGTCCGATATCTTGGCTTTGTATCTGCCGTACAGCTCCAGGTCGTCCGGGCCGATCCCGATTCGGGCCGCCACGTCCGTGATGTTCTCCAGCGCCGCCTCCTGGGCGATCTCTATATCTGTCTTCAAGGCTTGTCCTTCCTTTCTACTGCGTCTCCTCTACAAACTGTTCAAACTCCTCCGGCGTCATCAGGATCCTGCGGGGTTTCGTGCCCTCCTCCTCGCCCACGACGCCAGCCTCGCAGAGCTGGTCCATAATGCGCGCGGCCCTGTTAAAGCCGATCTTGAACATGCGCTGCAGCATACCGATAGAGGCCTTGTCCTTCTCGATGATAAACCGGCCCGCCTCCGCAAAATACTGGTCGTACTCCGAACCGTTCTCGCCGGGCGCCGCGCCCGCCGGGCTCTGACCGCTTCCCATACTCTTGATCTGGTCTTCCACCGTATCGTCATAGCCGCTTCCGGCGGCCTGATCCTTCAGAAAATCAACGACGTCCGCAACCTCCTTGTCCGAGACGAACGCACCCTGGATGCGCGCAGGCTTCGGATATCCCTGTGGATAGAAGAGCATATCGCCCTTGCCGAGCAGCTTCTCCGCGCCGACCATATCGAGAATCGTACGCGAATCCACGCCGCTGGACACGGCGAATGCCACGCGGCTGGGCATGTTCGCCTTGATCAGCCCCGTGATGACGTCCACGGAGGGCCGCTGCGTCGCGATGATCAGATGGATACCGCAGGCTCTCGCAAGCTGCGCCAGCCGGCAGATGGACTCCTCCACCTCTCCGGGCGACACCATCATCAGATCCGCCAGCTCGTCCACGATAATCAGAATCTGCGGCAGCTTCGCCGGCGCGTCGGGATCGCCCTCCCCGCGCATACTCTCGACCTTTTTGTTATATCCCTTCAAATCGCGGACATTGAAATCCGCAAACTTCTTATAGCGCTCCGTCATCTCCGCAACGCCCCAGTGCAGAGCCGCCGCGGCCTTCTTCGGATCCGTCACCACAGGGATCAGCAGATGCGGTATGCCGTTGTAGACGCTCAGTTCCACCACCTTGGGATCGACCATGATCATCTTCACGTCCTCCGGCTTCGCCTTGTAGAGGATTCCCATGATGATCGTGTTGATGCAGACCGACTTGCCTGACCCGGTAGCCCCGGCGATGAGCATATGCGGCATCCTGGCGATGTCCGCCACCACGATCTTGCCGGCGATATCCTTGCCTACCGCAAAGGCGAGATTCGACGGAAACTCTTTAAATTCCTGAGACTCCACCAGATCCCGGAATGCCACGGCGCTGTTCTCCTTGTTCGGCACTTCGATGCCGACCGCGGCCTTGCCGGGGATCGGCGCCTCAATGCGAATATCCGTGGCCGCCAGATTCAGTTTGATATCGTCGGCGAGTCCCACGATCTTGCTGACCTTGACGCCCAGTTCCGGCTGCAGCTCGTAGCGCGTGACGGAGGGCCCCTGGCTGATATCCGTGACCGTCACCTTCACGCCGAACGTGTCGAGCGTCTGGCGCAGGCGCTCCGCCGTCTCTCTGAGTTCTCTGGCGGAATCGCCGTTTTTTTTGCCGCTTCCTTTTGTCAGGAGGCTGAGCGGCGGAAATCGGTATGGTCTCGGTGCTACGCTGCGCGCGCTCTCCGTGTTCTCTGTGCGGTCTGCCGCGACGGCCTTCTCACGTGCGGGCGATACGTCCTCCGTCCGCATCACCGGTCTGGTGCTGTGCGGGACGGCCTGTACCGGCGTCGGACTGACGGACGCCTCCTGCGGCGGCTCCTCCCCGTCCTCCTCGTCAACCGCTCCGTGTATGCGTATCTCGCCCATCGCGTCGGATCCTTTTTCTATGTAATGCCTGGAGATCCCGGCGTCCTCTCTCTCCCGGACAGTCTCAGCGCTCTCCTCTTCGCCGTCCTGCTCCGCGTTCAGCATGATCTCGTGCAGATCGTCCCGCGTCCGCTCCCTGTCCCCGCCGTCCTGTTCCTGCACGTCCGCCAGGGCCGTGTCGAGCATGACGCCTCTCACTTTTTTATCCATGCGCAGGATTTTCTCGTTCTCGATCTCCTCTTCCCGCTGCCTGCGCCGTTCCTCTTCCCTGACGCGGCGCTCCTCCTGAGCCGCCCGGCGCTCTTTCGCCCGCTCCCTGCGGTACGCGGCGTCCTCCACGGAACGCTCATACATGCGCTGCCCGTGCTTCTTCACACCACCGATAAAGGATCTCTCCGTGACGATCACCATACAGACGATCCCCAGCACGAGAATGAGCAGCACCGTGCCCGCCATACCGAGGAACCTGCAGGACAGACAGACGAGCGTGCCCGCAATGATACCGCCTCCGCTGTGGGCCTCGCTGCACCGCTCATAGATCTCCCGCAGTTGATAGCCTTCCGTCTGTACCGGTTTTGCGGCAAACAGCTCGCACACCATACTGATCAGGACAAACAGAACAACCCCGCATACCAGCTTTCTGACAGCGGCGCTGCTTCCCGCATTGGACATGCCGAAAGCGATCCCCAGAAATACGACGACCGGCGCGGCGTAAGCCATCAGGCCGAACAGACCGAACATCACGTCGCTGACCGCATCGCCGACGCTGCCGACAATACCGAAGTTGCACAGAAACAGGATGACCGCCAGCGCCAGGGAAACGATGAGCAGAATCTCATTGCGGAGCGCCGCGTCCATAGGCTCCGCCTGTGAAGTCCCCGTCCGGCGCTTTGCCCGTGTCTGTTTTCCTCTGTTTGTGTTTCTGCCCGAAGACGCCCTGCTTTGTTTCGACGAAGAGCGGCTTCTCCCCTGACCTGATGCCATGACAATGCCTCCCAAGCACACTCTGCCCGACAGTATGCTTCATATAGTATAGCATTTTCATTTTCTCTTGTCATCCCTTATTTTGTATCTGCAATTTTTTGGTCTACCATATCGTGGAGTTTGGCTACCGCATCCCTGATGCCGCCCACCTGACAGATAATCCCCTCCTCCACGGCCTCGCCGCCTACCAGGATCGTCCCCACGTCCTTCGTCAGCACGCCCGTCTCCATCATCAGTTCCTCCAGACGGGACTTGGCAATCCTGCAGTGCGCGCACACAAAGCCCGTAATGCGGTCCTGGATCTGGCGAAAATAATCGAAGGTCTGCTGCACGCCGATTACCATGCCGTTCAGCCGCACCGGATGAATGACCATCGTCCCTGTCGGCACAATATAGGAATAGTCCGTGCTGACGGCAATGGGAACGCCGATGGAATGGCTGCCGCCCAGCACAAGAGAAACGGTCGGTTTGCTCAGAGAGGCGATCATCTCCGCGATCGCAAGTCCCGCCTCCACATCTCCGCCCATCGTGTTCAACAGGATCAGCACGCCGTCGATGTCCTGGCTGTCCTCTATCGCCGCAAGCTGCGGCAGCACATGCTCATACTTGGTCGTCTTGGAGGTGCCGCCCAGGTTGTCGTGCCCTTCGATCTCGCCGATGATTGAGATCAAATGGATCCGGTGATGGGAGGCGTTCTCGTCCAGTGTGATCTGCCCGAGCTCCCCGATGCGCTCGTCCTGGTGCTGTTCCTTGTCCCGCCTTTTTTCCCCGTTTTCGCCTTTTTCTTCACGCTTCTCCCCGCTGTATGTCCTGTTGTTCTTATCCTTGTTCTTATCCTTGTTCTCATCCTTATTGCTGTTCTTATTTCCCATGCCTGTCCTCCTGACGCCATAACTGAACGGTCTGCGGCCGCCCGCGCAACGAGATGAAACACGCTCTGCGAATTTCACTCGCTATCGCGGCATTCGCCAAATTGGCGGGCAAGCTCGCCAGCTTGGCTCATTGCCCGCGTAAAAAAGAGGATCCCTCACGATCCTCTCTTAGTTTGCGTTGCCTTACAATATTTATACACGGAATGTCCCGTCCGTTCACTGTATCTCAAAATCGTCGTTCGGCGCGACGTCTATATCGTAGCGCATGTCCTGGGCGGAGACTTCATACTGATAATCCATATCGCGCCTGACGTGCTTTTTCGGAAGCGGCAGCGGATTCTCAATATAGCCGGTTCCGGGCGTCCCGGCTGCCGCAGACCCGTCCGGCGCTTCCCCGCTCTGCTCCGCGGATCTGCTGATCTGCTCGATCATCGCCTGCACTGCTTTCGGCCTGCCGCCCAAAAGACAGCGGCGCAGTCCCAGGCCGGCCAGAACCGCCCACACATACATGGACAGCACGCCGAAACCATGCTCGCCATACACTGCCAGCGGCGTGGGAGCCGCCGTCAGGCACACGATAAGCCACGGCATATCGCTCTGTATCCTGCCGTCGTTTCTCACAAACGCATAGACGAGAAACAGGGCAAAGAACACGACAACGCCCATAAGACCCAGATCCGCCGCGTAGGGCTGCCGCAGACTGATCAGATAACTGTTCTCGCAACACGCCCGCAGCCTGCCCGTCAGACACGCTCCAAAACCGATTCCTTCCGCGCGCGCGCAGATACCGACCGCGCCGCAGTACACGGCCGCGCAGGCCGCCGCCGCGGACAGGAGCACCGCCGCGCCCGTCCCGGTGAAGCTGCGGGTCCCCGGTTCCGGCTGACGGTCTTTTTCCCCGATGACCGCGAACGGCAGGAACACCAGCAGCGAGGCCGCTTTCACATCGAGACAGGACAGCGCGCCGATCAGCGCGCCGCAGGCCGCCGCGCCGGCCGCGGCCCGTATCGGACGCTCCGCGCGGCAATGCCTGACAAAACTGCCCGCCCCCAGCAGGCCAGTCAGATACAGCAGAAAAAAGAGACCGTCGGGACCCGGTGTGACGAGCATGCGCAGGCAGGCTGGAGAAACGCTCAGATAGACACACGCAGCGCACGCGGCGAGACGGCCGGCCAGCTTCTTTGCAGCCGCATAGGCAAGAAGCAGCGCGATCATCTGAACCACCATCTGAAGAAAAACCACCGACACGGCTCTGTTGCCCAGAAAAGCCAGCGCAAAGGACAACAACAGCGTATACAGATCGCCGATTCCGTGATCAGCAGCCGCAGCCGCGGCCCTTTGCGTCACGGCGGCTCTCTCATAATACGCGAGACCGCCGCCGGCAAAGATATCGGCTTCGCTCATCCCTCCGCGGATCTGCGCCGACACATCATTCAGACAAAAGACGCGGAGCAAAACCGCGCCGGCCATAATGCACAGCACCGCAAGACACTCCGCCACAGCGGATACGCGCCTGACGGAAATTCTGCCGCGCATAGCCCATGCGGCCGCCTTCGCAATAACCAGATACGCCAGGCCGGAAACTGCCGGAACCGCGATCAGTCCGGCCGCCGCCGGCCATCGGCCTGGAACGCCGAGAACGTCAGCCGCCCAGAAACCCGCGCCGACCGCCGAAAGGCACACGCACACCGCCGCATACAGAAACCAAACTATGTAACTGAATCCGCTCTTCCGATAAGTAGTCATTCGTAATCCTTCCGGATCAGACCCTGGACAGCGCCTGTTCCAGATCCGCAATGATATCGTCCACATGCTCGAGCCCTACAGAGAGCCTGATCATCTCGGGCGCAACCCCCGCTTCTTTCAGCTGCTCGTCATTCATCTGACGATGCGTGTGGCTCGCAGGATGCAGCACGCTCGTCCTCGCATCGGCCACGTGCGTCACGATCGCCGCCAGCTCCAGATAATCCATCATCCGCGCGGACGCCTCCCTGCCGCCTTTCAGGCCGAACGAGATCACGCCGCAGGTGCCTTTCGGCATATACTTCTGCGCCAGATCATAATATCTGCTGCTCTTCAGGCCGGGATAGTCCACCCAGGCAACCTTGTCATGCCCTTCCAGATACTCCGCAACTCTCTGCGCGTTGTAACAGTGTCTTTCCATGCGCAGCGGCAGCGTCTCCAGACCAATGTTCAAAAGAAAGGCGTTCTGCGGCGACTGCATGGAACCGAGATCTCTCATGAGCTGGCTCGTCGCCTTGGTGATGTAAGCCGCCCTGCCGAATTTCTCGGTATACACGATACCGTGATAGGACTCGTCCGGCGTGCACAGCCCCGGGAACTTATCCGCACAGGCGCTCCAGTCGAAATTGCCGGAATCCACAATGCAGCCTCCCAGCGAGACCGCATGGCCGTCCATATACTTCGTCGTGGAGTGAGTCACGATGTCCGCGCCCCATTGGAAAGGATTGCAGTTGATCGGCGTCGCAAAGGTATTGTCCATGATAAGCGGCACCTGATGATCGTGGGCCGCCTTCGCAAATTTCTCAATGTCCAGCACGACTAACGCCGGGTTGGCGATCGTCTCCGCGAACACGCACTTCGTGTTTGGCTGAAACGCCCTGTTCAGCTCCTCTATGGGCGCGTCCGGATCCACGACGGTACAGCTGATCCCCATTTTCTTCATCGTACAGGTAATCAGATTGAACGTGCCGCCGTACACCGTGGAGGACAGCACCACATGATCGCCCGCCTCGCAGATATTCAGCACGGCGTAGTGCGTCGCCGCCTGTCCGGACGACGTCAGCATGGCTGCCACGCCGCCTTCCAGCTCACAGATCTTCGCCGCCACACAGTCGTTGGTCGGATTCTGCAGCCTGCTGTAAAAGTATCCGCTCTCCTCCAGATCGAAGAGCCGCCCCATAAACTCCGAGGACTCGTACTTGAACGTAGTGCTCTGATAGATCGGCAGCACGCGCGGTTCCCCGTTTTTCGGCTTCCATCCCGACTGGATGCATATTGTCTCTTTTCTGTACTGTCTGCTCATCATTCCCTGCTTCCTTTCTCTGCCTGCGGCCGTACCATGCTCACGGCGCCGCGCCTATTCGTCCCAGTTGTGGTAGACCGCCTGTACGTCGTCGTCCTCGTCCAGCAGATCGAGAATCTTCTGCATGTTCTTGACCGCAGTCTCGTCGGTCAGTTCCACCCAGGTCTGCGGAATCATTGTCACCTCGGAGGAAAGCGCCGTGATGCCCGCCTCCTTCAGCGCCGCGTCTACCTCGCTCCATTGATCGGGATCCGTATAGATCTCATAGCTGTCCTCCTCGTCGGCGAAATCCTCCGCGCCTGCGTCCAGCGCCATCATCATGAGATCATCCGCCTCCATGTCGCACTCTTCCTTGTCAATGATGATCAGACCCTTCTTGTCGAACATGAAGGAGACGCAGCCGGGCGTTCCCACATTGCCCTGCCCCTTTGTGAAGGCGTTGCGCACATTCGCCGCCGTTCTGTTCTGATTGTCCGTCAGCGCATCCACGATGACCGCGATGCCGTTCGGGCCGTATCCCTCATAGGTTACATATTTGTAGTTGACGTTCCCGCCCTCGCCGGCGGCCTTCTTGATGCCCCGTTCGATCGTGTCGTTCGGCATATTGTTCGCCTTGGCCTTGGCGATCACCTGCGCCAGTTTAAAATTGTTCGCGGGATCTGGGCCGCCGTCTTTGACCGCCACCGCGATCTCACGCCCGATAATGGTAAAGATCTTCCCCTTCGCAGCGTCGTTTTTCTCTTTCTTATGCTTGATGTTTGCAAACTTGGAATGTCCTGACATATTTTTGATCTCCTTTATCCTTTATCCTTTTTGTCCTGTCTCTCTCTGTTCCGGATCTTTCCCCGCCGCATTCTTTCTGGCCATAACGGTCCGGATCATGCGGTCTTTTACCTCCAGGATGCGGAACGTGTAGCCTCCGTACTCGAACTCGAAGTCTTCCCCCTCTTCGGGGATGTGCTCCAGCCGGGAGATCACGAAACCGTTTACCGTGTCGAATGGCTCCTCCTCGAAACTGACGCCGAGCTGATCCTCCAGCTCTTCGAGCGGCATCATGCCCTGGATCACATAGCTGTCCGAACCGCTCTCGCTGATGTAAGTTTCCTCCTCGTCATACTCATCCTCTATGTTTCCGACGATCTCCTCCAGAATATCTTCCAGCGCCACCAGCCCCGCCGTCTGTCCGTACTCGTCGATCACGATGACCATCTGGATCTTCTCCGTCTGCATCACGCGGAACAGATCGTTCAGCTTGCGCTTCTCCGTGATGAACCGCGGCTCCCTGAGGAGTCCCTTGATCTTCCCGATGGGCTTACCGCGCATCTTCTCATTCATCTGCATACGCATGACGTCCTTCAGATGCAGGATGCCGACGATGTGGTCGATCGTCCCGTCGTATACCGGGAACCGGCTGTTGTGCTCGTCCGCAATAAAAGCCGCGGCCTCCTGCAGCGTCATGGTACACTCAATGCCCACCATGTTGTTGCGGTTGATCATGATATCCTTGGCTTCCTTGTCGCCGAACTCGAAGATATTGGTGATCATCTCCGCCTCGTTGGCGTGAATGATCCCCTGCTCATGACCCACGTTCACCATGGACAGAATCTCCTCCTCCGTCACATCCGAGGTGTCCTTCAGAACCCGGACGCCGAAGAGACGCAGAATGCCGCTGGCAGTCGCCGAGATGAGCGCCGCAAGCGGCGTCACAAGCCGTACATAATAATAGACCGGCGTGATAAAAAAGGTCAGCCAGCCTTCCGGATTCCGCGAGGCGATCTTCCTGGGTATCGATATGCCGAACGTCACGATTATGTACAGAAGAAAAAGCGTGGCAGTCGCCGCGGCCAGCACCGCCAGCGCGCCGATGTGCCAGTTCACCGGACGCGCGAGCCTGTAAACCGCCGCCCGGTAGAACGCATATCCTATGCGGCTGTTCAGCCGGTACAGATACACCGCGCCGAACAGAAGATCCACCGCCACGGCGCCAAGCTGAATCGCGCCTGTATACTGCGTCTGATGATCCGTCAGATAATTGAGCCGTCTCCGCTTCACACCGATGTCCGCCGTCTCCTCCGCGTCCGCCTCCTCAAACTCCATACCCTTCAGGTCCCGAAAGGCGGAATCGAAACCGTTAAACAACATTTTTAAGAGCAGCAAAATGACAAAGCATATGATACTGCCCGCGACGCCATCGTCCATATCGTCAGAGTCCTTCCTTTTGTCAGATACCGGATATACACATTACCATCTCTATAATATAGCAAGGAATGAGGCAAGTGTCAAATCTCCGTTCCGTCTTATGTATTTAACTCGAGGCTGACCATCAGACCGTTGTTGACGACCTGCATGATATCCTGATCCAGATGGCAGATCCTGTCCTTCAGACGCTGCTTGTCGATCGTCCGAAGCTGCTCCAGCAGGATGACAGAATCCTTCACCATATCGTACTTGCCCGCGCTCAGCTCTATATGAGTAGGCAGCTTTGCCTTGTTCATCTTGGAGGTGATCGCAGCGCAGATCACCGTCGGGCTGTGCCTGTTGCCGACGTCGTTCTGTATGATCAGCACCGGTCTGATGCCGCCCTGTTCGGAACCGATCACCGGTCTTAAATCCGCATAATAAATATCTCCTCGTCTCATATCACACACTTCCTTATACGAATATTTGCATCCATAGTATTGCCGTTTTCTCTAAGGGTATACATGATAATTGACTTTCCGGCCTAACGGTAATCGTCATAGTAATCTTTCGTCGCAGTGATCCGCCCGCCTTTCATATAGACCCGGGGAATTCTTTTGCCCAGATCGCAGGCCAGCTCATAGTTGAATCTTCCCGACAGTTCCCCCAGCTCTTCCATTGTGATCCGTCCGCCGCCGTCTGAGCCGATCAGCGTCACTTCGTCGCCCTCTGCGGCTTCCGGTATCTCATCCACGCTCACCATAAACTGATCCATGCACACGCGGCCCAGAACCGGAGCGCGCCTGCCGCGGATCAACACGAAACCCCTGTTCGACAGACTTCTCGGATACCCGTCCCCATATCCTACCGGGATCGTCGCCACACGCATCCGCCTGGGCGTGACATAGGTGCCGCCGTAGCTGACAGGCACTCCGGCCTCCACTTCCCTGAGATATACGATCCGGCTCTTCAGGGACAATACCGGCTGCAGATCCACAACGTCCCGCGACACCTGTTCCGAAGGCCACAGACCGTACAGCGTGATCCCCGCCCGCACCGCGTCCATGTTGGCTTCCGGCAGCTCCACGATGCCCGCGCTGTTGGAACAGTGCTTCACCGGTATGTGACAGTGAAGCTCTCTCTCGACGCGCTCCATAAAACTCTGTATACGCGCAAGCTGTTCTCTGGCCGACGTCTTATCCGCTTCATCCGCCCGCGCAAAATGGGTAAACATGCCCTCCAGCTCTATTCCCTCCGTCTGCAGCGCTCTGCGGACGAATCTCAGCCCGTCGTCATCCGGCCTGATCCCCACCCGGGTCATGCCCGTATCCACCTTCACGTGCACTTTCGCCGGTCTTCCGACCCGCTTCGCGCGCGCTGACAGTTCCTCTATCATGTCTTCTCTAAACACGGCGGGCCGTATCTCCTGCCGGATCAGTTCTTCATAACAGTACGGAAAAGTATAGCCGAGGATCAGAATCGGTTTGCCAAGTCCCGCGCGGCGCAGGATAAACGCCTCCTCCGCCGTGGCCACCGCATAGCCCGCCACATAGTCGAGTTTTTCAAGTTCCCGCCCGATCTGCACCGCGCCGTGCCCGTAGGCGTCCGTCTTGATCACCCCGATCATCTTCGTGCCCGGCGTCAGATTGCGGCGCATGCTCTCCATGTTGTGGCAGACGGCGTCCAGATCGATCTGCGCCCAGACTCTCTGGTAATCTTCTCTCATCGTTTTTCCTCCGTCTTGCGCTGTCCGGTTCCATCGGACTGCAGCGCGGCTGCATCGCCGATACAGTCTATGATGTCCGTCGCCGTCATAGCGCTCTGCGTTCTGCGCGCCGCGGCAAGATCGCCCGCCGCGCCGTGAAGATATACCCCGGCCACGGCCGCGTCCATCCCCCGCATCCCCTGCGCCAGAAACCCCGTAATCATGCCCGCGAGCACATCGCCGGAACCCGCCGTCGCCATGCCCGCATTGCCCGTCGTGTTGAGATATCCCGCTCTGCCGCCAGGCTCTGTCACCACCGTGCGCGCGTCCTTGCACACGACAATACACTGCAGTTTGTCGCCAAGCGCCCGCGGATATTCCGTCAGATGCTCCCCTGCCTCCCGGACCGTACAGCCATACAGCCGCGCGAATTCCCCCAGGTGAGGCGTGAGAATGACGGTTCTCCCCTGTCTGCCGCAGGCCGTCAGAGCCTCTCGAAGTCCGTCGTCCCGCGCCAGAAGCGTCAGGCCGTCCGCGTCGACTACCAGCGGCAGGCTGCTCTCGCAGACACAGAATTTAAGCAGTTCATACGCCGTCTCGCCAAGCCCGATACCGGGACCGATCAGAATACAGTCCGCCCACGCCTCCGCCTCTCTGAGCTCTTCCAGAAACAGCAGCCATTCCTCCGCGGGGATGATATTTTCCGCCCGCCCCTTCTCCTCATAGGTGAGCAGCATCGCCTCCGGCACGAACTGCTGCAGCGATATGCCGTTCCTGGCGTCCGTAACCGCCTTCACCATGCCGGCTCCCGCCCGGAGCACGCTCTTGACCGCCATCATCGCGGCCCCGGCCACTCTGCCGCACCCGGCCACCGCAAGCGCCTTGCCAAACGTGCCTTTGTTGCCGTCCGGTCTCCGCGCCGGGAGCAGCCCGCAGGCCGGACCGATGTGTGTGTACCAGAAAGGCGGCTCGCCGCAGAAACTGCGCTCGTCTATTCCCACATCGCGCAGAACGATCCTGCCCGTCTGCGCGGCGCCGGGGTACAAAAACTGCCCCGCCTTGTAGAAGCCGTATGTCACTGTCAGATCGGCGCGGACAGCACAGCCCATAATGCCGCCCGTGTCCGCATTGACGCCGGATGGGATATCCACGCTGCACACACAGGCGCCGCTTCGGTTGATCCGCTCTATTGCTTCCGCATAGACGCCCTCGGCGTCCCTCGACAGTCCCACGCCGAACAGAGCGTCTATAATGATATAGTATTCTTCTTCCCCGATTGTGCTATCGATCCGTGCTCCGTAAGCGCGCAGAATGTCGATCTGCGCCGCCGTCTGCGGCGTACATCTCTCCTCGCCGCCCGGCAGCACACAGTCCACCTTCCATCCCCGCAGCATCAGAAGCCTTCCGACAGCGAGCCCGTCGCCGCCGTTGTTGCCGCACCCGGCCACAACGAGCGCCCTGCGCGGCCTGTCCCCGCATACGCGCAGAATCTCCTCCGCCGTCGCAAGCGCCGCCCGCTCCATCAGAAGCAGGGACGGCACATGATATCTCTCCGTCGTATTGGCATCGAACCGCTTCATCTCCGAGGCCGTCACCACATACTGTCTCATTCTGTCTCCAATCCGCAAAGAAGCGTCAAAATCTCACGATTTCAACGCGTCTTTGCTGTTATTATGATCCGCCGGCTCCCCGCTCTCCGAGGCCGCCTGTCCGTCCGCTTCCTTCGCGGCCCTGGCCTCCTGACTCCTGCGGTACTTCTCCTCCGGGTCGTACTGCATGTCAAAAAGTTCCAGGACGTCCGCTCCGAAAATATCGTGCATATAGGAGTAGAGCTGATGGTTCTTTGCCTCCTTCTCCTGCTTGCGGATAATCTTCTTTTTTAATTCCCGCCGGATGTTTCCGATCCAATCCTCGATCTCTTTGAGCTCCGCCGTGTTTTTCTGCAGTCTCCGATAGCAGACCTCCATCGTGGCGACCATCAGCTTATTGTTCAGCTGATTGATCTGTCTGGGCAGTTCCGCCATCTCGTCCTCGCATGCGTCCAGCTTCTCGTTGCACTCCGTAAGGAGACGCTTGCACTCCTCCTGCCGCTTTTCCAGCTTCCTGTTGGAGGGCTCCCTGACGAGCTCGTCCGCGACCAGCACAATCTCGTCCATCAGCTTTTTCTTGAGCTTCTTAATCTCTTTATTCTTCTCGTTGACCGTTCCCTGACGCTTGAGCAGCGCGTTCAGCTCGCCCTCCATGCGCTTGATCTCGGACGTGTATTCGCTCTGCGTAAAAAGCCTGTGCCACTTGTTATCCAGCGTGAGGATCGGGACCTTTTTGCCGACCAGCGCCGCCCTGAACTCTTCCTCCGTTTTCGCCATATCTGCTTACCTTTCCCCGGCGGCACGAAGATCCCGCCGGTTCTGCGCGCCGCCGCAGGATCCGCTAAACCTGATCAGTCGTGCGACAGGATATTGTAGGACAGTTTCATCAGGCTGTCCGACAGGTGTACGTTCTCCACCTGGATATTGTCCGGCACATGCAGATCCACATGCGCAAAATTCCAGAATCCCCTGATACCGCAGCCAGCCAGCTGCTCCGCCACCTCCACGGCCCCGGTTTTCGGTATGGTGAGCACCGCGATATCGATATCGTTCTCCCGCACGAACGCCGCCATCTCCTCCATCGGGCGCACCGTGATACCGCGGATCTGCGTGCCCTGGATCTTCTTGTCGATATCGAAAATACCGCGGAAGATAAAGCCCCGGCGCTCGAAATTCATATAGTTGACAAGCGCCTGCCCAAGATGGCCGGCCCCTACGATAATCAGGTTGTGCTCCTTGTGAAGTCCCAGTATCTTCCCGATCTCACCGTAGAGATCCCCGACATTGTAGCCGTATCCCTGCTGTCCAAAACCCCCGAAATTATTCAAATCCTGTCTTATCTGAGATGCGGTCACCCGCATGATATCGCTCAGCTCCTGGGACGAAACCTTCTCGATTCCCTGATCCTTCAGCTCGCCGAGATACCTGAAATACCTCGGCAGCCGGCCGATAACGGCCTGTGAAATCTCTCTGTCTTCCACCGTACGGTCCTCCCTGCCACTGTGATAATTCCAGTATACAACCGTGTTAAAAAACTGTCAAACAAGTTGACACGCCCTGTTCGGAACGGTACACTGTTTTTACCGGTCAGCGAAAGGATAACACAGAACATGATACTCTCCGTCAGCAATCTCGACAAATCTTTCAACGACGTTCCGGTGCTCCGGAACGTATCTTTTCACATAGAGGAGCATGAGAAAGCCGCCATCGTCGGCGTAAACGGCGCGGGCAAGACCACGCTTCTTCGGCTCATCATGGGCGAACTGCCCGCAGACGGCGGCACGGTGACCGTCTCCCGCGGCAGCTCCATCGGCTATCTGTCCCAGCACGACGCCGTGGACGGCGACCACACGATCTACGACGAACTGCTTAGCGTCAAGCAGGACATCGTCGATCTGGAACACAGAATGCGCGCCATGGAACTGCAGATGAAAAATGTCTCCGGCGAAGAACTGTCGCAGCTGATGGACGCCTACACCTCTCTCACCCATACCTATGAAGCCAGAAACGGATATGCCTACAGAAGCGAACTGACCGGCGTGCTCAAGGGACTCGGCTTCGCGGAAGAAGAATTTGCAAGGCGTGTGTCCACCCTCTCCGGCGGTCAGAAAACCCGCGTGGCTCTCGGCAGGCTGCTGCTCGAAAACCCGGATCTGATCATACTGGACGAGCCGACGAATCATCTGGATATGTCCTCCGTCGCATGGCTGGAAACCTATCTCTCCAACTATAAAGGCGCAGTGATCGTCGTCTCTCACGACCGCTATTTCCTGGACCGCATCGCGTCCAGGATCATCGAGCTGGACAATGCGAAGGCGACCGTCTTCTCCGGCAATTACTCCGACTACGCCGCCAAAAAAGAAATCCTGCGCACGGCGCAGTACAACGCCTACATGAAACAGCAGCAGGAAATCAGACATCAGGAAGAAGTCATCGAGAAATTAAAGTCCTTCAACCGTGAAAAGTCGATCCGCCGCGCGGAGAGCCGGGAGAAAAAGCTGGAGAAAATCGAACGGATCGAAAAGCCTTCCGAGATACGGACAGACATGCGCCTAAACCTCTCTCCCCGATACGAGAGCGGAAACGACGTGCTCCACGCGGAAGAACTCTCCAAATCCTTCGGCGGCCTCACCCTCTTTACGAAGCTTGACTTCGATCTCAAAAAAGGCGAGCACGTGGCCATCATCGGCGACAACGGCGCCGGCAAGACCACGCTCTTAAAAATGATCAACGGCCTCACGCCTCCCGACGCCGGTCTGATCCGTCTGGGCGCCAATGTGGAGATCGGCTACTACGACCAGGAACAGCATGTGCTTCACATGGACAAAACGCTGTTCGAGGAGATCTCCGACGACTATCCGTCTCTCACGAACACACAGATCCGAACCGTTCTCGCCGCCTTTCTGTTCACCGGCGAAGACGCGTTTAAGCAGATCAAAACCCTGAGCGGCGGAGAGCGCGGCCGCGTATCTCTGGCGAAGCTGATGCTTTCCGAGGCCAACTTCCTCATACTGGACGAGCCGACAAACCACCTGGACATCCCGTCCAGGGAAATCCTGGAAGACGCTCTGAACGCCTACACGGGAACCGTGCTGTATGTCTCCCACGACCGCTATTTTATCAACAGGACCGCCCACCGCATCCTCGAACTGAACCAGGGGACATTTACCGGCTATCTCGGCAATTATGAATACTATCTGGAAAAACGCGCCGAACGCTCCGCCCGGCCTGACGATACCGCTCCGGCAGCCGCTTCCATGAAGCGAGACGCCGCGCGCGCCGACAGCGCCAGACAGGACTGGAAAGCGCAGAAAGAGCAGCAGGCGGCGCAGCGCAAAAAAGAAAATGAGTTGAAAAAATGCGAGGAGCGCATAGAGTATCTGGAAAACCGAAACGGAGAGATCGACGCGCTCATGGCCTCTCCCGACGTCTGCACGGATGCAGCCAGGCTGCAGGAACTGAACAGGGAGCATGAGGCGAATGACAGCGAGCTGACCGGACTGTACGAAAAATGGGAGCAGCTCTCGGAGTGAGAACTGTTCCCATCGTGTATACAAGCTGTACGACCTGATCATGTCTGCCGGCACGCTGCGCATACCAGCCCCTTACAGTGCGTCAAACGTGGCCCGGATCGCCTGAATGAACTCCAGGCTGTTCAGGATCACCGGATTCTCACAGGTGGAAATCAGCGACAGACTCTTCGTCATCCTGCCGTCCTCCACCGTCTTGACACACGCCCGCTCCAGCTTATCCGCAAAGGCTGTAAGCTCCGCTATCCCGTCCAGCTCCCCGCGCTTTCTGAGCGCGCCCGTCCAGGCAAAAATCGTCGCGATGGAGTTGGTGGAAGTCTCCTCTCCCTTCAGATACTTATAATAGTGCCGCTGCACCGTGCCGTGAGCCGCCTCGTACTCATAGACGCCGCTCGGGGAGACAAGCACGGAAGTCATCATGGACAGATCGCCGTAGGCGGTGGCTACCATGTCGCTCATCACATCGCCGTCATAATTCTTGCAGGCCCAGATAAAACCGCCTTCCGACCGGATCACCCTGGCCACCGCGTCGTCGATCAGCGTGTAGAAATACTCAATGCCCGCGGACTCGAATTTTTCCTTGTACTGCGTGTCGTAAATCTCCTGAAAGATATCCTTGAAATTGTGATCGTACTTCTTCGAGATCGTATCCTTGGTGGCGAACCACAGATCCTGTTTCGTGTCCAGCGCATAGTTGAAGCAGGCCTTCGCGAAGCTCGCGATAGACTGATCCGTATTGTGGATGCCCTGTATGATGCCGGGACCCGCAAACTCATGGATCGTCTCCCTGATTTCTCTGCCGTCCGCGCCGGTAAACACCAGTTCCGCCCTGCCCGCGCCGGGCACTTTGATCTCCACATTCTTATAGACGTCGCCGTAGGCGTGACGCGCGATGGTGATGGGCTTCGACCAGTTGTGTACATAGGGCATAATGCCTTTGATCAAAATCGGGGCGCGGAACACCGTGCCGTCCAGAGCCGCACGGATCGTCCCGTTGGGGCTCTTCCACATCTCCTTCAGATCATACTCCTTCACTCTGGCCGCGTTGGGGGTGATAGTCGCGCACTTGACCGCGACGCCGTACTTCTTCGTCGCCTCCGCGGAGTCCAACGTCACCTGATCGTCCGTCTCGTTCCTGTGCTTCAGGCCGAGATCGTAATACTCCGTCTTCAGATCAATGTAGGGCAGCAAAAGCTCGTCCTTGATCATCTGCCAGAGAATCCGCGTCATCTCATCGCCGTCCATCTCTACAAGCGGTGTGGTCATCCTGATTTTTTCCATGGTCACTGTATACCTGCCTTTCCTATGTCTCGTCGCTGTATATCCCATACAGCCCGTTTTTTACCATATTGTCGTAGGCGTTCAGCATATGCTGATTCGCCAGCCTGCCCGCCTCCTCGGCGTCGCCGCGCCGTATCGCCTCCATGATCTGTCTGTGCTCGTCGTTGGACGCCCGCCCTCTCGTATTGTTGGACAGCGTCTTCTGTCTGACGCGCAGCACGTACTGGTGATAGTCCCTGAGCGTGTGCTCCAGCATCTTGGAGTTACACGCCTCATACAGGATCTCATGAAAACGGTTGTCCAGTTCCGCCATCTGATCCATGTGCCCTTTTTCGGCGTGGAACTGAGCCAGGTAGATATTCTCCTCCATCTCCTCCAGCTGTTCCTTCGTGATGTTCTCCGTGGCCAGCTTCGCGCACAGCCCTTCCAGAAGGGAACGGATCATGTAGATATCCTTCACGTCCTTGGCGGTGATGCCCGTCACGTAAGCGCCCTTGTTGGGCACGATCTGTATAAGCCCCTCCAGCTCCAGCTGCCTAAACGCCTCCCTGACCGGCGTGCGGCTGACGCCCAGCTCCTC
This sequence comes from uncultured Lachnospiraceae bacterium, assembly GCA_947626775.1. Taxonomy (GTDB): domain Bacteria; phylum Bacillota; class Clostridia; order Lachnospirales; family Lachnospiraceae; genus UBA3282. The sequence goes on along the minus strand of CANQTL010000005.1, from coordinate 34,577 downwards.
GCCGATCGCCACCTCTTTCAACTCCTCGTGCTCCTTATATTTTCCGCTCAGAATATCCTCCCTGAGCTTCTGGAACACTCTGCCGCGCAGGGAATACTTGTCGTTCACCTCATGCTTGATATCATAGTTCGCCATTTTCTTACCCCAGTCCTTCTACACAAAATCCGTTCTCTCCCGCGCTCTTCAGCGCGCCGCGCCCGGAAGCGGTATCCCCAGATTGGCGCATGTCTTCTCGATGCGCCCGACGAGTTCCTCGTCGGTCAGCACCGTCACGCGTCCGGAAGCGTACTCCTCGTCCACCCAGACCTTCAGCGCCCTGACCAGATCACAGTTTTTGTCGAGATGATCCTCCTCCGCAAGGCGGTAATAGGTGTTGATCCAGTGCGCGATCCCCGCCAGCCCCGACGTGTTGGACACGGCGCACAGAACCGGCCTGTTCAGGAATTTCTCTGTGTCGAAAATATTGTAGATCTCCTCGTTTTTCAACAGGCCGTCCGCATGGATCCCGGCTCTCGTCACATTGAAATTCCTGCCGACAAAGGGCGTCCTTTCCGGGATGTGATAGCCGATCTCGCGCTCATAGTACTCCGCCAGTTCCGTGATGACCGTCGTGTCCATACCGTTCAGATCTCCGCGAAGCTGCGCGTACTCGAATACCATCGCCTCAAGCGGTGTATTGCCTGTCCGTTCCCCGATGCCAAACAGTGAAGTGTTGATTCCGGAACAGCCGTACAGCCACGCCGTTGTGGAGTTGACCACCGCCTTGTAGAAATCGTTGTGTCCGTGCCACTCGATCAGCTCGTGAGGCACGCCCGCATGGGTATGTATCGCATAGATGATGCCCTGCACGCTCCTGGGGATAACCGCGCCCGGATAGTTGACGCCGTACCCCATCGTGTCACAGGCGCGCACCTTAATCGGAATCCGGTACTCCTCCATCAGCTTCATCAGTTCCATACAGAACGGCACCACGTAACCGTAGATATCCGCTCTCGTGATATCCTCCAGATGACACCGCGGGCTGATGCCTTCCTCCAGGCAGTCGCGGATCACGCTCAGATAGTGATCCATCGCCTGACGCCTCGTCATCTTCAGTTTCAGGAAAATGTGATAGTCGGAACAGCTTACGAGGATGCCCGTCTCCTTCATGCCGATCTCTTTGACCAGCTTGAAGTCTTCCTTGCTCGCCCGGATCCAGCTCGTGACCTCCGGGTACCGATAACCGCGCTCCATACATTTGTACACCGCGTCCCTGTCCTTTTTGCTGTACAGGAAGAACTCGCTCGCCCGGATCATGCCGTTGGGTCCGCCCAGCTTGTGGAGATAGTCGTAGATCGTAACGATCTGCTCCGTGGTATAGGGCGCTCTCGACTGCTGTCCGTCGCGGAATGTGGTATCCGTGATCCAGATCTCCTTAGGCATATTGTGCGGCACCGTCCTGTCATTGAACGGAATTTTCGGTATCTCCGAGTAGGGAAACATGTTTCTGAATACGTTCGGTTTCTTTACATCGTCCAGGATGTACATATGCTCTTCTATTTCCAGAAGATTATTCTTGGTGTTCATCGTCACCGGACGATTCGTAAAAGTTCTGTTTTCCTCCATGACTCCGCCTTCCCCCTTCTGTCTGTCGGTATCATTGTATACAATTATACCTCACTTGTCAACCACACTGCACATTTCTTCCACATTCAGCATTCCCCAGCCCTGTTTGTTCCAGTCGTCGCCCATATCTCTGGCGCTGTAGATCATCTGCCGCTTGACCTGTTCGTTGCTCATATAGGGAAATTTCTGCAGAAAGAGCGCCGCCGCGCCGGACACGATCGGCGTCGCCATGGAAGTCCCGCTCTTCCTCGTATAGGCGCTGCGGTACCCGGACGGCGTCCTCGTGAAGCGTCCGCTGCACGAGATGATGTCCGTCCCGGGCGCAACCACATCCGGCTTGCGCCACAGCATATCGCTGCTTCCTCTCCCGGAATAATTCTCACACAGATCACTCCGCGCGCCGAAATATCCGTCTTCGTGACAGCCTACCGTGATGACTCTTCGGCTCGTTCCGAGCGGAGAGATCGTCCCCTCCTGCGGCCCGTTGTTGCCCGCCGCACACACCACCACGACTCCCTGATTCCAGATCTCGTCCAGAAGTTCCGTCAGCTCGCACATGCGCTCTCTGTCCCCGTTCGCGCCCAGCCCAAGCGAAATATTGAGTACGCGGATGCGGTACTTGAGACGGTTCTCTATCACCCACAAAAGTCCCCGTCGCATGTTGTCGATGCTTCCCTCCCCGTTGTGGTCGAGCACCTTGCCGACGCAGAATCTGCACTCCGGCGCGATTCCCCTGTACATACCGCCGGAGACATAGCCGCTGCCGCCCACACAGCCGGCGACGTGTGTCCCGTGTCCGCTGTCGTCATAACTTCCCTGCCGTCCGTTCACGAAGTCCTCAAACGTAAGAAGCCTGTCTCCGAAATCCGGGTGATCGCCGATCCCCGTGTCCAGGATCGCCACGGCGACGTTTTTTGTCAGGATATTCTGCTGTACAAGGTCGCTGCACGCCACCTGCTGTCTTACGCGGTACAAGCTGATCCCACCCACATGAAAACTCTCGGCTATAGATTTATTCTATGCCGAGAGCGTTGTCATGTTCTGTATGAATCTGTCCTGATCCGTCGGTCCAAAATCTCCCTGACAAGCCGCGCGCCGCTCAGAAATTCTCTGCAAACGTCACCGCCAGTTTTACCCAGGTACTCACCTCAGGCTGCAGTTCCTTGCCGTTCTCCGAGCACGTCAGCTCCGTGCCGAGAGAAAGTCCGTGACAGCCCTTCGGATAAATGTGGCTCTCGAAAGGGACGCCCGCCTGCCTGAGCGCCTGCATGAACAGCAGGGAATTCTCGACCGGCACGGTCTGATCCTCGTAGGTGTGCCACAGAAACGTTTCCGGCGTATCTGCGCTCACCTGTTTTTCCAGAGACATCCGGTCAGCCAGCTCGCCGTATCTGTGGCCGAGCAGATTGACAAAGGATTCCCTGTGCGCAAACTCCCCGGAGGTGATAACCGGATAGCTCAGAATCAGTCCGTCGGGGCGAAGCTGCTCTGCGTTCCGCGCGCCCACAGTCTTCCACAGGAAGTCCTCTCTCCAGAAACAGCCTAAAGATGCGGCCAGATGCCCGCCGGCAGAGGAACCCTGCACGAAGATCCTGTCCGGTCTTATGCGCCACTCTTTGGCATGTTCCCGCAGCAGCGCCACCGCCTTCGACAGCTCGAGAAGCTGCGCCGGATAAATGGCCGGCGCGACGGAATAGCGCAGGACGGCGGCATGGAAACCCGCCGCCAGAAACTGCAGCGCCAGAAACTCCCCCTCTCTGGCGGAGACATGGCAGTAGCCGCCGCCCGGACAGATCAGAACCAGAGGGCGCTCCCGGATCAGCAGACCTTCCGGCGTATCGATCAGATACGTGGTGAGCGTGGGCGTTCCGGCGCTGCCGTCAACACACATGTCATAAGTTTGATAATACATAGTCAGTCCTCCTTTGTCTTCTGTCCGCTGTCCGCGCTTTTGATAAAGGCCACAACCGGATTTATTGTAGCAATACGGGAGCTAAAAGTCAACAAACCGCATCTGCCCGCATGTACAGAACGAGAGAATAAAAACTCCGCCGGGCCGTATACGGTTCGGCGGATCTTCAAATTTTTCCGGAAAGGACTGGTTGATTTTCCGTCTGTCTCAGTCGTCGTCCAGCGCAAGCGCAGGATCTTCGGAGGCATCCCTGACCAATATAGGCTCCCCTTCCACGTGCCAGTATTGATGGTGCTCCAGCAGGTTTTCATCATTGTTGTTATATTCTATCACCGTGCCGTCCGCCACCAGCGGCGCCATCAAAAAGACCACAAAACATTCCGCCCACATCGCATCCCATGGATAGGGGGTCTTGTGCAGGACAGTGACTTGCGCCAGTTCGGGAAGCTGCAGAATATCTTCCGGGCTCATCCTGCTCTTCGTCTTCAAAACGTCCACGATGGTTTTCTGACAATAGTCATAAAAAGCCCTGTCTACAAACGCGCTATACTTTGGAAATTTCTCTATCTCACTTTCCGCGCGCTTGCGCTTCTCCTTCATTTCGCCGTCAAACAGCTCGCCCAGCTTGCCTGCCATCGTTTTTGGGCACGCTTCCTCGACTTTATTTTGGCTCTTTTGTGACTCCTGCTCGACAACATCCAGATTGGAGAGGACTGCTCCTTCCTCTATTTTTTGCTGCATGTACTTTTTGAAATTCCACATATATTGCTTGTGAAAATGCTTCCTGGCATAAGAGAGCCGAACCGACCCCCAGTATTGGTCATTAAGCGGGATCATACCGTTTTTGCGCATGAGCGGATCGACATCTTGTTTGACGTACCGATTGAAATATAAATTATGAAACAGGAAAAACAGCGCTCTGGCCCATCCGCCTGTAAGAAAGGAGGCAATGCTTTTGATCATAAAAAGCGTATCGATCCGCACGTCAAACTTTTCATAATATTCATCTGCGATCATGAGGTCGCGGATGCAGTCAAGGACAACCAGAATCATGAACAATAACCCGATGAAAGATACGCCTGTGTGCTGCACAAGCGCCTGCATCAGCGCTATGGCTCGGATAGCAATCGCAAGCGCCGAATTCACCTTCGGGTGCAGCAGGGCATACTTTCCCCCATAATACAGCGCACCAATCACAACCAGAATAATAATAACGTACCACATAGGTTTACTCTACCTCAAAAGATATTTTTCCGTTTTCTTCAATGCTTTCCAGCGCCTCGATCGTAAAATTGGAAGCCTGCATATCACTGTCAGCCGTCACCCGCTGCCACCCGTCATTCTCATCCTGATAATAAAGCTCATAAGATATCGTGACTTTATTGAAATCTTTGGGGGACATCGCAAAATTGAGCCGTCCGCCCACATACCGCCAGCCGTTCTCTTCCTCGACCCTCCGCTTTACCTGATCCACGCCTTTGGAAGCTATCTCCGCCCACTCGTCAATCGTCCGGCGCCCCGTAATGATACTTTCAAAGGTATCGCGGACAGTATTTACCACCCCTGCTTTCGCGTCGTCTGCGTAAGATGACAGGGCCTCAACGAAAGCGTCCCTGGCAAATGTTTTTAAGATACTGCCGATCATTTCTGTCCCTCCTCCTATGCGCTGATTGCCAGTCTCAGTTCCTCTGTAGTGGAGACCTCCTGATCCAGCTCCTGATTCCTGACTTTCATCAGAATCTCAGGCGGAATCTCCGACTCGGGCACGCTCTTTGTGTACACAGTTTCTTCCCATTCCTGCGTGAGCTTGTTCTTGTTGTAATATTTGGATTTATTCTTAAATCCTTCCTGCGTCTTCATGATGAATGTTTTCGTGCCCATCACCGCAACTTTCAGCACTTCCTGTATTTTCTCCGCCGCTTTCTTGATCCACGAAACCATCTTCTGCCAAAATATGGCAAGTCCTGCGATCAACGTCGCAGACAAAGCTAAAAAAATACCTATTGCAATCATTCCGGCAATCCTCCTCCAAATTGAGATTTTACGTACTCTTCGCTGACTACCCGTTTGGAAGTCATCGTGCCGAGATCGGCATTGTCCGTCTTACTCCTGATAATGCGCTCCACAGCCTCTTCAAAATAGGCGTGCGCTACCGTCGTTTCCTCTTTTCTCGCCGCTCTGAGGGAAGCATTGAGCACCGCATTGGAAATATCCGCGCCCGTGATACCGCCGTACTTGGCGGCCAGTCCTGGAATATCCGCATCCGTCGGCAGCGTCTTCGGAATATACATACTCCACAACCTACGGCGGTTTTCCTCGTCGGGCAGTTCAAACTTCACATGAGAAAGAATCCTTCGGATAAACGCCGGATCGTAATTCGTCACAAAATTCGTCGCATACAGGATCAGATCGTTATACTCGTTGATGAGCACGAGCAGCGTAGATCGGGTCTGGTTGACGCTCACATCCGTCGAATTCGACATGTTGGTCACGCGTCGGCTCAGAAGGGCGTCTGCCTCATCAAAAAAGATCACCGCACCGCTTTCCTTCGCATAATCAAACATCGCCACAAGATTTTTGGCCGTCTCGCCCACATATTTGGATTCGATCTTTGAATAATCGACCGTCAGTATCATCCTGCCGAGCTGATTGGCGATCGCGTGCGCCGCCATGCTTTTTCCGGTTCCCGAAGGTCCGTACAGATTGATTCCCGCACAGTTCTGTTTCCTGTGTGTCTGCCCCAGTCCCCATTCGTCAAACAGCAGTTGTCGCTTTTCATACAGCGCAAGCACATCCTGTATCGCCTCGTAGGTATCGCGGTTCATGATGATATCCGCAAAGCTGTAGCGCGGTTTTTCCTCCTGGAACAGCGTGTAGGCCGGACTGCTGTCCGCCTCCGGCTGCGGCGTCCCAGGCCGCGCAGCTTGTTCCTCCATGGCCCGCGCCATTTGTTTGATCTCTTCCGGATCTATCCGTTTCCCAAGTGGCATTTCCGGATCCCTCCCTGCTCTTTACAATAATTTTCTGGCCTCCGGGCTCGGCTGATAATAGGAACACTGGGTGCCCGAATTCACGAGCGATCCGTTTTTTTTGATACATTTTCCCTTCACGTTGCCGTCGAACTTATATCCCGTCGCATTGCTCACGAATTCCAGCCCCGCGTCGCCGAGCCAATAGTCACAGAATGCACATTTTTTGATTCTTTTCGGATGTCCTGTTAATGTACTCATACTTGTCCTCCTTAGCATAAATTGACAAAAATTTTGCATTTCCAGTTTATTTTACACTATTTTTTTCTTTTTTGGTCTGCTGCCAGCAGACATCCGCTTTATTTACGCGGGCAATGCACCAGGCTGATAAGCTTATCAGTAATGCGCTTGCAAAGCGGCACATCCGATATTATAATGAAACTGTCCGCCGCCGTTGTATATACGGCAGCATATCGATTTTTCGGGGAAAAGAATGATACAGTTAAAAGATACGGAAGAATTGAAACACGAGATCAAAAATGCCGCAAACGCTGAGGACTATCTGCAAAGCAACCGAGAGCAGCTGCTCCCCCCCCCAGTCGCTGCCCAAATACCTGAAAGTCCTGCTGCACCGTAAAGGACTGAAGCGCGCCGATGTGGCGCGCATGTCCCTGCTGGATCGCAAATATACCTACCAGATCTTTTCCGGTGCCAAGACGCCGTCCCGCGACAAGCTGCTCTCGCTCGCATTCGGCCTGCGGCTCTCCGTCGAGGAGACGCAGAAAATGTTAAAAATCTCAGGCAATCGGGAACTGTATGTGCGAGACACACGGGATGTACTAATCCTCTTCTCACTGCGTGAGAAGAGAACCATATTCGAGACAAACGAAATTCTGTTCGATCATGCCTGCCATCCCCTCTCCGAATAACATCTTTTACTCCGTCTGCACAGCATACATATCCAAACTCATATGACCCTGCAGCATGGCGGCATGATAACCGCAGGGCAGCGCGAAGCAGTCTCCCGCGCTTATCATCTGCCCGTCGAGCAGGCCGTCGCCCTCCTCCACGCGAACGAACAGGAAGGCATCTCTCCGCTCCAGTTCCGTCGGCTCCGTGACGTTCAGCTTCTCCGGCTGGACGGCCAACAGGCTCCCGAGACTGTCCGCATCCGCATCGCCGAACAGTTCCGGCTTTTCCCGATACAGCGCCGCGAGCGTCCTTCCCTGAAAGACGCCTTCTTTTACCAGATAATCGGATGCATCCTCCTCTTTGCCCGCCGGCGCAAGAAACAGAATCGGCCTGGGCGTCCTGTTGACGGAGAGGTTCGCGCCGTTTGTCTCCATCACCTTCTGATACCAGAACGCAGAGTCCTTGGCGATGCGCTTCTGTGTGGCGAAATCCACATGTACGATGCCGAACCGCTCGCTGAATCCCTTCTCCCACTCGAAATTGTCCAGGAACGTCCACAGGAAATATCCCCTCACATCGGCGCCGTCGTCGCCCGCGCACTGCAGCGCGGACAGATAACGGTCGAGAAACGTGATCCTGTTCGGATCGTGCACCTGCCCGTCGGCGGAAATCAGGTCGTGACAGGACATGCCGTTCTCGGTTATGTAGAGCGGGGTTTTGTATCTGTCGTAGATAAACTTCACGCCCCAGTACAGACATTCCGGCGTCACCGGCCAGTTGGCCGCCGTCTTGGGCGCGCCCGCCGGCGCCTGCACAAACTCCGGCTCGCCGTCCGCCCCTGCCCGAATGATATATCCGTTGTAGATATTCTGGCCCATAAAATCGATGGGCTGCGAGATCAGCTTCATATCCTCCTCGGTGATTTCGGGAAGATACTCTTTAAATTTCTCGAGCCCGCTCTCGGGATATTTTCCCAGGAAGACCGGATCGTTAAACCATGCCACGTTCCAGGTCCAGTTGTCGAGCGGGCCGTAGAACGAGAACAGCACCTTCCTGGCCGCCTCGACGTCTTCCGGCTTATCGCTCTCCGGATAAGCCATGCTGCAGGTGGGCGCATAGCCGATTTTGATCGGGCGCTTCGCATATTGGCGCAGAGTGATCACCGCCTGTCCGTGCGCCCGCATGGCGTTGTGCGCGATCTGAAATGTCTCCGCAAGCGGCAGTTTCTTTCCGGGCGCATGCACGCCGGTCAGATGCCCCAGCCCGACGAAGCACTGCGGCTCGTTCAGGGTCACAATATACTCGCACAGATCGGTAAAATGCTCCGCGATCACCTTCGCGTACTCCGCAAACCACTGGATGGACTCCTCGTTGAGCCAGCCGCCCCGATCCTGCAGCGCCTGGGGAAGCTCCCAGTGATACATGGTCAGATAAGGCGTGATGCCGTTCTCCTTCATCGTCAGAATCATGTCCCGGTACAGCGCGATGGCTTTCTCATTGACCCTTCCCGTCCCTTCCGGCATGATCCGGCTCCAGTTGACCGAGAAGCGGTATGCTTTGATGCCGAGAAGCCGCATCAGTTTATAGTCGTCGCGGTACCTGTGCATGTGATCGCAGGCGACTGCCGCATTCCTGCCGTCCGCAGTATGCCCCTCCTCAGCGAAGGCGTCCCAGATCATCCGGCCCGCGCCGTCGTTCGGATCCTTACCCTCTATCTGGTAAGCGCTGCTGGCAACGCCCCACACAAAATCGTCTCTGAACATAACCCTCTCCCTTCCACATCGTTTCGTCTTATCACAATCATTGTACTATCGCGGCGCGGAAAGCACAAGCAAAACTGTGCGGCGCGTTCACTTTCTCGACTCCGGCAGCCGCAGGCGCAGAAGCCTCTTCGCCAGCTGCCTCGCATTGAAGGGAAGCACCGGATAGATATAGCTCTTGTCCGACAGCGTCTTGTTGCCGACAACCGCCCAGACAAAGATCACCACGGCGGCGATATAGCCGTACAGCCCAAAGGCCGCCGTCAGAATCAGGTTGAGAATCCGCATGAATTTTAACGCGTATCCAAGCTCATAATTCTGCTGCGTGTAGTTGGCGAGCGCGACAAAAGCCATGTACAGCATCACCTCGCTGTTGAACCAGCCGCTGTTCACCGAAAATTCGCCCAGCACGAGCGCGGCCATCACGCTGAGGGGCGTGCTCAGCATGTTCGGCGTGTTGACCGCCGCCAGTTTCAGACCATCGATCGCCAGCTCCAGAATCAGAAACTGGGCGATCAGCGGAATATTCTCCTCTTTCTGCAGCATAATGAACTGAAAAGATTCCGGCACCCACTGCGGATGCTCCATCAGGAGCAGAAACGTCGGCGTCATAATATAGGTCAGAATCGAGATGAGGAATCTGGCCAGCCGAAGATACGTCCCCGTAATCGGCGGAAAATAATAGTCGTCCGCCTCCTCCACGATGTCAAAGATGGATGTCGGCACAATCATGGCGGAGGGCGAATTGTCCACCAGGATCACGATATCTCCCTCCAGCACCTGAGCTGCCGCCACATCCGGCCTCTCCGTAAACTTGAATTTCGGAAAGGGATTGTACCATCTGCGCTGATACAGGCACTCCGCCAGGCTCTCCTGATTCATCGTCAGCGCGTCCACCTGTATGCTCCCGATTCTTTGCCGCACTCGATCCAGGAAAGCATGATCCACCCGATTGTCCATATAACACAGCACAATGTCGGTGCGGGAACTCTTCCCCGCGTTCATCATTTCCATGCGCAGCTGTGTGCTCCTGATCCGCCGCCTGATTAACGCCGTGTTGAACACGATCGTCTCCACGAAGCCGTCCTTGGAACCTCGCAGCGTCTTGTCCTTGTCCGGCTCCTCCACGCCTCTGGCGGGATAGGTCCGGGAATCGATCAGAACGCATCTATCATAGCCGTCGATAAAGAGGGCAAACACGCCTGACAGGATGTTGTAGAGGATCTCGTCCCAGGAATCCCTTAAATCCACCTCCACATAGGGCGTCGCCCGCTTCGCCAGCTCATGAACGTTCTCCGGCATATCCGCGGGCTTCAGGCTGATAAAATACTGCAGGATCTTCATCATCAGCTCATCTTTGCAGAAGCCGTCGATAAAGTAAATGCACGCCTGCCTGCCTCCCACCTCGATCACGCGGTAGACGACGTCGAAGCTCGCGTCTGGTCTCATGTGCTCCTCCATATAGGACATCGTCTGCTGCAGGGACGGCGTCATCCTGCCGCCCAATTTCTCTTCTCTGTTCTGCACTGCAAAAAACTCCTTCCAAAGTCATACCGTATTTTCCCTAGTATGCCTTGAAAGAAGTTTCTCTATACGCCGCCGTATTCCATTTTTGTCTGTATTTCCAATGTTTCTCGGTACAATCGCAAAACTGTCCGCCGCCCCGCGCTACTGCCTTCCGGTACTGCCGTGTCCGCCCCGGTCGGTTCCCTCCAGATGCGAAACTTCGTCAAAGACGATCTTCGGCTGATTCTCCACAATGCGGAACTGACAGATCCGATCGTTCACATGGATCTCGGTATCTCTCAGCGCATACACCGGCATGAACCATTGATCGTTATCGCCGCAGTAGGAGGAGTCGATGACGCCCATATGATTGGTCTGGATGACGCCGAAATTCTTGTAGGTGGAACTTCTCGGCACCACATGCGCCTCGTAGCCCTCCGGGAGCTTCATGCCCACTCCCAGCGGGATCAGACGGAACTCTCCCGCCCTGAGGGCGACGTCCTCGGCCGCCCGCAGATCAATCCAGTCGGACTTGCCGTCTATGTAAGCCAACTTGTCTATCTGATCGGTAAAATACTTGATGGTAATCGTCTCGCTTCGCATCCCGACACTCCTTTTTGCTGTCATCCGTTATGCCTCGCCGTGTGACGCGGCTGACGCCAGCGGCACAGCTGCACGCCCTCTCCGTCTGCAGACATCTTACGCGTAGTCCCCGCAGTGAAGTACGGGGATCGTGGGATCCGTCTGCTTCAGGCTGGCCTGCACGTCGATCACACGCTGGTTGCTGCTCCCTTTCCAGAGGAGCTTCGTGTCTTTCAGATCAGCCTTAAACTCTCCGTCCACGAGCACGTCGACGTACTGCATGACGGGATAATGGAGAATATCTTCCCAGCTGTCTCCGGTATACAGCCAGATCGTCTTGTCCGGATATCTGGCCTTGATCTCCTTCATCAGGCCGCGCACGTCGAGACGGTTCGACGCGTGCAGCGGATCGCCTCCCGAAAAGGTAATGCCGCTGATATAGGGTTTGTCCAGCTGCTCAAAAATTTCCTGTCTGGCGGCGTCGTCAAAGAGAAGTCCGCCGTCAGGATCCCAGGTGAGCGGATTCTGGCACTCCCTGCAGCAGTGCGTACAGCCTGCCACCCAGAGCACAACGCGCAGTCCGTCCCCGTTGAGCATATCGTCTTTGGTGATATTGTGGTATCTCATAAAAATTCCCCATGCCATAAACATGCAACTTGCCGCAAGCGGCAGTCGCATGTTTATGGCTCGCTGTTTTCACATGCTTTTCCTCTCTGCGATTTCCGCCATCTTGGCGTCGCTCAGTCTGGTATCCCCATGCACGCGGGAATAAGCCAGATATCCGTTCATACGGTCTATTTTCGTCAGGTTGCGGCTGCCGCACACCGGGCAGACGTCCATCTCCAGTTCCTGATGACCGCAGTCGTCGCAGTAAGCCAGCGACAGATTGACGCCCTCGTAGAAGCCCATCTCCATCGCGCGGCGGATCAGCGTCTTGATCGCATCGATGTTGTAGTCGATCGGATATTTTACATACTGGATCTTGCCGCCGTTGACCAGTTCCCAGAAGCGGTACTCCAGATCCTGTTTCTCAATGGGCGTGATGTCCTCGCTCACATGACAGTGGAAGCTGTTGGACACATACTCCCTGTCGGACACGCCCTCGACAATGCCGTACTTCGCCCTGAACTGCTTGACCTGCAGGCCGCACAGATTCTCCGCCGGCGTCCCGTAGATGGCGTACAGATTGCCGTCCTCCTCCTTGAATTCGTTGATCTTATTGTTGATATGCTCCAGCACTTCCAGCGCAAACGCGCCGTCCTCCACCAGCGATTTGCCGTTGTAGAGTTCCTGCAGCTCATTGAACGCGGTGATACCGAAGCTCGCGGTCGCGGTCTTTAAGATCGGCTTGATCTTGTCATGCAGCTGCAGATGGCCGCCGAGGAAACCTCCCTCACAGTAGGCCAGCGGATTCGTGGAAGCTCTCATCTCTCCCAGATACGCGTATGTTCTGATATGAAGCTGCCTGATCAGATTTAGGTAGTAGTCCAGCACTTCATAGAAATCCCGGCTCTCCTGACGGGATTTCGCCAGGATCATCGGCAGATGCAGGGATACCACCCCGATATTGAATCTTCCCACGAAGACGGGAACGTCCTCGTCGTCCGCCGGGTGCATACCGCCCCTCTCGTACCAGGGCGAGAGAAACGCGCGGCAGCCCATCGGGGAGATCACCTTGCCATACTGCTTGTACATGCTCGCGATATACCCCTTGCCCGTAAGACTCAGCCAGTCGGGATACATGGTCTTGGCGGAACACTGTACGCCCGCCTCGAAGACGTCCTCCAGCTCTTTTCCCGGCCCGTGCAGATTCTCATCGTACAGAAAGACAATCTTGGGGAAGAGCACCGGCTTCTTGCACTCCTTTTTGCCCTGTCCCTTGCGGCGTACGTTGAGCATGATGATCGTCGCCATCTTCGCGAATCTCCCCGTGCCGATGCCCGCCGTCACCGTGATGAAAGGATAGTCTCCGCGGCTGCTCGCCACGGTGTTGAACTTGTACTCCCAGCCCTGGAAGCCCTGCTCGAACTCGCGCTTCACGTCCGCCAGCGCCTCGGCCTCGGCCGTATCCTGGTCGATGCCAAGTTTCCTGTATTTTTCAATATTGCGCTTGTAGGACTTCTCCGCGTAAGGCTCCAGAATCTTGTCCACCTCCGGCACCGTGAAGCCACCGTACTGCTGGCTCGCTGCGCTCAAAACGATATCTCCTATGACATCGAAAGCCACATCGAGCGATTTCGGCTCATTGTACCAGATATTTCCCATTTCGAATCCGCCGCTTAACACCTCCGCCACATTGAACAGGCAGCAGTTCATGGTGTCGCGCCTCGCAGACATGTCGTGCACATACAGATAACCGTCCCGGCACGCCTGAATCTCCTCAGTCGTCATGAAGAATTTCTGGTACAGCTCCTTGTTGAACTGGTTGAAGATCAGACTTCTCTTCGTGGATACAAGGGCGCTGTCCGTATTAGCGTTCTCCTTGTCTCCCACGTACATGATCGACTGGCTCTTTTTGTATACATCGTCCATCATACGGACGAAATCCTGCTTGTAATTGCGGTAATCGCGGTAACTCTTGGCTACGATGGGCTTCACTTCCTCCAGAGCGCTCTCCACAATATTGTGCATGATCTGGATCGGAATCTTCTCTTCGCCCATCTCGTTGACCCTGTCAACGACGGTCTGGCAGATATGCCGCTTTTCCTCCTCCGTGAATTTCGTCAGCGCACGGTACGCGCTCTTGCCTACGGCGTCGATTACTTTCTGGACATTGAAAGCTTCCAGGCTGCCGTCTTTCTTGATGACCTTGACAGTCTTGTCCGGCTTGTATTCCAACCCGTAATTCTCGGCGGTTTCCGTATCCGACTCGAACTTACTGCTCATTCCCTTCCCCCTCCGTGGTATTTTACGCACAAAACACAGTGCGGGTTGACATAAAAACACTATATTTTGTGGTTTGTTCCTAGTATATGACAATATATATGGTCTGTCAATAATCCGCCTTCATGAAAAAGTACCAAAAAAGGATATGCCTTTTTGTGACATATCCCAAATTTCTCTATCGATTTTCAGTTTTTCCGGCGCGCCGTCTCCGGTACGCGGATCACCGTCCCGGGCGGATCATGCCCGACCGGTCGATCGCGGCTGCCGCTTCCCTTATGCTTTCCACAGGCATCGTCAGCGCGAAGCGCACATGCCCTGCGCCGAGAGACCCGAAACTGCTTCCCGGCGTGCACAGCACCCCTGTCCTGTCCAGCAGCTCCATGACGAACGCCGCGTCGTCCTCATAGCCGTCCGGGATCTTCGCCCAGGCAAACATTGTCCCTTCGCTGTCCTCTATGGGCCAGCCGATTCCCCGCAAGCCGCCGCAGAGCGCATCCCGCCTGCGCTCGTACTCCCGGCACTGCTCCCGCACCATATCGTCCGGACCGGTGAGCGCCGCCACCGCGCCGTACTGCACGGGCAGATAGGTGCCATAGTCGATCTGGGAGCGCAGTCTCTTGAAATTGGCAACGATATCGCGGTTTCCCACAAGAAAGCTCATGCGCGCGCCCGTGTAATTGAAGGACTTGGACAGCGAGTAGAACTCCACCGCGATCTTCTTCGCGTCAGGGATGCGCAGAATGGACTTGCCGACTCTGCCGTCGTAGATGATATCCGAGTAGGCGTTGTCGTGGATAATGACAATATCGTGTTCGATCGCCCAGGGGATCAGTCTCTCATAGAAGGCGTCCGGCGCCGCCTTGCAGACAGGGTTCAGCGGATAGGACACAATCATGCACTTTACGCGCGCAGGCAGCCTTGCACCCAGACTGTCCAGATCGGGCAGATAGTGATTCTCCTCCGTCAGCTCGTAGGTGATCACGTCCGCACCCGCAAGAGACGGCCCGATCCCGAAGATCGGATAGCCCGGATTCGGCACGAGCACCACGTCGCCCGGATCGCACAGCGTCATGCAGATGTGGGCGATGCCCTCCTGCGAGCCGTACACGGACATAATTTCCTCCGCCGCAAGGCTGACGCCGTAGCGCTTCTCGTAGCGTTTCTGCACCGCCTCTGTCAGTTCCGGCAGATCCGCCAGCGCGTACTTATAGTTCTCGGGCTTTTTTGCGGCCTCCGCAACCGCCTGTATGATATGCGGCGCCGGCGGAAAGTCCGGCGTTCCCACGGACAGATTGTAGATTTTCTTTCCACGCTTCTGCGCCTCGGATTTCTTCTCGTCCAGCACCTGGAAGATGCCAGCCTCATAATCTCTCATACGCTCTGCAAACCGTACGCTCATCTCTTTTCCTCCTCTGTGTGTCCGGCTGCACGGTACTGCCCCAGGACGCCGCCCAGATACGTCCTGTACTCCTCCACCACAGCCGCCGGCGCCGTGATCTTCGCGCCTGTCCCCAGACCGGTCAGCCAGCCGAAGAACTGTCCGCTCAGCGCCACCTGTACGCGCACGGCGAAATGTTCCCCGCCCTTTCTGCGCAGAGACACTTCCCTGCCGAAGCGGTCCATCACCACGCCGATCAGACGGTTCTCAAATTCCAGCGTGACGACCTCCTCCCTGCCGCCGAACATGCCGAAAGTCTTGTTGGCGTAGGCCGCGATGTCGAATCGGTCGAAGAGCTCGGCGCCCTTTCTCGCCACGCCTGTCAGAACCTGCATGTGCCCCATCTTGTCCACGCGGAAATGCTTGATGGAATCGCTCTCTTCCTCGTGGGCGATCAGATAGTAGTTCTCATCCTTACAGGTCAGCGCCCAGGGGCTGATCCGATAGATCTTGCCGTCCTTGCGGGGCGCCAGTTCCCTGTCCAGGGTCCATTCCATATACTGAAAAGAAATCTGTTCGTTGTTCTGTATCGCCCGATGGATATCGTCCACGATATAGTAGATGCTCTCGTTGGCCGTCTTGATCCGGTTGGCCACGTACACCTGGCGCTGCAGCTGCCCCGCCTCCGACCTGGAGGCCAGTTTCTCAATCTTGGCAATCAGCTCTCTGGATTTTTTGACCGTCAGAAAACGGGACGCCTGCACGGTCTCCACAAGCAGCTTTAACTCCGCCAGTTCAAATTCTCTGCCGGCCAGATAGTAGCCGCCGCCCGTCTTCGCCTTGACGAGCACGATGTCGTACCCGAAATCGATAAGCTGTGCGATATCGTCATAGATGCTTTTGCGCTCCGCCCTGATATCGTACGCCGCCAGCGCCTCGATCAGCGCCTGGGCGCTCAGGCAGTGCTCCTCGTCCGACTGCTCCGTGAGAATCTTTAACAGATAGAGCAGCTTCAGTTTCTGGTTCGCGCTTTTTGCCATCGCGTCTTCTCCCCATAAATGATATGCCGGATGCGGAAAGCCATGCAAAAAGGTGTTCCCCTGCGCGAACACCTTGTCACCCGACCCGCCTGCATATAGTTGATATCCGGCAGGCCGCAGGGCTGTCCTCCCCGCGCGCCGGATGTGCGGTTACGACGCTGCGCCGCCCTCCGCGCTCTCTGCCTGTCCCGCTGCAGCCGCCTTCGCGTCCTTGCTCTTGCGCCACTTCACGCCGATCACGCAGGCGATGACCACCAGCGCAATGATAAAAAGAAACAGCAGAAAATAAGATAAAAACGCATTCACAAATAAAATCAGATTTGTCATATGTCCTCTTCCTTCTCTCCCAAAAGATATCGTTCCAAGTTATTCCTATGATACCACCAATCAGAAGGCGTCGTCAAGTAAGTCTGTGCCGTCCGCCGCCGTCGTCGCCAGCCTGTCGCAGCGCTCGTTCTCCGGATGGCCGTCGTGCCCCCTGACCCACTGATAAGTCACCCGATGCGGTTTCATGGCGACGAGAAGCCGCTCCCACAGATCTATGTTCTTGACGGGCTTGTTGCCCGCGGTCTTCCATCCCCTGCGCACCCAGCCGTCAATCCAGTTCTGGTTGAAAGCGTCCGTCAGATATCTGGAATCCGAGATCAGCAGAACCTCACAGGGCTTCGTCAGCGCCTCCAGCCCGGCGATCGCCGCCATCAGCTCCATGCGGTTGTTGGTAGTCTTCTTATATCCCGCGGAATACTCGCGCTCGTGCAGGGCGCCTTTGCCGTCGATATACTGCAATACCGTCCCGTAGCCGCCGGGTCCTTCCGGGTTGCCGCGGGCCGCGCCGTCCGTATAGATCGTCACTTGCATGGTAATCTCCATCCTCCCTCAGTCTGTCCAGCCGCCGCCCGCCAGGAAACGCTGTGCCATCCGCTCCGCCTCCGACACAATCCGGCTGTCATACCCCAGCGCTCCAAGCAGCGCTATGGCGTTTCTGGTCGTCGCCGGCCCCTTCAGAAGCCTGTACGGGAACACAATGTCGTCCGCCTCCATGCGCTCTTCAAAGTGGTAGTTGTCGTACTCCCGCTCCAGCAGTTTCGTCAGTTCCACGTCATGGGTCGCCGCAAAGCACAGCGCGTTGCCGCCCGCGAGCGCTCTCATGATCTGCGTGGAGGCCGCGATCCGCTCCACAGTGTTCGTGCCCCGAAGCACCTCGTCCACGAAACACAGAACGGGGCGTCCGTCCTCCGCCGCCTTCACCAGATCCAGAATCCGCTTGATCGAGCGGATCTCCACCATATAGTAACTCTGCCCGCCGATCAGATCGTCCCGCAGGGACATGGAAGAACAGATCCGAAAAACCGGCGCCTCGTAGCGATCCGCCGGACAGGTATGGATCGTCTGCGCCAGAAGCGCGTTCAATGCCACCGCGCGCAGAAACGTGGATTTGCCTGAGGCGTTGGACCCGGTGATGAGCACGCCCCTGTCCGCCTGCACGGAATTGGACACCGGCGACGCTAACAGCGGATGGTACAGGGACTCGGCGACAAGCCGCCTGTCGGCAGACCGCTCATAGTGCAGCCTGGGCACGCACCAGGAATCTCCCAGCGCCCTGCGGTAGGAACCGACTGCGATCGCCGTCTCGATCTGCCCGAAGATCGTCACCATCTCGTCGATCTGTCCGGCGTGTTCGCGCACGGCCCGCAGCGCCCTGTTGAACTGAATCATATCCAGATAGGTGGTCATGCGCAGATAATCCGCCAGAACGCCGAGCGGATTGCCGTTGCCCTTCTCCGTAAAGACGATCAGATAGCTGTTCCGGATAAAACCCTTCATGCTCCGGTAACACGCCGCAAGACGCGCCTGCTCCCCCGCTATGGCCGGGATCGTCCTCCGGCTCATCCGCTTCGCGCCCGCGAGCAGTCTGTTGATATAGCGGAAACTCGTGATATACGGCTCGATCTTCCGATACTCTCTGTAATAGCCAACGATATTGCGGCACAGCATGACGAGCAGGACGGCCAGACCGATTGGCAGCGACCGGAACATTAACAAAACGCCCATAAGAAGCAGCAGATCGCCCGCAAGATATCTGCCGTTGCCGCGCTCTCCCAGCGTGTCCAGATTGTCCAGATACTCGTAGATGGAATATTTTCCCATCCTGCCGAGATCGAAAAGCATGTCCTGCACCTCGCGCCGCTGCGCCTCATGCTCCGCGAAAAAGCGGACGCAGTCCTCCGCGCGCTCCGCGGCGTCCGCGTCATAGACCGGCGTACGCAGCCTGTAATACAGGTATTCGTCCCCCGCGGCGCTCACGCATGTATTGATCCGTCTATAGACGTCGTCCATGTGCAGATCGTTCCAGGTGATGTCGTCGATCTGTTGCTCCGCGCTGTGTCTGCGGCTGTACATGGCGATATGCTCCAGCTCTCCCGCCCGGTACTCCCTGTCGGGGAAAGTCCCGTAGCTTTGATAGAGCCTGTCCAGACACTGTCCGCGCGCCCGCTTCGCATTGCGGTATTCGCTTCCCATAAGAAGCGCGATCGCAAGCACGATCACGCCCGAGATAATGATATAATCCATATTCACCTGAGCCTGTCTATGATCTCGTTCGCCTTCGCGTAAATCTCCTCCACATCATACGCATCGGCAAATTTACCGTTTTCATACAGGATCTTTCCGCCCACCATCGTCAGCTTCACATTCTGCTTGCTGCCGCTGTAGACGAGATTCTTAGGAATATTGTTGATCGGCTGCATATTGGGCTGGTGCAGATCTATCATGACAAGATCCGCCAGTTTCCCTGCCGCGAGGATGTCCGTCCCGGGCAGATCCATCGCTCTGGAGCCGCCCAGAGTCGCCATCCTTAACACCTCCCAGGCGTCCACCGCGGCGGCGTCCTGCTCGCGCAGCTTCGCCAGTCCCGTCACCAGGAACATCTCGCGGAACATGTCCAGACAGTTGTTGCTGGCGGGGCCGTCCGTGCCGATCGCCACATTGATTCCTCTCTTCAGGTACTCGGAGATCGGCGCGATACCGCTGGCCAGCTTCGTGTTGGAACCGGGATTCGTGACCACGCTCAGCTTCCTCCTGCTGAAGATATCCATGTCCTCCTCGTCCAGATAGACACAGTGATAACCGCCTCCGCCATAGTCAAAGATCCCGAGGGAGTCGAAGAGCTTCACCGGCGACATGCCGTAGCGCTCCCTGCAGCCCTCCACCTCGGCCTTCGTCTCCGACAGATGCGTGTAAACCGGCGCCCTGTACTTATGCGCAAGCTCCGCGACGCTCTCCAACAGAGCGCGGGAACAGGTATACTCCGCATGGAACCCGATGAAATAGCTTAAAAGCGGATCGTCGTGATTGTATTTCAGATAGCATTCCTCGGTCCTGGCCAGAGATTCCTCGAAATGATCCTGCCCGCTCATGCCGCTTACCTGTACGCAGCGCATCCCCATCTCAACGCAGGCGCGCGCGATCGTGTCGGGCGTCAGATACATGTCAAAGATCGCCGTGATACCGCTGGTGAGATATTCCAGAATTGCCAGCTTCGTCAGATGATAGATCATCTCGCCGTCCATCCTGGCCTCTACCGGAAAGACCTGTTTCGTCAGCCAGTCCTGCAGCGGCAGATCGTCCGCATAAGAGCGCAAAAGCGTCATTCCAGAATGCGTATGGGCGTCCTTGAAACCGGGCATCAGAAGATTCTCTTCGCAGTCGATCTCCCTGTCCCATACGATACTGCCCAGATGCAGCTTCTCATAGACGCCGTCCGTATCCCTGCCGTCGCCCACATACAGGATACGGTCATTCTGCACCCACAGTTCGCCCTTAAAGACGTCCGGTTTCTCCATCGTCAGTATTCTCGCACTGTAAAATCTGATATTCATGATTTCACGCCGTCCTTCCTTTTCTGATTCTTCCGTTTTCAAACCGCAGGATCCCACAGAGCCTGCGGGCCTGTCCTCTCAGCCCAGATTGGCCGGCCCGAAGCTCTCCGGCAGAAGCTCCCGCAGCGCCGCCATGCGATATGCCCCAGCCGGACCCGCCGCGATAATCCGAAACTCATCGGGATCGCAGAATTCCGCCATCACCTGCCTGCACACGCCGCAGGGCCAGGCATACTGCGTCAGCGCGTCGCCTTCCGGGCTTCCCGCCACGGCGATCGCCCGAAATTCTCTGACTCCCTCGCTGACCGCCTTGAAGAAAGCCGTCCGCTCCGCACAGATCGTCGGCGTATAGGCTGCGTTCTCAATATTGCAGCCCGTAAAGATCTGTCCGTCCGCCGCAAGCAGCGCCGCGCCTACCCGATAGCGTGAGTAGGGAGCGTAAGCCGTCTTCCTCGCCTCTGCCGCGGTCCGGACCAGCTCCTGTATCGTACTCTTATCCGGTTCGCCCATGGAATCGCCTCCTGCCGCCCTACAACAGAGCTCCGAATTTAATGACTGACTCGGTCAGTAACTTTTCAAACTTCGGCGCCACGGCGTTTGCGGCCTCCTGCACCTCCTCGTGCGTCAGCGGCGCGCTGTTCATGCCGGCTGCCAGATTGCTGACGCAGGAGACGCCGCAGATCTTCATACCCATATGATTCGCGGCGATTGCCTCCACCACCGTACTCATGCCGACCGCGCTGACGCCCAGTGCGTGAAGCATCCGGATCTCTGCCGGCGTCTCGAAGGACGGTCCGGTCAGCTGCGCGTACACGCCTTCAAACAGCTCGATGCCGTTCTCCTTCGCCGTCTTTCTGATGATCTCCTGCAGATCCTCATCATACACGTGAGACATATCCGGGAACCGCGTCCCCAGCTCGTCGATATTCGGCCCGATCAGCGGATTCGGCGCGAAACTGGATATGTGATCCGTAATCAGCATCAGGCTGCCTGCATGAAAAGACGGATCGATGCCGCCGGAAGCGTTCGTCAAAAAGAGAATCTGCGCTCCCATCATCCTCATCAGCCGCGCCGGAAGCACGACGTCCGTGATCGGATAGCCCTCATAGTAGTGGACGCGCCCCTGCATCAGCACCACCGACACCTCGCCGATGTACCCAAAAATAAACTTGCCCGCATGGCCGGGCACGGTAGACACCGGGAAGCCCTCGATCTCGCTGTAGGGAAGCTCCGCTTTCACATCGACGGTCCTCGCGAAATTGCCGAGTCCCGAGCCGAGAACGATCGCCGCCTTAGGCGCAAAATCAATCCTGCTCTTATAACATTCATAACATTTCATCAGTTTCTCATAAACCGGATTCATATCGTATACCGCCTTTCTGCCGTATGGCGCTCTTCCTGTTTCTCCCATTTCTTTTTCAGTCCGTAAGCTCCGAGGTGCAGTGCGGGCATCTCGTGGCCCCGACCGCAATCTGCTCTTTGCAGAACGGGCACTCCTTAGTCGCCGGCGCCGCCGGCGCCTCCTTCTTGACCGCCAGCCGGTTGATCGCCCTGATCAGCAGGAAGATCACCAGCGAAATCAAAAGGAAATTGATAATCGCCGCGATAAACGCTCCGTAATTCAACGTGGCCGCCTGTTCGCCCTCTCCCAGCACGATACACAGCGAGTTGAAATCGAAGCCGCCCACGATCAGGGATAACACCGGCATCAGGATATCGTCTACGAGCGACGTCACAATCGCGGTAAACGCGCCGCCGATAATGATGCCGACCGCCATATCCATCACGTTTCCTCTCGCTATGAATTTTTTGAACTCCGCCATAAAAGCCTTCATCCTGTGTCTGTCTCCTCTCCTGTTATCGCTTGTTTTTCCTACGGCTTATCATATCACGAAACGGCCTGCGGCGCAATCTATATGATAATGCACACCATGCCGCCGCTGCTGTCGTTGACAATCTTCTGCATCGTCTCCTGCAGTTTGGCCTGGCTCTCTTCATTGATCATGGAGATCTTGCCGGTGATGCCGTCATTGACAAGCTGTTCCACGGTCTTGCCGAAAATGTTGGTCTCCCAGATACCGTCCTCGCTCGTACCGGTGTCGGAGATGTACTGAATCAGATCCCTGGCCTGCTCCTCCGTGCCGACGATCGGTGAGATCTCCGTCTCTATGTTCGCCCTGATCATATGGATACTGGGGCTCTCCGCCCTGATCTTCACGCCGAATTTGTTGCCCTGCCTGATCAGCTCAGGCTTCTCCAGCGCGATCTCGCTCCGGTCCGGCATGACCACGCCGTACCCCTTGTAGCGTACGGCCTCCAGCGCGTGGAGCACCTTCGTGTACTCCCGTTTCATCTTCGCCATCTCCTTCAGCGTCGCGAGCATCTGATACTCGCTCCCGATCTGCTCTCCGACCAGCTCGCTGATCATCTCATAATAGTAGGAATCGTCCACGTCGAGAGTCACCCGCACGCTGCCGTCCGACATGTCGATGCCGTCCAGTTTACACTTCCTGATATACTCGCTCTCCGGCATAAAGCCGCCCGCCGTGATATCCCTGATGCGGCTCAGTCCCTCCATCAGCTTCTTAATCTGCGCGATGACGTCCTTCTTCATCCTGTGATCGCAGGGAAGCATCTCCACCCATTTAGGCATATAGAATTCGATCGTGGTGAGCGGGAACTCATAGAGAACATTCTCCATGATGCGGTTGATGTCCTCGCGCTTGAGCTGTTCACAGTTGACCGGCATCACCGTCACATGATACTTCCCGCCGATCTCTTCCGCCAGGGCCGCCGTCTCGTCCGCATAGGGCCTGGCGGAATTGAGCAGGACGACAAACGGCTTCCCGAGAGACTGCAGTTCCGTGACGGTACGCTCCTCCGCCTCCAGGAAACTCTCTCTGCCGAGATCCCCGAAAGAACCGTCACAGGTCACGACAACGCCGATCGTGGAATGGTCCCGGATCACCTTGCGAGTGCCGATCTCCGCCGCCCTGGTAAAAGGAATTTCCTCCGCGGACCACGGCGTTTTCACCATGCGCTCCATGTCCTCCTCCATGTGCCCGGTCGCTCCGTCCACCATATACCCGACGCAGTCGATCAGACGCACATCCACATCAATATCCGCTCCAAGCCTGATATGCGCCGCTTCCTTGGGGATAAACTTAGGCTCCGTAGTCGTGATCGTTCTGCCGCCCGCGCTCTGCGGCATCTCGTCCCTCGCACGTTCCCGCTCATTCTCATCCTCCATGAACGGCAGCACAAGAAGATCCATGAAACGCTTGATAAAAGTAGACTTGCCCGTCCTGACCGGCCCTACCACGCCCAGATAAATCTCGCCGCCCGTGCGCAGCTGTATATCTTTATACAGGTCATATGTACTGTTCTGCAAAAAATCCATAGAAAAATCCTCCTGCTTATACTGATAAATGTATATGCAGGAGGATTTGCGTCTATTCTGCTCAGTCCCCGATTTTGTGGAAAATAATGCAGTTTGGCTGATTGACCTGAAGCTCTTTCCCGTTCATGACGAGCAGCCCTTTTTTCAGGTCCACCGTGAAAAACGTCATCGTGTTGGACTCCTGATTCAGCGATACCAGATGCCTGTTGTCCGGGAAGAGATTGACGTCCTTGGGATAATCCCCGCTGATCGGCAGACAGAGGATCTTGGAGAGCATGCCCGTCTTCTGATCGATCTTGTAGATGACGGCGCTGTTGTCCCCGGCGTTGGAGCTCACCATATACTTAAAGTCCTCGGAGATATTCAGCGCGCTGGCCGCGGAACCACCCGCATGATAATCGTTCAGCGTCGAGATCGTCTGAATCTTCTCAAATTCCGGGTTGCCGTTCTCCTCCACATAAGTATATACGTCGATATAATTCTTCAGTTCATGCACGATATACAGGAATCTGCCGTCCCTGGAAAACTTCATGTGACGCGGCGCGGACTCCTGCTCGCTCCGGATCATATCAATCGGCTTCAGCTTGCCGTTCACATGATCAAGCCGGTAGACGTTGACGTGATCCAGCCCCAGATCCGCGGCGCACAGATAATGATTGTCCCTCGTCATCTTCACGCAGTTGACATGGGGTCTGAAATTGCGCTCCGCGATGCTGCCAAGCCCCTTGTGGTAAATCTCATCCGTGATCTCGCCGACGCCTCCGTCCTCCCGCAGACGCAGCACCGTAATCTTGCCGTCGTGATAACCTCCCACAAAGAGAAATTTGTCCTCATAGTCCGTGGACAGATAGCAGCCGCGCATACCGTTGATCGTTCCCTCGTTGATGACCTCGAGATCGCCGCCCGGCAGAATCCTGTACGCCTCTACGCCGAAGTCCGTAATGGAATACAGATATTTTCCGTTGTGCGAAATCGTGATATAAGAGGAATTGGTGATCTTGACCTGGTTTTTCTCAGACATCCTGCCTTTGTCCAGATCCACATCATAGATCTTGATGCCGTAAGTCTCCTCTCTTCCCACCGTGTAAGTCGATACATACGCAACATATTTTCCCTGACTCATTCCCAACCATGCCTTTCTTTCCGTTATTTAGAAGGGCGGATACGCGTTCCGTCCCCGCCTGAGCGTCCCCTGCCGCGATAGAAGAACACCGCCATCGCGCTGCTAAGCAGCCCGACGCACAGAAACCACTTAGGATGAATGCTGTGGTCGCCCGTGTTCGGAGAATCGTCCTTGCTGCCGAGGGACGTAAACACCGCCTGCCCGTCCTGCACATCCGCCACGCGCAGACTGCTGTCCCCGTAATTGTAGACGCCATAGCAGGAGAAATGCTTCGCCGTAAAGGCGACGGCGTCCGCCCCGTCGGAAGAGACAATCCTGCTCTCCACTTCCTCAAGCTGTCCGTCCCCGTCCAGGCACACCACATGAAGCCCCTCTGTGCCGACGCCCTTAGGGAGCGGAAGCGTAACCTCCATGCGCTGTCTGCCGAGACTCGTGATCGGCAGCCCCGTCCGCGTCTCCGTCAGCGTCATCTCATAGGCGCACAGATTATGGGGCAGCTTATTGCCGTACAGCTCTTTGTACACGGCGCCGATCTCGGCCTTTGCCTCCTCGCTGTCCTGTATAGACAGAGTGTAGCCGCCCTCCGCGCCTTCCATCACTGCGCCCGCAGCGCCGCTCTGGGGCAGAGAATAACTGTTGATCCGCACGCTGATCCCCGGCGTATCCTCCTGTGCGGCGGCGATATCCGCCAGCTTCTCCGCGCCGTCCTCCAGCACATAGACCTTTCCGTCGATCGCGCAGCTGTCGCCCGCCCTGCGGAAGTTCGTGCGGCCCTGCCTGCCGACGATCTGCAGAATACCGTCCTCACCGTCCGCGGCCTCCTTCGCGATCTTGCAGATCACGCCCGCGAAGCCCGTCCTGCCATCCTCCAGTATCGTGCCCGACAGATCGGTCACGCCCGCCGGGACAACGGCGATATCGCTGCCCGCAAGCGCCATGCCGCGGTATGCGTCCCGATACAGCTTCGTGGCAGTCTCCTCATGGGATACCTCCGGCAGCTTCTCACCGCCGAACACGACCACGCCGCTGCCCGCCGTCTTCGCCGCATCCGTGCTGTCAAAAGCGCGCAGACCGATCTTCTCAACCGACGCCGGGACATGCACCGTCGCAATCGGGCAGCCGGCAAACGCCCTGTCCCGGATCTCCTGAACCTGTTCTCCGCCCTCGATCTCCTTCAGGCTGCCGCAGTCCTCAAAAGCGCCCTCGCCGATCACCTTCACGCTGTCCGGCAGAACCACCTTCTCAATGCCCTCGCTGCCGCGAAAAGCCTCCGCGCCGATCTGCTTCACCGTGTCCGGCACGGACACAACACTGTCATTTCCTTTATAGGCCAGGAGTATGCCGTCCCCCACAATGAGGAAAGGGTCTCCGCCGACATTCTGTTTCCATCCGTCCAGCCACGGCGTCTTTAAGAAAGCCGCAGGCGCAATCTCCCGCACGCTGCCCGGGATCGTCACGTCCGCCAGATCGTCGCAGTGATAGAACGCCGCGTATCCGATCTCCTCTACCCCGTCGGGAATCCGGATCGACGTAAGCCCGGATCTGGCAAAGGCAAACTCGCCCAGCCTCACGATCCCTTCCGGTATCTCATAAGAAGTTCTGTCATCGTCATAATACGCCTGCGCCGCGATCACGGTGCCGCCCACTACCGTATATTTCGGGAAAGAACCGCCCTTCGCATCGTCCGAGCCCGCAAGCCCCGGCACCGTGTCCGTCAATTCTTCCTCTTCACTCACAGGCACACCGCCCAGCACCTCGCCCGTGCTCCCCACATTGACCGCCGCCTGCGCGTTGTCGATCAGCACCACAACCTCGCTGCCGATCACGCGGGATTTTCCCCTGACATTATCGTCCTCCTCTTCCTCCATCGCATTGATGTGGGAGACCTCGTGATAATAGTCCATCGGCGCAGTGATCTGCGGGGTTTCCCCGTCCCCTGCGTCATTTTCGCTGACGCTCTCAGCGGAAGAAGGAACCGGCGCTTCCTCATACTCCGAGACGTCGATATCCTCCAGCGCCAGAGTCTGCGCATACTCGTACGCCACCGTCCCCGGTTCCGCCTCGATTGTGAGCTTCGTACAGCCGTCAAAAGCCGTGCTGTGAATCGAGGCGACAGAGAGCGGGATCTCAATCTCCCGCAGCCGCACACAGTCCTCAAAGGCTTTCATATCAATATTCTTCACGGAATACGGGATATAGACGTCCTTCAGATTCTTGCAGTTGGAAAAAGCGTAGGCCGGGATCTCCTTCACATTGCTGCCAATCTCCACGCTCTCCAGATTATAGTTGCCCCAGAACGCATAAGGCTTGATCTTCGACACCGTGCTCGGCGTCACATAGCTGTCGCCGCGTCGCCCCGCCAGCACCTGATACAGCGTATCCCAGCCGTTCTTATTATAGATCGCGCCGTCGTCGCCGGTGAACTTAGGGTTGCTGCTGCTGATCCACACGTCTTCCAGACTGTAATCCCCGGCAAAAACGCCGTTGCCCAGAGAAGACAGCCCCGAGCCGATCGAAACTTCCGCAAGAGCGGGACAGCCGCTGAACGCCGCATTGTCGATCTGTACCACCGAGTCCGGGATCGTCACGCTCTCCAGGTTCCGGCACTGCGCAAAAGCGCTCGCTCCGATCACCTCCACCGAATCGCCTACCGTGACATGCCTGACGCTGTCATTGCCCGCAAAAGCCTCCGCCTCAATCCGCTCGACATAATCAGAAACAGACACGTCCTCAGCCGTGCCGTTGTACTTCACTAATGTAGTTCCGTCCATCTGAAAATCAGACGCGGAGGAGGTATCTACCGCCTCCGCGTCCGATGCAGGGATCTGCGTAACCGCTATCGCCGCCGCGATCAGCAGTGTACCGATCAGATTTCTGACTGTTTTTTTCATAGAAAACCCTTTTTATGCCGTCTTCACCTTCGCGCCCTTGTCTTTCTTCATAAACAGAATCACTGACAGGCACGCCAAGCCAATCGACAGGAACCACTTGGGATGGATCGGGTCGCCCGTCTTAGGCGTCGTATCGATCATGCCCTCCGTCAGGTTGCCCGTGTCCACATATACCGTGTACGGCGAGAAGTGCGTCGCCGTAAAGCGGATGCAGGGCACTCCGTTAATCGCGGTAAAGCTCTCGTTCAGGCTCTCCAGCTGATTGCCGTTCACCACCGCCCCGGCCATATTGTTGCCGCCGTAGGCCACTAACGCGTCGGGAATCGGAATCGTGATATCCACCGTCAGCCCCGTCGTATCCGAAATCTTCGTCGTACCCGTAGAGTCGTACAGACTGATATCCATTGCATAGTAGAGGATATTGTCCAGACTGCCGTACTTGTTCGTCAGCGCGTCCGCAACCGCCCTCGTCGCCTCGTCCGTCTCCGTGATCTTCACGACAAAATTATCCGTCGATCCGTTCACATTCGCCGTCGCCAGATCCTTGTTCGAGATCCCCGGCTTCGTGATATCCACGCGGTCGGAACCGCTGCCGTTATTATTGTTGTTATTCGCATTGCCTCCCGTGCCGGCGGTATTGGACGCGGGCGCCGCTGCCGCCGTGTACTCCGCCGTCACCGTCACATCGGTGGCAGGCATCACGAAGGACGTCGCCTCATTGCTGACGCTGGCGATCGTCACGCCGGATGTGGACGTCGTCCACTTGCTGAACTGCTGACCGTCCGCCGCCTTGTTCGCGATGATCCAGACCGTCGCTCCCGTCGCGTACTCGCCGCTGCCGCTGCCGTTGACCACCGTCACCGTATGCTTGCCGGCCGCCTCCGAAGAACCGTCCGAGGACGTCGACGTGCTCGACGTGGAGTTCGACGAGCTGGTATTGCTGCTATTGCTCGTATTGCTTGTGCTGCTGGTATTGGACGTCGTCCTGTTGGACGTAGTCGTACCGCTCGTCGTGCCCGGCGTATTCGTGCCGCCGCTGCTCGTAGCCGTCGGCTTATACTTCATGATGATCGTAGTCGCCGCCTGGATATTCTCATAGCTTACACTGTAGCCGTCCGCCGTGTAGCCCGCGTGTACGGGATGCGCCGGTGCGATCGCGGAACTGCCCGGAGCGATATACTGCGTAGGTCCTACCTGTGCCCCGTCGATACCGTCATAGAACGATACCGGATACTTGCCGTCCACCATGCCGCTGTTGCTGTAGCCCTGTGCGAAGAACGAAGTGTCCTCATGAATCGCCTCGCCATACTGCACGTTGTTCGAGCCTACCCACTTCTCAAAAGTCCAGTCTTCCGTATTCGCCGGAGCCTGCGGCTCTACCGCGCGGGCCCCGTCCTCTACATACTGCGGATTGGCAAGGTCGTTACCGTCCCGATCCTTCAGATTCTCGATCAGCTCGTAGTTCTGGTCGTAGAAGGAAACCTGCCACATCTCGCCGAGTGGATTGTTATCATCAAACGCAAGCTTATAGGAATCTCCATACTGCTCAACATATCTCTCAACCGCAGAATCATCATACGCTCGTACATATGTCGTAAGATCCCTGTTTTCATCAAAAGCTCCTGCCGAGATTTGTACTTCCTTACCATAAATCGTAAGATTGGAGAGTTTATTGGCTCCGATAAATGCGCCTCTCTTTATATCGTTGGTCGTCATAGGAAGCACAACTGTCTGCAGATTATCACAGTTCTTAAAGCAGTCCTCGGGAATAACCCGCAATCCTGCCGTATTGTTCTGGCCAAAATCCACAGTACTGATATTATCACAATCCTCAAATGCGCCTGGCTTGATTGCGCTGACGCTTCCAAGGTTCGGATCTGAAGAAATATTGACCATAGGCGGCTGGATCAGACTGCCTCTTGCTGCCAGACATTCCTCAATCGTAAGCGTACCGTCGCTATTCTTGGAATAAACAATGCCGTTGGCTGTCGTATAATAGTCGTTATCGCCTACCGTCGTCAATGACGAGCAACCTCTAAACGGCGCCGTACCAATATCGGCGCATGCCTCTCCCAACACTACATAATTTAGCTGCTCGCAGCTGTCGAAAGCATAGTCAGGCAGATACTTCACGCTGTGCATTGTCACGGAAGTGATCACATCATTACCACGGATACGATTCTCAACGTCGGAAGCCTCTGCATCCTTATAGTAACCGCTAAACAGCCCGGGTATCACATCAATATGATCCTCCTCATCCTTATACCCGCTGTTCTTATACATTTTTTCACTGTCGGGATCCCACCCTGTAGAGCTTGAACCAGTTTCAAAATATATGGACTTGTTCGTGCCGTTGCTCGCAGCTATCGACGTGTTTTTCTCCCCGTCTGCCGTCAAATCATTCAAATATCCATATACGTCGATAGACTCCACACCGGCCGGAATATCAATGTTCTTGGCATTGTACACCAGAGCATCTTCCTCCGGCGTTGTCGCAAAGAATATATTGGTAGACTCTGTCGCCTTTGTGACATCAAACGGATAAGTCACATAATACGCCTTGGGGACGGCGGCCTCCGCATAGGCAACGATCGGCTCAAACAGCCAATCCGCAAACGAATCAACGCCTTCTACTTCCGCCTTGGCAGAGATAAAAGTTCCCCAACTTTGATTTGATCCATCATTCCATGACTGCTTCCATTGATCGAATTCATCAGTCTGCTGCATAAATGTGCAAAACTCAGGAGAGATCCACGGTCCATACAAATCAGACGCATACAACGCATCCTGCGCTGCCGTCAGTTCATCGCCCTCTAAACTACTTATCTTCTCCCATTCCAATACAAAATTATAGCGGTTCACCTCATAAATATCAGATGAATACTGATCATAAAACTGCTTTTGCCGCCAATCATTGTAATTTACAGCCTTTGCCTCTTTTATTTCTTTTGCATATTCCTCGTCTAAGATTGCATTGATCTCCGTATATTTCGGATAATCCATCAGCGTAACCATATCGGTGATCGGATTATATATGACCGTCAGGTATGTAGGCGACAAACTCTTATAGCATACTCTCACACCGCCCTCTTCCTGAATAATATTATCGGGATCGGTCGCCCACTCGAAAGGATCATACCCCTCCACAATATCGCCGTGGAACGTAAGTTGCGGACCTCCTGTCTTAAAGGCATCCTGCCCGATCACAAATGCTTCATGTCCGGCCGAAGGGGACGCAAACGTAACATCTATCAATTTTAAACAGTCCTTAAACGCATTTGCGCCGATAGATGTAACGGAGTTGCCTATATACACTTTGGCTAACTGCTTCCAGTCACCATCGTCTTTCGCCTGAAATACTCCATCCGCAATAGTAGTAATAGAATCATCTGAGATCTTTAGGGACTTTACCGCAGAATTAAGTATCGAATCCGAAAAACAGCCGCTGGCAATCCCTGTCACTTTTGTGTTTCCTACCATAGACGGAATCTCGAGTTCTCCGTTCCAGTCTTCCACATTGGCATCAGGGGCAAGCGTACAACTCGTGAGCATACCTGTATTGTCAATGCACAGCAGATAAAAGCCGTCGCTGACCTCATAATACTCCTTGCCGTCTTTCACATACACATAAGGCACAATATCCGATACCCCTGTCTGAGCCTTCCATGTGGTCTGACGCGGCTTGGCCGGATTCTGTTTGAAATCCAGTTCCGGCCCCCTTACATAGAAATCCGGATTGCTGACCGTAGCGCAGAACACCTCGGGATTATAAGCAAGATTGCCGCATGATCCGGCCTTGTCATCGGGGAAAATCACACACGTTAGTCCTGTGCAGTTATACAGGAGATCATTGGGCAGCACCGCAGACTCTGCGCGTCCCAGATCAGCCGGCATGGTAACTTCCTGCAGTGACACGCGTCCGGCCAGCACAAGATCGCCCAAGCCGCTCAGCTTTCCTTCCAACACATCCTTATCCACTGAACCATACTCGGCCCGTTTTTCCGCCTCTTTCTCTTTCAGATCTTCCGCATTACTTTTGATATAACTCGCCACTGTATTCAGCGTCTTTGGGAAGGTAAAGGACGTCAGCGATCCGCCCCCGTTACCCAATGCGAACGAAGCATAGCCGAGGGTATTGCAAGTCACACTATCGCCAAAGGTAACGCCGGTCAGGGCCGCATCATTATAAAAAGCATAGTCATAAATATCAATCGTTGCGACCTTCGTAAAATCTACTGTCGCCAAATTTTTACAGCTGGCAAACGCCCCCGGCCCTATCTTCTGAATGGAATAGGGGAATGCCACATTGCTGATACCTGTATTATAAAAAGCCTCAGTACCGATTACTTTCGTACCGTCACCCATAGAAATCGACGTTAACTGCGTGCAGTTTTTAAAGGCTCTGTTGCCGATCTTCTCCACATTGTCAAAAGAAACACTCTTGATAAAAGAATCTTCAAAAGCGCTCTCGCCGATATAATGGATCTCAGGCGGCAATTCTATAGTAGATACATTTTGAACATCTTTAAAAGCTTCATCTCCAATAGCCGCGATCGTCGCTTTGCCGAGAAGTTTAAACCCGTTCGAGTCAACCTCTCCGGCGACATCGACCGCATTATCCTTTTTGCGGGGGATATAGACTTCAGAAGAAACAACGCCTGTCGTCTTACCTGGCGATCTGTCCGTCATTTTCACCAACACATAACCAGATAAGGAATCGCCCTCTATGTCTGGTTCTATTTCACCTGTCTCTTTTTTCAATTTTTTGCCGAAATTATGGTCACAATAATACTCTAGTTTCTGCTCCTCGGATAACTCAGAAACGCTTCTTTTTAATTCTGGTTCATCTTCTAGTTCTAAACTGTCTTTCCAGGTTTGATAATCTTCTACATGTTGGTTATATGCATCATTAAAATATTTTTCTAAAAACTCTTTGGCATCACGTGTATTTTTATTTGTTAAACTCGTAGGATCTTTCAAGGAATACTCTTTACTATCACCCTTCGCCGGATCAGCATAAAAGGCATCATATTCGTCAGTGTTAACCGTGTCATACATATAGGTAATGTTGTAGGGAAGTTTTACATTATCCTGTCGGAATTCATCATTGTATTTAGATACAACACCACTACCTACTACTGTATTTTCGTTGAAATATTCAAACTGCCATATCAGTTCCCATGTATCGTCCGATGTTTTGCGTACAACTAACGAGGGATGTGTCGATCCCTGCTTTTTTAACAGGCTTTCACCCGGGTCTTCCTTTTCAGGTTTATTACTTGTAGTAGTCATAGCTGCATTAAGCCAATAACTTTTATGAATCTCATCGGTCGCGTCATCAGCGCTGGGAGTATTTGTTGGATATGAATAGGTCGCCGTATGCGGCGGCGCCGCTATCGTCATAATATCAGAACTGCTCGCCCTGTTCTCCGGCACGGGAATCGCCGCCACGCCAATCGCAGTAATCATGAGAACCGCCGACAGACTGCGTCTAACGCTTCTCTTTAATCTCCTTTTTGACTTTTTAACCGGTGCTTTCTTAGCCATGGTTCTTTTCTCCTTTTACCGCGTGAACTCTATATCGCTGTCGCAGGATCCGCCCCGTCTGTCCTTGTGAAAACGAACCGTCCTGCAGATTCCAATCCTCTTATTATCCTATGCGCCGCCGCTGTCCGGCAGAAGATTCTGCGCGCGTCCCGCGCACCCGGATTCGGGCATTCGCCGCTAATTATGTATCGTCATTTTCAAGCCGTTCGATTAGTCTTTTCTTTTCATGGCAACACATCTGCCTTTTATCAGCATATAGTATAATTTTACTATATCTTGAGATTTATGCAAGTGTTTTGTCACAATTTACACAAGCGGATCCTTATATGGTTTACATAATATACTCAAATAAGCGCCTGAAAACTTACCCGGCCTTATCCCCAATGCATAAAATGAGCCTGCCACAGCGGCAGGCCCCCGTCCACAGTCTCACATATTCTGCTCAAATTCCGCCATGCTGCCCGCTCTGGCAGCCAGCTTATGCCAGCGGCTCAATGTAGCGGGATCGTCCTGATTCTGAATCAAGTCCAGTACCCGCTGCGGAATCTGGCCGAAATCCTCGAGGAGTTCTGTGATGGCGCTGGCCATGCCCGCCAGCTTTCCTTCTGTTCTTCCTCTTTCTATTCCCTGCGTTATACCTTGTGCTATTCCCTGCGTTATTCCTTGAGTTATACCTTGCTCTATTCCCTGCGTTATTCCCTGCTCTATTCCGCTCTCTATTCCCTGTCTGCGGCCCATCTCAATCAACCCCTTTGCTATCTCGTTCATATCTACCTTACCGTCCTCTCCGTATTCTTTCACTTTCATCAACTCGTTCATTCCAGTATACTCCACGATCGCTTCATAGGTGTCCGGATCCATCGCCTGATACGCCGGATCATTCGCCACCAGCTGGTACAGTTTCTCCGGCTCCTTGGCGTACCGCAGGCAGTCGAATACCTGTTTTACATCCGTTTTAAATACCTCTGTGTTCTCGAACTTCCGCACTTCGCACAGATGGATTTTATAGTCGTTTACCTCAGCTCTTAATTCCGGCGGAATGCCTTCCAGATCCATGATCTCCCGCAGCGCCGTGGCCCCGTCCCAGCAGTCTTCGCCATAATACAGCACAATCGTCACGCAGGGATGCAGCCTGCTGTCTTTGGTAAAACCCGACAGGAATTCCTCTTTCGTAACCTTTCCTTTCTT